>JBGSWK010000041.1:0-17147 GCA_041752475.1 Pyrinomonadaceae bacterium | reverse complement strand
TTCATATCGATCTCCCTGATAGTAAGGAATCCGACAAATCTCGAACAATTTCAAATCGTTTAACTCAGAAATGGCCGTAAGCTACTTATTTACAATAATTTCAAAGAACAGTATTGTTGCTTAACGCAACGCTAGTGGTTTTCGATTTTGGATTTTCGATTTTGGATTTTCGATTTGCTGCGGCGATATGGAACCTTGGATTGATTTGGATTCTGAATCGACGAGTCAACCCAAAATCGAAAATCACCAATCCAAAATCCGAAATCGTTAAGCTGCCATTCGTTCTTCTATCACCGCCTCTTCGTCCATAAACAGGTACTTGCGCCATTCGGGACGCGATTCGGCATAGTGGCACAAAAGAACGTGGTCGAGCCCGAGCCGGAGCAGTTTCTGGGACGTCAGAAGCGGCATGCGCGCCTGTTCCGGCGTCCGGTTGCCCTTGCGCTGGTTGCATTTGACGCACGCCGAGACGAGATTGTGCGGGGTGCTTTCGCCGCCCTGGGCCCGCGGCAGGATATGGTCGAGCGTCAGGTCTTTGGCATGCTTATGCTCGCTGCAATACTGGCAGCGGTAACGGTCGCGTATGTAGATGCGAGCCCGTTTCATCGTCGTTTCCTGGCGACGGCGTTTGACGTGGACATAGTTGCGGAGGCGCACCACCGACGGCACCGGGATGACGGTCGATGGCGAATGAAGGACATTCTTGCCGTCGTTTTCTTCGACGCTCAATTTGCCGGAGAACCACATACATATCGCCCTCGCGACGCCGATGGTGCCGAGCGGTTCGTATGAGAAGTTCAAGAGCAAGACTCTACCCGTTATCAATGGAATTACCTCCTTTGTTCACATCCCAGCGGTTTCGAAGTCGAATCCAAATATGACCCAACATCTTGTGTAGTCAGCAATTGTTGGCACTATATTACCGAATCTTGCCCGTTTTTGTATATGAATTTCTCGTAAACCGATGAAATTTTTGAAAACGCGGGGTCCGGTCAAACAGTCCCGGCGGTCGCGATTTTCTCGGGGGGCGTTTGATAAGTTCGCACCAGCGGATCTCTAAACCATTGAATAACAAGCTTTTTACAGTTTGTTTGAAAAAGGTTGCAAGAAGTTTTCAAGGCCGGCGTTCTCTCGACACAGGGCAGGATGCCTTAATTCAACAAAGGAGAATTACTAACTTGAAAGAAACAGCAATGAAGACCATCGGAATCGCAATTATGCTCGCGTCGTTCGCTTTTGGCGCAAACGCCGCCTCGCAGCCGAACCTCAGTGTTCTGCCGTGGATCGCCCCGTCAACGGTAACGGTCAACTCGCCGTACCAGTACACGGCGCGGGTGAAGAATATCGGGACAAAGACCGCGACCTCGGTTACGATGACGATCGAGTTACCCTTGACCAACACAAGTCCGACGCGTCATATTCTCGGCAAGCTTACGGGGCTTCAGAACGGCTGCTCGGTCGTTTCGAACAAACTCGTTTGCTCGCTCGGCGATATCGGAAAAAACCAGACGCGTCAGGTCGTCTTCAACTTCGAATATCCGGTTTCGACGAAACCGCTCGGACTGGTCGCCAGCGTGACGACGACATCGCCGAATGAGGCAAATCCGGGAAACAACATTGGAGCGTACGCGCCCGTCGTGAATTATCCGGATCTTCCGATCACTTCGGCAAACGTTCTCGTGTCGCACTGCACCGGTACGAATCTGACGTCATTTTTCGAGTGCGAGCTTTATCCGAGTTCGATCGCGTCGTTCACGATGACGCTCGAACCGGGCGGCTCGATCTCTTTGCCGTATCCCGGATACTTTGGCAACTGGGATCAGAACATCTCGCCGAAACAGCTTCATTTCAATGTCACGGACGGAGCCGACGGCGTTTCATTCGACGGCTTCGCATCGGGCCTGAGTTGCTTCGAGGGGATGGCGACGTTCACTCCGGCGAGCAGCTACGTCAGTGCGTACAAAGTCTGTATTCAATAAGGAACCGTCAATACTACAGCAAGAGGCTTTCCGAAAAGTCAGTGACCTACATTCTTTAGAGATCGAGATTCGGATCTTCAGCGTGTGTAACACGCTGAAGGTCAATAGCACCAGGTGAAGCGAAGCGAAACGTGGTGGGCGGCACGCCGCAACGGAGCGTGTGTAACACGCGTAACATTCTGCACAAGCGATAGTTACGCGTGTTACACACGCTCCGTTCTGATATCACGAACCACACCACGCTACGCATGGTGCTATCGTCCAACCAATCACCGCCGTGAGTTGTTTGGATCGAAGTTCCACGCTTTGCGCCTTTGCGGGAAGCCTTTCTTGTTTGAAGAGTCCCCTCAGGCCACGAAGGCGCAATGCCAGCCGCTCTTGGCCTTCAGATCGAAGGCGATCGATGCCGACGCAGATGCCCCTCGGATAGCGGACGTGTGATTTGTTTGATTGCTGCCGGATAAATGTCTTAGAAATGCCTGAACGACTCGGCTATCAATTCGTGTGTTCCCGTATCCGTGATCAGTTCGATCACACCCGGACTTGCCGTGACGGTTCCAACGGCAGAGATGCCCTCGATTTGACGGTCGAGGCCGGTGGTCGGGGGGGCGGTGAAAAGGAGTTCAAAATCCTCGCCGCCGTGAAGCGCGAAATTGAGGGCTTGTGCAGATGAGGAAGCATATGCCGCGAGCGCGGGATCGACCGGCAGGGAAGCGGCATCGATCGACGCGCCGACGCCGCTCGCCCGACACAGATGGCCGAGGTCGCCGGACAGGCCGTCACTGATATCGATCATCGCCGATACGCTTCCCGATTCGAGAAGTTTTCGGCCGAGTTCGATCCGCGGACTCGGTCGCAACTGGCGTTCGGCGAGCGCATCGATGCGGCTGTTTGCAATAAGCGAGCGCAGCCCGGCCGCGGCTCCCCCGAGGTTTCCGCTGACATAGATAATGTCGCCGGCTTTTGCGCCCGAACGCAGGATGGCGCGTCCGCGCGGAACGTCGCCGGCGAGGGTTGAGTCGACGACGAACCGGTCGGGCGAACGCGAAACGTCGCCGCCGGCGACCTCGACTCCGAAACGTTCCGCAAGCGCGCCGTAGCCGTCGTAGAACCTTTCGACGAAGTCCGAGTTCCAGAGCGATGCGGGGACGGCGATCGAGATCAGGGACCAAATGGGAGCCCCGCCCATCGCCGCAATATCCGAAAGGGAAACCGCCAGCGATTTGTGTCCAATGTCTTCCGGTGCCGCCCAATCGAGTTGGAAATCGATGTCTTCGACCAGCATATCGGCGGTGACTATCAGATCGTGAACCTCGTTCTTCGGGAGTACCGCACAGTCGTCCCCGATTCGCGAAAAGTTATGGCGATTCTTTAGGTTTTCGATGAAGCGAAATTCGGACAACATAGAAAGTTATTGACACAAAGCCATTATATTCATACAATAACGGCGACGAAATTTAGTTAGAACTTTAACATATACGAGGTCTGGATGGGACAAGCTGCAATGACGATACCGGAAAAAATTTTCTTCAAGATCGGTGAAGTCTGCGATATCGTCGATGTTCAGGCGCACGTCCTGCGATACTGGGAAACAGAGTTTCCGCAGCTGTCACCGCAGAAGAACCGGTCGGGCCAGCGGAGCTACCGCCGCCGCGATGTCGAGATCGCGCTTCGGATCAAGGAACTGTTGTACGTTGACGAGTACACGATCGCCGGGGCCCGAAAGAAACTGCAGGTGGAGTTGAGGGAATCGACCAAACTGAAGATCGTCTCGAGTGATCCGGCCCCGGCGCGTGAACCGTTGTTGCAGCCAGTGCTTCCGATCCAAGAGGATCTTGAACTGGCCGAACTCGGCGAAATCGAAACTTCCGTCCCGGCGGCCCCACCGCAGATGACCGCTGCCGAACCTTCGGGTAACGGCTTTGACAGGCGGCAGGCGATCACGGACCTTGCGTCCCAACTGCTTGAACTCCGCGAATTGCTCAAACGAAAACAGCCGACCGAGCCCAACGCTTTTCTCCGCAAATACTAGGTTTGACAAACCGCACTGCGTTCCTTAATCTTGAACTTCCCCAGAACGGGATGTAGCGCAGCCTGGTAGCGCGTTCGCTTGGGGTGCGAAAGGTCGTGAGTTCGAATCTCGCCATCCCGATATCTTTCTGAAGACCTTCGATTCGTCGAAGGTCTTTTCAATTCTACTGAACCGTCTCGGCCTCGATATCAGGTTCGGCCGGCGGGTACATCCGCTCATACAGACGCAGGCCGAGGTATTGATTGAAAAAGACAATGACGGCGAAGAGAAAGATCAGGATCACTCCGAGAAAGATGCTGAGATTGAATCCGCCCTCGGTGCCGAGTTTTGCCCCGCGGAACGCGGCCGCGGCGCTTTCGAGCCAAAAATACCGCAGCAGGATGAACAACGTGAAATAGGCAAAGGTCGCCCACATCGTCAGAGCGCCGCGCGACCGCCAGAAGACGATATTCGAAAGAATGAGAAGTACCGCCGTGGTGATCCAGAGCGCGTTCCAGGACAGGCCCAAATAGTATGTGAAGGCCGCATACGCCGCGCTCGGGTCGCCGATGCTTGAGAGCCAGGAATTTGCGTAGAAACACAAAGCCCCGACGATCACGGCGGCGATCGCGAGGGTCCCGAAATATAGTTTGGTCAACATAAGTCAATTTTTATCACAAGTCTCTCGATAACCCAAAAAATAAATGGCCCCGGACGCACGATTCACGTCCGGGGCCATTCAAGCGATCAGGGGAAAACGTCCTCTACTTGGGCTTTACCGTCAAATAGCTGACCTGGTTTCGTCGGGCGACAAGCAACAGGATCGGACGGTCGCCTGATCTTTCAAGCGCCGACTGCATCTGATCGAGCGTCTCGACCGGCTGGCGATTAACTTCCATAACGACGTCGCCGCGAGCCATCCCTTCTTCTGCGGCAGCGCCATTCGGATCAACATTTACTACCAGAAGGCCCTTCACGTCCGGCGGCATCTGAAGTTGTTTCGCGTCCTCCGGCGAAAGCGGCTTCAAATCAAGCCCAAGTTTGCCGCTCGGTTTGGATTTGTCGGAATCTCCCGGCTTGTCCGGCTTGTCGCTATTCGACTCCTCGGTCGAAAACTCATCGAGCACCGCCGTCGCTTCCTGTTCTTTGCCGTCACGAATGAAATTGACCTTGACGTCGGACCCCGGCAGCGTTCCGGCGACCCTGTTTCGCAGCGAATTGCCGTCCTCGACCTTTTCACCGTTGATCGCGGTGATTATATCGCCGCGTTTGATGCCGGCCTTCTCGGCGGCCGAACCGGTTTTAACATTCGTCACGAGGACGCCTTTAACATCGTTGAGATCGAGGCTTTTCGCGACATCGTCGGTCAGGTTCTGGATGTTGATCCCGAGCAATCCGCGGCGCACTTTGCCGTCTTTGAGTATCTGCTCAAGGACGTTCTTCGCCATATTCGAGGGAATCGCGAACCCGATGCCGATATTGCCGCCGGATTGTCCGCCGGAAAGGATCTGCGAATTGATGCCGATAAGTTCGCCGCTCAAACTCACCAGCGCGCCACCTGAATTTCCGCGGTTGATCGGCGCGTCCGTCTGAAGAAAGTCCTGAAACGACGATCCGTCGCTGAGGCCCGTCTGGCGGCCTTTTGCGGAGATGATCCCGCCGGTCACCGTCTGACCGATGCCGAGCGGATTACCGATCGCGAGGACGATATCGCCGACACGAACACGGTCCGAATCGCCGAGAGTCAAAAAAGGCAGGTTCTCAGCCTCGATCTTCAGGACGGCAAGATCGCTCGGCGGGTCCGACCCGACGACCTTCGCCTCGTAGGTCTTATTGTCGACCATCTGAACAAGGATCTTATCCGCGCCGTCAATAACGTGATGGTTCGTCAGGATCGTGCCGTCGGCTTTGACGACGACGCCGGATCCCGCCCCGCGTTCTTTCTGCTGCGGCTGCGGTTGCTGGCGCTGCGGAACCATATCACGGAAGAAGTCGTCCCAAGGGCTCTGCTGCATCTGTGACTGCGCCTTGCGCTCGGTCGCGATGCGGACAACCGCCGGCGACGTCTTTTCGACGACATCGGCATACGACGTGCGCATCCCGTCGACCACTACCGGTGCCGGCGGTACTTCCTGCTTTGCGGTATTTGAATTGGTCGGATCGCCGCTGAACAAGTTCGTTCGACAGGCAGTCGCCGCCGCGAGGGCGACAACTGCGATGACTAGAAAAATACTTCTCAATTTCATTTACTTCAATCTCCGGAAATATCCACGAAATGGAAAACTTACACCCGTACTACGAGATCGCTCAGGACCGGGTTCACGGATTTTGACCTTGGCCCATAATTTTGGGAGTCTCGTCGCGAAAGATGTACGCGAGCGATTTATATACCAGTTTCGCGCACAGAAAGGCCGGTGCATCCGAATTGTCCGTTTTGGAGAACTCAACGAGATCCATTCCGACAATTCGTTTTCGCTCGGCAAGCTTCCGTATCAGCGTCAAGGTCTCGTACCAGCCGAGTCCGCCCGGTTCCGGCGTTCCCGTTGTCGGCACCAGGCTCGGATCAAGACCGTCGATGTCGATGGTCAGATAAACGTTTTCCGTCAGATGGCCGATCGCTTCGTCGATCCAGTCGGTCCGGCCCGCAATATCCCTCGCCCAGTAGATCTTGGTCGGAAGGCCGTCGGCGATCGACCGCGCTTCGTCGCCGGACAGCGATCTGATGCCGACCTGAACCGCCGGAATCTTCATATCCTTGACGACGCGTGCCATGATCGACGCGTGCGAGTGCGGGGTGCCGTCGTAAGCATCGCGAAGATCGGCGTGCGCATCGATCTGAAGAACGCTGAGGTCGTGAAACTTTTCGGCGTGAGCCCTGATCACAGGTCCGCTGACGGAATGTTCGGCGCCGAGCATGCACAGGAACTTGCCGGACTCGATCAGTCCTTTCGAGGCCGAATAAAGTGCCGCCATCATCTCTTCGGGCGTATCGCGCGGCAGAAACTCGTCGGTTGTATGGATCCCGATCCGGTAAACCTCGGCGTCGGTCTCCTCCTCGTACAACTCCATATTCCGCGAAGCATCGACGATCGCCATCGCGCCTGCGCCGGTACCGGTTCCGTACGAGACGGTGCCTTCATAGGAGACGGGAAAAACGACCACCCGGGCCTTTGCAAAACTCGAACAGTCGTCTTCGACAATCCCGCCGAAATTCATCGGCAGATCAGCTGATTCACTCATATTGATTTTGGATTCGGGATTGGTGATTGTGAATTGTCGGCGGCAACGCGAACCCTTGTCGTCGATTCCCATTCCGAAATCACGAATCACAAATCCCCAATCGCTAGGGTATGTCTACCCCGAGGTCTCTTCCGCTAAAGGAAAAACTCGGGCGTTTGCGGCCTTTCATATATTTCGCTGCCGTCTGCGACAGTGCCGTGATCAGCATCGGCAGGGCGATCGACGGGTCGGCCGGCACGAACGCGGTCGTCGCTCCGCGCAACAAGCGCCCGAATACCTGCGTGTGGGAACCACCGTAACTCGGCGTCCGAATCTCGAGCGGAACGGCGTCGGTCGTAATGTTGACGGCGTATTTGTGACCGCGCGGGTTGGTTCGGGTGATGTAAGAAGAGACCTCGGTCACGTCGAGCATCTTTTGGCTGAGCGTCGAGCCGAGCGTGATCACGCCGGAGTTCCTCGTCCGGTTGGCGATCTGCATTATTTCAAGCGAATCCTGCGCCGTATCGAAAGAAAACTGGATCTTCTTTTCAAAGCGCGCGCGCGCTATCCCGACCGAAAATTCACTCGAAAGAATGTCGGGGCAAAAAACCGGCACGCGTGACTTGAACGCCGCCGTCAGCAAGCCGTCTTCGTGCGCTATCTCGGCGAGTTCGCGGCCGAGAAGATGCAAAAACTCACGAACCGCGTACGGGCGTGAAAGCTCGAGCTGGTTGATGACGCTCCCGATCCATTCGTCCGCCTCGTGATACTCCTCGGAGTTGGCAAGCGTATCGCCGACACGCAATACGTCCGACGCCTCGAGTTCCTCATCGGACATCGATGCGTGACCCTGAAAGTGATTGCGTCCGAGCGTTTCGTGGATGTCGTGGAAAAGCACCGTCCCGGACATGATCAGAACATCGACGAAACGGTTCTTGATCACGTAGGCGAGCAATCGGCGCATCCCGGCCGGAATCAGATTTCCGGATCCGCAAAGATAGATCGTCGAGTTATCGTCGAGCATGTCGAGCCAGATGCGATGCGCTTCCGCAAGTTGTTTGGCGCCGAAACCGGCACCTTCCATCTTCTCAAGAAGTCCCGCTACCGATCGATCCCGATCGACCGGGATCGGACGCGTCGGCACCGTCAGAAACTTCGAAGATTTTGATTTTTTTTGAGCTACCATAAGTTCTCCAATAAAAGTGTCGAAAAATATTCTAAAAACGCCGGCCTACGAGCCGTTCGGGGTCAGATATGTGTACGAATCTATCTGCCCCTCGTAATACTCAATTAGCTCCTGACCGACCTTTTCGGTCAGAGCTCCGTCCTTGATCCGCCGCTGCACGATCCGCCTGAACTGCTCGTGCATTTGCGTCGCGTCATACCGGACGGTCTCAAGCGCATCGCCGAGAGTCTCACCCTGAATTACCTTCTTGATGATGTGTCCGTCCTCACCGATGTGAATGTGGGCTTCGTGCGGGACTCCGAAAAGGTTGTGATTGTTGCCCATCACTTCCTGATACGCGCCGACGAGAAGCATCGCCAGATAATATGGTTCGTCGTTGTCGAGCTTGTGTAATTCTAGAACAGGTTTGATATCGTGCAAATCGACAAATTTATCGACGATGCCGTCCGAATCGCAGGTTATGTCGCAAAGGGTGGCAAATTCATTCGGTTTCTTGTTGAGTCGATGAATCGGCACGATCGGGAAAAGCTGTTCGAGCGCCCAGTTGTCAGGCATCGACCGGAACACTGAAAAATTAGCCAAGTACTTTGTAGACAGCAGTTTGCGAAGCTCGTCGAACTCCTCCGAAACATACTTTTTCTGTTGCGCGTAACCATCTGCGCCCTCGCAGACGTCCCAGAAAAGTACCTCGCCTTTACCACGATCCTCCAAAGAAATCAAGCCGAGGTTGAACATCTGAAACAGTTCTTCCCGATGTTCGAGCGCGTCGTGATAGTATTCGCGGTAATTTTTGGCATTGATCGATTCCCGAAGGTCGTAAAGTTCCTTCACTACCTGCGGGTCGTCCTCGTCGATCTTCATCGGCGTTATGTCTTCGACGACCGTCTCGATCTCGTCCAGAACATTGGTGATGAGAACGGCGTGATAGGCCGAAAGATAACGTCCCGATTCCTGGATTATATCCGGATGCGGGACATTCTCGTCATCGCAGACCGTCTTGATGACATAGATCACGTCGTTGGCAAATTCGCGCGCGTTGTAGTTGGCGGACGATTCGAATGATGTCCTCGATCCGTCGTAATCAACCGCCATACCGCCGCCGACGTCGAGGTATTGGATCGGGATGTTCATCTGCCGGATCTTCGAGTAGGTCCGGGCGGCTTCTTTCATAGCGTTCTTGATCCGCTTGATGTCGGTCAACTGCGAGCCGATATGAAAATGAAGCAGTTTCAGCATATCCGTCCGGCCTGCGTCCTGAAGCCTTCGGATAACCTCGAGTATCTCGGTCGTCGTCAGTCCGAACTTGGCCGCTTCGCCGCCGGACTTCTCCCATTTGCCGGACCCCTTTGAGTAAAGCTTGACGCGGACACCGATCATCGGGAGTTTAGCCTTCGGATTTTCGGCGAGAATCTCCTCCGTAAACCGCAGCGTATGATCCAGTTCGCTTAGTTTCTCAATGACGATGACGACGTTCTTTCCGGCCTGGGCGCCGGTAAACGCAAGCCGGACGAAGCCTTTGTCCTTGAACCCGTTCAGGACCAGCAAGCTCGCCTCGGACTGCTCCATCGAGAGGGCTCCGTAAAGTTCCGCTTTCGAACCGGCCTCCAATCCGAAGTCGTAGCGCGAAGCCTCGCGGAGGTACTCTTCAACGACCGCGCGATTCTGATTGACCTTCATCGGGAAGACGCAAAGATGCCGGCCGTTGTATTCGAATTCCTTTATGGATTTTCGGAACGCGGTCTGCAATTTCCGGATCTGTCCAACCAGAAGCTGCGGGAAACGCAGCAAAACGGGCGGGTTAATTCCGCGTTTCTTCAGGTCCTGAATGATCTCGCGCACATCGGCTACGAGGATGTCGTTCTCAAAAGGCCTGACGGTCAAATTTCCTTTCTTGTTGACGCCGAAATATCCCGCTCCCCAATTGTCGATTCCATACGATTCGACGTTCTGATCAATGATAGCGCTCAAATAATTTACTCCAAAAATAAGGATCCCGGGGACTATCCGGACAATAACACAAAAACTAATAACTTATAGAAAATCTACCAAAAATCAAAATCCATAACAACAACTATTTTTTCGTCGAAATTGCCTTTGGCCGAAAGGGCGTGACGGTTTGGCACGGGCATTGCACCCCGATTCGACTGAGAGCGGGTTTTGACGCCCGAAATCGATGATTATCCGTTGTTTGCGGATGTTGTCGTCGGAATAAACAAGCTGGGTTGTCGGAACTTGTCAAACGAGTGTGACAAAAACCGTCACATTCTATTCAATTCTAGAGGTGGTCCAATGAAAAAACGAACGGAAAGCGGCTTCTCAATAATCGAGTTACTACTCGTCGTAACGATCATCGGAATCGTTTCGGCGATCGGCATCCCGAATTTTCAGAAAGGGATGCGTTCGGCCGACAACGGAACAATGTTCGCGAACCTTCGCTCAATGAGCAGCAGCCAGGTTAGTTTCTATTCCCAAAACGGCCGGTTCGCGCGGCTCAGCGAGTTAAATGCGCTACACGGCGGCTCGCTCGGTGTGGCTGACGGCGACGCACTTGCAAAGGGCAAATTCTACATCGAGATGAGTCCCGTTTCGCCGACCGACGACGAGCTTAAGAACGAGTACGTCATCATCGCCTCGGGCTACAACGGTGTCGGCTTGGCGCCGATCACTTATCGGCTAAATCAAACCGGTGAGATTGTGCAGGTCAGTCCCTGATTCCGATCTCGAAAAACTTCTTTCATTCGAACGCAAAAAGCGGTAACATTCTAACGGTCCGTTTCCTCCCGTCCTCTAAATTCACGCCGGAACAAATAGAACAATGAATGTTTTTGAAGACCTGATCGAAGAACTCAAAGAAGAAAATCTGTTGGAAGAGACCGTGATCGATACCTCTTCGCGCGAAAATGCCTTCCAACCGTTATCAGCGGGCGAGCGCGGATCGATGCCGTTCCTGCGGTCGGTCGCCGAAAAGACCGTCGG
Source organism: Pyrinomonadaceae bacterium (assembly GCA_041752475.1). GTDB lineage: Bacteria > Acidobacteriota > Blastocatellia > Pyrinomonadales > Pyrinomonadaceae > JAFDVJ01. Next base: position 5,776 of record JBGSWK010000041.1, on the reverse strand, counting down.
CGCTGCAGGCATTGAAGGCACCGATGACGTCTCGGATCTACCCGCCGGTCGGGAATTGAATTCGGCGTCGGTTGCTACTGACCCTCTACAATCTGAAACGCCCGGAAGCGGTTCTTCGGATTATTCTTCTTCGGTCCCCGATCTTCTGGAGCGGGCATTGTTCGAAACGCAGATCCAGGCTCCGGGATTCGACCCGGGGACCGTTTCTGAGGAACCGGCCTTTGAGGCGTCGATGCCCGTTTTCCAGACTCCGCCGGCCGAGGTGTTGATGCCCGAAATCCCGGTCCCGGCTCCGGTTGCGCCGGCGATGCAAATGCCGGCGAATCTTGCGCCGCCCGCTGGCCGCACGTCGTTCGCGGCAAATCCGCGGTCGAGTTTTGGAAGCGCGGACAAGCGAGTTATCGTCAACCACAAGGAGTACTTTAAGAAGCGGGCGATCGACGAGGTCACCGGACTTCAGATGGTCGATTACGTCCTCTCCGGGGTGGAGCGCGAACAAATGAAACTGGCACCGAAGCAATTCGATGATATTCCGGTGAAGAAAGCGCTTCACGACTTTATGCAGGTTACCGGCGACACGCGCTCGCCGGAGCACGCGCGCGCGGAATTTCAGTTGATGCAGGAAACCGAAAGCTGGTACTCGTCGCTTTCACACCGTGACCGCCATGTTTCGGTCGCCCATTTGCGCCGCTACTGTGAGACGACGAAACCGGCCCTCAGTCCGCAGGCGCTGATCGCGATGGGGCGGTTCTATCGTAACTCGCCGTTCTCGGAACAGGTTCGGAACAAATTTGACCTGATTGTGACGCGGCTGTTCAGTTCCGAAGCCGACGACCAAAAGCGGGAACTCCTCTTTCCGAGGGACGAACTGATCGCCCAGGTCAAGGATCTTTACGCCGATTGGTCGAGCATACAGGTTTATACGGCGGCCGACGACGATTCGGATTTGCTGATCGCGGTTCTGAAATTCCAGGATTTTATCTCGGAAGCCGAAGCAACGGCGACGTTCGATGAGATGATCGGGAGTGACTTTTTCAACCGGCTTCGCCTGTTCAAAGAAGGCTGCCAGGAAAACTTTTTCGCTCCGCTATTGGCGGTCGCTTCGATCGAGGCGAATATCCGAATAGGCAATCGCTATGTTGATCTGATCACGAAGGAGCGCCACGGCACGAACGCGGCGGCGCTCGAGGAAAAATACGGCTTTTTGCATGATCAGGCGATCTCGGACTCGACGGGTAAGAGTTTCTATCTGGTTGAACTGCTTCAGGAAAGAGCGGTTCAAAGCAGGGACAGCGAACTTGTCGAGGTCCGCGTCAATGCATCGGACGAGCCGAAACCCAAACGCGCCAAGGCCAAAAACACGGGTCGGTGGGCCGTCAATAAGTGGCTGCTCGGGTTTACAGCATTCGTCATCCTCGGTTGCGGCGGCATTTATTTTTGGGCGGAGTCGAAGGCCCAGGAACTCTCCGTGACCCAGTCTGCCAAGGTCAAGAAGGTGAATCTTGAGAACTCGTCCCTGAAGGAATATCTCCAATCGGCGCGAATCAACGAGGAAACCTTCTACGGAGTAACGCTGAATTCCTGGACCGACCTGACGCTCGAAAAGAAAGAGGAACTCCTGAACAAGGTACTCTCTATCGGCGGTGAAAAAGGCTTCAAGCGAGTGCATCTGCTCAACGAAAAAGGACGTTCCGTCGGCTACGCCTCCAACGAAAAGGTCGAGGTCTATAATCCTTGACGCCGGGTTGACCTTTCGAATCGATATTGTAAAATTAAGACAATTTTTGCGTGGTAAAAGACAATCTTCCCCGATTATTTTAACCATTTACTTTTAGGAGACTAAATGAACGCAAAAAATGTTTTGAATTACGCTGCCGAGCAAGGTGCGCGTTTCGTATCCGTGCGTTTCACGGACCTGCCGGGGTCCTGGCATCATCTGACATATCCAATCAGCGAACTGACCGAAGACACTTTTGAGGACGGCTTCGGATTCGACGCGTCGAGCCTGCGAGGGTGGGCGGCGATCAACGAATCCGATATGCTGCTGATACCCGACCCATCACGTTGCTGGGTCGATCCGTTTGCGGATGAGACCACCGTCTGTCTCATTGCAAACGTCGTCGATCCGATAACGAAGGAAGGCTACGGGCTTGATCCGCGTTCCGTCGCAGTACGGGCAGAAAGCTATCTTCGATTTACGGGCATTGCCGATACGGTCTATTTTGGGCCGGAAGCGGAATTTTTCGTCTTTGACGAAGCTCATTTCCACAACAACCAGAATTCCGCGGGCTTTACCGTGAACTCCGAAGAGGGGCATTGGAACTCCGGCCGTCACGGAAGCGAAATGTCGCCGAATTTCGGCTATCACATCAGGCCGAAGGAAGGCTACGTTCCGGTCGCGCCGATGGACTCTCTGGTTGACCTCCGGAACTCGATCTCGACGATCCTCGGCGAAGTCGGAATTCACGTTGAATGCCACCACCACGAAGTTGCGACGGCCGGACAGTGCGAGATAGATTTCAGATTCTCGAACCTTCTGCACACCGCCGATAACCTGATGCTTTTCAAGTACGTCGTGAAGAACACGGCCTTCGCGCTCGGAAAGACCGCGACCTTTATGCCGAAACCGCTTTACGGCGACAACGGCTCGGGAATGCACTGTCACCAGTCGCTTTGGAAGGACGGCTCGCCGCTGTTCGCGGGTGACCAATACGCCGGACTGTCGGAAATGGCAAAGTACTACATCGGCGGCCTGCTCAAGCACGCGCCGGCGATCGTTGCGTTTGCGGCGCCGACAACCAACAGTTACAAGCGTCTCGTGCCTGGCTTCGAAGCGCCGGTCAACCTTGCATATTCGGCGCGGAACCGGTCGGCGGCGGTTCGGATCCCGATGTTCTCACAGTCCCCGAAAGCGAAGCGTCTCGAGTTTCGTCCGCCCGATCCGAGCTGCAATCCGTACATTACGTTCGCGGCGCTTTTGATGGCGGGTCTCGACGGCGTTCAAAACCGGATCGATCCGGGCGAGCCGCTCGACAAGGACATCTACGATCTGCCGCCCGAAGAGTTGGCAAACGTTCCGTCGCTGCCGGGAAGTCTTGACGATGCGCTGAAGGCGCTCGAGAACGATCACGAGTTTCTGCTCAAGGGCGACGTGTTCACGACCTCGATGATCGAACGTTGGATCAAATACAAGCGGGAGAACGAGATACAGCCGTTGAGAATGCGTCCGCATCCGCTCGAGTTTTCGATGTACTACGACATTTGACGGCTTTCTGCTCGGACCGTCCGAAGGCTCGGCGTCCGCACACGAACTGGCCTTGGCCAACACAACGAAAAGCCGGCCGGGACTCATTACAAGTCCCGGCCGGCTTCCGGTTGGGGGGTCAACACTAAGCCGTTACCGCTCGAGCGAAGTAAAATCAAGATTCTCGATGGCGTCGTTCAAAACGAATGAGTGGTTGTTTTCAACGAACGTGAACTTCCGGTGGCTGACGGTTACGACGTAGAACTCACCGACGGTAAGTTCATCAAACCGATAATACCCCAGCGAATTGGTCACCGCGGTTTGGGTTTCTCCCGTATTCACGTCTGTGATCGTCAGTCTGGCACGAGACACTCCTTGGCCAAATCCGTCGGCAACGCGTCCGCCGACCGAGGTATATGCCGCCGTGTTCACCGTATTGACGAAAGTGCAGGTCACCTCTTCGCCCGGCTCGAGCACGATCTGAACATTCTCGCCTGGGACACTGATGATGTTGTTGTTCGTGCCGCCGACGGAAGTGCAGTTGATTGTGGTCAGGTCATAAAACCCGGCCGGTGTTTCGGTGATGGTCACACTGTTGGTCGGCCCGAACAGTGCAAGATTATTGAAAACCTGAGTGTTCGAATAAACGTTGTCGGGAACGCCGTCTACCGCAAGCGCGTCGTCATCGAGAATGAATGCCGAGGCGGCCTGTCCGGAAGCAGTAAAATTGAAGTCCGTCACCGAGTCGGGCTGCGCGTCCTTAATGATCCTGATCGATGCCGCCGGTGCGACCGCGGCAGCTGCAAGCTGGAGATCCTGGTTGCCGCAATTGAAATTACCGCACGCGTCGGCATATGTGTGGTAAGGCGAACCGTTGATGAAGATAGCCGAATTATTGGTTCCCCAGTCTGATCTGGTAGCGATATGTCCCCCCCAAGCCAGCACCATATCGGCCTGGTTCGCGGTAAACGTGACAGTGATCGCTCGTGAGCTGTCGCCCGCATAGGTCCCGGAAAGCGTGTAGCCCGAAACGCCGGATATCGTACCGTCGAACAATGTGAACACGCCCGGTATTTGACTGACGTCGTCGCCGTTCCCCGGAATCTGGTCGAAACCCGCGAGTACGTCCGAATCGACCGGGATCGGCGCGGTCGTGAAGGTCCCGAGCGAGCATCCAGCGACACCGGAGCAAGGATTATTACCCATAGCCAGCGTTTCCGTCCGGTCAAAACTGGTCAGGTAATCGATTGCGCGTTTCCCGCCCTTCGACGTATCATAGCCGATGGTGATGCTGTAGCTGTTGCCGACGGTGAAGCCTTCCAACACGGCTCTATACACCAGTGATTGGCCCTCCACCCAATGGGCCTTTGCCTGATTGACGTTTCCGGTGACCCAGTGAGTCCCGCTGCACGGATCGGGCGGATCGCCAACTTTGCCATTCTCACACTGATTCATTTTCACACCGGCGGCCAGCACAATCGAAAAACCCGATTCGGCAGGCGAGCCGGATTCATTGCCGTTGGCTCTGACAACAAATCTCTCTCCGACAGCACCAAAGCCATCGGTTGAAAAACTCGTTTCGAAACGGCCGAAACCGTCGGCATAGGCCTGCGATTTCCAGACTATCGTTCCGGTGTTCGGCCCCGCATCGGTTGCTTGCACAAGAAGATCGACCAACTCGCCTTTACCAAAGCCGTCTCCCGTGACGACAATGCTTCCGGTGTAGCGCGCGGTCGTGATCGACGGACCGAGCCCGTATTGGCTGGTCAACGTGAACTCGGACGGGCCCGCGAATGATTTGCCGGCCGCTACAAACAGCGTGGCCGCGAAAAAGGCGGCCAACAGCGCCGGCTTCAAGATTGATAAAAACGTATAACGGTTCATTTGACCTCCGAGGACCGCGGCGTGACCGACGGACCACATCTGAAATTTCCAAAAATGCCTGAAGTTCAGTCGATGCTTGCGGCATCCAGAACGAACAGCTTGGAGCGATTGCAATTATTTCAACATCCCGCTTGATCCCACTGGTCAAAACTGGATTACGGTCAACCCGTCTCGCCGCGTCCCCGACGTCAAAACCATTCGGCGGCAGCAAGAACCTAAGGCATTCACGCCTCTTACCGATCCGGGCCGTAAGCCCGCTACCCAAGCAAAGATGTTTCGTGCTCTTATATACTTCCAATCTAAACGAAGTTTCATTTTTTTGCTTGAATTCAATCAAGTTCCTACCGCAGATGCTCTGTCCATGCCCATTCGAATTTCGGTCGCACGACGACATTGGACGGATTGTTCGGTGGCAAAAGGAAGCGCCGCGCTCCCGGGAGGGGAACGCGGCGCGTCGGTTTTGGCGAGTCCGCTTCTAAGCGATGCCCTTTTGAAGCGCTTACTGGGCGTTCGAAACGAAGTCCAGGTTGTCCACGGCGTCATTCAGCGTGAACGAGACCGTGTTGTCGGGGAATGTGTACTTCCGGTTCGATACCGTCACGACGTAGAAATCGCCGACCGCCAGATCATCGAATCGATAATGGCCCA
>JBGSWK010000040.1:0-79819 GCA_041752475.1 Pyrinomonadaceae bacterium | reverse complement strand
AGTCGAGATGGTGATGCCGGGCGACAACATCGCGATGGAGATCGAACTGATCGCCCCGATCGCGATGGAAAAGGGACTCCGTTTCGCTATCCGCGAAGGCGGCCGCACGGTCGGCGCCGGTACGGTTTCCGATATTGTTGAGTAGATAGAAGTAAGCAGTGGTCAGTGGTCAGAACTGACCGCGGACCACCGGCCACTGACCACTGAATTTTATGTTAAACGAAAAAATCCGCATCAAGTTGAAGGCGTACGACCACCGGGTCCTTGATCAGTCAACGCTCGAGATCGTCGAAACTGCGAAGCGCACGGGCGCTCGCGTTGCCGGTCCGATCCCGCTTCCGACGATCAAGAACAAATGGACGGTTCTGCGTTCGCCGCACGTCGACAAGAAGTCGCGCGAACAGTTTGAGATCAGAACGCACAAGCGCTTGATGGATATTCTGGATCCGACGGCTGAAACAGTTGACGCGCTGATGAAATTGGATCTCCCGGCCGGCGTCGACGTCGAGATCAAGGCTTTTGGAAAGAATTAAGGCGATTTTCGGTTGTAGAGGTTGGAGTTCCCGTCGGTCGCGTGGCCGAGTTCGGATTCCAAAATCCAAAATCCAAAATCCAAAATCGAAAATATGATTAGTGGAATCATCGGAAGAAAAATTGGGATGACGCAGATCTTTGCCGAAGACGGAACGGTTACGCCGGTCACCGTCATCAAAGCGGGACCCTGTGTTGTTGTCCAGACGAAGAGTGCCTCGGGACGCGACGGCTACAATGCGGTTCAACTCGGACTGGTCGAGGACAAGCCGATCAAACTGAAGAACGTCACGAAGCCGCTGCGCGGACACTTCGAAAAGACCGGAAACGGTCTGCCGCCGACCCGCGTGCTGCGCGAGATCCGTCTCGACGGAGAGGCCGACGTCAATGTCGGCGACCAGATCAAGGCTGATTTGTTCTCCGATGGCGACAAGATCGAAGTTGTCGGAAAGTCCAAGGGGCGCGGCTTCGCAGGTACGATCAAACGTCACAAGTTTCATCGCGGTCCCGAATCGCACGGTTCGATGTCGGTGCGCGCTCCGGGTTCGATCGGTCAGTCGGCGTATCCGTCGCGTGTGATCAAAGGGACGAAGTCTTCCGGTCATATGGGAGACGCCCGCGTCACGGTCAGGGGATTGACGGTCGCGAGGGTAGACGCCGAGAACAACCTGATTATGGTTCGCGGCGCCGTTCCGGGCGCGAACGGAAGTTTGGTTGTTGTGAAGAAATCATAGATTGGTTCAGAGAGTGCGGAAAATTTGGGAGCGGCCGCGATCGCAGCCGATTGATCTTCCGGGAATTCCGAAACTGAAAATGGAGTAAATTATGCCTACCGTAAAGGTTCGCAATTTGAAGAACAAAGAAGTTGGAGAGGTAACGCTTTCGGATGCGGTGTTTGGCGCCGATCTAAACGAAGGCCTCATCCATGCGGCAGTCAAGAATTATCTTGCGAATGCCCGCCAGGGAACCTCGGCGACCAAGACCCGCGGAAACGTGTCGGGTTCGGGCCGCAAGCTCTGGAAACAGAAGGGAACCGGACGCGCGCGCATCGCCTCGCTTCGTTCGCCCTTGTGGAAGGGCGGCGGTAACGTACACGGTCCGCAGCCGCGAGATTGGTCGTACAATCTTCCGAAGAAAATGCGCCGCGGCGCGCTGCGGTCGGCATTGTCCGAACGGCTTCGCGAAGGCAACATCATCGTCGTTGACGAGATCGCGTTCAAAGAGGTGCGGACAAAGGATTTTCTGGGAGCAATGAAAACCCTGGGACTGACGGACGTTAAGAAGGCCGTCAAGACGCTGATCATTGATTCGCTCGACAACGCCAATCTGATCCTTTCGGCGCGCAACGTTCAGAAGACCAAGGTTACGAACGCGTTCGGACTCAACGTTTACGACATCATCTACCACGAGAAACTGGTCCTTTCCAAGGCCGCGGTCGAGGAACTGAATGACCTTCTGGATCCGAAACGCGAGGGCAGAAAGAGTGCGACCATCGAGGTTGCGGCTGAAGTCGCGGTAGTCGAAGAAGTCGCCGCGAAACCGAAAAAGGCAGCCAAGCCGAAGGCGAAGAAAGAAGAGGCCGCGCCGGAAGCGCCGGTGACCGAGGAGGCGACTGAAAATGAATAAGATGAATGTTTGGGAAGTTTTGAAGTCGCCGGTAGTTACTGAAAAGTCAGTGCTTCTGAAGGAATCGACCAGCACCGAAGGCGACGCCCAGGTCCTGACCTTCCGCGTCAACACCAAAGCCGGAAAGGACGACATTCGCAATGCGGTCGAGGAGATCTTCGGCGTCAAGGTCGCGAAGATCAGAACCGTGCAATACGAAGGCAAGATGAAGAAGCGCGGGCGGTATGAAGGACGCCGGGCAAGTTGGAAGAAGGCTTACGTAACGCTCAAGAAGGGCGAACCGATGGTCGATTACGCCGAAGCAATTTAATTTCGGAATTGTGATTTGCGATTGCGGATTTAGCGCAGTCCCTGAAAGACAGGTTGTTTGGGTGTGAATGGGTAGCGGGTTGACGATGTCAATGCCGAATCCGCAATCCGAAATCCGAAATCCGAAATCCAAAATAGAGTTATGGGTATCAAGAAACTAAAACCGACATCGCCCGCACGACGTTACCAGACGTATTTGACGCGGGATGACTTGACTCCGAATGCAAAACCCGAGAAATCTTTGCTCGAGTCAAAGACGAGAATTTCAGGCCGCAACAATGACGGCCGGATCACGGTCCGCCGCCGCGGCGGAGGCCATAAGCGTTTCTACCGTATTATCGACTTCAAGCGCAACAAAACCGGCATTCCGGGAAAGGTGACGCAGATCGAGTACGATCCGAACCGTTCGGCCCACATCGCATTGATCACGTATCTCGACGGCGAAAAGCGGTATATCATCGCGCCCGTTGGTCTCAAGGTCGGCGCCATGATCCTGAGCGGCGCGGAGGCCGATATTCTTCCGGGAAATTCGCTTCCGATCAAGAACATTCCGCTCGGAACGGAGTTGCACAACATTGAACTCCGACCCGGAAAAGGCGGACAACTCGTCCGAGCCGCCGGCGGATTCGCGCAGCTTGTCGCGAAGGAAGGCGATTTTGCCCAGATCCGTATGCCGTCAGGCGAGGTTCGCCGCGTTCCCGTGGTTTGCACGGCAACCGTCGGACAGGTTGGGAATGTCGAGCACGAGAATGTGAGTCTCGGAAAGGCGGGCCGCACGCGCTGGATGGGACGTCGACCCAAGGTTCGCGGAGTCGCGATGAATCCGGTGGATCACCCGCACGGCGGCGGCGAAGGCAAAACGTCAGGCGGACGCCATCCGGTAACACCGTGGGGGCAGCCGACACGCGGATACAAAACGCGCAAGAACAAACGAACGCAGAATATGATCGTTCGCGACCGTAGGAAGAAGTAACGGATTTCGGATTTGGGATCGGTGATTTCGGAATGTACCGGACACCGACCGGCCCGAAGAGTGTTAGAGGGGATTGGCGGAAACGAAGAATCCGAATTCCGGAATCCCCAATCCAAAATCGAATTATGCCACGTTCAGTAAAAAAAGGGCCGTTTATTGACTTAAGCGTCCAGAAAGTTTTGAGAAGGATCAGCGAGGGCGGCAACAAGCCGCAGGCCATCAAGACCTGGTCGCGCCGTTCCACGATCACGCCCGATATGGTCGGATTGACATTCGGCGTCCACAACGGCAAACGCCACATTCCGGTTTACGTTACTGAGAATATGGTCGGACACAAACTCGGCGAATTTTCCCCGACACGGACCTACAAGGGCCACCCGGGAACGAAGGCTGAGAAGATGGCGAAAAGAAGGTAGGACCGATTTTAGATTTCGGATTTTGGATTTTGGATTACCCGAAGTCCAGGATCGAAGATCGAAAATCCAAAATTGAGATATGGAAGCAATTGCAAAGACAAAATATCTGAAGGGATCGCCGCGCAAAGCGCGCTTGGTGATCGACCTGATCCGCGGACGAAACGTCTCGCAGGCTCTCGCCATCCTGAAGTTTACCGACAAGCGCGCAGCGCAGCCGATCGCGAAGTGCCTTAACTCGGCGATCGCGAACGCGACGAATATCGCCGAACAGCAGAATATCGCCATCGATCCCGATGATCTTTGGGTGAAGAGCTGCTTCGTCGATATGGGCCCGACCAAGAATCGGCGCCGCATGCGCCCTGCTCCACAGGGACGCGCGTATCGTGAACAGCGTCATTACTGTCACATCACGATCCACGTCTCGAGCGAGGAAGTGGTCAAAGAGGTAAAGAAGGAAAAAGCCGCCCCCGCATCGCCTGAGACAAAGGCGGCCGCGCCGAAGGCGAAAGCGAAGACCTCCGCGAAGAAGGACGACGCTAAAGAACCGAAGACTACAAAGAAGGCCAAGGCCGAAGCCGAACCGGCCGAGGATACGCCGGCCGCAACCGAAGCCCCGGTCGAAGTGGTCGACGCGGCGAAAACGGAGACTGACAACGCGTAAAGAGAATTATTATGGGACAAAAAGTTCATCCATACGGCTTCCGGGTCGGATACAACAAGGATTGGCACTCGCACTGGTATGCAAAGAAGGAATTCGCGGAATATCTTGCTGAAGACCTGCAGCTTAAGCGCGATCTCAAAAAACGCTTCGCCGGCGCCGGCGTGTCGCACATCGACGTCGAGCGGGCGGCCAATCGCCTGAAGATCATCATTTACACCTCCCGGCCGGGCATCATCATCGGCCGCAAGGGAGCAGAGATCGAGAAACTCCGCGAGGATCTCTCCCGCAAGACGGGACGCGAGGTGATCGTTTCGATCCAGGAAATACAGAAGCCCGAGCTCAATGCGCAGCTTCAGGCGGAGAAGATCGCCCAGCAGCTTGAAAAACGAATTGCATTTCGTCGGGCTATGAAGAAGACGATCGAAGAGTCGCAGCGTTTCGGAGCGCATGGCATCAAGGTGATGTGCGCCGGCCGCTTGAACGGGGCCGAAATCGCGAGAACCGAATGGAGTCTTGAAGGCCGCTTGCCGCTTCATACATTGCGCGCGGACATCGATTATGGGTTCGCTGAAGCGCTGACGACGTTCGGAATCATCGGCGTCAAAGTCTGGATCTACCGCGGTGAGATTCTCGATCCGAACGCCTCGATGGCGCGCGGAACGACCACCGACCCGATCAATGAGCCGAAGGTCCAGGGTGGCGGACGAGGCGACCGCCGACCGCCGCGCCGCCGTGATCGCGACGACAGGAGATAATTGTTAATTGTAAATGGTTAATTGTTGCTCGATGAATCCTGGACGATTCAATAAAACAATTGACGGTTAACCACTAACGAGGTTTTTTACTATGTTAATGCCGAAGAAAGTCAAGCACCGTAGGGTCATGAAAGGCCGCATGCGCGGGAAAGCCACGCGCGGCGACAAGATGAACTTTGGTGACTTTGGACTCAAAACTCTGGAAGCAGGCTGGATCACGGATCGCCAGATCGAAGCGGCCCGTATCGCGATGACCCGCCACATCAAGCGCGGCGGTAAAGTTTGGATCCGTATGTTCCCGGACAAGCCGATCACGAAGAAGCCGGCGGAAACTCGTATGGGCAGCGGTAAGGGCGCTCCGGATCATTGGGTCGCGGTCGTCAGACCGGGAAGAATACTTTACGAGATCCAGGGCGTCAGCGAGGAACTCGCGCGCGAAGCGATGCGGCTTGCGGCCCAGAAGCTTCCGATCAAGACGAAGTTCGTGACCCGCGCCGACCTGGAAGGAGGCATTGTTTAAGAAATGAAGCGTACCGAACAATTGGAACAACTCCGGGATATGAATCTCGTTGAACTTCGCGACCAGGCGGATGCCCTCAAGGAATCCCTGTTTCGTTTGAAGTTTCGGAAAAGTTTAGGAGTCGGCGAGACGGTCAATGACATCCGCCGCGAGAAAAAGACGCTGGCGCGTGTTTACACTCTGATCCGCCAGAAAGAGCGCGAGGCTCAAGAGGCTCAGGCGTAGAAGGTTGAAATAATAAGATGCCGAGAAAGAAGAAAGAAGAAAATGAAGAATTAGTGGCGACCGAGGCCGCGGAAGCGGAAGCTGAAGCGACGGAAGCGCCGGAAACGGTTGAGGCCGCGCCGGAAACTGTCGAAGCGGAAGCCGCAGCGCCCGAGGCTGTTGAAGCGGAAGCCGCGGCGCCCGAGGCTGTCGAAGCGGAAGCCGCAGCGCCCGAGGTTGTTGAAGCGGAAGCCGCAGCGCCCGAGGCTGTTGAAGCAGAAGCCGCAGCGCCCGAGGCCGTCGAAGCACCTAAGAAGACAGTGGCAAAGGCGAAAGCCAAGCCGGCAGCGGTTATTGTCGAGACCGTCGCCGTGGAAAAGAAGAGCAAGCGTGCCGAACGGGTCGGGGTGGTCGCTTCGGACAAGATGACGAAAACTGTAGTCGTCCGCGTCGACCGGCTTATCAAACACCCGATCTATCGCAAGTACGTGAAGCGCCGCAAGAACTTTATGGCCCACGACGAGCTCGGATCGGCCATCGGCGATAAGGTTCGGATCATTGAAACGCGCCCGTTGTCGGCGAGAAAGCGTTGGCGCGTCGTAGAGATTATTCAGAAAGCAGAGAAATAAGGTTCACGGTTAGTTGTTAATCGCATTGCCGTAGGCGCGGACAATTAACAACCGACGATTAACGAGGTTAATTATGATTCAAATGCAGACCTCTTTGGCGGTCGCAGACAATTCGGGTGCCAAACGCGTGGTGATGATCATGCCGATCGGCGGGTCGACGGGCAAGATCGCGCGTCTTGGTGACAAGATCAAGGTCACGGTCAAGGAAGCTTCTCCGGACGGAACGGTCAAAAAGGGCAAGGTTTACAACGCGGTCATTGTCAGAACCCGCAAGGAAGTCCGCCGTAAGGACGGGACCTACATTCGGTTCGACGAGAATGCGGCGGTTTTGATCAAGGATGACGGGACGCCGATCGGAACCCGTGTATTCGGACCGGTTGCGCGTGAACTCCGCGAAAAGAATTTTATGAAGATCGTTTCGCTTGCGCCGGAGGTTATCTAGGAAAATGAAAACGGTAAAGAAAGGAACAATCAGAAGCCGGATCAAACGCGGAGACCAGGTGGTTTTCATTGCCGGCAAGGAATATAACCGCTTTGACGCCGACGGTCTGCGTCAGCCGCTCCGCGGCAAAGTCATCGCGGTCGATCCGCGCAACGGAAAGATTAAGGTCGAGAGCGGAATGATCGTCAAACGTCACCGTAAGGCCGTTCCGCAGATGGGAATCGAAGGCGGGATCATTGAGCAGGAAGCTTGGGTCGACGTTTCGAACGTCGCGTTGATCGACCCCGAAACAGGGAAGCCGACACGCGTCAAGTTTGAAACCGTCGACGGCAAGAAAGTGCGTGTCGCGAAGAGCGGCAAGGTCGTCGCCGATCCGCCGTTTACGCGCACCACGCGGAAATCCGCTGACGAAGATCAATAATGGGAATTGGGAATTTAGATTTTGGCACTTCGGCTTAGGCCAAAATCCGAAATCTAAAATCCAAAATGGAAAAAGTAATGGCTAGACTAAGAGATAAATACAAGAACGAAATCGCTCCGGCGCTCGCAAAGGAATTCGGTATCGAGAATCCGATGGCGATTCCGAAGGTCGAAAAGATCATCGTCAATATGGGCGTCGGCGAGGCGATCGCGAATTCGAAGGTTCTGGATATTGCGGTCGAAGAACTTAAATCCGTAACCGGGCAGAAGCCGGTCGTGACGAAGGCCAAAAAATCGATCGCAGCATTCAAGCTGCGTCAGGGTATGAGCATCGGCGCGATGGTCACGCTTCGCGGGGAACGGATGTATGAGTTCCTCGACCGATTGATCTCGGTGGCCCTGCCGCGCGTTCGCGACTTCCGCGGAATTTCCGGAAAAGCGTTCGACGGTCGCGGGAATTATACGCTCGGTGTTCGTGAGCAGCTGATTTTCCCGGAAATCGATTTTAACAAGGTTGACAAGACGCGCGGGATGAATATCTCGATCGTTACCACCGCAAATTCCGACGAACAGGCGCGTTCGCTTTTGAAAGCGCTGGGAATGCCCTTTAAGCAGTAGTTCCGGAGGTCGGATGAATAATCCGGCACCGAGTCTGAAATTTTATTTGTTATGGCAAAGATCAGTAAAGTTGTTAAGAACAACAAACGCAAGAAGATAGTGATGCGCTACGCGGGACGGCGGGCCGATCTGAAGAAGATCATCAATAATCCGAAGTCCACGCCCGAGCAGGTTGACGACGCGGTAATGAGGTTGCAAAAGTTCCCGCGCGACGCCAGTCCGATTCGGGTTCGAAACCGTTGCTCGCAGACGGGACGTCCGCGCGGATATCTGCGCAAGTTCGGCATCTCCCGCGTTGCGTTGCGTGAGTTAGCGCTCGAAGGACAGATTCCGGGAGTCGTCAAGTCGAGCTGGTAATACGATTCTAGATTTTAGATTCGCGATTTTAGATTCGCCCCGGGATGACGGAAAAGCTCCCGAATCAGCGAACAAAGGTCGGAATCGAGTTGATGGAGTAAGAAGAATGACAGATCCAATAGCCGATATGCTCACACGAGTCCGCAACGCGATCGCTGCGAAGCACAGCCGTGTGGATGTTCCGGGTTCGAAGTTGAAACTGGAAGTTGCGCGTATCCTTAAAGAAGAAGGTTACATCAACAACTTTGTGCTCAAGGGAGAAGGTATCAAAACGATGATCCGGATCTGCCTGCGATACGACGCCAAAGGAGTTTCGTCGATCACGCACCTTTCCCGCGTTTCGCGGCCCGGACGTCGCGTTTACGTCGGCGCCGGCGAGATCCCGAGGGTCCTCGGCGGATACGGTATCAATATCGTTTCGACTTCGCGCGGGCTGATGAGTGGCAAAAAAGCCCGCCATGAAAACGTCGGCGGTGAGATTCTGGCACAGGTTTATTGAGGAAATTAGGATTTTTGATTTCGGAATGATTGACTTGCGTCAAATCCAAAATCCAAAATCCAAATTCGGAAATAACATTATGTCTCGAGTAGGAAAGAAACCGATTGCGATCCCGGCCGGAGTAACCGTGTCGGTCAGCGATACAGAGTTGGAAGTAAAAGGCCCGAAAGGCACACTGAGGTCTCCGGTCCCGAACGGCGTCAGCTTCAAACAGGAAGACGGCACGCTCGTCGCGGAACGCCGCAGCAATGACGAACGGGCGTTCCACGGACTGGCCCGCGCGCTCGCGAACAACGCGATCGTCGGCGTCACGGAAGGCTTCTCAAAGCAGATGGACGTCGTCGGCGTCGGCTATAAGGCCGATGTTCAGGGCACGAAGATCGTTTTTGCCCTCGGCTATTCCCATCCGGTCGAATATGTTCTGCCTGACGGTATCGAAGCGAAAGCGGAACGCGTCAACACGAAGACATCGATCAATCAGTACCAGACGACGATCACGCTGAGCGGAATCGACAAGCAGTTGCTCGGTCAGGTGGCCGCGGAACTGAACCGTCTGAGAAAGCCCGACGCGTACAAGGGCAAGGGGATCCGTTACGCGGACAAGTATTATCGGTTGAAGCCCGGAAAGACCGGGAAGTAATTTGCGGTTTGCGACCGCTGGACGGCATCGGCGAACGGGTCATCCGTATTCGACAGCCGTGCGCGCGGTTCGCAGGTCCAATTTCAAGGTAAAATTATGGCACAGAAAAGCAGAGCAGAAATCCGTCGCGGTGTCCACAGCCGAATCCGCAAGAAAGTTCGCGGAACGGCCGATCGTCCGCGCCTGGCCGTGTACCGGAGTTTGAATCACATCTACGCGCAGGTGATCGACGACGACAACGGAAAGACGCTGGCGTCAGCATCGACCACGGAAAAAACGATGGCGTTGAAGTCCGGCGGAAATGTCGATGCGGCGAAGAAGGTCGGAGCGGTGATTGCCGAACGGAGCATCGCGGCAGGAGTTTCGGAGGTCGTTTTTGATCGCGGCGGTTACGTTTATCACGGTCGCGTCAAGGCCCTTATCGACGCGACGCGCGAAGCCGGCCTGAACAAAACGGAAGCTACAGCGGAAGAAAACAATGAAAACGAATAATCAGAGAATTTCACCCAGCGGTTTGATCCTGAAGGATCAGTTGATCTCGATCAACCGCGTGACGAAGGTTGTGAAGGGCGGAAAAAACCTGTCGTTTGCGGCGCTGGTCGTTGTCGGAGATGAGTCCGGACACGTCGGTTTCGGCACCGGAAAAGCGAAGGAAGTTCCGAATGCGATCAAGAAGGCCGTCGAATCGGCAAAAAAGAATCTGATCAAGGTCACGCTCATTGACGGCACGCTGCCGCACGAGATGATCGGCGAATACGGAGCCGGCAGAGTTTTGCTCAAGCCGGCCAAAGAGGGTACGGGCGTTATCGCCGGCGGTGCCGTTCGTGCCGTCCTCCAGTTGCTTGGCGTCCATAATGTTCGCACCAAGATTCTCGGTACGACGAATGCGCACAATGTCATTCGCGCGACCTTTAACGGTCTCTTGCGGATGAAGGACCCGTTCGAAGTTGCAAGGCTTCGCGGCAAACAGGTTGAAGAACTTTTGTAATTTGGGAATTGGGATTTGTGATTTGGGATTCCAGAACTAGTCCGAAGTCGCGGGTCCAAGATCCAAAATTGTAACGTTATGGGAAAGAAAACAGAGAAGGCTGACGGCGGAACGATCAAGATCCAATACTATAAAAGTACGATCGGCTATTCGAAGAAACAGAAGGAAATCGTGAGGAGCCTGGGAATCACCAAGCTCAATCAGGTCGTCGAACGGCCGGATAATTCGGCGATGCGGGGCGTTGTGGCGAAAGTGCCGCACATTCTGCGGATCGTTGAATAGAATCTCGTCCGAAGCCGGGAACGGATATCCCCTTTGCCTTTTGCCGCTTTGCCACCCAAAATGGTAAGCACAAAAGGCATTTCGGTGAAACGTTTTGCCGGCGTACGGAAGGAAGGACATCAATATGGCATTATCACTGAATAATTTACATCCGACCGAGGGTTCGACCCATAAGAAGAAGCGCGTCGGTCGCGGTCCCGGTTCGGGGCTCGGAAAAACTTCCGGCCGCGGTCACAAGGGACAGAAGTCGCGTTCGGGTTACTCGAGCAAGGCCGGATTCGAAGGCGGTCAGATGCCTTTGCAGCGTCGTTTGCCGAAGCGCGGTTTCACGAACATCTTCAAAAAGCAGTGGATTGAGATCAGTCTTGCTAAGATCAACGAAAATTTCAGCGCGGGTGACGAGGTCACGCCCGAAATTCTGCATGACCGCGGATTGATCAAGAAGGCGAAGCACGACCTCGTGATCCTCGGAAACGGCGAGATCTCGAAGGCCATCAAGATCTCGGCGCATCGCTTCACGAAGACCGCCAAAGACAAGATCGAGAAGGCCGGCGGGAGCGCTACCGAGATCATCAAGGGCGAAGCCGCGGAGTAAGGACCGGTCGGAATTTTAAGAGGGATTTATGGATAAGTTTTTTGCCGCTGTTCAGAATATGTTCAAAATTCCCGAGCTCCGGAAGAGGATTCTCTTCACGCTCGGTCTTTTGGCCATTTACCGGCTCGGTTCGCACGTTGCGGCCCCCGGTATCAACAAGGACAAACTGGACCAGCTTTGGCAACAGGTCAGCGGCACGCTCCTCGGCGTTTTGGATTTGTTTTCGGGCGGAAACTTCCGGACGATTTCGGTCTTCGCGCTCGGCGTGACGCCATACATCACCGCTTCGATCATTTTGCAGCTGATGACCGTTCTTTATCCGCCCCTCAAGAAGGTTCAGGAGGAAGGCGAGGTCGGACGGCAGAAGATCAATCAGTGGACGCGTTACCTGACAGTCGCCTTGTGCTCGGTCCAGACATTTTTTGTCGCGACGTGGCTCAGCCGGAACGGCATTATTGCCGACACGAGTTGGGCGACGATGATGGTTGTGGTTACCCTCACGACGGGGACGGTTTTTGTGATGTGGCTCGGCGAGCAGATCACCGAACGCGGAGTCGGAAACGGAATCTCGCTCTTGATTTTCGCGGGTATCGTAATCGGCCTGCCCCGCGGTCTGGTCCAGATCAAGGACCGTATCGGCGCGGGCGATCCGGTTCAGACCCTCGGCGTCATCTTTTTGGCGGTGGTTCTGATCGCGCTCATTGCGCTGATCGTCTACGTCGAATCCGCCCGAAGGAACATCGCGATCAGCTACGCCAGCCGACGGGTCGGAAACCAGACATTCCGGGGGCAGGAAACGAGTCTTCCGCTCAAGATCAACATGGGCGGCGTTATTCCGGTCATCTTCGCTTCGTCGGTGCTGGCGATGCCCCAGACTCTGTTTTCGGCGTTTCCGGCGGCTCAGCCGGGAACTGAGGGGTATGATCCGAACTCGATCTGGACCAAGGTCTACATATTTTTCCAGCAGTTCCACGGGGGCGACCCGTATTATGAGATCGTCTTCCTGTCGCTCATCGTTTTGTTCACTTTCTTCTATATCACGATCGTGTTCAACACCGACGAGGTCGCGGACAATCTCCGCAAGCACGGCGGCTTTATTCCCGGACTGCGTCCGGGAGCGCCTACCGGCGAATATCTGAATACGATCCTGACGCGGCTAACGACCGTCGGCGCGCTTTATCTCGCTTTCGTCGCGTTTGTTCCGCAGCTTTTGCTGAGCGGCTTCAACGTCGCGAGACTCCCGCTGGTCGGGGAAACGATGGATGCGTTCGTGAGCTCGACACCGGGTCTTTCGTGGATACCGACCGGATTGGGTTATCAATTCTTCTTCGGCGGAACCTCGCTGCTGATTCTTGTCGGCGTCGCGATGGATACCGTTTCACAGATCGAAGCCCAGTTAGTAATGAGGAATTACGAAGGATTTCTCGGTGCCGGATCGCGTTTGCGCGGCCGACGTTCTTAGTTTTGATTTTGCGGTAAAGACGCAGAGAGCGATCTCTGCGTCTTTCGGCTTTTTTCGAAAGTTGGTCAATGAGTAAGATAATCGTTTTGATCGGCCCGCCCGGAGCGGGAAAAGGAACGCAGGCGCGGTTGCTTGAGGACGGGCACGGGATTCCCCAGATTTCGACGGGCGATCTGTTCCGTGAAATGAAGAATGCGGATACGCCGCTTGCGCGCGAGGTCAAAGAGACGATGGCAGCGGGACATTTGGTCTCGGACGCCCTTACTTTCAAGATAGTGCAGGAGCGCACGTCGCGTGATGACTGCCGGGGCGATTATCTCCTCGACGGTTATCCGCGGACCGCAGTTCAGGCCGAACAGCTTGAGGCGCTCGCGTCCGAGCAGGGCAAGACGATCATTGCGGTCGAGATCCATGTTGACCGCTCGGAACTGATGAAGCGATTGACCGGCCGTCGATCCTGCGGCGTTTGCGGCGAGATCTACAACATTTACTCGAAACCTCCGGTCAATGAGGGTTTTTGCGATCATCACCCGGATACGAAACTGACGCATCGTGCGGACGATAACGAAGAGAGCGTCGCAACGCGTTTGACGACGTACGATCAGGCGACGAAGCCGTTGTTGGACTATTACCGCGCGACAGATCGCCTGAAGAGCGTCAACGGAGCCGGAGCGGTCGGCGAAATCTATCAGAATGTGATCGCATCGCTCGACCTTGGAAATTAGCGCCGATGATTATAGGGGATTCCAGGATCGGCGGAATACTCAGCGGTGCGAGCAGATTACTGTTTGGAAAACGAATGATCATTGCCAAGTCACAGAAAGACCTTGACCGGATGCGGGAAGTCGGCGAACTGATAGCCGAAGTCCGCGAGGCGCTGCGCGCAATGATCGCTCCGGGGATCACGACACTTGAATTGAACGCGGTCGCCGAGAAGATGATGCGTGATCGCGGTGCGATTCCGACGTTTATCGGTTACAAGCCGTATGGGATGGTGCCGTTTCCGTTTGCGATTTGCGCGTCGGTCAACGAGGCCGTCGTCCACGGTTTCTCGAATGAGATTCAGCTCAGGGACGGCGACATCGTTTCGCTCGATATGGCGGCCACATACAATGGTTTTGTCGGCGACACGGCGTTCACGGCGCCCGTTGGCGAAATTACGGCCGAGTTGGCGCAGCTGATCCGCGTTACTGAGGACTGTCTCGAACTTGGAATCGCCGAGTGTTGGCCGAACAAGCGCGTCGGCGACATCGGGGCGGCGATCCAGTCGCACGCCGAGAAATTCGGCTACGGCATCGTTCGCGACTACACCGGCCACGGGATCGGACGGCATATGCACGAGGCGCCGCAGATCCCAAATTACGGCCGCTCGGGGACCAAAGAGAAGATTCGAGCCGGATATTGTTTTGCGCTTGAGCCGATGCTCAATCTCGGAACTCACGAGACCAAGACGCTCGACGACAAATGGACGGTCGTGACCAAGGACGGAAAGCCGAGTGCGCACGCGGAGCACACGGTCGCAATCACGGTCGACGGGCCCGAAATTCTGACCCTGACGAAGGAACAGAAACTCGAACTAAATAAGTCCCGCGGCGAAACGGCAACGGCCTAACTTGAAAAGACGCCGATAAAACGGTAACATAAGCAGTTTGTCAACTTTGACAGCGTTGACTCTATACAGTATGTCAAAAGAAGAAGCGATAGAAGTCACGGCGACGGTTTTGGAAACACTGCCCAACGCGATGTTCAAGGTCGAACTTGACGACAACAAACATCAGGTTTTGGCGCATATTTCCGGAAAAATGCGAAAGAATTTCATCCGGATTTTGCCGGGCGACCGGGTTCTGGTCGAACTTTCTCCATACGATTTGAGTCGCGGGAGAATTACGTATCGCTACAAGTAATAGAAGAGGGAAAAAAAATGAAAGTACGTCCTTCAGTTAAGAAGATCTGCGACAAGTGCAAGATCATTCATCGTAAAGGAATCGTGCGCGTGATTTGTGAGAATCCGAAGCACAAACAAAGACAAGGATAACGACATTTGGGATTTGCGATTTCTGATTTCGGATTGAAAACAAATCCGAAATCCCAAATCTCAAACCCACAATCAGGAGAAATATGGCTCGTGTAGCAGGAGTTGATTTACCGCCCAATAAAAGAGCGCAGATCGGTTTGACGTATATTTACGGGATCGGCAAGGCATGTGCGACGGAAATTCTGGACAAGGCTCAGGTCAGCGTTGATTCAAAGATCAAGGATATCAACGAAGACGATCTGGCCAAGATCCGCAGCATCATCGACGCCGACTACGAGGTCGAAGGCGATCTCCGGAAGCACGTTCAGATGGACATCAAGCGCTTGATGGACATCGGATGCTATCGCGGACTCCGTCATCGTCGTAGTTTGCCGGTTCGCGGACAACGCACGTCGACCAACGCTCGAACGCGCAAAGGTCCCCGCAAAGCGGCCGTTGCCAAGAAGAAAGCGCCGGGCAAGAAGTAATTGGATTTGCGATTTTCGATTTGCGATCCGGCTCAGGGCCCTATCGCCGATCGCCGATTGCGAATCGAGATTCGGAATTTAAGATATGGCAAAAGTAGCAAAAGGAAAAAAGGTTTACAAAAAGAAGGAGAGAAAGAACATTCCCTACGGAATCGTCCACATCTCCGCTTCTTTCAACAACACGTTGGTTTCGATCACTGACGCCCAGGGAAACCTTGTCGCCCAGTCATCGGCCGGTGCGAAAGGTTTCCGAGGCTCGCGAAAGGGTACGCCGTTCGCGGCTCAGCAGGCGGCGCAGGATGTGGCCCGCAAAGCCATTGACGCCGGAATGCGAGAGGCCGAAGTTCGCGTCAAGGGACCCGGCGGTGGCCGTGAGTCCGCGATCCGTGCGATCAACCAGGCAGGAATCCGCGTGACCGCGATCCGCGACACGACGCCGATCCCGCACAACGGTTGCCGGCCGCCGAAACGTCGCCGTGTGTAGTGATTCCGGTACAGCGGTCTCCGATTCGGGTAATTCCCGTTTGGTGGTCGACGTGCCCGAGTTTGACAATTTTACTATCGAAAGGACGAAGGGACGATCGAAACATCGTATCCCGTAAACTTTTCCCGGGTCGCATCACGATCTCAGTCGCGCCGTTATCGGCGCGCCGAGGTCCGGAGTTGTCCCGTGAAGCAGCAAACACTAATTAATTATGGCTAGATATAGAGATGCGGTGTGCCGTCTGTGCCGCCGCGAAGGTGCAAAGTTATTTTTGAAAGGCGACCGATGCTTCAAACCGTCGTGCGCAATTGAGAAACGCGGAACCAACCCGCCGGGACAGCACGGAGCGGCCCGCCGCAAGATGTTGGCAGGCTACGGCCAGCAGCTTCGCGAAAAGCAAAAGGTGAAACGAATATATTTCGTGCTCGAGAAGCAGTTCCGGAATTACTTCGAGAAGGCGCTTCGGCAGAAGGGCGTGACCGGTGAGAATTTGCTGTTCCTGCTTGAAAAACGCCTCGACAACGTCGTTTATCGCGCCGGCTTCTCAACCTCGAGACGTCAGGCGCGGCAACTGGTCAATCACGGACATATCTTCGTGAACGGACGAAAGGTCGACATTCCTTCGTTCCAGGTCAAGGTTGGAGACGTTGTCAGCGTCAAAGAAAATACAGTTAAAAATGTTCACGTCGAAGGCGCCTGGCAGACCGCTGTCGGACGCGGACGTCCGCATTGGATCGCGGCGGGCGACAAGGATCTCAGTGTTTCGATCTCTGCGCTTCCGAAGCGCGAGGATATTGATGCGAACATCAATGAACAACTGATTGTCGAGCTTTACAGCAAGTAATTAGGAGTCTGAAGTCCGGAGTTGCGGGTCGTTGTCGAAACAACCGACCAAATGCTTCGGGCTTCGGACTACAGACTTTTTAAATAGATATATGACACAAAATAATCACTGGACAGACTTTCAAATGCCGAACCGGTTAGAGGTTGAGAAAGAAACTCTGACCGAGCGTTACGGCAAGTTCTTTGCTCAGCCGTTCGAGCGTGGTTTTGGCACGACAATCGGAAATTCTCTTCGGAGGGCACTGCTGTCTTCGATCGAAGGCGCGGCGATCACGGCCGTTAAGATCGAAGGTGTCGAACACGAATTCTCGTCGATCAAAGGAGTTGTCGAGGACGCGACCGATGTCATCTTGAACCTCAAGCAAGTTCCGTTCACGCTCCACGGCGGCGAATCCAAGACGTTGACGATCAGCCGGAAGGGACCGGCCGAAGTGACCAGCGCTGACATCCAGACCGACGGCGACGTCGATGTGCTGAACACCGACATTCATCTTGCGACGGTGAGCGCCGGCGGCGAAATTGAGATCGAACTCCGCCTGAAACACGGCCGCGGCTACGTCTCGGCGGAGATCAACAACGACGAGGACCTCTCCATCGGTTACATTCCGATCGATTCGGTTCACACTCCGATCAAAAAGGTCAATTACAACGTCGAGAAGACCCGTATGGGTTCGAACACGGAGTACGACAAACTGACGATCGAAGTTTGGACGGACGGATCGGTCAAGCCGGACGATTCGATCGGCCTCGCGGCAAAGATCGTCAAGGATCACATGGCTATCTTCATCAATTTTGAGGAAGAGGAAGAGGAATACAAATACGAGGATATCGCCCGTCCGCCGCTGCTTCGTAACGATCTGCTCGATCGTTCGGTCGATGAACTCGAGCTCTCGGTCAGGTCGTACAACTGCCTGAAGAACGCCGACATCCGTTCGATCCGCGATCTTATCCGGCGCAGCGAACGAGATATGCTGAACACGAAGAACTTCGGCAAGAAATCGCTGACCGAGATCAAGGACCTTCTTCACGGTATGGGACTGGATTTCGGGATGGACTTTGACGAGCAGGGAAATCCGATTCCCGGATCGGGGGGAAGGGATCTCGACTAGAAACAGGGATCGGCAAGATTTGAGATTTAGGCAAGTTCCGACGGTTCGAAAGTTGCGCGGGGACATTTAAGCCGGAGTTTACCCTGCGGGCAGACTTCCGAGTCCCGACGCAGCTTCCCGATCCTGATGAACTGAAAACTGGAAATATGAGACACTTAAAGGCACATCGAAAACTGGGACGGACCACCGAGCATCGAATTTCATTGTTGCGCAATTTGGCAACCTCGCTTATTAATGCGGAAAAGGAGTATATTGTTACTACGGTTCCGAAAGCTAAAGAACTTCGTCCGTTCGTCGAAAAGGTAATCACGCTCGCGCGCAAAGCGCATAATTTGAATGGCGAAGACGTGCGCGCTCAGGAAGTTCATCTGCGCCGACAGGCAGCGAGGTTCTTTCATGCGGGCAATTCGAAGTTCAAGGTAGAGCAAAGCCGTTTTCGCGGCAAAAAGGGTGAACCGAAGGAAAAGATCGAAAGAACGGCCGGCGTGAAAGCGGTTCAAAGACTCTTTGGAGAACTCGGGGTTCGCTACAAGGACCGCAACGGCGGATACACACGGATCATTAAGCTCGGGCGTCGCCAGGGCGACAATGCCGAAATGGCAGTTATCGAGTTGGTCGACAATCCGCGAGAGTTGGCAGCGAAGGGTTAGAATCGGGGGATAGTCGAATGAGCGAAAACGTAGCATCGGCCATGGCCGAAGAGAAATCGGGAACGCGTGGTCAGAAAAGCGCGCCGAGGAAGACGGTACAGCCGTCGAAAGCGTCGCTCAATATGGCGGAACTTCGTGAACTTGCGGAGCTCGTGAACGAGCACGGATTTACGGATTTTGAATTTGAAAACGAAAATATCCGGGTTCGTCTAAGCCGGACTCCGGCCGCGCAGACCGTTCAGGCTGCGATTCCCGCGCCCGCCGCGCTCGCCACTCCGGCGGTCGTTGCTGAAGCAGCTCCGGTACCCGAGGCGGATGGCGATGCCGGACTTTTCAAGATCACATCGCCGATCGTCGGCACGTTCTACCGGGCCCCTTCGCCTGACAAACAGCCATACGTTTCCGAAGGCAGCAAGGTCTCTGAGTCGACGGTCGTCTGTATTGTTGAAGCGATGAAGCTGATGAACGAGATTCTCGCTGAAACGACCGGCGAAGTCGTCAAGATATACGTCGAAAACGGTCAGCCGGTTGAGTTTGGCCAGCCGCTTTTCGGTATCAGGAAGTAGACATAATGACCCTTGATTTTTGACCCCGGTCTTTGACTCCGCGGAGATTCAAAGCCCGGCAGTAAATTTCACCGGTCGTTTTTTTATGAAGCAGCGTGAGATTCGGAAAATTCTGATCGCCAATCGCGGCGAGATCGCGTGTCGGATCATTTGGACGTGCAAGGAGATGGGGATCAGAACCGTTGCCGTCCACTCGACTGCCGACCGGGACGCTCTGCATGTGAAATTCGCCGATGAAGCGGTATGCATCGGTAATCCGCCGTCGGCCCAGAGCTATCTGAACATTCCGGCCATCATCAGTGCCGCCGAGATCACCAACGTCGATGCGATTCATCCGGGCTACGGCTTTCTGGCGGAGTCCGAGACCTTTGCGAAGATCTGCGAAGACTGCAACATCAAGTTTATCGGGCCGAAGCCGCATGTCATCGGGATGATGGGCGACAAGGTGGAAGCCCGGCGCACGATGAAGGCCGCCGGCGTGCCGATATTGCCGGGGTCGCCGGAGCCGATAGAATCCGCTGAAGAGGCGATCGTCCTCGCGAGAGAGATCCGGTTTCCGGTGATCATCAAGGCGGCGGCGGGAGGCGGAGGACGCGGAATGCGGATCGTTCGCGCCGAATCCGAACTCGCTGGAAATCTCGAACTTGCCCAGTCGGAAGCGCTGGCGGCTTTTAAGAACGGGTCGGTGTACATCGAAAGATATATCGAGCGTCCGCGCCATATCGAGATCCAGGTTCTGGCCGACGAACACGGCAATTGCATTCATTTGGGCGAGCGCGAATGCTCGATCCAGCGCCGGCACCAAAAACTCCTCGAAGAAGCGCCATCGGCAGCGATCTCGAAAGAACTCCGCGACCAAATGGGTGCGGTGGCCGTAAAGGCCTGCAAGGAAATCGGTTACTCGAATGCGGGGACGTTCGAATTTCTCCTCGACGAAGACGGTTCTTTCTATTTTATGGAAATGAACACGCGTGTCCAGGTCGAACATCCGGTGACGGAAATGGTGACGGTGGTTGACATCGTCCGCAATCAGATTCGAATCGCGCGCGGCGAAAAACTTGGTTTTACCCAGGACGAGGTTCAGATCTTCGGGCATTCGATCGAATGCCGGATCAACGCCGAAGACCCCGAAAAGTTTACGCCGAGTCCCGGAAAGATCACGGGGTTGAATATCCCGGGCGGGCCCGGCGTGCGCGTCGACACCGCGGTTTATCCGGGATACGTCGTGCCGCCGTATTACGATTCGATGATCGCCAAACTGATCGTTCACGCGCGGACACGCGAAGCGGCGATCGCGCGAATGCGGCGGGCGCTTGAAGCGATGGTCGTCGAGGGAATCAAGACCACAATTCCGCTTCATTTGAAGATCATGAACGACGAGAAGTTTCAAAAGGGAGAGTTCTCGACGAAGTTTATGGAAGAGTTCGGCAAATAGCGAGTTGAAAACTATCAGGCGGAGGTCTCGATTCGGTCCTCCAATTGGTTGACAAATAAACAGTTACAGCCGACAATTAACAGACTGAATTTTCGCGGTTACCGTTGTTTGACGGAGTTACTGCGAGCAAAAGGAGAGGCTATTTTTAGCGACAATAAATATGTCAACAGAAACAGAAACAAAAGCTAAGATCGTTAGCGATTTCAAAACACATACATCGGACACGGGGTCGTCGCAGGTGCAGGTCGCGCTTCTGACGGAACGCATCAAAGAACTTACGGAACATTTCAAGGTTCACAAAAAGGATCATCACTCGCGACGCGGATTGCTGAAAATGGTCTCGCGCCGGAGAAAGCTGCTAGATTATCTGAAACGCAAGAATATCGGTGAGTATCACACGATCATCGAGCGTCTCGGACTGAGAAGATAGCAGTCGGTTAGTGGAAAGGCCGGAAAGGTGAAATGGTGAAAGGGCGGTCGAACTTAGATCGGCGTCGATAATAAGACGGTGTTTTGCCGCTTTGCTTTTCCAGGTTCAAATTGACGACTTCGAGTCAATGTAAGAAAGGTTCTCTCGAAGAGTTCGCCGGGGGTTGCTGAACGTGACAGCCTATTGGGTCCCCGGTGAAAGAGAACGCTCGTTGAATAAAACTTCAATAGCGGCAGGGCTTCACGGCACAGTACCTGTCGCTTTTTGTTTATAAGGAAATCAGAAATGACAGTAAAAAAATATCTGAAAGAGTCTATTAGACTGGGCGACGGCGAATTGTCGGTTGAGACCGGAAAGGTCGCCAAGCAGGCCGATGGTTCGGTCGTAGTCCGATACGGCGACACGATGCTGCTGGTGGCGGCCGTGAGCACGAACTCACCGCGCGAAGGTATCGACTTTTTCCCGTTGACCGTCGAATATCGTGAATCGACATACTCCGCGGGCCGGATCCCGGGGAACTACTTCAGGCGCGAAGGCCGCCCGAGCGAGAAGGAAGTGCTGACGGCGAGGCTCATTGACCGCCCCTGCCGGCCTCTTTTTCCGGACGGCTACAAGAACGAAACTCAGGTCGTCGCAACAGTGATCTCGGCCGACGAGTCGAACGATCCCGACGTGCTCGCGATCACCGGCGCGTCGTGCGCACTTTATCTTTCGGACATCCCGTTCGAAAATCCGATCGCCGGCGTCAGAATCGGTTTGGTTGACGGCAAGTATCTCATCAATCCGAGTTACGACGAGCGCCGCGAATCGGACCTCAACCTCGTTGTGGCCGGAACCGACGAAGCGATCGTGATGGTTGAATCCGAGGCGAAAGAAGTTTCGGAGACCATTATGGTCGAAGCGCTGATGCTTGCGCACAAGGAGATCAAACGTCTGTGCCTTTGGCAGCGCGAGCTTTTCAAAGCGCTCGATATCAAAAAGCGCGATTTCGTCGCGCCCGCGCTCGACGAGGATGTCGTCGCCGAGATCGAAAAGAACTTCAGTCAGAAGCTCCGCGAGGCGCTCGATACGACCGGCAAGGACAAGCTTGCTTCGTACGCGGCAGTCGACGCGTTGAAAAAAGAAGTCATCGGCAGCTACGCGGACGATCAGCCCGAAAAGCGTTCGATGGCCGGAAAGGTCTTCGGCGTACTCAAGGAAAAGATCTTCCGCGAGGACATTCTCGGAAACCGCCGCCGTCCGGACGGACGCAAGTTCAGCGAGATCCGCCCGATCTCGTGCGAAGTCGGCTGGCTGCCGCGCGTTCACGGTTCGGCGCTTTTCACGCGCGGAGAAACGCAGGCGGTCGTCGCCGCGACGCTCGGAACCAAAATGGACGAGCAGTTTATGGACGACATCGAAAAGGGCGAAGTCAGACGGCGCTTTATGCTGCACTACAACTTCCCGCCGTATTCGGTCGGCGAAGTCGGACGGTTCGGTTCGACAAGCCGCCGCGAGATCGGTCACGGCAATCTCGCGCGCCGCGCGATCGAGTCGATTCTGCCGGCCGATACCGAATTCCCGTACACCATCCGCATCGTCTCTGACATCACCGAATCTAACGGTTCGAGCTCGATGGCGTCGGTTTGCGGCGGCTGTTTGGCGCTGATGGACGCGGGCGTTCCGATCAAGAAAGCGGTTGCCGGAGTGGCGATGGGGCTGGTGATGGAAGGAAACCGTTACGCGATCCTTTCTGATATCGCGGGAGCCGAAGATCATTACGGCGATATGGACTTCAAGGTCACCGGAACAGGGGACGGAATTACCGCGCTCCAAATGGACATCAAGGTCGGCGGCATCAACGCGATGATCCTCCAGGAAGCTTTGGAGCAGGCTCGCAAGGGCCGGATGCACATCCTCGAAATCATGGAGACGGCGATTGCCGAGCCCCGCGAGGATATATCTCCGTTCGCGCCGCGCATCATCACGATGCATATTCATCCGGACAAGATTCGCGAAGTCATCGGACCGGGCGGCAAGATCATCCGTTCGATCACCGAAGAGACCGGTGCGAAGATCGACATTTCCGACGACGGAACGATCGCCATCGCAACGGCCGACGGAGCAGCCGCGCAGGCGGCGGTTGATCGGATCAAAGCCATCACGGCTGAAGCGGAGATCGGCGAGACCTATCTCGGAACGGTCACGCGGATCGTCGATTTCGGCGCATTCGTCGAGATCTTTTCGGGAGTCGAGGGGCTTTTGCATATTTCCGAGATCTCGGACCGGCGCGTCCGCGACGTCCGCGACGAACTGCGCGAAGGCCAGCAGATCATGGTCAAGTGCATCGGCAAGGAAGGCAACAAGATCAAACTTTCCCGAAAGGCGATCATTCTTCAGGAAAAGGCCCAGGAAGCATAGTTTCCGGGTTCAACGATCGGAAAGGAGCCGTGCCCCGCGCGGCTCCTTTCTTTTTATCAAGAAAAACGTGGAGTTTTTGGAATACCGTCAACATTGCAACTTCTTTCCTGTGAATCGATAAGATTTTTACGGTAGATTGAGGGCAGGGTCGTTTTTTTGCGACTGTTCCGAGATGCAATTGCTCCGCATTTTTGGTATAGTCCCGCCGAGCCCTAACATTAGTAAAGTTGTCTCAGGTTTGTGCCGGCCTGAACAGTTCGATTCCGAGCCAAAGAATCGACCAGGTTATAACGATGAAAAATTTTCAGATCAGATTTGTTCTGACGGCGCTCTGCTTAATGTCGTTTCTGACATTTTCACTTTCCGCGAATGCGGCGCCAGTTAAGTTCAAACAGGTTGTTCAGGTCGTCAATGTTAAGTCCGGAAAGGCGCGCACCGCTTCGTTTGCGCAACTCAAGCTCGCGAGCGACAAGGCGGCTCTGAGCGCTGACGGGGACGACGATGGAACGACTTCGAAAACGCCGCAGGACGACCGGGTGATCCGCACGACCGAGGCGAACATCGTCCGCGACGAGGTTTGCGATTGTGTCGATGACATTGTCAAAAAACGCGGATTTCCGAAGTGGGCCTTGCTCGGACTGGCGGCGATCCCGATCGCGATCATTTTGACGCGGGACGATAAGACGCCGACCCCGACGCCGACTCCGACGATGACTCCGACGATGACTCCGACTCCGACGCCGACCCCCACCCCGACGCCGACCATGACGCCGACGCCGACGCCGACGCCGACGCCGACGCCGACTCCGCCGGAGCCCGTGCCTGAACCGATGACAATTCTGTTGTTCGGAACCGGATTGGCGGGTATCGGGATGGTTGCGAGACGCAAGTTTGGCAAGAAGGGAGAGACGTCGAAAACCGGCGAATAGATCATCAGGGAACAGGTCCGGCGTGTCGCCGGATTCGAGGAAACGATATGCGAAAGATCAGTTTTATTTTTGTAATCGGTTTGGTCGCGACTTTTGCGGCTTCAACCGCCTTTGGCTTTGGCGGCGACACCAAGCGGCCGAAGAATACCGGCACGCTCACCGTCAAAACGTCGCCGGTCGCTTATCCGGTCAAGGTCAACGGACAGTATGTCGGAATGAGCGGCGTCAACGAGGGTACGGCTTTCTATTTGCCGCCGGGAACGCACAAACTCAACATCGAATTTCCGAACGGCAAGATGTTTTCCGAAGACATTCAGATCATCAAAGACCGGAAGAATTGTATCTGCCTGAGGTATGTTGAGACGTCCACGGAACGCGCCTGTCCGTACAATGTGCGAGTTGACGCGCCGGACACGATACCCGAAGGCGATCTGATCACGTTCGCGGCGTTTAATGCCGTAAGCGGTGTGGCGACTCCGCTAAACTACCGTTGGCGGGTTTCGCCCGAGACGGCGGTCATCACAAGCGGTCAGGGCACGTCGGCGATCACGGTTGACACGTCGAACCTCGGCGGGCAAAAGGTGCGGGCCGAACTCGATGTTTGGGACGATGTCTACGACAAACAGTGCCGGCAGCGCGACGATGCGACAACCGATATTTCGCGGGTCATCATCGAGCGCCCCCAATCGGTGCGTTGCGACGTGTTTGAGTCCCAGTCTTTTGACGATGACAAGGCGCGCTTCGACAACTGCGTGATACAGCTTAACAGCACGCCGTTTGCACAACTCTATATGATCATCTATCAGGGAACTGACAAGATCAGTATGTCGCGCAACAGCTACGACAAGACGAGCAAACGGACGCTTGACTATCTCGTCAAGACGCGCGGCATCGATCCGCGGAGGATATCGATCGTCAAAGGCGGCCGGGCCCCGTTGCGAACGACGTACGAGATCTGGATCGTCCCGCCCGGTGCGGAACTTCCGTTCGCCCAGTAGGGAATCCGGGATTTCAGAGTTTGGTTTCAGAAGTGAATCCATTTTGACCGCTCGCCAACACGAGCGGTTTCTTTTTTCTCAATGACCAAATGTCCCGCCTTTTTGTCTTTGTTCTCCGGCCGTTGTAGTATTTGCCTTTAACCCGTATTACGCAATCGGTACGGTTTGCCCGCGAATCACGCGAAAGACGCTAAAAGATATTATTTTCCAGAACGTTTTCGCGTATTTTTGGTGTTTCGCAGGCCAAAAGATTCACTATTGCGTATTCTGGGTCTAATTCGAATTCGAGACTCGGATTGATCGCAATCCAAGATCCGAAATCACAATTCCAAAATCGAGATATGTCTGCACCTAACATCGAAACCATCGTTTCACTTTCAAAACGCCGCGGCTTTGTTTTTCCGGCTTCCGATATTTACGGAGGTCTTGGGAGCTCCTGGGATTACGGCTCGCTCGGTGTCGAACTTGCCAACAATATCAAGCAGTCGTGGTGGCGCTGGCTCGTTCACGAACGCGACGATGTCGAAGGGCTCGATTCGTCGATCATTCAGAATCGACTTGTTTGGAAATACTCCGGACACGAAACGACGTTCTCCGATCCGCTCGTCGACTGCCGAACCTGCAAGGGACGGTTTCGCGAGGATAAACTGCAGGACGTCGCCTGCCCGAACGAACCCGGAACCTGTGCCGGGAGCGGAAAGGAATGCAGTCTGACCGAGGCGCGCCAGTTCAACCTGATGTTCCGCACGACGATCGGCGCGGTTTCATCGGACGACGATCCGGCCTCGCTCGCGTATCTGCGGCCCGAGACGGCACAGGGCATCTTCATCAACTTCAAGAATGTTCTCGACACGTCGCGACGGAAGCTTCCGTTCGGGATCGCGCAGATCGGAAAGTCGTTCCGAAACGAGGTCACGCCGGGTAATTTCATCTTTCGGACCCGCGAGTTCGAGCAGATGGAAATGGAGTATTTTTGCCGTCCGGACGATGCGGCTCGGATTCATCAGGAGTGGATCGACGATTTTCAAGCCTGGTTTGCATCGCTCGGGATCGATCCGGAAAATCTCAAACTCTACGAACAAAACGAGAAGGAACTCGCCCACTACGCCGTCCGGTGCGTCGATATCCTGTACCGGTTCTTCCCCGAACGCGACGAGGAACCGGCGCAGTTCGACGAACTGATGGGCATTGCGAACCGAACGGATTTTGACCTCAAGACGCATTCGAAAAAACCGGAGGACGCGGAGGGCAAAAGGATCAATCCCGATTCGACCGAAGATCTTTCGTATTTCGATCCGGCGACGAACGAGCGGTTCTACCCGTATTGCATCGAGCCGGCGGCCGGCGTGAATCGCACGGTTCTCGCGGTTCTGATGGATGCTTATACCGAAAAGACCAATGACAAGGGCGAAACCCGCGTCATCCTGCGTCTCAAACCCGAACTCGCGCCGATCAAGGTTGCCGTTCTGCCGCTGGCGAAGAACAAGCCGGACATCGTGGCGATGGCCAAGGGACTCAAAAAAGAGCTTCTGCCCTCGATGCGCACCGTTTATGACGACACCGGCGGCATCGGAAAACTCTATGCGCGACAGGACGAGATCGGCACTCCGTTCTGCGTCACCGTCGATCACGAGTCGCTTGAAGACGATTCCGTCACCGTTCGCGACCGCGACACCTGGGAGCAGGAACGGGTTAAGGTTTCAGAGCTGAAGGACTATCTGCGAAAGAGGCTCGGCTGATCCATCAGTCGCGTTGCGGCATCTGAGAATTGTGGGGGAAAACCGTTACGAGTCATCGCGTATTGATCATAATTTGCCTTCTGGCACTTCACCTTTTTCCCGTCTTGGCGCAGGGTGAAAGCGATAAGCTCGTCGTTGTTGCCCGCAATACAAATGGGGTTTCATGACGCGGGACGGCCAGGTCGCGATCCCGCTCCGATTCGATTACGTCGGCCGCTTTGTCGGTGATCGGGCCGTCGCGTGTTTGGACGTCGTGGTCGGATATGATTCCTATGCGGGCCTCGGCGCAAAGCGAACGCGTTTTCCGCAGGTCGAGAACAATCTGAATCAGATCATGCGGTTCGGATTCGTCGAACGTGACGGTGTCTGGGGATTCTATACCGCTGATAAGAATTTCATCGTCCTCCCGCAATTCGAACCCGGATGGCCCGATTTACGGGGCAATTATCCGCACGCCAATGGAACAATGGTGACGGCCGGCAGGAGATGCGGTTTTCTCGATCCAGCCGGGAACGTTTTAGTTTCGATCAACTTCGGTGGGATCAGGGAATTTTCGGATGGTTTGGCTGCACTGCGGCAAAACGAGCAGGCGGGTTACGGGTTCATCGACAAGAGCGGTCGATTTGTTGTCGCGCCGAGGTTCGAACGGGCACTGGATTTTTCCGACGGACTGGCCGCGGTCATGATCGACGGCCGTTGGGGGTTCATCGACAGATCGGGAAAGCTCCGGATCAAACCTCGGTTTGACGATGTTCGGGGCGGCTTTTATCAGCAGGTCACGGCTGTTCAGAAACGCGGGAAGTGGGGATTGATCAACGCTTCCGGTCGGTCGGTCGGAGGGTTTCTTTATGACGACATAGACTGGCTCGAGGGGTATCGCGAAGAGGGTCTTGTCGGCTTTCGGATCAATGAGAAGGAGGGCTTCATCGACCTCAACGGTTTGACGGTGATCGATCCGGTTTATGATTACGCCGGTCCGTTCCGCGAAGGTTTGGCCAGTGTCGAGCGAAATGGCAAGTACGGATTCATCGACCGGTTCGGAAAAGCGGTGATCGGTTTCAAGTACGACGACGCCGGCAATTTCAGCGAAGGCCTTGCGAAGATCGTCGTCAACGGCAAGGTCGGCTATATCGATCGCATGGGTCAGATCGCTATCGAACCGCAATACGACGATGGCGACGAGTTTTCCGAGGGCCTCGTGCGGGTCGCGTTCGGGCCGAGCATACCCGTTCGAATCGCCGGTAAATCATACGGCTTCATTGACCGTAACGGCCGCGTTGTCCTGCCGTTCAAGTTCGATTTCGTGAGCGATTTCAAAAATGGACTGGCTTACGTCGAGATCGGCGACCAACAGTGTGAGATCGATCAACGAGGAAGACTCTTTCTATGCCAACCGGGAAAGTAATTGATCAGGCGTGAACAAAATACCCGAAAATATCATCGACCTCGCCGAGATCGTCAAGCGACTGGGCGGCCGCGCGATGCTCGTCGGCGGTTGCGTCCGTGACAAAATGATGGGGCGTGAGACGACGGACTACGATGTCGAGGTCTATGGTGTGGAACCGGGCGAACTGCGCGGAATTCTCGAGAAGTTTGGCCGCGTCGACGCTGTCGGCGAAGCGTTCACGGTGTACAAGATCGGCGCACACCTCGATGTTTCGCTTCCGCGGCGCGAGCGAAAGGTCGGACGCGGCCATCGCGGCTTCGTCATCGAAGGCGATCCCTCGATGTCTTTCGAGGAGGCTTCGCGACGGCGGGATTTCACCGTCAACGCGATTCTCGAAGATCCGCTGACCGGCGAGATCGTCGATTGCTTCGATGGGCGCAGCGACATTGGGCGGAAACTGCTTCGGATGGTATCGAGGGAAACGTTTCCCGAAGACAGCCTCCGAGTCCTGCGTGCGGCCCAGTTCGCGGCACGTCTGAATTTCAAGATCGATTCCGAGACCGCTGATCTCTGCCGCTCGATCGACCTCACCGATCTGCCGCACGAACGTATCTGGGGCGAGTTCGAAAAGTTGCTGCTGAAGGCTGAGAGACCGTCGATCGGACTGCAACTGCTCTACGAACTTCGGATCGCCGATCAGCTGTTCCCTGAACTGACGGCGCTTGTGGGAGTTCCGCAGGAGCCTGACTGGCATCCGGAAGGCGATGTCGACGTTCACACGATGATGGTCGTTGATGAGGCGCGAAAGCTGATCGACGATCTAGATCGCGCCCGGCAGTTGACGGTAATGCTCGCTGCCGTCTGCCACGACTTCGGAAAGCCGTCGACGACTGAATTTCGTGACGGCCGCATTCGCTCGCTGGCGCACGACGAAGCGGGAGTTGAGCCGACCATTTCGTTTCTCGACCGCCTTGGCATTCATACGCTCGACGGGTTCGACGTCAGGCAGCAGGTCGTTCAGCTCGTCAGGTTCCATCTTACGCCGGGAATGTTCTTCAAGAATCCGCCGGGCGACGGCGCGTTTCGAAGGCTCGCTCGAAAGGTTGATCTCGACTTGCTTTACCGCGTCGCAAAGGCCGACAGTCTCGGTCGCAATCCCGATTGGCTTCCGCCCGAAAAGCGTTTTGACGCGGCGGCGCAGGAGTGGTTCATTGGTCGCGTCCGCGATCTCAAAATCGAACACGCGGCACCGAAACCGATTCTTTTGGGGCGCCATTTGATCGAACTCGGTCTGACGCCGTCGCCGCTGTTCAAGTCGGTGCTCGACGAAGTTTACGAGAAGCAGTTGGACGGGTCCGCCACTGACCTCGAGACCGCTATCTCAATTGCGCGCGAGATCATTGCGCGCGATAGTTCCGCTACCCGATAATCTTCGAAATTACTCCGCTAAATGTCCCGCTTGGTGTAAGTTATGGACGTCATCTGTAGTATGATGAGGACTAAATAATTCACATCAAATTGTCGTCGGACCGAAATGACCGACGGCCATTCTTGTATTACCAACGGAGGAAAAAAGTAGTGAACTTAAGATCAAAGAATTGGATAATTGGCGGCACGATTGCCGCGATTTGCGGCGGGATATTTTATACCGGCGGAATCTCGATCGCCCAGAATGCGGAAAAGGATCTCGTCGAGCAAACGACGAGTGAGTCGACGCAGATTCGTCTGGCCGACCGGAAGGGCGGGGCGGTGACGCCGTCGATTGCGAAGAAGATCGGAGACGAGCCGGAGAATTATGTATCGACCAATGAGGTCGAGCCCAACGAAACTGCGGCAGCGGCAACGAAACTCGGCGGCTCCGCAGTCCGCGTTCGCGGCGACATTTATCCCAATGCCGACGTTGATTTTTATTCGTTTTACGCAAATGCCGGCGATCGCGTCTTCGCCGCAACGCAGACATCTTCCGGTCAGGGCGGTTCGAATTCAACGCTCGACCTGATCGACACCGACGGCGCGACGATCCTCGAGACCGATCTTGACGACGGCAGTTTCGGTACCACCGCGTCGAGCATCGCCGGCAAGGCCGTCCCGACCTCGGGCGTTTATTATCTGAAGGTTACCGGTTCGACCGCAACCACGCAGATCCGGTATTACGATCTGTATTTGCAAGTCCAGTCCGGAGCTCCCGCAGCCGAAGTCGAGCCGAACAATTCGACGGTCACGGCGACTCCGATGAACGCGAACCGTTTCATGAGCGGCGCGATAGATTCGGCGACCGACACCGGTGATTTCTTTTCGTTCACGGCCAACGCGGGTGACACGGTCTTCCTAAGTCTCGATCTCGACCCGGAGCGGGACGGAACGACCTGGAACGGCCGGTTGGGGATCTCGACGTTCAACAACTTCACGCTCGTCGTCAACGACGCGAACGCCGTTTCACCGAATTCCGAAGCGCTGTATTTTACGGTCAAAGAGGCGGGAACTTACTACGCCTACGTCGATCCGTCCGCCGCCGGATCCGGGACGCCGACGTTCACTTACAACGTGAGCGTGTCCGTCATCCCCGCCAAAGAAAGCAAGTGCACGACCTACACCACGGCGACGGCCGCGCAGCCGATCGGACCTGACACGACGAGTCCGAATGCGGTTCAAACGATCGACATCCCGGACAGCAAGTTCATCAGCAAGGCGATTGTCAACGTCAACCTGACGCACGCGAAGATGGCCGACATCGACCTTAACATCACTAGTCCGCAGGGCAACGAGATGACGCTCTTCAACGACGTCGGCAGTTCGACGGCGAACACCGCCGGATTGCTTGATATGGACGTCAACTTTGAAGACGACGCGGCGCTGGCGGTCAATTTATTCACGGTGATGAAGCCGATGCATTACCAGCCCGAGAATTTCACGAGAATGTCGTGGCTCAATGGCGAGAACGCGCAGGGAACGTGGACGCTGACGGCGCGTGACGATACCAACGGCGACGCCGGCACGCTCAACAGCTGGAGCGTCACGGTTTGCGAAGATCCCGCGCTTTCAAGCATTCCGGCGCTCGAGCAGACGATCTATAGCTCGGATTTTGAGGCCGATGACGGCGGATTCACGCATTCCGGAACGGCCGACGAGTGGGAGCGCGGATTGCCGACGACGAACATCCCCGGCGCGGCGATCATTGACAGCTGCAATAGCGGGACCAACTGTTGGAAGACCGATCTTGATAATACCTACAACAGCGCTCCCAGCGGGACCGTGACGCAGGATCTGGTTTCGCCGAACATCGATCTAACCGGACAAACCGGCCGGGCATTGAAGCTCTC
This sequence comes from Pyrinomonadaceae bacterium, assembly GCA_041752475.1. Lineage (GTDB taxonomy): Bacteria > Acidobacteriota > Blastocatellia > Pyrinomonadales > Pyrinomonadaceae > JAFDVJ01. Next base: position 48,100 of record JBGSWK010000040.1, on the reverse strand, counting down.
CTGGGCGCACAAATATCAGGTCGAATCCGCGAGTTTCGATCATTACTATGTCGAAGTTGCCGAAGTCGGCGGTGGCGGACTTACCCGCCGCGTCTTCGAGCATAAAGACGGAACAATGACCGGTATCGTCGGGAGTCCGAATGTCACGCTGCAGGGCAGCGCGGGATGGGCGCTGAAAGAATACGACATCACCGAGTTCGCCGGAAAGACGATCACGGTCACGTTCCATATGGATCAGGACAATTCGGTCGCGTTCGCGGGCGTCGCGGTCGATGACGTCAAGGTTGTGGCACTCAAAACGCCTCCGGCTGCAGACTTCGACGCTGACGGCGGAACCGATATTTCTGTCTTCCGCACGAACGGCGAGGACGCGACGGACGGGCGTTGGTATATTCTCAACAGCTCGGACCTCAGCGTCACCAGCCAGCAGTTCGGACTCGACACGGACGCGCCGGTGGCCGGCGATTACGATGGCGACGGCGACGTCGACATCGCTGTGTTCCGCGCGAGCGAGGGCCGCTGGTACATTTCGCAGGGTTCACGTTTCAATTTCAACGTGATCAATTTCGGAACGGCGGGCGATATCGCGGTGCCGGCCGACTACGACGGCGACGGCAAAACCGACGCGGCCGTATTCCGCGCCGGAACCTGGATCATCCGGAACAGTTCCGACAGTTCGGTTGCGTATGTCAACTTCGGACTGGCGGGTGACAAACTCGTTCCGCGTGACTATGACGGAGACGGCAAAGCCGACGTCGCGGTTTTCCGGAACGGGACGTGGTACATCCGGCAGAGCTTCTACGGCACGACGCGGATCGAGCAGTTCGGAGCGCCGGGCGACACGCCGGTCGTCGGCGACTACGACCGTGACCGAAAGGCCGATCTCGCCGTTTTCCGTGCCGGTACCTGGTACATCCGCAACAGCGCGACGTGTTCGACGGACATCGTCTCATGGGGACTCGCAACGGACGTTCCGGTCCAGGGTGACTATGATCGTGACCGGAAGACCGACATCGCGGTCTACCGTGACGGAGTCTGGTTCATTCTCCGGAGTTCGGACAACACGTTCATCGGCCCGAACTGGGGAATCGCGGGCGATACGCCGATACCGCCGAGGTAGTTGCTGATTTCGGGTCGGAGCGCAAGCCGACTGGAGCAAGCCGACTGGAGCGCAAGCGTCCCCGCTTGCAATGAGCGCGAAGCGCGAACGGCGCCCGGGGATAATTACGTCGGACTTCGTCGCGGCTTTACGGCGTTTCACGCCGTTGCAAGCGAGGACGCTTGCGCTCCAGTCGGCTTGCTAATCTTTTTGTGCTGATCGATATCACACCGCTAAAGGTCTCTCGCGACTACCGGCTGCTGTTTTTCGGCCAGTTGATCTCGTTTTTCGGGACGATGATCTCGATCGTCGCGATCAACTGGCAGATGTACACGCTGACGGGTTCGAGCGAGATGGTCGGCTTTGTCGCGCTCGCCGAGTTTTTCCCGATGTTCATCCTGGCGTTCGTCGGCGGAGCGATTGCCGACGCATTCGACCGGCGCCGGATCCTGCGTCTCACCGAGATCGGACAAACGCTGGTGACGGCGATCCTTCTGATCAATTCTCTTTTTGCCGCGCCGAGGATCTGGGTCATTTTTCTATGCGCGGCGCTTCACGCCGGTTTTGCTGCGATCCAACGGCCGGCGTTTGAGTCGTTCATTCAAAAGGTCATTCCCGTTGAACTGATGTCGGCCGTTATGGCGCTCAATTCGATGCGCTGGAGTCTTGGCGCGGTGATCAGTCCGGTCGTTGCCGGTCTGATCACGACGTCTTTCGGAGCCAAAACGGCGTATGCGGTCGATCTGGTGACGTTTTCGGCTTCGCTTCTGGCAGTTTTTATGATCAGCGCGCTGCCTGCGCAGGCGAACGCCGACAGGCCGAGCGTACGGAATGTTGTCGCCGCGTGGAAATATGCGTTTTCGCGACCCGATCTGCTGGGGACGTATCTTATCGACATCGCCGCGATGCTTTTTGCGTTCCCGCACGCGCTCTATCCGGCGCTTGCAAAGGATTACGGTGAGAAGTATCTTGGCTTTTTTTATGGAGCGATCGCGCTCGGGGCGTTGGCCGCGAGCCTAACGTCGGGCTGGACGAAATTCGTTTACAAGCATGGCCGGATGATCATCGGCGCGGCGGCGCTTTGGGGAGTCGCGATATTCTTTTTCGGCCTCGCTTCGAACATTTGGGTGGCATTGCTGTGTCTCGTCGTTGCCGGGTTCTTTGATATGCTCAGTGGGATCTTCCGCGGTTCGATCTGGAACCAGACGATCCCGAATTTCATGCGCGGCCGGCTGGCGAGCATCGAGATGATAAGCTATCTTACGGGGCCATACCTCGGCAGCGCGAAAATGGGTTTCGTCGCCGAACGCTGGGGAAACGGGCCGGCTCTGGTTTCGGGCGGAATAATGTGCGTCGCGGCCGTGCTTTTGGTCGCTGCATTTTTACCCAAGTTCTTTTCATACGACAGCCGCGACGGAGTCAAACGCCGCGAACGCGAGGAAGCGGAGAGGGAAAAGGCGGTCGGCAATTTGTGATTTGTGATTCGCGAGCATTTGTCCATAAATCCAAAATCCCAAATCCCAAATCCCAAATCAAGATATGGCTATTTTACGAAAACGACAGATCGAGAACTTGGCGCAACTGAGCGGCGAGGAACTTGAGGAATTTCTCAAGACGTTGCCGGCGGGTCAGTTTGATTTTGAGGACCTGTTCGACTTTCTCGAGCTTAAGCTCGAAAGCGAAGAATGCAACCACACGCTCCGGTACGCGATGCAGTTTATGATGGAAAATCGCCTCAACTTTCCGCGAGTCAGTTCGTGGCTCCAGGAAAACGGCGCCTTCTGCGACTGCAAAGTCCTGGAACAGATCGTCCCCTCCTGGCGAAAAGCCTTCGATTAGCCGACCGGAGCGCGACTGGAGCGCAAGCCGACTGGAGCGCAAGCGTCCCGCTTGCCACGGCGTGAAACGCCGTAAAGCCGCGGCGTGTCCTAACGTCTTCCATCACCGGCGCCGTTCGCGCTCCGCGCTCATTGCAAGCGGGGACGCTTGCGCTCCAGTCGGCTTGCGCTCCAGTCACGCTTGCGCTCCAGTCAGTATTGCCTCCCGGCGTAGGCGCTGGAATATCGCCATTCCGATCTATTCCCGCACAGGCCGGCTTTCACGGGATTGTTCTCGATGTAGTCGATGACGTTCAGGTAATGACGCTGGTTGCGGATGTAGCGATCGAACGGTTCGTGTTGCCAAAACTGTCCCGTGCGGCCAAGAATCTTGTTTGCTTCGTGTGCCGTGTACGACTTTATCGAATGCGCGATCTCGGCCAATTCTACGCCCTCGAACGGTGTCGCGAGGAAATGAATGTGATTCGGCATCACTACCCAACTAACCAGCCCATACTTGCTTCCGTGATGGAACAGCAGACTGTTCTCGACAAGTTCGGCGACGGCCGGGTTTTTCAAGAAGCACTGACCATAACCGGCATCGAGATATCGCTCCACATTCTTGCGGAAGATGATCTCGCCTTTTTCGCCGGAATCCGCCGTTTCAAGGCGCCATTTCGCGATGACATCCTGAGGCAACGAGTCGTACAAACGAAAGGTAAGAAACTGCGGGATCTCACCGCCGTCAAAATGAGGGATGTAGCCGCGGTCGTACCATCCGAAGTTTGACCGCAAGCCCTTGGGCTGAAATCTATAGTTGTTTTTCATAAGTTTTGTGAGTATTTGACTGGAGGGTGACTGGAGCGCAAGCCGACTGGAGCGCAAGCGTCCCGCTTGCCACGGCGTGAAACGCCGTAAAGCCGCGGCGCATCTTAACGTTTTCTATCACCGGCGCCGTTCGCGCTCCGCGCTCAATGCAAGCGGGGACGCTTGCGCTCCAGTCAGGCTTGCGCTCCAGTCACGCTTGCGCTCCAGTCTATTTGAGAACCGGTTTCAGGTATTGGCCGGTGATCGAGTTTTCGTCCGCGGCGATCTCTTCAGGGGTGCCGGTCGCGACGACTTCGCCGCCGCCGGAACCACCGTCGGGACCGAGGTCGATGATATGGTCGGCCGTCTTGATGACGTCGAGGTTATGCTCGATGACGATGAGGCTGGCGCCGCCGTCGATCAGCGCGCGAAACGCGGCGAGGAGTTTGTTGATGTCGTCGAAATGAAGTCCGGTCGTCGGCTCGTCAAAGATAAAGAGCGTCCGCGACTGGGTTTTCTGCGCGAGATGCGCGGCCAGCTTGACGCGTTGCGCCTCGCCGCCAGAGAGCGTCGTCGCCGACTGGCCGAGACGCAGATAGCCGAGCCCGACCGCCTCGATCACCTTCAGCCGGTTGACGAGCTTATTTATGTCCTTGAAGAACATAAGCGCTTCACGGACGGTCATCTGCAGAACCTCCGCAATGCTCTTTCCCTTGAACTTGACGTCGAGTATCTCGGACTTGAACCGCGTCCCGCGGCAGTCTTCGCAAGTCAGTTCGACGTCTGCCAAAAACTGCATTTCGACCGTCACGGTCCCGCTGCCCTGACAGGTTTCACAACGGCCGCCGGGAACGTTGAACGAGAAGTGCGACGGATTATAACCCTTTGTTTTCGAAAGGTTTGTCGCCGCAAAAACTTCGCGGATCGCGTCGTATGCCTTGATGTATGTAACCGGATTCGAACGCGGCGTGCGGCCGATCGGCGATTGATCGACGAGAACCACGTCATCGATGTTCTCGATCCCCGCGATATCGCGGAAACGACCGACCGGTCCCTGCCATTCGCCCCGTTGTTTTTTGATGCCGGCGTAGAGAACGTCGTGAACGAGCGTCGACTTGCCGGAACCCGAAACTCCGGTGATGCAAACGAGCTGTTCGAGCGGGATCTCGACCGAGACATTTTTCAGGTTATGCTCGCGCGCGCCGCTGATCGTGATCTTTCGCGTCGTCGGCTTGCGGCGCTGCGACGGGATCTTGATCTCGGCCTCGCCCCGCAGATATTTGGCGGTCAGCGACAGGTCCGAACGCATCATCCCCGCGAAATCTCCCTCGTAAATCAGGTTTCCGCCAAGTTCGCCGGCGTGCGGTCCGATGTCGAGGATATGGTCGGCGGCGCGGATCGTCTCCTCGTCGTGTTCAACCACCAGGACCGTGTTTCCGATGTCGCGCAGATTCTCGAGAATCCCGATAAGACGCGCGTTGTCGCGCGGATGAAGCCCGATCGACGGTTCGTCGAGAACATACAGCGTTCCGACGAGAAGCGAGCCAAGATTCGTCGCCAGTTGAATGCGCTGCGCCTCGCCGCCCGAAAGCGTCGACGCGAGCCGGTCGAGCGTCAGATAGTCGAGTCCGACGTTGACCATAAATTTCAGCCGGCGGCGAATTTCGAGCAGGAGCTTTTCGGCGACCTTTTCGCGCTCGGGCGAAAGCTGCAGCGATTCGAAGAAAACCGTCGCGTCTTTGATCGACATTTCGACCGCCTCGGGCAGCGATTTGCCGCCGACCTTGACGGCGATGGCCTCTTTTCTGAGCCTTCCCCCGCGGCATTCGGGGCAAACCGTGTAGCCGCGGTATTTGGCCAGAAAGACCCGGACGTGGAGCTTGTATTTCTTGGTTTCGAGCCACTCAAAAAACCCCGCGACGCCCTTCCACCTGTCCTTTCCGTGAAAGATCGCCTTTCGCTGCGTCTCGTCGAGTTCGCTGAACGGAACGCCCGTCGGGATATTTTCGCTGAGGCAAAACGAGGTCAGCGCCTTGTACGCCCAGGCATACTGCGGCCGGCTCAGCGGTTCGATCGCGCCGTCGGCGATCGACACGTCCTCTTTCGGGACGACGAGCCCATAGTCGATGCCGATCGAGTTGCCGAATCCCTGACATGTCGGACAGGCGCCGAACGGCGAATTGAAACTGAAAAGGCGCGGCTCGGGCTCTTCATAGACCGTGCCGTCGTTTTTGCAGACGAATGCGTCCGAATAGTTGAGCGTCGAGCCGTCCGTCGTCAGGATCGTCGCCGAACTCGTTTCGCGAAAACATATCTCGAGCGAATCGACCAGTCGCTGGCGGATCGAAGGGTCCGACTTGAGACGGTCGATAAGGACGAACGTGTCCTCAAAATCGAGAAACTTATAGTCTTCGGGCGTCTGCAGATCAATCGTTTCGCCGCTTCGGAAGAATCTCGTAAAGCCGTTCTGCATCAGCGACAGCAATACGGCCGAAACGTGCAGGCGCCGCGCTTTGTCGGTTGTTTTCCCTGTTTTGGCGGCGAAAATGTTGTCGTTGATCTGAAACAGAACATAAAAACGAGTTCCGGTCTCGAGTTTTCCGAGAATGTCGTCGGCGGCCGACTCCGGTGAGTCTTTCTTGATTTCGGCATCGCAGGCGGCGCAAAAGGTCTGGCCGACGCGGGCGAAGAGCAGCCGCAGGTAATCGTAGATCTCGGTCTGCGTCGCGACCGTCGAACGGGGATTTCGGGTGGCGTTCTTTTGCCGGATGGCGATCGCCGGCGCGATGCCGACGATCTCGTCGACGTCGGGCTTGTCCATTCGCTCGAGAAACTGCCGCGCATACGCCGACAGCGATTCGACATAGCGCCGCTGGCCCTCGGCATAGATCGTGTCGAAGGCGAGGCTCGACTTGCCCGACCCCGAAACGCCGGTAACGATTGTCAGCTTATTGACGGGGATCGAGAACGAAATGTTCTTGAGATTATGAACACGCGCCCCGCGGACCTCGATCTTTTCCTCAACGATTCTTGCGCCAGTCTTCATAGTCAGAAATTTTGTGCAGAATGAAAAGTTCCATTCTAACAAATCGGCGGCGACCCGCGAAAATCGGGAATAAAGTTTTCGGTTTTTGATATTATCAGGACGTGATAAAAGCCAAGTTGTTCCCGATTCTGATGATCTTCGTCGCGGCCTGCGGGTCGCAGACGGTCGAAAGTCAAAAACTGCCCGGTCCGGCCCCGACGACGGTTGTCAAAAACGCTCCGACACCGGTTCTGGTCGAACTCTTCACGTCGGAAGGCTGTTCAAGCTGTCCGCCGGCCGAGCGCGCGCTCGAATTCCTGCGCCGCGAACAACCTGTGCCGCAGGCCGAGATAATCGCGCTCGAACTTCACGTCGATTACTGGGACCGGCTCGGCTGGAAGGACGAGTTTTCATCGGCCCTGTTCTCGCAGCGCCAGGAGTTTTACTCGTCGCGGTTCAAGCTCGATTCGGTCTACACGCCGCAGATGGTCATCGACGGCAGTTTCGAACTGAACGGCGCCGACACCGGCCGTGCGACGCGCCTGATCCAGGACGCGTTGAAACAGCCGAAGGCGTCCATCAGGGCCGAGGTCGCCGGCGATTCGGTGACGATCGGCATTGGCGATATCCCGAAACACGACGACGCGACCGTGTTTTTGGCCATAACGGAGGACCGTCTGGCGCGTGATGTTTCCTCCGGCGAAAACCGGAACAAACGCCTCGAACATTCGTCGGTTGTCAGGGAACTAACAGCTGTCGGGAAGGTTCCAAGAGGGTTGCAGGCCTTTGACGGCAAGGCAAGCATCAGCATCAGTAGTGATTGGAAACGAGAGTTCACTTCCGTCGTCGTCTTTATCCAGGAAAATGCTTCCAGAAAGATCCTTGGCGCAGTTAAAGTAGCGCTTGAATAATTCGGACGTTTCGGTTGTGAGTACAGCGGCCTTAGCGGGTCGCAGCTCTGCGGTCACCAGGCCCACTGCGCGTTCTTATCCGAACTTTTCGAACGGATAGTCGACCTGTTCGTTTGGCGAAGTGCCCTCGCAAATCGAAAAAGGCTTGGGAAAGGGATGGACTCCGCCGTCATTATCAATAACCGCGTACTCGTCGGAAAAATAATGTGCTCCAAGCTTGATCAATTCCGCAGTCAAGGTCGCCTTGCCGTTGTGATTTCTACCGGGTTGCCGTTCCACCCGACTACTTCCGCGTGAATAAACACAACGGTCGACGCAACCTCCGCGACCGTGAGTTTCGCACTCGAAATAAGATTTCTGAGCAAGTCTTCCGAGAAGATATGTTCCTCGATAATCTCATTACTCTTGAAGACGCGATCCTTCAAATCAAGTCTTCTTTCAAGGAACAACCGATGCTCAGCTTCACAGCATGGGATTTCTTCCTGACTTACCGGCGGAACTCGTCAATGTCGTGTCGCCGATTTGATGAGACCCTCACGCTGACACCGTAGGAGCTGAAACAAAACTGAAAACGTCGTTCTCGGCTTACCATTGTCACCACCTCGCGTCGTATCTGACAAAACTCTTCTGCCAAAGGCCGTCTCCAATTACACAAATAGCTCCGTTTATCGAAACGACCGTTTCCAACGGACACGATTTTCTGTACGTTCTTCCGGTCGGAGAGTTGATGGTTAATACAATTCGCTCCTCGCGCCTGGCTGAAACCGCCGCCGAACGCCAGTCGAGTTTGCAGCGGATGATGAGTCGAGCCCCAACCGGCAGGTCGTTCAACAAACAGGTCAAATTCGTAGTCGACTCGCTGTGCATTTTGCCTTTATCCAGAACCATTTTTCCGAACTTTTCAGAAGCCTGCAATCTCCGTTTAACAAGAAAACGATTGCCTGAGGGTCGGCTAAAGAGTAAACTTACGACGGTTAACCGACAGTAAAGGGGAAGAAAAGAATGAAGTCAAACTTCTTAACGATTTTCATCGCGAACGCAATCATAACACTCTCTGCCGTTGCCGCTTTTGCGCAGGATCCGGGAAAGCCGCTTGACGGGAGCGATACGCGCGGTTCCGGCCGGCCGGCCGCCAATGTCGAGGTAAGGCCGACGCCGAAGCCGACGCCCGTGGCGAAGCGGACGACCCTTCTTTTTCCCGAGATCGAAGGCTGGACGAAAAGCGAAAAGACGACTTACCCGACGGCCGCTCTCGGCTACAGCTACTCGTACGAGTCGAACCGCGGGGGACGCGTCACGATCTACGTTTACAACGGCGGCAACGCGTCGATCTCAAACGACATCAGCAGTCCGACCGTGAAGCGCGAGTTCGACGGCGTTCGCAGCGAGATCCTCGCGATCGGGAAAGCCGGGATCTACCAGAATATGAAAGAGGTGAAGACGGACCGGATAACCGTCGGCAGGGCGACCGACGCGCATTATGCCTTGTTCAGATTCAACGTTCAGGGACAGCCCAAGGTCTCCGAGCTCTATCTGTTTTCCTTCGAGGATAATTTCATCAAGATCCGGGCGACCCGCTCGCCCGAAAATGCCGATGACCGCGATTTTAAGTCCCTTTTGGCCGAGCTCGTCTCGATCTTCGAACCATAGGTCGACGGCTACTTATCCATAACCCGGCGCTTCAGCTCTTTCAGTTCCTCGCGGAGCCGTTCAATACGCTTGACCATCACCGTCTGACGTTTGTATTCGTCCAGCGGCTGAACCGGGGTTCCCATCCAGACACCGGAACGGACTATCTTGCCCGGAAGCACTCCGGACTGCCCGCCGATCGCGACACCGCGCATCAGCCGGACATGATCGGCAATTCCGACCTGGCCGGCGAGAAGGCAGTCGTCCTCGATCACCGAACTTCCCGAGATTCCGACCTGCGCCGCGATAACGACGCGTTTGCCGATCTGCACGTTGTGCGCGACCTGAACGAGATTGTCGATCTTGGTCCCTGCGCCGATGCGCGTTTCGCCGAGCGATCCGCGGTCGACGCACGTGTTTGCGCCGATCTCGACATCGTCCTCGAGCACGACCGTTCCGATCTGGGGAAACTTGACGTAGCCTTCGGGCCCGCGGACGAACCCGAATCCGTCGGCTCCGATGACCGCGCCGGAATGCAGGATCACGCGGTCGCCGATGATGCATCCGTCCTCGACGACGACGTTCGGGAAAAGGACGCAGTCGCGGCCGATGGTCACGTTTTCACCGACTTTCGCGCCGTCCAGAATCTGGGTGCCGTCGCTGACTGTCGAGTTTTCGCCGACGCAGACGAAGGCGCCGATGAAAACGCCCGGCTCGAGTTTCGCCGATCCGGCAATGACCGCTGACGGATGAACCGCTCCGCCGCGTTCTTTCGGCGGATGCAGGACCTCAGCGATGGACGCGAAGGCGAATTTCGGATCGGCGACGCGGATCGTCGGGCATTCGACCGTTTCATCGAAGTCGACCGGGACGATCAGGCAAGAGGCTTTTGTTTTAGCCATCCGATCGGCATTTTCGACAAACGCGAGTTCGCCGTCCGACGCGGATTCCAGCTTTGCGACGCCGTTGATCACGACCTCGCCGTCGCCCGAAAGTTGTCCGCCCAAGAAATTCGCGATGTCACGAGTTTTCATAACGTGTTCGATATTTGCCGAAAGTTAGTTAAGCCGCAAGGGGCCCGACTGGAGCGCAAGCGTCCCGCTTGCTATGAGCGCGGAGCGCGAACGGCGCCGGGGAGGAGAGGCTTCCGGACTCGCCGCGGCCGCTACGGCGTTTCACGCCGTTGGCAAGCGGGTCGCTTGCGCTCCAGTCGTGCATCAGTGCCGGGTCTTTTCGGCGTCATTGACGATGGTTTGCAGGAAGAACTCGATGCCTTCGATCTCGAAACCGTGCTCGCGGACGAGATTGATCAGCACCGGAGCGCTGTCGCTGTCGAGAAAGTCGATATCCGAAAGATCGAACGTGATGTTTCGTCCGCGCTGTTCGCGCAGGTCGAACGCGATCCGTTCGAGCAATTTCGCGTCCTCGAGCGTCATTGAACCGGCCACGCGAAGCACCGTTTTTCCGCGCTCGCTGTCTTCGAATTCGGTCAAAGTTGTCGGCATCTTGTCTATCCTAGATCAAAGAATCGTTTTGTCAATACGAACGAAGGGAAAATAAGGTTACATTCATACGGTTGGGCCGGATTCAACCACGAAGGTCACGAAGTTACACGAAGCTCTCAATGAGCGATTAAAGACCTTCGTGTGGTTTCGTGCTCTTTGTGGTTCAAATTTCGAGCAAAAAAACACGGCCGCGAATTGCGGCCGTGTACCCGTTTGATCTGTCTGCCCCTTGTTCGTTAGTCTTTTTCAAATCCGCCGCCGAAGCCGCCGCCGAATCCGTCGCCCGGGCCGCGCTTGCGGTCCTTGAAGCGTTCTTTCATCTGTTCCTTGAACTCGTTCGCCTTCGTGCGCTGTTCCGGCGTCAGAACCGCAAAGATCGCTGCCTTCGTGCGTTCCTTTTCGACGATCATCTGCTTCATCGTTTCCGCCTGAGCGTTTGCGAGCCGGGTAACTTCAGCTTCGTTGAAAGTTCCGTCGGTGCCGAGATCTTTGATCTGCTGGTGGTTCGCCTTCGCCGATTCCATCAGCGGCTGAATGCGCGTTTTCGATTCTTCGAGAATCCCTTGGATCTGGGTTTTCTGCTCATCGGTGGCGCCGAGTTTTTCGGCCATCTTCAGAATTCCACGTCCCGGTCCGAATCCCCCGCCGCGCGGACCCCGCCGCATACCTTCACCTTTCTGCGCGAAAATGAAGATCGCGCCAATCGAGAGAAGTGCGACTGCCAGTATTGCGATAGTGATCTTTTTCATAATTACTCCTTAAGCCTTGTTATCGAATGCAATTTCTTGCCCTTCAATGTATAAGACGATTTTCGGAGGTCCGCGAACGTCAATTTATCGCGATGAACTGTAAAGAAGTGTAAAACTTTGGACGAGCATCTCGGAACTGGCGTAAAATCGTGACAATGGGCAAGATTCTGATCATCGACGACGACGAGGAACTGTGCGAACTGGTCGCCGAATACCTGAATGTCGAGGGGTTTGAGACCGATTCCGTCCACGACGGTGAAGCCGGACTCAGAAGCGCGCTTTCCGGCGATTACGAGATCGTTATACTCGACGTGATGTTGCCGAAAAAGAACGGTTTTGACGTTCTTCGCGACCTCCGGCAGACGTCCGCGATCCCGGTCCTGATGCTGACGGCGCGCGGCGACGATATGGAGCGCATCGTCGGACTGGAGATCGGCGCCGACGACTATTTATCGAAGCCGTTCAATCCGCGCGAGCTTGTCGCGCGGCTGCGGGCGATCCTGCGGCGCGTTCGGGTCGATCTGGAGACGAAGGCGCTGAATCAGGACACGCTCACGGCGGACGATTGCGAGATTTCGCTCGGTGCGCGAACGGCCAGGATCGACGGCATCGAGATAAATCTGACGGCCGTCGAATTCGAACTGCTCGCGGCGCTCGTGGCCGAGGCCGGGACGATCGTCAAAAAGGAAGACCTTAGTTTGCGCGTTCTGGACCGGCGCCTCTCGCCTTATGACCGGAGCCTGGATATGCACATCAGCAATTTGCGAAAGAAACTCGGATTGCGAAGCGATGGGAGCGAACGCATCAAGACCATTCGCTCGGTCGGCTACATTTACACGGTCGTCGAAAAATGAATCTTTTCTTCAAAATCTTTCTGTGGTTCCTGGCGGCGATGGCGCTGATGATCGGCGTCGCGCTTTTTTTGACGTGGACGATGCAGAGCGATCCCTTCGTTCAGCGATTTCAGAGTCTTGCGCGCAAACAAGTAAAGATCCACAGCGAGACGGCGGCGCAGATCTTCGACGCGGAAGGTCAGCCCGGAGTCGAGAAGTTCATCGGCAGATTGCGGGATTATGATCCGATCCGCGGAGCCGGGTTGGTCGATGAAAACCGGAAGTTGTTGATCGACGGCGGCGGGATCGGCGCGGTCAACTACTCGGAGACCGTCGAACGGGCGTTCAACAGCTCCGAAACCGAGGTCAGCTATCTGGCTCAGGACACGGTGCTGGCGAAAAGCCTGACGCTCAACGATGGAAGGAAGTACGTTCTCGTCGCGCTTTGGACGCGTCCGCTTCCGGCGCCGTTTCTCGGCGAACCGCGAGTCCGCTACCTGCGTCTTGCCGGACTGATCCTGACGGCGATCCTCGTCTGCTATGTTCTCGCCCGATATCTTTCGTCTCCGATCGTCAAACTCAGCGAGGCGGCGCGCGAGTTTGCGGCGGGAAATCTCGAAACGCGTGTTTCGCCTCGGATCGGACGACGCTACGACGAATTCGCGACCCTCGCCGTTGATTTTGACGAAATGGCCGAGCGCATCGAAACTCTCGTCAAGAGCGAAAAGCGTCTGACGCGCGATATTTCGCACGAACTGCGCTCGCCGCTCGCCCGAATGAACGTCGCGCTGGAACTCGCGCGGCAAAAGGCCGGCCCCGACAGTGGACCGATCCTTCAGCGGATCGAGACCGAAGCCGAGAGACTTAACGAAATGATCGGTCGGCTTCTGACCCTTTCAAAACTCGAAGGCGGACTTGCGGACGTTTCGATGGTTCAACTCGACATCGGCCGGATCGTCCGCGAGATCGCCGCCGACGCCGATTTCGAAGCGTCTGCGAAAGGGAAGTCGGCGACGGTTACACGGATCGACGACTGCAACTTGACCGGGAACGAGGCATTATTGCGGAGCGCGGTCGAAAACGTCGTGCGCAATGCGGTTAGATACACCGCTGAGGGGACGGCGGTCGAGATTCATCTGAGTTGTGCTCCGGAATTTGCGAGGATAATCGTCGAAGATCACGGAGGCGGCGTCCCGGACGCGGACCTTGAGCACCTGTTTCGCCCTTTCTACCGCGTCGCCGAAGCTCGCGAGCGTCGCTCCGGCGGTGTCGGACTCGGCCTTGCCATCGCCCGCCGCGCGGTTCTCGTTCACAACGGAACGATCGCCGCGGAGAACACGGGCAGCGGACTAAGGGTTACGATCAAACTGCCCCTGACCGGCGAGCGTCGATAAACGATTTCACGCACAGCACGACGAACACCAGGCAGATCACCGCGGTCGCGAACTGCGACACGACGGCCAGCGGCCGCTCGGCCGTACCGGCAAACAGCGCCGAGAGCTTGAAGACGCTCGAAACGGTCGCCGCGAAGCCGATCAATCCGACCAGTACCGCCGCGTGCATCACGTGCTTGCGCAGATTTTCCTTGCTTTTGGCCAGGAAGCCGAGGCCGGCAAGGATCAGTCCGAGAACCGCCGGGATCAGCGCGGTCATCACCTTCGTCACCGGTTCGCCGGCAGGAAGTGTTGAAACCGCGTATCCGAAGCCGCCGAGTCCCAAAAGAATCAGCAGAACGCCGCATAATATGGCTGTAGATGGCATAAGTTGTTTTACCCCTTGAAAAATCGGTCTTTCAGAAACGTTAACAAATCCGGCGAAGAAAACAAAAAGAGGTCAGTCGCCGATCTCCTTTTTCAGTTTTTCGGCGAGATTCTTGTCGAGCGCATCAAGTTTCTTTAGCTGTTGGCGCGCCGCGATCTTGTTGTTCAGCCGCATATAGGTCCGTCCCATCTTGTAATACGCGTTTGCGTTGTTCGGTTCGAACCCCGGGATCTTGCCGTATTCGACGATCGCCGTATCGAATTTCTTCAATTCAAAATAGGCGTCGCCGAGGGCCGTCAATTTTTCAACCGACTTGTAATCAAGTTTGGCGGCTTCCTGAAGATACGGAACCGACGCCGGAACATCCTTCTTTTCGGCTTTGATCAGTCCAAGATAAAACAACGCGTCGGCATTCTTCGGAAACTTGGCGATCACTTCCTTGAATCCCTTCTCGGCCGCGTCAAAGTCCTTTGCGTTGTAGTCCTTTACGGCTCGATCGAATACCAAGGAACTGTCCGCCGCGGGCGATGGCGATGCCTGAGCCGGGCTTTCGGTCGGTTTCTCGGCCGAAGCCGTGGGCGTTGGCTTTTTGATCGTCGTTTCCGTCGGTTTGTAACAGGACGCGAAAGCAAACACCGAGAGCGCGATGACAAGTGTCGATAAAGTTTTCATAGTTTAATTAATCTACGGTCTTCGAAATAGCTGAGAGATGATAATTGATAGCTTAAGGCGCGATTGCCGTCAGCTATCCGTTGCGTTCTATTTGAGTATGCCGACCCGGATTCCGGATGCGTAGTTGGCATTCCGATAAACGCGCTGCGTCGCCTTTTGAAAGGCATCGGCGCCCGCGAGTTTGTAATTCGGCATAAACTTCTGCGGATTGCGCGCGACGAGCGGGAACCAGGTGCTCTGTATCTGGACCATGATCCGGTGTCCCTTTTTGAATGTGTGCGTCACGCCCGGCATTACGAATTTCAGCGCGGTCGGCGTGTTCGCTTTCAGCGGTTCGGCCTTTTCAAACGAGTTCCTGAACCGCGCCGGCATCGGTTCGCCGCGCAGAAGCATTTGATATCCGCCGGGTTGAAAAACGCTCCACGCCGAGTTCATCGGCGGTTTTTGACCGTCGGGGAACCGGTAATCGTCCGGGAAAACGTCGATCAGTTTGACGACGAAATCCGAGTCGGTCCCGCTTGACGAGATGAAGAGGTCGGGTGTGATGTCGCCGGCGACCGTGATGTCCTCGGTCAGCGGCTCGGTTTGATAGACGAGCACATCCGGACGCGTCGAAGCGAACCGCTGGTCCTCGGTCATATAGTCGCGCGGATAGTTTTGCGTGATCTTCTGCGTGTAGGGAACCGGATTTGACGGGTCGGAAACGTATTCGTCGTATGCAAGCGCGCGGCCGACGGGTTTGGTGAACGACAACGCTCCGCCGGGACCGAGATAGAGCGTACGCTCGGTCGCATTCGGCGGGTTGTAGCCGTCGAACGAACGCCACTGATGCGCGCCCGTGTCGAAAAGATTGACTTCCTTGATCTTCGAGATGTCGCCCGAATCCTTCAGGAAATGGCTGAAGAAGGGAACTTCGAGGCTCTCCCGGTAGTAATCGCCCGTCTTTTCGGTGAAATAGGCCGTTCCGAGCCAGTCGCCGTCGTTGCGCGACCAACCGCCGTGATCCCACGGGCCAATGACGAGAACGTTGAACGGGATCTTCGGATTCTGGCGCTCGATATGCTGATAGGTCTGCAGCGCGCCGTAAAGGTCTTCGTTGTCATACCAGCCGCCGACGGTCATCGTCGCGCAACCGATGTTCTTTAGTTTCGGCAGGATGTTTCGGTCTTTCCAAAATTGATCGTACGTCGGATGCGCCATCATATCGTCCCAGAACTTGATGCGCTGGCCGACGGCTGTTTCGTAGTAATCCGCGATCTCCTTCAGTCCGCCGAGTTTGAGAAAGATGTCGTAGCCGTCGGGCGAATTGCGGCCCGCCCAAGGTTTCATATACGAACGTCCGTCGCTCGTCGGCGTCGGCCGATTCTGTCCGAATCCGCTGAAGAAAGCGTAATTTTGGGCGAGGAAAAGCGCGCCGTTGTGGTGCATATCGTCGCCGTGAAACCAGTCCGAGACCGGAGCCTGCGGCGAACACGCCTTGAGCGCCGGGTGCGAGTCGATCGAGCCCGCCGAGGTATAGAAACCGGGATACGAGATGCCGTAGGTTCCGACGCGGCCGTTGTTGTTGTCGACGTTCTTGATCAGCCAGTCGATGGTGTCGTAGGTGTCGGTCGATTCGTCGATCTTCGTTTTGTCGGTATTGTCGATATCGGGGCGCACGTCCTCAAACTCGCCCTCGGACATCCAGCGGCCGCGGACGTCCTGATAGACGAAAATATAACCCTCTTTCGCGAACAGCGCGTCCGGACCGAGCGACGGCTTGAACTTGTCGGCACCATACGGCGCGACGGTGTACGGCGTCCGGTTGAGCAGGATCGGATACGTGCGCGACTTGTCCTTCGGCTCGTAGATCGAAGTGAACAGCTTGACGCCGTCGCGGACCCCGATATTGACCTCGCGTTTGGTGTAATTGTCGGTAATGTATTTGGCGAGTTCGGTCTGCTGCCGGGGTTGCTGGGCGAAAACCGCCGTGACGGCAATCAAAACGAACAAGAAGAATCTGAATCTCATATTTCTCCGGTCTCAATCTAGGGATTTTATAGGATTATTGTCACGCAGATAGGGCGCCGGCGCAAGCAACAGGGCGGACAATGTGATTTTCGGTCAACTGCGATGGGGCGAATTCGCGGGGGTTTATTATCTTGGACCTTCAGCGATCGGTTTGAAATTGGAAGGCGCGATGAGCCTCGGCATTACCCGGCGAGGCTGAATCATTTCTTGCAGGCGGTGATTCGCTCGATTGATTTCAACCCGGATTACGCAAGAGAGGTTTTGCCCGCGAATTTCCGCGAATCCGCGCCAATAAGATTCTATCCGAACCCGCACCGGTAAACCTCTTTTCAACACTTTGGCCCGTCCGATGGCCCATTTCAAAAACCCGCTTCTTTCGCAGCGCCTTGGACCAGATTCCCATTGGCGCGGATTCGCGGAAATTCGCGGGCAAAATTTCACTATTGCGCAATTTGGGTTCAACGGCGCATTTCGTCGATCATCCGGGAAATCTCGCTCTTCAAATGTTCCGTCACGGCTTCGTATTTTTGCTCGTCCGACAAACCGGTGCCGATCAGGTCTTTAGAGTAAAACGGCGTTCCATACCGAATCTTCACCTTTGCCGGACGAATGCGCATTGAATTCCGCGGCCAAACCTTGTAGATCCCGTCGATCGCGACGGGCAGGATCGGCAGATCGAGTTCGGTCGCGAGGATCGCCGCGCCTTTCTTGAATTCGTGCAGGTCGCCGTCGAACGCGCGTTCGCCTTCGGGGTAAATGTTCAAGATACGGTTGTGGCGCAGGCCGATCGCGCCGGCTTTCATCGCCTTCATCAGATGCGTGTCGGGATTTACCGGGACTACCTGGATCATCCGCGCGACCCACCGCATAAAGCGGCTTTCGAAGAACTCGCTCGCCCCGACGTGGAAGATCCGCTTGAAAACGCCGTAAGGATACGTCGAACAAAGCACGAAAGGATCGAGAAAACTCTGATGATTCGGGCAGATCAGGAACGCGTCCGGAGTCCCGTCCGGAGTCCCGTTCGGAGTTCCGTTCGGAGTTCCGTTCGGAGTTCCGTTCGGAGTTCCGTTCGGAGTTCCGCCTTCAGGCGGCCCGCCACTCAAAAGCCCGACAAGATTCTCCTTCCCCGAAACCTCCAGCCGCGTGAACAATTTCCAAAACAGATTCGAGCAACGAACGACCGAAAACGCGAACGGCCTGAACAGCGCACGCTCCCGCAGCACCGGGGTCAGTTCCGGGATCTCGTCGTCGGAAGTCCGGACGATCTTGCCCCAGTTCAGAAGTTCGGTCGTCACAGCGCCGTTGGTGCCGGCCACCGACGCGCAGAGTTCGATAACATCAGCGACGGTCAGCGCGGCGGTTGCCTTTTCCGACTCGAACTCCGTCGAATACGCTTGTTCGAGCGCCGCAAAGACCTCGGCGCGGGCGAGCGAATCGAGCCCGAGGTCGATCTCCATATTCATCGACGGATGCACGAGTTCAACTTCAGCCTTGTTTCGCCTGATGACCGAAACGACATTCTGGCCCGCGTTCGACTCAATCAATGCCGAGTCCGCGGCGGTGAAATCCCAAGCTTTTTCGGGCGGCTTTTCGTCGAGTCCGCCGATCGTGCCGGCCTTGACCTGTTTCAGCAACTCAAAGCGTTTGATCTTGCGGGTTGCGGTGCGAGGCAGCGGTTCGGCGCGGACGATATAGTCGCGGACCCGTTGGTATTCGGGCAGATCGCGGCCGAGGTTGTCGAGGTCGAAACGGATCGCGGTCTGCGAATTCGCGATCTTCTCGTGTTTGAGATATTGAAAATCGGGAACGACGACGGCGACGAGCTTTTCGGCACCGACGTGGCCGAGCGATTTGTCCTCGACTCCGATGATCGCGAGTTCCTCGACCAGCGGCGTCTTCAGATAATGGACCTCGAGGTCTTCCGGATGGACGTTCTTGCCGTTCGGCAGGACGATGATGTCCTTTTTGCGCCCGACGATGAACAGATGCCCGTCGCGGTCGAATTTTCCGAGATCGCCCGACCTGAACCAGCCGTCTTCGGTGAACGCGTCGGCGTTTGCCTCCGGATTGTTGTAATAGCCTTTGAAGACCATCGTGCCGCGGATCAAGACCTCGCCGACGTCTTCTGAATCCGGCGACTCGATCTTCACTTCCGCGCCGAGAAGCGCTTTTCCGACCGAGCCGACGCGGTTGTCGTCGATGTACGTTCCGGTCGCCGCGCCGGACGTTTCCGTCAGCCCGTAGCCCTGAAGGATCGTGAATCCGAGCCGGTGAAAGTCGATCGCGACCGCTTCGTCGAAACGCGATCCGGCGGAGATCGCCCGCGCCAGTTTGCCGCCGAAACCGTCGTGAATCTTACCGAACAGTTTGGGGCCGATGTTCACGCCGAGCGTGTCGCGCAAAAAGCCGTTGGTTGCGAGCATCGCTTTGAAAAGAAGTTGAACCGCCTTTGGCTTCTGTCCGACGGCGTCGAAGATCTTCTTGTGAAACAGATACCAGAGACGCGGAACGGTCGTCAGGATCGTCGGCTGAAACTCCTTCATCGCGCGCGACAGTTCGTCCGGGGTCATCTCTTTCAGATAGCCGACCTCGCACCCGTAAGTCGGTGCAATCCAGAGATTTACGATCTGCAAATACGCGTGGAAAAGCGGCAAGAGACTGAGGATCTTCTCTTTTTCGGACAGCTGCAGCAACCCGTTGATGCCGTCCAGTTCGGCGACGATGTTGCCGTGCGTCAGCGGGACGCCTTTCGGGGTTCCGGTCGTACCGGACGTGTACATCAGCAACGCGATGTCGTCGCCTTTGGCCTTGGGGACTTCCGCCGCGTAGTCTTCGGGGTATTCGGTCGTGATCCATTCCTCGAATATCTGCGTCGCGATCTCCGGTTTCGGCTCTTCGTCGAATTGCCAGACGACGCTCGGGATCGTGCGTCCGAGTCTTTCGGTGATGTGACCGAATTTTTCAACCTGGTTCGGGCCGAGAAAAACGAGTTTGGCCTCGGAATTTTCGAGAAAGTTGGTGACCGTTTCGATCTCGCCGTTCGGGTCGATCGGCACGACGACTGAACCGTGATAGAGCGTGCCGAGATACGCAACTGCCCAGCACGGATGGTTCTCGCCGATGAGGGCGACGCGGTCGCCGAATCCGACGCCCGACAGCCTGAGTTTGTACGCGACGGCGCGGATCTGTTTGAGCAGTTCCGCGTAGGTGTAAACCTCTGAATCGTCACCGACGATGCGCATCGCCGTCCGCGCGGAATGCGTCTCGCAGGCATCGATCAACCGCTCGCAGTATGAATCGCTTTTCGCAGCAAAATAGTAATCCATAATTTCTCCCGGTTGTTACGCGACTGGAGCGCAAGCGTCCCCGCTTGCAATGAGCGCGAAGCGCGAACGGCGCCGGGGATCAGAAGCTTCAGGACTCACCGCCGCCGCTACGGTGTTTCACGCCGTTTGCAAGCGGGACGCTTGCGCTCCAGTCACTTGCGCGGAACCCGAATTCTCAGCGCCTTCGGCACGATCTCGAAAACTGCCGGCAGTTTTCCCGGCAATTCGCCGTCGATCTCGATGTGGACTTCCTCCGTCGCGGTGACCTCGACGCGTTTCGCGTGCGACGCTTTCACTTCCGGGAGCGTCAGATGTGTTCCGCCGTACAGCTTGTAAGCATTGAGCAGGATCTTCGCAGTCTTGATGTCGCCGATGTTGACGACATCGAAAAGCCCGTCGGTCAGGCTAGAATCGGGCGCGATCATCATTCCGCCGCCAAAATAGCGCGCGTTGCAGACGCAGAAGTTGACTGTGTTCAACGGCTTCTCGTCGCCGTCGTCGATCTTCACCCGAACCGTCTTGAACTGGAGATCGAGAACCTCCTGCAAGGTCGAAACCGCGAAATTCGTCTTTCCGCGCAGGAACGATTTCGGCAGCCAGTCAAAAAATCTGGTTTTCTTGACCCGTTCGATGATCGCCGCCGAAAGTCCGAACGATGAGACGTTGAGGAAATAACGGCTGACGGTCTCGTCATTGAAATTCTGAAACGTCACCTTGCCGACGTCGATCAGTTTCGTTTCCCCGTTTCGAAGTTCGCGCGCGGCCTCGCGTTCGGAATTTGAAATCCCGAGCGAGCGCCGGAAGTCGCCGCCGGTGCCCGACGGCAAAATTCCGAGTTCGGCGTCGATGCCGCTTTGCAGGATCCCGTTCGCGACCTCGTTGATCGTCCCGTCGCCTCCGCAGGCGATGATGAATTTCCGCCCCTGTTCGGCGCCGCGTTTAGCGATCTCCGAGGCGTCGCCGGCCGATTTCGTGAAGGCAACCTGAAACGGCCCGAAATGGACTCGAAAGTCGGCCGCAATCTCGGGCCACCGGTCCTTTGTTGAACCGCTCGCGGATTTCGGGTTCACGATCAAGAGCGGCAACGTCGCGTTGTCGCCCGGCAGCAAATTGTTTTTGGTTCGTTTCAGCAAGATCGGAAGCCGCGAAGTCGAAATTTCGGAAAGCGTTGACGGATTTTTCGCGACACCTTTTGTTTAACTTTTTTCGGCGGCTTAGTCAATGTTCGGAACGACCCCCGGCGGGCGAAAGAAGTTCTGAAATCTCGAGGAAAATAACGCCCGACGGGCAAAGAAAACCATTGACCGCATAGACGAAAGAGCGCCGCAGTTGTTAAAATTCAATACGGTTTCACAAACTTGTCGAAAGGAAAAATATCTTGCGAATAGCGGTTCTTTCCGCGGAAGCGGTTCCATACTCGAAAACCGGCGGGCTCGGCGATGTCGCCGGCGCTTTGCCGAAGGCGCTGCGCTCCGTCGGAGAGGACGCTTTTTTGATCACGCCCTGCTACTGGCAGACGAAGGCTGAACATCTCTGGAGCGTTGCATTCGACGATCTGCGGGTCAGTTGGCGCGGCGGAATCTATCACGCGAAGGTGTTCTATTCGGAGGCGAACGGTTCGCCGACGTTTCTTATCGACGCGCCGTCATATTTTCACCGCGACTCGATCTACGGTTATCGTGAAGACCACGAGCGCTTTGCGTTTTTCAATCACGCTGCGCTGGAATTGATCCGCCGTTTGGGCAAGGCTCCCGACATCGTCCATCTCAACGACTGGCATTGCGGCTTCGCCGCCGTCGAGATCGCGCATCTACGTTATTGGGACGCTTACTGGCGCAATACACGGACGGTTTTTTCCGTCCATAATCTCGCGTATCAGGGCGGATTCGACCTCGGCGAACTTTGGAAATTCGGTTTTTCGTCCGATTTTGAACGCAACGCGTTCGCGTTCAACGGCTATGCGTCGGCGATGAAGGCCGGCCTCGCCGTCTCGGATATGCTGTCGACCGTTTCGCGTCGTTACGGCCACGAGATGCAGACATCGGAAAACGGATACGGACTCGACTGGCTCCTTCGTCAGCGCGCCAACCGGCTTGTCGGGATCGTCAATGGCGTCGATTTCGATGTCTGGAATCCCGAAACCGATTCCGCGCTGCCGGCAAACTACTCGCGCCACGACCTTTCGGGGAAGGCAGAATGCAAGCGGGCGCTGCTCGAGGGCTTTTCGCTGCCGGTCGATCTTGAGCGTCCGATCTTCGCATCGATCACGCGTTTGACGTCGCAAAAAGGGATCGAACTGATTCAGCAGGTCGCGCTCGACATCCTCGCGACCGGATCGTACATCGTCGCGCTCGGTTCGGGCGATTCGGCTTACGAGAACTTCTTCCAGAGGCTCCGCGATCACGCGCCGCGGCAAGTAGGCGTTTTCCGGGGCTACAGCGAAGATCTGTCGCACCGGATCGAGGCCGGCGCGGATATGTTTATGATGCCGTCGAGGTTCGAGCCGTGCGGGCTCAATCAAATGTACTCGCTGCGTTACGGGACGGTTCCGATCGTCCGCGCTGTCGGCGGGCTCGACGATACGGTTCAGAACTTCGACGCCGTGACCGGAACCGGCAACGGTTTCAAATTCAGCGAGTTTCGCGCGGACAAGTTTCTCGAAAGAATTTACGAAGCGCTTTTCGCCTACTACGACCGCGACGCCTGGCGCCGCCTCCAGTGGAACGGAATGAACGAAGACCATTCCTGGGAAAACGCGGCGCGCAAGTATGTGGAATTGTATCGGAGAGCCATCGGCGGATAGCTCGACAATGGACAATGGACAATGGACAATGGACAATGTGTGGTGCGTCGTTGCTCAAATTCTCAGCCTAAATGACCTCGCCGCGCGTTTTGCTGTCACACCCTGAACCGGGGTAGGGGTGTTTGAAAATCTCAGAATCAGGGGGGCTTATTTCGTGAAAAGAAGTATTTTGCGCGACAAGTCGTACGGTTTCGCCTTACGCATCGTTAAACTCAATAGATTTTTGAAAGAGGAAAAGAGGGAATTTGTTCTTTCCAAACAAATTCTTCGGTCGGGGACATCGATCGGTGCCAATGTCTTCGAAAGTGATCATGCTGAATCGAGATCGGACTTTGTGCATAAACTCTCGATTTCGCTTAAGGAATCGTACGAAACGGAATTCTGGTTAAATCTTCTGAAAGACGGCGATTACCTACCTGCTCGACATGCTGAATCGCTGATATCCGACTGCAACGAACTGCAGAGACTTCTTATTTCCTCGATCAAGACCGTAAAAAGCCGGAAGCAGGTATGATGACGGAGTTTCATTGACCCGAAATCCGACGTTTCGGCGGAGCAAAAGGCGCAGTCCCCCTTGGCGTGCGCCGGTGGGCGAACTGTCCATTGTCCGTTGTCCATTGTCCATTGAATTTTATGATCATCGTAATTATCGGCGCCCAGTGGGGCGATGAAGGAAAAGGAAAGGTTGTCGATCTGCTTGCGGATCGGTTCGATATCGTTGCGCGCTATCAGGGCGGGCACAACGCCGGGCATTCGGTGTATGTCGGCGACAAGGCGTTCGTGCTGAGACTTCTGCCGTCCGGTATAATTCACGCGGACAAGACCTGCGTGCTCGGAAACGGGATGGTCATCGATCCGAAGGCGTTTTTCGAGGAGGTCGATCAGATCCAGACGCAGGGAATTTCAGTCACGCCGGAGCGTTTGAAGGTTTCGAGCCGCGCGCATTTGATCATGCCGTATCACCGCGCTCTCGATCACACTTCCGAAGAACGCCTCGGCAACGAAAAGATCGGCACGACGCTGCGCGGCATCGGCCCGGCTTATGAAGACAAGGCCGGCAGGCGGGGAATCCGCGTCGCGGACGCGCTCGTTCCCGAACTTTTGAAGCTGCGAATCGAGCGCAATCTCGAAGAAGCGAACCGCATCATCGTCCTTTACGGTCGGGAGCCGCTCCGTTCGGACGAGATCTTTGCGGAGATATCGGTTCTCGTCGAACGTCTCCGGCCGTTCGTTGCGGAAACATCGCACTTTTTCTCGGAAGCGAAAAAAGCAAACAAAAAGATATTGCTTGAAGGCGCGCAGGCGACTTTGCTCGACGTCGATCACGGAACGTATCCGTACGTCACGTCGTCGAACCCGACCGCCGGCGGGGCGTCGGTCGGCGCCGGAATTCCGCCGCATCACATCACCGGCGTTCTCGGCATCGTCCGCACCTACGCGACGCGCGTCGGCGAGGGGCCGTTTCCGACGGAGATGCTCGACGCCGAAGAATCGATGGCGGATCTTATCCGGCAGCGCGGCAACGAGTACGGCTCGGTCACCAAACGTCCGCGCCGCTGCGGCTGGTTCGATGCAATCGCGACGCGCTACGCCGCGGAGCTCAACGGCTTCAACTCGGTCGCGCTGACGAAACTCGACGTCCTCGACGCGCTCGACGAGATCAAGGTCTGCGTCGGCTACGAGATCGACGGCCGCCGCATCGACACGTTCCCCGCGGTCTCGCACGATCTGAACCGAATCAAACCAATTTACGAAACACTCCCGGGATGGAAGTCGGAAACGCTCGGCATCACGAAACTCGCCGATCTTCCGCCGAACGCCCGCGCGTACGTCGATTTCTTGTCAAACTCGATCGGCGTCGAGATCGGCCTGATCTCGACCGGCCCCGAGCGCGATCAGACGATCATCCTCGAAAACAGCGTGATGGAAAGCTGGTTCAATTGAATGGACAGTGGAAAATGGACAGTGGAGAATGGACAATGGACAGAGGACAATGGAAAACGGACAATGGACTATGGACAAACGACAGTAGTTGAAATAGCCCACTGTCCATTGACCATTGACCATTGACCATTGACCATTGACCATTGACCACTGTCCATTGTCCATTGTCCATTGTCCATTGTCCACTGTCCTTCTCCCCGCTTGCCAACTTCGCGCTCGAAATGTAAAATCAACAATTCGGTTCGAAGCTGAACGCCAGGCGTTCGACTTCAAACGTGTGGTCCGATAGCTCAGTCGGTAGAGCAAATGGCTTTTAACCATTGGGTCGAAGGTTCGAGTCCTTCTCGGATCACCATTATTTTCAATAACTTAGGGCAACCGGAAAGGATGCCCTTTTCGTTTGTTCATCGTTTGCTCATACCCGGATCGCTTTGAGTTCTCGAGGAAGCTTCGTTTCAGTTCCGCCCAAATTCAGAGCAAACTCCATACCAGACTTTTTTAATGGACGGCCGCAAATCCGGAGCGAAAGGATGATCGACCTCCTGCTGCAATCCAGTTAGCGACGTTGCAGCCGCGCCTGTCGGTCTGCGGCAAGGGCCGCGGCCAGCCGGGACCATCGTCCGGCTGGCCGCTTTCGGTTTGGAGTGGCACCGTCTAGCGGGACACGATCTTCCGGGTGTTTCTTGGGGGCATCGGAAGAAAAACGCTGGTTGCCAGTTTGTATTCGGCAAACTCGGGATGTTCCTCCATCTTCGGTTCGAGCATCGGGATGCCGGATACTTTGAGGATCAAGAAAGTGATGGTCAAAGGGCCGGCAACCGACATCCAGCCGTTAGGAACCGAAAGCGCGATGACCCAGATTCCCCACCACTGCACCACTTCGCCGAAATAATTCGGGTGGCGGGTGTAACGCCATAGCCCGCTTCGCATCAATTTGCCTTTGTTAGCGGGGTCGCCGATGAACTTCGCAAGCTGCGAGTCGCCGACGGCCTCAAAAATAAAACCGAAGAGCCAAACCAAGGCCCCTGCAATGTCGAACAGGCCGAACGTCTTGTCGTCGCTCCGGTTCACCAGCAGGACCGGCAGAGCCACGATGTACAGCAGGAAGCCCTGCAGAAGGTAGACCTGCGCGTATGAACGCAAATGGAACCATTCGCCCCAGGCCGCGCGCCACGCCGCATAGCGGTAATCCTCTGCCTTGCCCGAATTGCGCCTGTGAATATGCCACGCGAGGCGCAGTCCCCACACGCTCACCAAGATTCCGACAAGCATCGCCCGCATCCCGGCCTCGCCCGAGATGAAATAGGATGTCCACGCAAGAAGCGCGAAACCGAGTCCCCAGGCTATGTCGGCAACGTCGTTTCTTTTCTTAATGAGAGAAAAGATGAACCAGAGGTTCACGTGGACGAACAGGACGATGGCGAGCGCCGCAAAATAGCTCATAATCCGATCTTTTTCGCGAGAAAGTACGTTACCGTCGATACCGATCCCGCAAGCACCGCGCCCCAAACCAGGTCGACCAGCGTTACCGTCAGCGGCCAATCCCGGATCGTGGCCAGGTTGGTCAGGTCGTATGTGGCGTAGGTGATAAGGCCAAATGCCGCTCCGTACAGCAACGCATATTTCCACGAACCTTTTTCGTAAGCCGGCTCGATGACGAAGAGGACAAGACCCCCGATAAACAGGAGATAGAAGACGATCGCTGCCGTCCAGTTTATGTTGTCCTTCATCAGGAAGCCGATCTCACTACGATAGAAGTTCCTGGCAACCACGCCGAGCCAGACCATATCAATCGCGAAGAAAACCGGCAAAGCAATTAGATAGAGCTTGATGAACATAGCTTAGGATACTAGGATCAAAGGACACTATGACGCAACAGAACAGTTATTGGAAGCGCTCTTCCGGTTTCACTTTCTTGATTCCATTTCTTCGATGTCGGTCGCTTCGATCGGTTGCCGCAACGCCTTGAGACGATCGGGGGCCGACGGAATTTGAGGAAACATATTTCAAAGCCGCGATATCTAACAAGATCACCCTTCAAGTTGGCGTGCGAGTGAGCTGCACCGGCGGGTTTTCCGGGAGCAGACCAAGGCGGATCTGGTCAAACGGAAGGTTCCGTTCATCACCTTGAGAGGACCACTCGATTCCAGAATGAGAACGGTGGCCGATACGTTGGACGGTTTTGACAGGTTTCTGTCTATTGGGGACAACTTGAGCCGAAGAAAGGCGGTGCCGGGGAGACCGAAGCCGCGGGCCGTTGGCAGCCGGTGCCGATCAGCCGCCGGTTCCGCATGTGATCCGCTGTTTTCAACCGAATCCGTGCCGCTGAACCGGTTCCGGCAATTCGATTGACAGTCTTCACGATCCGGCGAAACAATCGCGGATTTCCGGCGTATTTATACTCGTTCTACCCAATTCCAACTGCCGATCATGATAACTATGAAACTTCTGTTCTGCCTGTCGTTGTTCGTTTTCGTCTCTTCAATTTCCTACGCACAAGACAATCCCCAATGGTTGCGTTATCCGGCGATCTCGCCTGACGGTCAAACGTTGCTGTTTGAATACAAGGGGGACATCTGGTCCGTTCCGACGGCGGGCGGCAACGCAACGCCGTTGACCATCGGTGAGTCGTATGAGTTTGCGCCGGTCTGGAGCCGCGACGGTCGAAAGATCGCGTTCGCGTCGGATCGGTACGGCAACTTTGACGTCTTTCTGATGCCGGCAACGGGCGGGGAGGCAAAGCGTTTGACGTTCCACTCCGCGGGCGAGATCCCAAGCAGTTTCACGGCCGACGGCGGGGCGGTGCTTTTCGCCGCGCAGCGGCAGGATCGAGCGTCGAACGTCCAGTTTCCCGCCGGCGGAATGACCGAACTCTACTCCGTCCCGGTGGCGGGCGGCGTCGTTTCACAGGTCCTGACATCGCCGGCGTTGAACGCGACCGTAAATTCATCGGGCGACAAGATCATTTTTCACGATTACAAAGGCTACGAGAGCGATTGGCGGAAACATCACACGTCATCGGTGACCCGCGACATCTGGATGTACGACGTGCCGTCAAAGCAGTACACGCAGCTCACAACGTACAAGGGCGAGGACCGCAATCCCGTCTTTGGCGCGAACGACCGCGAGTACTACTACCTCAGCGAACAAAGCGGATCGTTCAATATTTACAAGAGCAGTCTGGACAGGCCGGATCGAACAACCGCGGTAACGAAGCTGACCAAACATCCGATCCGGTTTCTGACGCGTTCAGTGTCGGGCGTCATGGCTTTCAGCTATGACGGAGAGCTTTACACGGTCAAAGACGGCGGCGAGCCGAAAAAGGTCGCGGTCCGTATCGCTGCCGACGGACGCGAACCGATCGAACGCATCGTTCCCGTCAACGGCGGCTTTACCGAGGCGAAGCTTGCCCCGAGCGGAAAAGAATTTGCGTTCGTTTTCAGAGGTGAGGTGTTTGTTTCGAGCATCGACGGCAAGATCGTGAAGCGCGTCACCAACACCCCGTCGCAGGAACGCTCGGTCAACTGGAGCCCCGACGGGCGCTCACTCGTTTACGCTGCCGAGCGCGACAACAACTGGGACATCTTCACTTCAACGATCGTGCGGAAGCAGGAACCGTACTTTTATGCTTCAACCGTCGTCAAAGAGGAATCGGTGATCGCGACCCCGGCCGAGGAATTTCAACCCGCTTTCTCGCCCGACGGCAAGGAGATCGCATATCTGGAGAATCGGACCACACTCCGCGTTTACAATATCGCGTCAAAACAGTCGCGGCTGATCTTGCCGGCTGAGAATAACTATTCTTACGCCGACGGCGACCAGTATTACTCTTGGTCGCCCGATTCGAAGTGGTTTCTCGTGCAATTCGGTCCCAAGGAACGTATGTTCACTCCCGAAGTTGGCCTGATCTCCGCCGACGGCAAGGGCGGACTTGTCAACCTGACACAAAGCGGCTACGACGACGGCGCTCCGAAATGGGCAATGGACGGCAAGATGATGATCTGGGGCTCGACCCGCGAAGGCGCGTTGTCGCAGTCGCTGAACGCGGTATCCGGCGATGTTTTCGGGATGTACTTCACGAAAGCGTTTTTCGACCGTGCGCGTCTGTCGAAAGAGGAATTCGCCCTGCTGAAGGAGACCGAAGAAAAAGAGAAGAAGGAAACTGAAGAGAAAGCCAAGGCCGCGGCATCGGCCTCGCCTTCACCGTCGCCCAAAACTGAGGAAAAGAAAGGCCTCGAATTCGATCTTGATGGCGTCAGCGAACGCAAACTGCGCCTGACCGCGCACACGTCGGCGATCTCCGACTGGACGTTGTCCAAAGACGGCGAACGGCTTTTTTATCTGACGGCGTTCGAGAAGGGCAACGATCTCTGGGTGACCGAAATCCGCACGCGCGAAACGAAGGTCTTCGCGAAACTCGGCGCCAACAATGCATCGATGGCGCTTTCACCGGACGGGAAGTTCCTCTTCATACTCGCTGAAGGCCGCGCGACCAAGATCGACGCCGAGAGCGGCAAACCGGAGCCGATCGCGGTCAACACTGAAATGGTGCTCAACTACACGGCCGAAAAGCAGTACATCTTTGACCACTCGTGGCGGCAGTTCAAGCAAAAGCTGATCTTTCCGGATCTCAACGGCGTCGACTGGGAGTCGTACTACAAGGTCTATAAGCGCTTTGTTCCCTATATCAACAACAACTACGATTTTGCCGAGATGCTCAGCGAAATGCTCGGCGAGGTAAACGTATCGCATACCGGCGCCTACTACACGCCGGGTTTCCCGCAGGGCGATCAGACGGCGTCGCTCGGCGTTCTCTACGATTTTGCGTACGCGGGCAGCGGCGCGAAGGTCGCGGAGGTCATTCAGGGAGGTCCGCTAGACCTCGCGTCGTCGGCGATCAGGGCCGGTCACATCATCGAATCGATCGACGGCGCGGTGATCGACGGGACGTTCGATTTCTTCAAACTGCTGAACCGCAAGGCCGGCAAGCTGACCCTGATCTCCGTCTTCGATCCGGCGGCGAACCGGCGCTGGGAGGAGACCGTCAAAGCGATCGGCCGCGGCGAGGAAAACGAATTGCTATACAAGCGTTGGGTTCGAGCCCGGCGCGCCGAGACGGAACGGCTTTCGGGCGGCAAGATCGGCTATATCCACGTCCGCGCGATGAACGATTCCAGCATGCGTACGGCCGTTGACGAATCGCTCGGCCTCAACATCTCGAAGGACGCGATCATCGTCGATACGCGGTTCAACGGCGGCGGCGGAATCCACGAACAGCTCTCCGATTTCCTCAGCGGCAAGAAGTACTTCGATGTATTGCCGCACGGGCAGTACATCGGCAGCGAACCGTTCGATAAGTGGATAAAGCCGTCGATCGTGCTCGTCGGCGAGAGCAACTACTCGGACGCACACCTTTTTCCGCTCGCCTACAAAGCCAAGGGCATCGGTCAGATACTGGGAATGCCGGTGCCCGGAACCGGAACGTTCGTCTGGTGGGAAAACCAGATCGACGCCAGTCTGCGCTTCGGCATCCCGATGGGCTGCTGGCGCACGCTCGACGGCAAGTGCGCCGAAAACGTCCAGCAGGAACCGGACATTCTCGTTCGCAACCAGCCCGACGTGATGGCCGCGGGCCGCGACCAACAGATCGAGGCTGCGATCAAGGCGCTGATCAAACGGTAGATTGAAAAGAATCCGGCCACCGGAAAAACGGGCGGAGTCGCTTGTTTGCGGTGGCCAGATACCGTGTTCAAAGGCGGGCCTGTGATTCGAAATTTCTGTTTTTCCGTCGGCTTTCCGTCTCAGTTTTCGCGGGAGTTTCAGATCCTCGACGGATGCGAGTAGTTCGTCCGGCAGGTCGCGGCCGTCTTCAATATGTCGACGGCGAAGCTCAAACTGGCGGTCGGCACCTCGCGCGCGAACAACGATGATGAACGACGATCTTGGGTCGCTCGAACGCCATCTCGTCCGGATCGTCGAAACCGAAAACGCGGCGTTTCTCGATCGCTATTCGTATCTCGGCGACGTCAATATGGAATTCTCCGAACGCACAACGCCCGGCCTCGAGGCTGTCTCGATTTCCGTCTGAATAATTGCCACTAGCTTCAGCTAGTGGACAAGGCTGCAGATCATCCCGGCTTTAGCCGAATCACGTTGATTGGGTCGCCGCAGGTCAGTACCAACTGCGGTAGCGGTTGGTTGAACGCCGTCATACGGACGCATTTCGCACACCGTCCGTCCTCGGGGCTGTGTCGATTTCCGACTTGATGTTGGAGGCCGTATGAAAAGATCGATTCAGCCGTCGCTGACGCGACGACACTCCGACGATCGTGTGTCCGTGGGTTGAAACCCACGGCTAAACTCACCCGGCCGCTGACGCGACTGGTCCGACTCGCCCGACTACGGATTCGGTTTACGACGCGCTCGGGAACCGGGTCGCCGAGAAGGTCAATGATGTTTGGCAATTCGTGATCTATGACGCTTTCGGGAAACTCGTCGCCGAATACGGCGGGACGAGAGCGGCGTCAACTTCTGATCTGGGACTGGCAGGGGGCGGTCCGGACCCTGAAAGTCGCCAACGGCGACGAACAACATAACCCGGAGAAGAGCGCCCTGGAAGGCGCGGATCTCCGGGAACGCTGACCGACGAAACCCGGCTCGCCGAAGGTGAGCGACAATGGTGCGCCGCGGTGTCGCGCCCGTCGGATTCGGATTGTATGACCAGTGCCAAAACCCGGTCTCAGGCTTTCTTATGGCATGCGACGCATTTCATTGCGGTCGGTGCCTGGACGGTCGGTCTCGCTTTGACGACTTCGCCGTGACAGGTCGTGCAGGCCTTGTGGAACGCGTTTTGATTGTTCAGAACGGTCGTTCCGGACTTCGGCACTTCGGTCAGGATCGTCGCTTTGCCGTCTTTTGCAAGATGGCAGATTCGGCAATCGGTGACATCGGGAGCGGTTCCGTCCTTGTAGGTTTCCGCGGTCAAAGTGACCGTTCGGTCAGCGGGGTAGGCCGTCTTGTGGCCCGGAACCTTTGCCGCCTCGACGGCCGGCTGCTCAACGTGATGGCAGTCGACGCAGCTCAGAGCCTTCGTTCCGTCGGCATTGTAATTCTTGCTGATATGGTTGCCGTGGTTGAAAGTCACCTTGCCGAGAACCGCCTTTTCCGCGAGCACGATCGTTTCGGGAACGACGCGATCCTCCGGAGTTTTGGTCCGGAGCTCGGAGCTCGCCGCAAAGATCAAACCGAGAACAAAGATCGTCAAAAAAATACTAATTCGTGTTTTCATATCTCTATAATCCTCCCTTCCGGGATGTTGTCAATGTTTGGATGCGAGGAGTCCCCTGTGCGTCGCCACAATTCCGGGCAATTCGCCGGGCACGACCCTCACTCGTTTCGCCGTCCCTGATCATTTGTTGTTTGATCCGGGATCTTGAAAGGCGGGCCGCCTGCGTTTCGTTTCAGGCGGCCCTTTGTCAACGGCCCCTGCGGGCCAAGCCGTCACCGAACATAGGCGTTCGGGACGGGGATGTCGCTGGAAGCTCCGAAGTTAATGGCTTCGAAACCGTTTGTCGACTGCTGCTTGTACCACGTGCCGGTCGATGGCCTGTAGACGACCGCATCGGCAAGCCCGTCGCAGTCGTAGTCGCCCGGTACCGGGACGTCGCCCGAAGCGCCGAACGGGAACGAGTAATACGACGCATCCTCGCTCCTCAGGATAAACCACTGGTTCAGCGACGGCCGGAAGATCGCGACGTCCGCCCGCCCGTCTCCGGTGTAGTCGGCCTGAACCGTGCGGTCAGAACCGATGCCGAAGTTTTGGACGATCAGCCCTTCGTTCGAGCGGTTCAGCCACCATTGCCCGAGCGACGGCCGGTAGATCGCAATATCGGTCTTGTTATCGCCGTCGTAGTCGGCCGGCACTGGGAGGTCTCCCAGCAGTCCGAAGCCCTGGATCGTCGTGCCGCCGCCCGAATTCTGGATGTACCAGGTTCCGTTCGAAGGCCTGAAGACGGCCGCGTCCCCCTTGCCGTCGCCGTCGAAATCGCCCGGCGCTGGAATGTCGCCCGCCGACCCGAACGGGAACGAGTAGAAGGTAATGTTCTCGCTTCTGAGAATATACCAGAAACCCGTCGATGGCCGGA
Source organism: Pyrinomonadaceae bacterium (assembly GCA_041752475.1). Taxonomy (GTDB): domain Bacteria; phylum Acidobacteriota; class Blastocatellia; order Pyrinomonadales; family Pyrinomonadaceae; genus JAFDVJ01. Next base: position 15,065 of record JBGSWK010000040.1, on the reverse strand, counting down.
ACAGCGCAATATCGGTCCGGCCGTCGCCGGTGAAATCGGCCGGGGTCAAAATATCCGTTGCGATGCCGAACTGGAAGGCGTTGTTGCCGCCGTCGGCCGAACGAATGTACCACCATTCACCTTGAGCCGGTCTGAATATGCTCGGATCGGTTCGGCGGTCGCCGTCGAAATCGAACATTCCGGCGCGCGTCGTCGCGTTGAGCGCGATTCCGCGTACTTCGAGCGTGTAAGACTGTCCGACGCCCAACCCCGGATTCACTTCGTGAACGACGATCGTGAACGGCACTCCCGCGGTAACATTGAACGAAAACGTCCGTGGAGTTCCGAGGTTGGGGCTGTTTCCGTAGTCGGCCAGATAGTTGACTCCGGGATTGGCGGGATTGAATCCAAGATTGTTGTACGCCACCGCGTAGAGGTCGAAGCCGAGCGCGTATGCACTAAGCGTAACCTCAACGCACCCGGAAGATGCCGGAACATAAGTGTAAGCGTCGTATTGCCGCGAACCCGTGGCGGTGAAAATGCCAGGGAACGGCTTGGGCGCGTTGCAGTCCGCGACCGGCGCGAAACGGTTGATGCGTCCGGTTTGAAGGCCCGTGCCGACGATGAAGTCCGGATTCGTCGATGGCGCGGTGCCGTCCAACGTCGAGGTCACCTTGACCGTCGGGACGAGTTCGACGTTGCTGATGTTGAGCGTGTAGCTGTCGCCGATGCTCGCGGCCGGATTGACCTCGCTGACGACGATGAAAAACGGCACGCCGCGCGTCACCATAAACGAAAATGTGACGACGTTGTTCATCGCGCTCGTACCCGAATCGGCCAGATAGTTCGTCGACGGATTCGACGGGACATAACCGTTTTGGTTGTAGGCGACGATCTGAGCCTGATCGGCGCCGGTATGGCTCAGCGTGACCCTTGCACAACCCGAGAAAGCGGGCCGGAAGGAATAAAGATCGGCCTGCCGCGTACCGGTCGTGGTGAACAGGCCGGGATTGGCTTTGGGCGTCGTGCAGTCGCTTCCGGGAGAATACCGATTTAGTCTTCCGGTTTGCGGTCCGGAAGCTCTCGAATATGCCGGACTGAGTTGGGCCGGCATCGCATCGATCACCTCCGAGACGGAAAAGTCCGGAATGATTTTGACGCCGCCGAGGTCAAGCGTATAGGTTTGGCCGATCGCGCCGGCCGGGTTAACTTCGTGGATCACGACCTGAAACAACTGCCCGGCGACCACGTCGAACGAAAAACTTCGCGACGGTATCGTGGTCGTCGGACTCAATCCCATATCGCCGAGATAGTTCAGCGACGGGTCGGCAGGGTTCATCCCGTTTTGATCGTATGCGGCTCCGAATAGCAGATTATCGCCCGCATTGCTGAGCGTCACTGTCAGGCATCCGCTTGAAAGCGCGACGAAGCTGTAATTATCGTACTGCCTTGTGCCGCCGAGTGTCGCCAGACCCGGATTCGATTTGACGGAACCGCACGAACTGACCGATCCGTTGCGGGTCAGACGGTCGGTTTGTGTTCCGGTGACGGCCCGGTATGCCGGGTTGGCCGCCGGAGCGGTCGTATCGAGTGTCTCATTGATCGTAACGCCGAACGCCTTAAAGGTCAGTCCGGCGAACAATACGATCAGTGAAATGATCAGTTTGCTTTTCATTGGTACACCTCCCGAATGCAAATTGATCTCATTCGCTCCGATTGCTGAAAAACTCGCATTCAGTCCGGGCCAGAAGACCGCTTTGGTTCATCCGGCACTTTCTATTAGTTACTTTCCTATCAACTTAGACCGCAAGCCGCGTACCATTCGGGAACGCTGAGAAAACGGCTTCAACATCGAATTTTCGAACGACAGATCGAGGAAAATCCCACGGAAATGGGGAGAAATACTCGGTCCGGGGCCGATGACCTCGACGATCTTTCTCCACCGAATCCAGTATGTTTGCCGGCAGAAAGCCGGGTAATATCGCCCGATGTCCGCGAATTTTTCGGCGAGTCGACGTTTGCGTACAGCCGAATCGCCCGAAATTCACCTCCAAGGTCCGGAATTGCGCTGGAATGCGGCTTGCGTTGTTTAACGTTTGAGTTCGATCAATCAAACTGCGGCCCGTCGGGCCGAATCGGAGACGAGATGGGCGAGTGGAAAGGCGGAGCAAAGGGCGAATGTCCGGCGATCAGAGAACTTAAAGAGGCGCTGATTCTCGGCGTGCCGATCCTCGGCGCGAACCCGAAGAAGATCGGAACTGTTCGCGAAGACGGTTCGCGGCATACGGCGGGCCTTGCGATGGACATAATGCTCGACAGCCGCGATTCGGTTGAAAAATCGGTCGCCGATCAGATCATCGAAGCGCTTATAAAGGTCCAGCCGCAGATGCGTTGGGCGGACATTATCTACGTCGACTGGAACGGCAAAACCCCGGTCTATTTTCACATCCCGGGGATGCCTCCGTATGGCGGCAAAAAGGGGATGTTGAAGGAGAATCCGACCGACCCGGCGCTCGGCGCCAAGCATAGGAACCATATTCACATCGATTGGTGGTCGTTCAATCCGAAAGATTGGCCGGCGCACGCGAGAACGACCGGATTCAAGACAGCGCTCGTTGCCGAACTTCAAAAACCCCCGAAGTGGGTGACGGAATGGCTGTCCAAGGGCGCCTGACGGCGCCGGATTGCGCGGTAAGGTTCTTCGATCCGAATAAGCCGAGATTTCGCGACACGTCGATTTCGGGCTTTTTGAAATAATTCGAGCCCCCCCCCCGGCCAAACTTGGCGCTTTCGCGACTTTGCAGGAAAAACAACGCTTGCGTTTACAGACGCGTGCGTTCCCGCAAAGACGCCAAGTCGCAAAGCTTACGTGTATCGCCCGATTCCGATGCGTAATTCGGGATGCACACAATCAGCCGGCGTGCCGAAAGGGCGCCGGAGTTCAAAGTAAGGAGGTGACAATGCAGAAGAGATTCTTAACGGTTCTGATCGTCGTATTATTATTCATCCCGGCGGTTGCTTCGACAACGGTAAAAGCAAAACCTGCCCCGAAACCGGTCCGCGCCGGACTTCAAAAGACAAACCCCGGAATAATGTTCAGCACGCTGCTCAACAACGTGTCAGTGAACGCCCGCAGCGGCTGGCTCAAACTTGGCAACCAGATGCAGAACGTGTTTATGCCCGACGGGTCAACCGGCAAAGCCGTCCTTTCGAAGACAGGGGGCGCGGAGTTTTGTCACTGGGAATGGACCCTCGACGAGTTCGGGCTGAAACCGCCGTACAAGTTGTTTTCCTTCAAGCAGCCGCTCAAGCCAGGCGGCGGGAATTTTGACGTGAGGGAACTGAAACTGACCACGCCGGGAAGCTACACGCTCGACTTTTTCAAGGGCGAGACAAAGATGTATACGTTTCCGTTCAGCGTGACGACGCTTGAGCCTGCCGACCCGTTTGACGGCCAGACGATGTACTTTGCGGAAGGTCCCTGGAACGATTGGGGATACCTCAACTACCGCGATGCCGACCCGGAGAACAATCTCCTTTGGAAAATATGGCTCCGGGAAAAGTCTTTCAAACGGGCTGACCACAAGATCAAAATCGAGATCGTCCGCGACTCGGATCGGAAACTGATCTGCCAGACTCGCGACGGTATGACGTTCAGCTTTCAGAACGAATGGGTTCGGCACGAATTCGATATGGTCAACCCGCCGGTTAAGACCAGCGGCGGCGCTTATTTCAAGGCAAAGGACCTGCTCGCGGTCGATGGCGGATACACGCTGACGATGACGATGGACGGCAAAGAATACGGAAAATGGAAGTTCAAGGTCGTCGGCGGAAAGCCCGAATACACGGGTCGGACCGTTCGCGGAAGTGCCGACGCATTGACATTTGTCGAGGGCGGCAAGGACGCGTTCTGGTACGAGCGCGTGAAGTGACTGCCGGCCGGCGACAGCGACTAATGCCGCCGATCGCCGCTCAGTAGGCATACGCTGCTCCCGAAAAACGATGCCGCGCGATCCGACGCGTGCGGCATCGTTATAGATCGTCCTCTTTCGCCATTGCAGAAAATGTTGAGCCCTGTACCATTCCGAACATCGAGCGGCCTTTTTCATCGAAGGAGATCGGGATCAGATCCATACCGCCCGAAATACCAATATCAACACGATAAAACCAAACCTCTTTGTTCTCGATCGTCTTTTTCAGGTCCGGCTGGCCGAGAAGTTCGACTACGCCATTCGTCGTCAGCCCGCCGAACTTGTTGCGCGACGTGATAAAGTCGCGATTCATCCGTCCGCGCTCGATCTTGTCGCCGGCAAGCCACGCCTTTGAATCGAACGGAATAGGTGAATAGTCGCGCCACGGTCTTTTGATTCCGAGACATCCGAGTCCCGTCAAAACGATGACAAGCAGACACAGTGTCGCATTCAATTTCGATGCGGTCGTGATCTTTTCCATTGTTCCCTCGCAGATGTATCGGTATCCACTGCTTTCGTGGTAATTCGAGCTGTATGATACGCGAATTATTTAATCTAAGGAAAATGACTGGGAACCTGAAAATCTCACCGGATCCGGAGTCTCTTGTCGCGGCCGTCAAACTGTAGTAAAAACGGAGAGTCAACCAAAACAAACAAGGAGAAGAATATGTTTCATATCATCGGACAATTGATCACGGGTTTGATCGTCGGCGCGATCGCGCAGATCCTGTTCCTCGGCAACGATCCCGGCGGCTGGTCGCTGCGCGGTTTCCTGATCACCATCGGGATCGGCGTCGCGGGTTCGCTCGTCGGGACGTTTGCCGGACGTTTCATCTGGAAGGATGGAACATACAAGGCCGGTTGGTTGATGTCGGTCGCCGGCGCGATCCTGTTGCTGCTGATCTTTCGGGTCTTTCTGCGGTTTTAGGAACGGGCCGCGCGGATTGGTCCGGAGCGGATTCCTTCAGCGCCGAGCCTTGTGGGGCTCTCCATTTCATAATCGTCGCGGCGAGCGGCTTTCCAGAAACCCTCTCGCCGTTTCTCGAGCGCGGTCGCTTGATGAAGTTTGGCGACCGCAGGCGTTTCACGCTTCCGGCACTTCTCAAACCACCAAAAACATAACGCTCAACGCACGAACGCGTTCGGCACCGGCAGGTCCGACGAGAGACCGAAGCCCTGGATCAACGTTCCGGCCGTCGAGCGTTGAACGAACCATGTCGAGCTTGAAGATCTGAAAACCGCCGCGTCCGTTTTGCCGTCGCCGTCGTAATCGCCCGGAGCGGGCGTGTCGCCGCTCGCGCCGAACGGGAACGAAAAGAACGTGAAATCCTCGCTCCGCAAGATGAACCACTCGCCGCTCGCGGGCCGCCAGATGGCGATGTCCGTCTTGCCGTCGCCGGTGTAGTCGCCCGGCACCGCGCGGTCGGTCGATGAACCGAAGGTCACGGCGATGACGCCGTCGGTCGACCGGTTCAGCCACCACTGGCCGAGGCTCGGCCGGAAGACGGCGATGTCGGTCTTGCCGTCGCCGTCGTAGTCGGCCGGAACCGTCAGGTCGCCGCTGACTCCGAAGCCCTGGATCGTCGTCCCGCCGGACGAGTTTTGGACGTACCAGGTCGAGTTCGAGGGCCTGAAGACGGCCGCGTCCGCTTTGCCGTCGCCGTCATAGTCGGCCGGGACCGGAACGTCGCCGTTCGCTCCGAAAGGGAAGCTGTAGAACGAGAAATCCTCGGATCTGAGAACGTACCATTCGCCTGCGGACGGACGGAAGATGGCGACGTCCGTCTTGCCGTCGCCCGTAAAATCGCCCGGCGTCAGGATATCGGACGAGTTGCCGAAAGTGTGGACGATCAGCCCGTCAGTGCTGCGTCCGAGCCACCATTGCCCGTTCGACGGCCGGAAGATCGAGATGTCGGTCTTGCCGTCGCCGTCGAAATCGAACGGCGCGCCGCCCTTCGGCGCGAGGATCATCCCCGAACGCGCCCCGAGCGTGACGTTCAAGACGCCCCCGGCAACGACAAAGCCGTCCGCTCCAATCAGATTCCTCAGAACCGTTCCGTCGGCGAAGAGATCGGCCACCGGAAGCGCCGCCGTGTTCGGCGCGGCGCCGTTGTTCATTACCACAATGACCTTTTCGCCGCCGTCGGTGCGGGCGTACGCGAACGTCGTGTTGTCGGTCGCCGAGGCGGTCGTGTCGCCCGTCAGAACCGTTTTGAAATCGCCGGTCCGGAGCGCCTTCGAACGCTTGCGGATCGCGCCGAGCGAACTGTAGTAACCGATCAGGCCGTCGTCGGCCGGCCCGTAAATGTTCTGGTTTCCGGCCTCGTCCGCCCAGGGATACGGCGCTCGGTTGTATGGATCGTCCTCCGGAAATCCGCCAGGACTGTTGCCGAGCGACGGCGCGTTGATCCCGGCCTCGTCGCCGTAATAGACCATCGGCGCGCCGATGTAAGTGAACTGGACGAGCGCCGCCAGTTTGAGTCGTTCTTTCGCCTCCGTCAGGCCGTTGTCGCCCGGAACCGTCAGGCTGTAAAGCGCGCGGTTAGTGTCGTGCGAATCGAGCAGATTGAGCATCGCGCGCTGCGCCGGAACCGGATAATCTTCGCGGATCGACCGGAGCGAAGCGTCAAACTGCGACGGCGTCAGCCCGAGGATACGGTTGCTCCCGTTGTTGTCGTTGTCGGCCCAATCGACGGCGCGGGCAAAGCCGAGCACGTTCTTTCGGAAACGGTAATTCATCGAACCGTCGAGTTGGTCGCCGGCGAGATATTGGCTCGCATCGGGGAAGATCTCGCCGATCAGCGGGCCGTCCTGTTTGTAGGTCTTGGCGAAGCCGCGGTATTCGTTCCACCACTGGTGCGAGATGTCCGGCGCGACGTCGAATCGCCAGCCGCCGGCGCCCCGGTCGTACCAGTACTGGGTGACGTTGGTCGTCGGCGTGCGGTAGAAAAAGTCCTTGACGGCGTTGTTTTCGTTGAGCGCGGGCAGACCGCCGAACCCGAACCATCCCTCGTAATCGTTGGTCGTGCAGGGCGCGTTGTTGTTGAAAAAGTTGAACCAGGAGCGGTACGGGGAAGCGAGGCTCTCGCACGCGCCGACGACCGGCGAGCGGCGGTAATAGTCGAAATACTCGCTGTCCTGCGACATATGGTTCCAGACGCCGTCGAGGATCAGTTTCATCCCGCGCTGGTTGGCGGCGTTGACGAGGGAAGCGAATGCCGCGTCGCCGCCGAGTTCGGGCGCGATCGACAGGTAGTCGTCGGTATCGTATCGATGGTTCGAGCGGGCCTTGAAGATCGGGTTCAGATAGATCGCGTCGAATCCGAGTCCCTTGATGTAGTCGAGCTTGTTCTCGATGCCTTTGAGATCGCCGCCGAAGAACTGCGATCCGTAATTGTTCGGGCACGGCGACGGCTGGCGCGGGTCGCAAACCTGCGAGTTCCACGTCGTGAAAGCGAGATTCGAAGTCGGCGACGCTCCGTAGAGCGACGGGCAGCCGGTGGTGTTTCCGGCGCGGCACCAGTCGTTGGTGATGTCGCCGTTGCGGAAACGGTCGGGGAAAATATGATAGACGGACGCGTTCTGGATCCACTCCGGCGTTGTGAAATTCGGATCGTAAACCGTGATCTGAAACGCCGGGAACGGTTCGTTGTCAAAGGGGCTGCCGACTCCGCCCTGGCCGAGATTGTCGTGGTCGTCAAGATAAAAATCGCTGTAAAAGTCGGTGTCGGTCCCGTCGACGACGCGGATCTTGTAATAGATGATCTTCGGAGCCGCCGGCGTCTGATAGCTCAGCGACCAGTAATCGTAGGTCGCGTCGGACGAGGTGATCGCCATCGCCGTGTCGATCGGCCCGGCGGTCGTCCCGGTCGGCGGGTTGAACTCGTAAACGCGAAGAAAGACGCCCGTCAGATCGTTCTTGAAAGCCCGGAACCTGAGATTGACGACCGTCCCCGCCGGCACCGCCCCGAAAGGCGAGCGGTAGAAACTGTTGAACGTGTCGTGCTCGAGCCCGTTCCATTCGACGTTGTTGTCGTTCGAAGCCGCCGACGCGCCGACGATCGCCGCGAGGATCAAAGCCGTGACCGATATGAGACGAACTGTTTTCATTTTTCGAGACCTGCCGGATTACTTTGTTTGGAATCGATACTAAGACGCCAGGCCGCCGAAAGTCAACAGGATTCGACTACGAAACCCAAACGCGCCCGATGCTCCGGGGCGGCGTTTCTGCTCTCGTGGGATCTTGGCGTGCCTTCGTGGTTGAAGAAGATCGTCCGCGATGACGCCGTTCCGCGCCTACCCGATCTCGTCGTTGACGATCGGAACGATACCGAGGTCGGTGACCATATCGACAAGGTTCGTAACTGCAGAATTCCTTGAAAAGCTTGAAAGTCCGCCGCTCGGTCCAGAACGATCGCGGCCGCGCTCTTGAGGGCGGGACTATAGTTTTTGGGCTTTTTGGGCTTATAATTCCGTTTGTTTGCCGACAGCGATGCTGCATTTGGAAATGGATGGCGGAATTTCGTAGGCCATCGGCTGGAAATTCGGTGTCCGTGCGCCCGGCGGAACCCTCTTCCGGAGGAGATCGAACCGACTCAAATGCGAGAGACCCGGAATTGCATTTGGGGCCAACGGTATCTTTACAAAAATACTTAGGACTTGATGGGGACGGAACGGCTCGGAGGTGGTTTTCGATGGCTGCAAAGTATTCACTCCTGATTTTCGGCTTGGCATTGTGTCTGGCTCATTCGGTCTTTCCGCAGGACCGGCAGGCCGATGCCGCGCGGCTTTTCTCCGAGGCAGGGAACCTGCGAAAGCAAAACACTCCGGAATCGAAAAAAGAGGCCCTCGAAAAATATCTCGCAGCGCTGAAATTGTGGGAAGAATCGGATGATCTGAAGCGTCAGGCGGAGGTTCTCAGTACGTTGACGGAGATCTCGTACATCGACTCCAACATCCGGGACGGTCTCAAATACGCCAAACAGGCCCTGCCGATCTATCAGAAACTCGGCGAACGCGCGCTCGAGGCCGAGATGCTCGGCAACATCGGCAGCCTCTACGATCTGACCGGCGAGACCCGCACCGGGATCGGCTATTCCCGGAAGGCGGCGGAGATCCTCCGCGAACTCGGCGACAAGAGACGCGAGGCGATCGCGCTCAACGGTCTCGGAACACTCTACAGCAATGTTGGTGAGATGCTCTTGGCGCAGGAAACTCTGACCCGGGCCCTGGATCTGAGGCGCGAGGTTCGCGACCGGTTGGGTGAAGCCAGAACGCTGGCGAATCTGGGGACGATCAACGACGAGACCGGAGAAAAACGGAAAGCCGCGGAGCTTTACGAACAGTCGTTGCGGATCGCGGTCGAAGAAAAGGACCTCCGCACCGAGGGCGTCGTCCTCAACAATCTCGCGATGACGTGGCAACATCTCGGCGAGTATCAACGGTCTCTCGATACATATCTGAGATCGCTCGAACTTCGGCGGTCGACGGGCAACAAGTTCGGCGAAGCGACGACGTTGAACAACATCGGGACGGTTTATGAGACTCTCGGAGAGACCGACCAGGCGCTCGCATATTTGGAGCAGGCGCTCGAGATCTATCGGACCGCCGGCTTTCGGAGGAACGAGGCACGAAGCCTCAATTCGATCGGGACAATGTATTGGCAGACGGGCGGGTCCGAGAGGGCGCTCGAGTATTATCGAAAATCCCTGGAGATCCACCGCTCTCTCGAAAACAAAGCCGGACAGGCGTCTGCCCTGAGAAACATCGGTCTGGTCTATGCAAGTCAGAACCGCAACGATCGCGCGCTCGAGATGCTTCGCCAGGCACTGGCTTTGGCCGAAGAAATAGGAGAAAAGGAGTTGGAAGCCCGTGTGCTGACCGGACTGGCGCAGAATCTCGCGATATCGAACGATCCGGCAAATGCCGCGGCCCTTTATTCGCGGGCGCTGGAGCTGCAGCGCGAAATGGGGCTCCGCGCGGATGTGGCCGAGACCTTGTATCAGTTCGCGAGACTCGATGAAAGCGTCGACCGGCGATCCGCGGCGCTCGAGAAGATGCAGGAGGTTCTGCTGTTGTCCGAGGACCTGCGCAGTGGACTCGCCGACCAGAACTTCCGGACCAGCTTTTTCGCGAAGAGCCAGAAGTACTTCGAGTATTACGTCTCCTTGCTCGTCGCGATGCATCGGGCCGATCCGCGGAAAGGATTCGACCGTTTGGCGCTTGAGACGAGCGAGCGTTTGAGAGCACGGAGCCTGCTTGAATCGCTCGGAGAGTCGCGGATCGACATCCGCAGCGGCCTTGACCCCGAATTGCTCTCGAAAGATAAAGTGCTGCGGCAAACCATCAATGCGAAGGAGACGCAGAGACTGAATGCCGCCCGGCAGTCAAATTCCGTCAAGGCCGGAGAATTCGAGAACGAAGTCGGCGAACTGATGAAACAATACCGGGCGCTGCAGGCGGAGATCCGTCGCCGGAGCCCGCAGTTCGCATCGCTGACGCAGAGCGAGGCGATCGGCGTCGACGAGATCCAGAAGAATATCCTCGACGAAAACACGGTTTTGCTCGAGTATCTTCTGGCCGACGGCAAGAGCTACCTGTTCTTCGCGGCCGGCACTTCGCTCGAGATCTTCGAACTGCCGGAAAGGGCCGAGATCGAGAAACTGGCGCGAAGCCTCGTTTCGAATCTGCGGGCACGGGCGTCGGAGATCGCGAACGAGAGTCCCGCCGAACGGGAAAGACGCATTTCCCTCGCCGACGCAAGCTGGCTGAAAGACAACCGTTCGCTGACCGGTATACTGCTCGCGCCGGTCGCGGAAAAGATCCGGAACAAACGCCTTTTGATCGTAAGCTCCGGAGCCCTGCAGTATGTTTCGTTCGCCTCGCTTTTCAATCCGGCACTGAAAGACCGATTCCTGGTTGAAACGAACGAGATCGTCAATCTGCCTTCGGTTTCGGCACTCGCGGCATTGCGCCTGGCGCGTGAAACCAAGCCGAGGACCAACGGAAAGCAGATCGCTGTCCTGGCCGATCCGGTATTCGGGTTCAACGATGCGCGTTTCGTAAGGCCCGCGACCAAGACTTCGGAAACTGTTTCAGGATCGCAGACCCCGCAGGCGAGGCTCCTGCCGCCGGGGCTCGGCACCGAGTTTTCCCGTCTTCGTTTCAGCCGCCGGGAAGCGGATCAGATCTCGGGTCTTTTGCCCGTTGATCAAAAAACGGTCGCGGTCGACTTCGAGGCGAACCTTAAGTCGGTGAGCAGCGAGGCATTTCAAACGTCGCGGATCATCCATCTGGCGACGCACGGCATCGTCAACGCCAGCTTTCCGGAACTTTCCGGCGTGGTTCTTTCGCTGATCGACGAGAACGGAAAGCCGCGCGAGGGCTTTTTGCGGCTCCACGACATCTACAATCTGCGCATCAATGCCGACCTCGTTGTGCTGAGCGCCTGCGAAACCGCGCTCGGGAAGGAAATTCAGGGCGAGGGCCTCATCGGGCTGACCCGGGGCTTTATGTACGCGGGGAATTCCGACGTCGTGGCAAGCCTCTGGAAAGTCGACGACAAGGCGACCTCGACGTTGATGAGGAATTTCTATCAAAACATGCTCAGGAACAATTTGCCGGCCTCGGCGGCGTTGCGGAAAGCACAGATGTCGATGTTGAGCCAGCAATCGACCCGGAACCCGTTCTATTGGGCGGCGTTCACGCTGCAGGGAGACTGGAAGGCGCGGGTCCGTTGAAGGCCGAAAATTGGGTGTTTCGGCGACCGAAGGCGCGATTCGGTGCCCGTCGGGAAAAGAATTTTAAGATGAGTTCAGTGACGCGCGTGCGTCGCGGACCTTAATCAGAATGAAATGGCAGCTGACCCAAACGGCGTTCGACGGACTGCTCGCGGCTCTTGATCCCGACAATCATTCGGCGGGTGAAAAGTACGTTAGGCTGCGGGGCAACCTCGTCCGCTTTTTTGAAGCCCGCGGTTTCGCGGCCGCGGGCGACGCCGCCGACGACGTGCTTAACCGGCTGGCGCGAAAGATCGAGAACGGCGGACCGCTGGACAATCCCGCAAGCTACGCGCTGGGCATCGCCAGGATGGTGGCCCTCGAACTCCGCAAATCGCCGCTGCACAGTTCGTCGGATGAGATTCCCGAGATCGGAATTCCGGCGCGAGACGCCGAACTCGATGAAAAAGAAGGGAAGCTGAAATGCCTTGGGGAATGCCTGGCCGAACTGCAGCCGGAAAATCGCGGGATCATCGTCGGCTACTACAAGGGAGAAAAACGCGAGAAGATCGAAAACCGGAACCAGATGGCAAAAAATTTGGGGATTCCGCAGAATGCTCTCCGGAGCCGGGCGGTCAGGCTCCGCGAAAAGCTCGAAAACTGCATCACGAATTGCGTGCGGGGACTTTAAGATCTTTATGGACGTCATCAACGGCACATTTTGCCTAATTTCGACAGTTAATGTTGGGAGCGTACTGCGCCGACCAGCGAGTTTCGCGCCGATTGCCTGATGAAAGGACTGGATAAAGACAATAAGAACGCCGTCGATTACCTCCTTGGTGACCTCGCGGGCGCGGCGCGCGACGAATTCGAAGAACGTCTGTTTGCCGACGATGACCTCGGGATCACGGTCACGGCGACGGAGAACGATCTGATCGACGAGTATCTTCGCGGCGAGCTGACGTCGGACCAAAAACGGAAATTCGAGTTGAACTTTCTGGTCTCAGAGCGGCGCCGGGAAAAACTCTTGGCAGCCGAAGTTCTTCTGGCCGGTCTCCTTCACAATGAGCCGGCCGCGCCCGATGTGCCGCTTGCCGAGTCGTTCTGGGCCCGCCTCAGCGAGCTCTTCAGACTGCCGAATCTTGCGCTCGCGGGCGGACTGGCGGTGCTCTTCCTGATTCTCGTCCTCGGCGGATTCCGCCTGTTGCGTCAGGGCGAGAACGAGATCGTAAGGACCGGCAATAATCAAAATACCGGATCCGATCCGGATACGAGACCTCCGTCCCCGGCTCCGGTCAATTCCAACGTCGTTGCGAACGCCGGACTTGGGACGGAGCCACAGCAGAACGTCAGCCCCTTGATCACGCCGTCTCCGCAAACGACGCGCGAACCGCGTGAACCAGTGTCGCCAAAGCCGACGCCGATGCCGAAGCGGACTCCGCAAACCGGGCGGATATTCGCGTTCACGCTGTTTCCCGTGACCCGAAGCAGCAGTAATCCCGTTTGGGAAATTCCGGAAACCGCGTCGGGCGTACTCCTCACGGTCGTCCACAACGAAGAGACGAGATTCGTAAAGTTCCGCGCCGAACTTCGCGACTCGGCAGGCGGTGTCGTTTGGAACAAAGAACTTCCGGCCACCCGCGGAAACCGCTCCAAAACCGTAAGGATGACGATCGAAAGCGGCGCATTGCGGTCCGGCTCCTACGAACTGACGCTGATCGGGATCACTCCCCGCGGCGACTACGAAGAGATCAATTTCTACAATTTCACCGTCAAACGAAAATGATCCAACGCGTCCGGGGCTCGATTATTGACCTCGCATCTCTTCTCGGGTAACCAGAGTTTTCCCGCGAAATACGCTAAATACGCCAAAAAAAGAAATTCCATAGCCCGTGCGGGAAGGCTCGGCGCGGCGTTTGATCGGGCGCTTTGTTCCTCTCGTCGCTTTTCGCATTAACCCAGAACACGCAATAGAGAATCTTTTTGCCCCCGAAACACGCGAAATACGCGAAAACGTTCGGGAAAATAATGTCTTTTAGCGTTTTTCGCGTGATTCGCGGGCAAACCGTACCTCTCAAGAAACACAATTTTCAAGTGCCTGATGCAAAGGGATTTGACTTAACCCATGTTTTTTCGGCACGCCGTTCGCCAATTTGCCGAATTGACCGCCATTTCGTAATTCGGGATCAAATCTCTCAGACATCTATGTGTTCTCTGTTCCTATGTGGTGAAAAAACTCAAAAGAAGAATAGATGCCAAAGGTGATACGAATCCGCGGAGTATTTTTGAAGATCAAGCGAATCGGCGGCGCGGCATCGGAAGAATCTCTCAAGAAACACAATTTCAAGTGCCTGATACAAAGGGATTTGACTTAACCCGTGTTTCTTCAGCACGCCGTTCGCGAATTTGCCGAACCGACTGCTCTCAAGAAACACATTTTCAAGTGACTGCACCAAAAGGATTTATACAGTTCGTGTTTCTTCGGCGCGCCGTGCGGCGTCAGCCCGATTGGACGGCTAATGCGCAATCTGGATCTGGGCTCATTTGGCCGCACCGCAGGAAGATGATTCGACGGACACTGGGTGAGACATCGCCGCCGGCCGCGTCAGCGGCATGGTGAATTTAGCCGTGGGTTTGAACCCACGGTAAGCTTCGAAAAAGGGCCCGCGTCGCGTCAGCGACGATTGAATCAGCCGTCGCTGACGCGACGAAATCCCGGCAATGCGAGGTCCGTGGGTTGAAACCCACGGCTAAATTCAAGGAATCGCTACGCGATTCGGATTCGGCCGGCGACTCACGGTGTCGCTACGCGATTCGGATTTGGCCGGCGACTCACGGTGTCGCTACGCGATTCGGATGGATGGATCGTCGAACCCCGGCAATCCAAAATCCAAAATCCGAAATCCAAAATCCATTGATCCGCTGCGTGGTCCCGAAGTAGCAGGCGCGCCTTTCGCTTGGTCAGAAAGCGCGTGATGTCTCCGGCGGCGGCGAGAACGGTCGCGCCGACGGCCCAGCTCTCAAGAAACACATTTTCAAGTGACTGAATTCGTGTTTCTTCGGCGCGCCGTGCGGCGTCAGCCCGATTGGACGGCTAATGCGCAATCTGGGCTCAAACGGCCGCACCGCAGGAAGATGACTCGACGGACACTGGGCGAAACATCGCCGCCGGCCGCGTCAGCGGCATGGTGAGTTTAGCCGTGGGTTTGAACCCACGGTAAGCTTCGAAAAAGGGCCCGCGTCGCGTCAGCGACGTTTGAATCAGCCGTCGCTGACGCGACGAAATCCCGACAATGCGAGGTCCGTGGGTTGAAACCCACGGCTAAATTCAAGGAATCGCTACGCGATTCGGATTTGGCCGGCGACTCACGGTACCGCTACGCGATTCGGATTTGGC
>JBGSWK010000039.1:0-153822 GCA_041752475.1 Pyrinomonadaceae bacterium | reverse complement strand
AAGTTGAAGTTACTCCAACGTTAGTCACGCGTAAACGCGTTACTCTTACGTCCGAGCCACAGAGCGCAGGCGCTCGTTGTTAGGTCAAGTTGAAGTTACTCCAACGTTAGTCACGCGTAAACGCGTTACTCTTACGGGGCGCGCTCCTACCCGAAATATCTGAGCAATCCGACAACGACGCCCTGAACGGTGACGCGTTCGGCGTCGACGACGATCGTTCGGTAGCGGCTGTTCGCCGGGATCAGGTGGATCTTGTCGCCAACGATCCGAAAGGTCTTGACCGTCGCGTCGCGGCCATCGACGAGCGCGACGACGATGTCGCCGTTGTTCGCCGTCGGCACCGCACGAACGATGATCCGGTCGCCTTCGACGATCTTTTCCTCGATCATACTGTCGCCGACGACACGGAGCGCAAAATGATCGCTGCCCGGCCGGAGCATATCGCGCGGCGCGTTAAGATATTCGGGAACAAGCACCGCCTCGATCGGATTGCCGGCCGCGACCAAACCGAGCAAAGGAATCCGCGTCGTCGAATCGGACGCGTCGGCGTCGTATTCGCCCGCCAATTCGATCCCGCGCCAACCCTTTCGGCGCCTGATGAAGCCTTCTGCCTCAAGCGCGTTCAGATTTCGATACAACGCCGACTTCGAATTGAGCCCGAGCGCCCGCGTCATCTCATCGACCGTCGGCGACTCGCCATCACGCTCGATCGTTTCTTTGATAAACCTGTATAGTTGCTTTTCCTTCATGGTGGACCAAATTGGACGATTTTGGACTGTTTTGGAATATAACAAGAAATGAAGAGGAAATCAAGCCTTGCTCTCAAAGTTTTTCGGAACTAACATAGACCGCATGCAACCGCTTGCCGACAGAATACGACCCGCCACGCTCGACGAATTTGTCGGACAGCCGCATCTGGTCGGCGAAGACAAACCGCTCCGCCGGGCGATCGAGCAAAGACACATCTTTTCATTCATCTTGTGGGGCGGGCCGGGAACGGGGAAAACCTCGCTCGCACGGATCTATGCGCACGCGCTCGACGCCGAATTCCACGAACTGTCAGCCGTTTCCGCCGGTAAGGACTCGATCCGCAAGATCATCGAAGCGCCTGCGACCCGCCAGCGCATTCTGTTTCTCGACGAGATCCACCGATTCAACAAGGCGCAGCAGGATTTTCTGCTGCCGTATGTCGAGAGCGGCGAACTGACGCTGATCGGTGCGACGACCGAGAATCCGAGTTTCGAGGTCATCGCCGCGCTGCTTTCGCGGATGCGCGTCTTCGTTCTCAAAGAACACGGCGAAGCCGAAATGGCGCGGATCATTGAACGCACCGGCGTCGAAATGGACGAAGAGGCGCGTGACTGGCTCATTCAGATGGCCAACGGCGACGCGCGACAGGCAGTGACGATGATCGAGAATACGAGCCAGCTCTACGAGCAGATCACCGTCGAAAGTCTCAAAAACGCCGCGCAATCTTACCTGCGATACGACAAAAAGGGCGAGGAACACTACAACACGATCAGCGCCTTCATCAAGTCGATGCGCGCCAGCCAGCCCGACGCGGCGATGTATTATCTGGCACGAATGATCGAATCAGGCGAGGACCCGAAGTTCATCGCGCGGCGAATGGTGATCTTTGCGTCGGAAGACATCGGACTCGCGCAGCCGACGGCGCTCGTCGTCGCCAACGCCGTTTTTCGCGCCTGCGAGACGATCGGACTTCCCGAAGCGGCGATCAATCTCGCGCACGGCGTCGCCTATCTCGCCAACTGCAAAAAGGACCGCAGCGCCTACAACGCGCTCCGCGCCGCCGCCGAAGACGTCCGCAAACTCGGCAACCTGCCGATCCCGATGGCGCTTCGAAACGCGCCGACAAAACTGATGAAAGAACTGAAATACGGCGAAAATTACGAGCCGTACACTGACGACAGTCTGTTGCCGGAAAAGCTTAAAGGAAAGAAGTACTTGAAGTGATTTCGGATTGGTGATTTCGGATTGCGGATTGCTTGGGAATTGCGAGCGATTTCACGCAAAGTCCGCTGAGTTCGCAAAGAAGCAACCCAGTACGCCTTTGATATTGGCTCCGACGCTCGCAAGTCGCGTTTCTTTCACAGATGGTCACGAACGGCTTCCAAGCCTAAGCTCCTACTTAAACCCGGATTCCGCAATGGAAAAATTGCCCGCTAATTTCCGCGAATCCGCGCGAATAAGATTCTATCCTAACAAGCACGGGCAAACCGCTTTTCAAAACTTTGGCCCGTCCGGTGGCCCGATTTCAAAAACCCGCTTCTTTCGCAGCGCTTTGGACCAGATTTCCATTGGCGGGGATTCGTGGGCAATATTTCCCTATTGCGCAATTTGGGTTGAATCCGTTCCATATGTGTTCATCTGCGGTCAATACGGCTTTGGTTTTTCAAACTTCCACAATCGCCGACAAATCGCTCAGCGCTTTCTTCCGCGAGCAATGGCGGGAACCTGGATCTTGATGTCCTTCGGTTCGTATTCGAAAGTCATTGTTGTCGAGTTAATGACGTTTCCGGGCGTCAGTTTGCTTCTCCTTTCGGTACTTCTCACAATCAAACCCTGTTCGTTGATAAAATCCTCCGAAACATAGGTTTCGGATTCGCCTTCCTTCGGACCGTCGCTGGTAAATCGTGTTTCGACTTTTTCGTAAATGTAAGACGTGACCGGATCGTTCAACGATTTGACCATCCGGTAGGTTCTGACGACCTCGAATCTCTCGCCCGAGGCGAGTTTGAGAGCGCTCAGAAAGACCGGCTTCGGGCGGGGCATTTTTCGCCATTTTCCACCGTTGATCCGGAGATAGCCTTTGCCGTTGAAAAAGATCTCATCTTTCCGGGTAACGGAGTTGCCCATTCTTATGGTGGTTTGATACCTCGAAAGATTCGGCGGAAGATGTTCGATGATAATGGTTTCAGTTTTCACGAGAACAGAGTTGTCGTAGGTCCGAAAGGTCCAAATGCTTCTTTGTCTCAACCCGTCGCTCTGATCGCGGGCCGCTTGAATCGCCCGATCGTATTGATCCTGAGAAATTGTCACGACTCTCGACCCCGATTGAGCGTAGGTGATCGCGGTCGCCGCAGCCATCAAAACAACCAACAAAATCATCTTCTTCATATCTTCGACTCCAATACAAGAAATACACTGGTCCTCTGCTTTCCGACTCAGAACGAATGACGCACGGAATTGTTGCAGATCAGGGAAAGAAACGACGTGCTACACGAACGCACGGCCGTATTTACCGATCGTTCGGTCCACGATCTCGAGAAAGTGATCGAGAATCCTGTGGCCCGGAACACGGGCGTCGCCGAAGATGCGAAGAGGACCGCACGACGCGATTGTCAGACTTTTTGCGGCACGGATGAATCGTTGACAAATGCATCCCGCTGGTATATTTTTGCGCCGTTCAGCGAGTTGAATCGAAGGTATTTCAAGTTGGCGTAGTTCGCCGATCATTCGGGGTGCGTTCCGCGAACCGGAATTCTCAAAAACTATATGAAGACTTACCAATTCTGGGCGAAGACTTCCGCGGCCTTGATGGTCCTGACAGGAATCTTCCACGGGCTGAGCCTGTTCGTCACGACAACTCCGCAAAACGAGACCGAGCGCCAGATGCTCGATCTCATCACGAATTACCGAATGGACGCGGGGGCCGGATTTCACCCGAGTTACCGCGATCTTTTCACCGCGCTCAGTTCGTGCTTTTCGCTGCTTTGCTTCCTCGGCGGCGCAACCATCGTCTACTTGATCCGCAAGGGAACGGCGAACGATACGATGAGCGGACTGCTGAACATCAACCTCGTGATCTTCGGGATCTGCTTCGCGATGATGGCGTATTTCACGTTTCTGCCGCCGATCGTCTGCACGGCACTGATCTTCGTCACGCTGATCGTCGCGCGGGTTCGCCTCGGCTCGGCCTAAGAGCTGAATTGCCGTAGGTGATGGTCACTGCTGTTGCAAGTTCCAAGATGTCATCCACGCCTGAAATCTCAAATTGCAAATTTCAGATCTCATACCGAAGAAGCCGTTCACCGATTTTGGCGCTGACCTTTGCAACACGTTTTTTCTTTCACGGATGAACACAGATGATTTTTGATCGGAAGAATCTACCCGATCCCATTCCATCTGTGTTCATTTCTGAATGAAACAGCGTTGGTTTATTCAAGCTTCCCAATTAGCGAAGATTCGCGGGCAGATCTTCCGCGGAGTTCGCAAAGCTACGATCGGGCGTTTTTGGCGGGTACCTTCGTAACACACTTTTTCTTTCACGGATGAACACAGATGGTTCTTGATCGGAAGAATCTGCCCAATCCCATTCCATCTGTGTTCATCTGTGAATAAAACAGCGCTGGTTTTCAAACTTCCCCATTAGCGAAGATTCGCGGGCAGATCCTTCCGGATTCCAAGTTCCAAGAGTCGCGAGGGTCGTTCACGCAATTTCAAATCTCATTACTCAAGAAGTACGTGGTTTTTCAAAGAGCCCGAATTAATATAAGATTGGTGAATTCCAACATAAGGAGAACTGCAAATGGCAAGAAATATCCTGGCGGTAGTGATCGGATATGTATGTATCTTTTTCTTCATTTTCGTCACGTTCACGCTGCTTTACGTGGCGCTTGGCCCGACGCAAACGTTCGTTCCCGGTAAATTCGACGTGACGATGACGTGGGTCGTCCCGAGTTTTGTGCTGAGCATAATCTGCGGCATCGCCGGCGGTTTTATTTGCGCGAAGATCGGAGCCGATTCCCGCGCCGCCCTGTGGCTGGCGGTCGTTGTTTTTCTGCTCGGAATCGGGATGGCGTTGCCGGAATTCTTCGCCGCGCCGGCCGGTGAACGGGCTGGCGATCTTTCGAATATGGAAGCGATGATGCAGGCCCGCCAGCCGATATGGGTCGCCATCGTCAATCCGATTCTTGGCGCGATCAGCGTACTCATCGGCGGCGCGTTGGTAAAGAAGTAGTTGGACCTGCAGGAGTTGAGAACATTCTGCCTTTCGCTTCCGGGCGCGTCCGAAGACGTAAAGTGGGGAAACGATCTGTGCTTTTCGGTTGGCGGGAAGATGTTCTGCGTCGCCGGTTTCGAGCCGGGGTCGGGCGTTTCGCTGAAGGTCGGTGACGAGGAATTCGTCGAGTTATGCGAGACGGAATCGATCGAGCCGGCACCGTACGTCGGACGCTACAAATGGATTCTGATCCGCGATCCTGGCCGTTTTCGCGACGACGAGTGGCGGGAGATCATTCGTAAAAGCTATCGCCTGATCGCATCGAAGCTGCCGAAGAAACTACGGCCTTCAGGAACTTGATGAGTCGAATGAAGCGAACAAAACTTGCGGTTTGGTTCTTTCTCGTCGCCGTCACGGCGGTCGCTGTTTCCGCACAAACACCGGACAACCGGGCCCGGACCGCGTTCGAATTCCTGCAGGGAACTTGGAAAGCGGACGGCCGCGACACTTACGAAAAGTGGGAAGTTTTCGAAAAGGCGTTCCGCGGAAAAGGCTACAAGTTACGCGACAATGTCGAATCGATCTCGGAAGAACTAGAGATCCGCGAGATCGACGGCGCCGTCTATTATCTGGCGACCGTCGCGTCCCAAAACGACGGCGCGACGATCCGGTTCAAAATGACCGAGATCGGTCCGGACCGGTTGGTATTCGAAAACCCACAACACGATTTTCCGAAAAAGATCATCTACCGGAGAGTTTCGGACGAGGAGCTGGCGGTACAGGTTCTCGGCGCCGACGACAAGGGATTCGCGATGCGTTTTCTACGGCAAAAGCCGCGGCCAAATTAGGTGAAACTGCAAACACCCTGCAGGCGTAGAATGAGGCACCCGAAATGTTTGATGAAATCCTCGAAAAACGGATCGCTCTTTGCCTCGAAAAACGCGGCACCGCGTTTGAGTCGAAAAATATGTTCGGCGGCGTCTGTTTTCTTGTGGACGGCAAGATGTGTGTCGGAATCGTCCGTGAAGCGCTGATGGTCCGTTTCGATCCGGCCCGAAATGACGAGATCCTTGGACGGACGGGCGCGCGCGAGATGGACTTCACGAAACGCCCGATGAACGGCTACGCGTTCGTCGATTCGGATGCGATCGCAACCGACGGCGAACTCGGAAAATGGATCGATCTGGCGCTCGAATTCAATCCCCGCGCCAAAAAGTCTTCAAAAAAGGAGAAGAAATAATATGGATGGAAGTTCCGGAATGCCGAAACACGGCGAGTTTTGCTGGGCCGAGATCGCGACCGGCGATCTCGAGGCCGCAAAGGCTTTTTATTCGAATGTCTTCGGGTGGGAAATGAAGGAAAGCAATTCCGAAAGCGAAGGGATGGAGTATCAGGAATTCTGCACCGCCGGCGGTGGTTATCCGATGGGCGGGATGTATCAGATCAGTCCCGAAATGTTCGGCGACAATCCGCCGCCGCCGCATTTCATACATTACATCGCGGTCGATGACGCCGACGCGACGGCATCGCGAGCGGCCGAGATCGGCGGTACGCTCGTAACCGGCCCGATGGACATCCCGAACGTCGGCCGAATGGCGGTGTTACAGGATCCGACCGGCGCAAAATTCGCGATCATCAAACTTGGAGGTGAAGCGTAATGGCGGACTTTTCAATGGGCAAGCACGGCGAAGTCTCGTGGTACGAACTGACGACCCAAAACGTCGATGCGGCAAAGCCGTTCTATCAAGACCTTTTCGGGTGGGCGATCGAGCCGAGCAAACTTTCGCCCGTTCCCTATGATGAGATCCACGTCAACGGAACGGCCGTCGGCGGAATGCTCCGGATAAACGAGCAGTGGGGCCCGGGCTGGGAAAATATACCGCCGCATTGGATGACGTACATCACGGTCGACGACGTCGATGCGACGGTCGAGCTCATAAAGTCGAACGGCGGTGCCGTATGCGTCCCGCCGTTCGACGCGCCGAACGTCGGTCGGCTGGCGGTCTGCAACGACCCGTCGGGAGCCGTATTTTCCGTGATCACGTTCGTTGGCCCGGCATAACCGCGGCGTCTACGGAACTCCGGAACACGGCTGACTTACTTCGCAAGCAAGGCGTCAGCTTGGGTTGCGGTATGGAATGGAAGGCTCTTGGCGAATTCGCCGCCGAGAGTATTGAGGGATTTTAAGATGGACAAAACGACCAACGCAATCAACTGGTTCGAGATTCCGGCGAAGGACATACAGCGCGCGAAGACGTTTTTCGAGACGATCTTCGAGATCGAAATGCAGCCGACGCCGTTGCCGATGATGTTCACTTTTCCGTATGCGCCGGACAGCGGCAAAGCGACCGGGGCGATCATGATGCATGAAATGTATGTACCGTCGTCGAGGGAGGGCGTGACGATCTACCTCAACGCGAATCCGGACATTCAGGCGGTGATCGACCGAATTGAGCCGGCCGGCGGACAGATCCTCATTCCGAAAACGCAGATCAGCCCAGAGATCGGCTATATGTGTTTTTTCCTCGATACCGAAGGCAACCGACTGGCGCTTATGGCGCGGAACTAAGGTAATGAAGAGAACGAAGACCGCGGACGAATTCTTCGAAACGGTAGAGCTTTGGGGCGACGAGCTCCGGACGTTGCGCGAGATCGTGCTTTCAACCGGCTTGGTCGAAACCGTAAAATGGGGCCATCCCGTTTACACGTATGACGGCAAGAACATCGTCGGCGTCGGCAGTTTCAAGAGTTATGTCGGGCTTTGGTTCTTTCAGGGGGCGTTGCTGTCCGACAAGGCAAAACGCCTGGTCAACGCGCAGGAAGGCGTGACCGAGGCGCAGCGTCAGTTGCGTTTTGATTCGGCGGACGAGATCGATCGCGATCTGGTCGTCGCCTATGTTGACGAAGCGGTCGCGAACCATCGTTTCGGAAAGACGATCAGGCCGAAGAATAAGCCGCTCATCGTTCCGCTGGAACTCGAATCCGCGTTCGCCGCCGATTCTGATTTGCGCGCGGCGTTCGACGCTCTCGGATTGACGAAAAAACGGGATTTCGCAGAATACATCGAAACCGCCAAACGGCCCGAAACAAAAATGCAGCGCTTGGAAAAGATTATCCCGATGATCCGCGAGGGCCGCGGGTTGAACGACCGCTACAAATAACCTTATGAAAAAGATCCTGATTTTGATCGCTTTGACGATCGGTATTTCCTTCTCCGTTTTCGGGCAGAAGGCCGTTCGGCCCGAGCGGATCGCGCGAGATTTCATCGCCGCATTCAACGAACGGAATGTTGAAAAAATGATGGCGCTGACGACCAAGGACGTAAAATGGTTCACCGTGTCCGGCGCGGCGATTTCGACCGAAACGGCCGATCAGGAAGAATTGCGTGCGTTCATGAACGGCTATTTCAAATCTTGCCCGACATGCCGTTCAAAGGTAACGAACGTAACGGCGGCCGGATCGCGGGTGACGATGACCGAAACCGCGACGTGGAACACGGAAAAAGGCACGCAGTCGAACGACAGTTTTGCGGTCTATGAATTTGAAAACAACTTGATCGCCCGCGTTTATTATTACGAGAAACCGTCGGCCGACGGATACAACGCGAAGCTTGCGAAAAAGGTCGGCGCCGACGAGCGCGGGATGAAGATGTTCGTCTTTATCCTTTTGAAATCGGGTACGAAGACGTTCGAGAAGGCCGAACGCGACCGGCTCATTGCCGGCCATATGGAAAATATCGGACGACTCGCGAAAGCCGGCAAGCTCGTGCTCGCCGGTCCGTTCGGCGAAAACGACGCGATCCGCGGACTTTACGTTTTCGATGTTCGGACAAAGGAAGAGGCGCAAAAGCTCGTCATCACGGATCCGGCGGTTTCGGCCGGCGTCTTCGATGTCGAATTTCGGCTTTGGTACGGATCCGCAGCGTTGCTCGAAGTGAATCGGATCCACGAATCGATCGAGAAAAAATAAGCTGGAGGGCTGAATATGATAATGAAGATCGTCAAAATCTTGGGTGGTTTGATCATTTTACTGATCATCGCCGTCGCGGCGTTGGTTTTTATGACGAAGACCGACTATAAGGTTGAACGCGAAGTTACGATCAACAAGCCGCGTGCCGAAGTCTTCGCTTACGCGAAATTGCTAAAGAACCAAGCTGAATGGGGACCGTGGGTCAAACAGGATCCGAACGTCAAGCTGAGCTACAAGGGAAACGACGGAGAACCCGGATTTGCTATGTCTTGGGAAAGCAAACTCGAAAACATCGGGGCCGGCGAACAGGAGATCAAGAAGATCGAGGACGGTAAGCGTATAGACAACGAAATTCGGTTCAAGAAACCGTTCGAATCGACAAGCCAGGCGTATATGACTTTCGAAGATGCGGGTCAGGATCAAACCAAAGTCCGTTGGGGATTTACCGGTTCGATGCCGCGGCCGATGAATTTGCTTCTGCTTGTGATGGATATGGACAAAGAGGTCGGCAAGGATTTTGACGCCGGACTCGGGAATTTGAAGACGATTCTCGAGAAGAACCAGGGGAACTAAATGCTAAAGAATATGTTGTCGGTCGTCGCGGCCTTCATAATTGGCGCAATATGCGTTTTCGCGATCGAAAAGATCGGTCACATCGTTTATCCGGTTCCGGCCGGACTCGACATCCTAAAGCCCGAAACGATCCGCGAGTACGCAAAGAACGCGCCCGCCGGAGCGCTTCTGTTTGCGCTCGGCGCGCAATGCATCGGAGCTTTCATCGGCGGGCTTGTGACTTCGCTGATAGCGGTCGTAAAGTTCCCGATGGCGATGACGTACGGCGTTCTGATAACGTTTTTCGCGCTGATGAACCTGATCGTCATTCCGCATCCGTACTGGTTTATGGCGCTCTCTTTGCTGCTTCCGATCCCGCTCGCTCTCGCCGGTTCGCGCTTCGGGTCGCTGTTCGCCAAGACAGCTTGATTCGGGATGGTCGCCGGATTCGCCCGCGAAATACGCCAACAGAATAGCCGATCACGTAACGCGGCCAATCGGCGCAAATTTTGCCCGCGAATCTTCGCCGATCGGCGAGAATGGAAATCTGGTCCGGAGCTCGGCGAAAAAGGCCGTATTTTTGAAATTGGACCGCCAGTCGGGTCAACGTTTCGAACAGGATTTGTTCGTGTGGATTCGGACAAAATTCCATTCGCGCCGATTCGCGGAAATTCGCGGGCAAACGATCTTGTTTCTGAGCAATCACGCTTGATATGACCGAAATCACTGGAATCGTTCCCGTCCTGCCGTCTCAGGACATCGCCCGCGACGTCGACTGGTACGGCGAGCACGTCGGATTTGACCTCGTTTTTTCCGATCCGATGTACGCCGTCCTCCGCCGCGGCGACTTCTGGCTCCATCTTCAATGGCACGCCGAGACGCCGGACGACCCGCTCCTCGGCGGCTCGGTGATCAGAATTTTCGTCAAAGACATCGAATCCGCGCTTGAGGAGTTCGTTCGCCGCGGCACCGTCAACCCGGACAAACTCCGCCGAAACACCCCCTGGGGCACGCATGAGTTCGGATTCTGGGATTTGAATCGAAACGCGGTTTTTGTTGTTCAGCTGGTGGAGTGAAGGCGTCAACGGATTCCCCATTCATCTCGTTTGGTTCGGTGGAATGTTTGAACGAAGATATCGAGCCACACACCTTCGCCACACCCAAAGCAAGACAACAGAAGTAACCCTGATCGCGAATTTTATCAGAGAATTTCATAAAGATTCTGCCAACAAAGTCGGTTAGTTGAGCTTCTGCCTGTGCCCACCGCCGCGAGCGGCCGCAGCGATGCTACTTCATTTTCAAAAGGGCTTCGCCGCGGGGGGAGAGTTTGTAGCCGGGGCGGAGCGAGACGGTCAGCCCGAGCGCTTTCAGGCGCCGGACGCGGGCTTTGAAGGCGAGCTTTTCGAGTCCGAAATGATCGGCGAGGATCTGCGCGTGGATGTTGGGGCGGCGACCGATCTCCGCGAGGTATTCGATTCCCCAGCTACCCATCTTCCCGACCTTATCGCGGACGAGCGCAAGTTCCGCTGCGTCCAGATTCTCGCGCAGCGCGAGGCGCGGATCCTCGCCGGCAAAACTTACGGTGATGCGGTAGAAATCGCCTTCGCGATCGATTTCACACAATTCGGCGCGCGAGTTCAATCCGGCATTTCTGATGTCTTCGTCGGTCACCGAATCGCGGTCAATCCGGTCAACGCGTTCGATCGCGAGAACGCCTTTTCGTGTCTTCAGAGTCCCGCCGGCCTTCACCGTCGGACGCTTCCAGACGCGGAAAACCACCGAGATCTCACCGGCAATGATCGCATCGAGGGTCTTGTTGTTCAGCAGCATAAAGAGTTACGCGTTTACTCGCCCCGCGTAAGAGTTACGCGTTTACGCGTGACCTCAAGATTGGCGTACGACGAGTCAGTCACGCCTGAAGGCGTTACTCTTACGGGTACTCTTACGGGTACTCTTACGGGCGTACCTACATCATCTCGAAATCGAGTTCGTCGTCGCCTTCTTCTTCCGGCTCCTCGTAGAAAGCGGCGGCGTCCTGGAATCCGACGAAATTGATGTTCGCCGGAGTCGTCAGGATCATAAACGGAAGATTTTCGGCATTCGCGAGCAGAAACGCGGTGTCCGGCATCACGCCGCCGCGGTAGCTGAATTGGAACTTGTAGATCGCGCCGCCGGAGAGCCGGCCGGCGATCTCCGACGCCTGTTCGCCCGTAAGCAGATAGACCGACTTCACCAGATGTGAAAGATAATCCTCGATCGTCGTTTGCTCGGACACCGCGATCGGCGCGTCGAACGACGACGGGACCGTTTCGAGCGGTTCGCCCTCAAGCGAATAGGCCGCCAACGTCTCTCGCTTGACCGGATCGTTCTCCTGCGAAAGAGTTGCGAAGGCTGTCCCGCCGATCCCGAAAAGCGTTTGACCGTCCGACGCGAGCGATATCATCTCGGCCCTCGCACCGGTCTCATCTTCCGCCTCGATCGAGATCGAGCCGTAAAGCTTCGAACGGTCGATCTTCTCGATCCCCGCGGCGAATTCGGCTCCGTCAAAATTGAAAGTCAGGTTCCGCGCCATCGATTATGGTTTCGTGCCCGAATACGGAATCGCGCCGAGACCGGAGAGATTGATCTCGCCCGTCATCTTCCCGTCTTTCAGCGTTCCGTTGATCGTTCCTTCAAAGGTCTGGCCCTGAACCAAGGCGGTCATATCGGCGGTGAACGAATCGCCGTTGATCGATATGTTCTTGAGCGGCGCCTCGCCGAGGTCGGTCGTCACCGATCCCTTGAACTTGTCGTCGCCGTCCTCTTCGAGTTGTAGAGTCCCCGGCATCTCCTGTCCGGGAGCCGATATCGTGACGGCCCACGAGCCGACAAGCGGACTGGCAGGCGCCTTTTTCGATTCGTTGTTTGTCGCCGCACCTTGGGCAAACGCGCCCACGGCGAGCAAAAATATGGTTGCAAACGGAATGATGATTTTTTTCATAAGTTTTTTCAGGAATAGATCACTTCATTGGTCTCGATCACGTTTTGCGCCGGCGCATTGAACGTCGGCGGAATTGGAAGCAGTATCAGCGCGACCTTCGGATGCATCGGAAGCTTGTCCGGCGACATCTCGGTCCGCGCGATCAAAAAGACGCGGCTGACGCCGGCGGCGGCTGCCTCGCCAAGTATGTCCTCGACGAAATCGGCCTCGATCTCGCAAGCCGGCCGCCATACGATAACGGGCGCCGAATCGATCAGCGCGTCGTACTCGAAACCGCCGATCTCCCCAGGTTCGAACGGAATCTTGAAAAAGTCGAGAAGCGGATCGCTGACCGCGGCTACCGGCTCGCTCTTTGAATCCTCGGTTTCGCCGGCCACGATCTCGACCGATTCCGTCTCGACTGCCTTCGACGAGCTTTCAAAACGCGCTCCGCAAAGAGGTCCGCCGATTTCTGTCGGGCGTCCGCAGCGCGCGCATCGTCCGTCGACCAGCGTACAAAAATAAGCGTGTTCAAAAGCGGTCAGCGCGTCGTCGAGCGCGGCGAACTGCGACAGCGAACGCAATTTGCGTTCGGCGCGCAGAAACGCCGCCCGTTCAGACGGCGCAAGTTTCGCGTCGGCAGTTTGCCGAATCGAGATCAGCTCACGTTCGGTTTCTGTAAGTTCTGCTATTAATGAGTTTACAAGAGTCAGCCAAATGCCGGAGGGATACGCGTCCGGTTTTTCGACGGCCAGGACCTGCCGCAAAAAACCGGTATGGTCGAACTCATTCGGAACAGAGATCTTATCCAAACTTCCCCCGGTTATGCTAGGATGAAAAGGCAAAAACGAGAGTAATTCAAAAGCATTTCAAACGCAAATTATGCCGATTAATCTCGCCAACAAGAACCGCCGCGACGCTCGTGTTTCATTGCTCGGCGTGCGCCCCGCGCGCGCGATCCGCTGGCTCGATGACAAGCGGCGGGAAACGAAGACAGTCCGTCTTTTGCAGTGCGACGTGAAGCATTCGACCGACCGCCTTTTGCGCGAGTTTGAGGGCGATCTCAATGAACTCGGCCAGGCGATCGTCGAATCCGACCCGGAGGTCGATCTCGAAACATTCGGCAAACTTCTCACGGAAACGTCGCGCGTCTATGCGGTCGACGGTGAGATAGCCTATCACGTCGAGGAATTCGAGGTGATCACGGACGCCGATGGCAATCTCAAGGAACGCCGTCCGCGGCGAGTCGAATCGCAGAACATCAATTCCGACATACCGCTAATCTGGACCGGCAAATTCATCGCGAAAACCGAAGCGATCCGCAAATTCGTCTTCACCGGGATGAAGCAGATCACACACAACAACGGCCTGACCTACGATTTTCTTTACGAGATCGCCAAAGAACTCGACGAAAAAGACTCGTTTATGATCCTCGGCGCCGGCAAAGGCAACCAGCCGCTGATCTTTCAGCGCGGCGGAAAGCCGTACCGCGGTTTTCTCGAAGGCCGGGTCGAGGGCGACAAATATCTGCTGCTGCTCCATTTGTCGAATATGGAATTCAAGGCGCCGAAGGAAAAACCGGAGGACGCCGCCGAATGATCTCGTTAAGCTACGACACCGCGCAATTCACGCAAAAGATCGGCGGCTATATGATCGGGCCGGCGACGGCGCTCGAGAATTTCAGTCTGCAGGTCAAAGCTCAGGATTTCAAACGACGCATCAGCGGACTGCTCTATCCGACCAACGGCGACGAGATCGCCGAAAAACTTCCGAAGAGCGGAAGACTCGTCGCCAGCCGGAAGATCGACGGCGAGTTCTGCCTGCTCTGCTTTGATGGCCGCGAGGCCCTGACCGTAAATCCGGGCGGAACGGTTCGCGCCGGTCTGCCGTGCATTCTCGAAGCGGCCGCGATCCTCAAAGCCGCCGGAGTCGGTTCGGCGATCATCGCCTGCGAACTGTTTCACCGCAAACGCCAGGACGGACGCGAGCGCGTCCACGACGCGATCCGCGTCATCCGCAATCCGCGCGATGAAAGCGAACTGAACGACATCTCGCTGGCGCCGTTCGGCATCGTCGAACTCGACGATTCGACGATTACCGAGTGGGGCGTCGCGCTCGAACGGCTCGCCAAACTGTTCGACGGCGCGAAACTCGTCCGGACGGTCGATTTTGAGAGGATCGAATCGAGTTCCGACGCAGCCCGGCTTTACGACAAATGGGTCCTCGAAGAGAATTCCGAGGGCCTCGTCGTCTGGGGCGAGCAGGGCGGCTGGAAGATCAAACCGACGCACACGATCGACGCGGCCGTGATCGGCTTCAGCGAAAGCGTCGAGGATCGCAAGGGAATGCTCCACGACCTGCTCGTCGGCGTCAAACGTCCCGACGAAACGTTTCATATCCTGACGCGCGTCGGTGGCGGATTCAGCGAAAAGCAGCGTCGCGACCTGTTCGGCGAACTCAAGGAAAGTCTCGCGCCGTCCAATTACACCGAGGTCAATTCCGACCATGTCGCCTACGAGATGGTGCGGCCGAAGTTCGTCATCGAGCTGAAATGTCTCGACATCATTTCCGAAAAGGCGCGCGGCGGCGAGATCAACCGGATGGTCGTCGAATGGCAGCCCGACGACGCGCGCTGGGTAGCCTGCCGCCGGCTTCCGTTCGTGAGCATCATCTCGCCGCAATTCGTCCGTCTGCGCGACGACAAACGGGCGTCGCTCGCCGACATTCACATCCGGCAGATCGACGGCATCGTGCCCATTCCGGACGTCGACGTGCGGGTCGACGACATTCAGCTCCCGAAGTCGGAAATGGTCGAGCGCGTCGTTTACACGAAATCGCAGGGAGACAAGATGATGGTTCGCAAATTCCTGCTTTGGAAAACCAACAAAGAAGCGTCGCGCGACTTTTTGCCGTTCGTCGTTTACTACACCGATTTCAGTTCGGGCCGCGCCGAGCCGATCGCGCGGAATATCCAACCGGCGAATACGGTCGAACAGGCGAACGCGATGTTCGCCGAGATGATCGAAAAGTCGATCAAGAAAGGCTGGGAGAAAGTTATTTGATCGACGAGATCTTCAACGACCCGCATCTGCGCTGGATCGCGGCCGAGTGGCGCGAAAATGCCGAACGCCTCGCCGACTGGGCAATGGACCATCTCGTCAACCGGTTCGACGTCTGGGGTCAATACACCGTCAAAAACACCGTCGTCGGACCAAAGGTCAGCGCTGTCACGCTTCCGGTCAAGGATCTGCGCGAACAGAAGAAAGACTTTGTGTCGCACGAAAAACTCGTTCGCCATTTCAAGGGCCTGAAGGCGGGCCATCTGATCGGGCTCCACCTTGTTTCGATCGAGGAAACATGCCGCTGGTTCGCGATCGATCTCGACGTTCACGATCCCGAAGACTTTCACGAAAAATCGCGGCTTAATTTCGCGGCCGCGACCCGTTGGTTCAGGAAAATGCGCGCCAAGGAACTCGATCCGTGCATCATCGATTCGAACGGTTTCGGCGGTCTGCATTTGATCTGCCTCCTCGACCGTCCGTACACCGTCGCGGATGTCTACCGATATCTCGAGGAGATCGTTTCCGATTACAAGGAGATCGGGCTCGCGCAATCGCCGGAACTCTTTCCCAGTTCCGACCGCGTCGAGGGGCTCGGCAAATGGCTGCGGATGCCCGGACGTCATCACACGCATCAGCATTTCTCGAAGGTTTGGAGCGACGACGACCCCGACGAGCCGTGGCTTGAGGGGATTTCGGCGATCGAGCATCTGCTGTCGCTGCGGCCGATGCCTTTGCCCGCGTCGCAGAAATCGAAACGACCGCGGCCAAAGCCGAAAACGCGGCATCGCTCGGCGGTCTGCGTGGATCTCGACAGCGTTCTGGCGCGTTACGACGGATGGCGCGGGATAGAGAAGATCGGCGAGCCGATCGCCGGCGCGCGCGAATTTCTGACGGAGGTCAAAAAGAAGTTCCGGGTGATCGTTTACACGGCGCGGATCAATGCGGAGAGCTTGCGCGGTGACGAGATCGCGCGTTTGAAGAATCACATCGAAAGATGGCTGAACGAGAATTCGCTGCCGTTCGACGAAGTTTACACGGGATTCGGAAAGCCGCTCGCGGTCGCCTTCGTCGACGACCGCGCCGTTACGTGCCGCCCGCAGGAAGACACGGACGCATTCGAGAACGCGCTCGCGGCGATCGCCAAACTCTAGCCGGCGAGATTGGTCACGGTCGTGAACTCGCGATCCGTGAGACGCGTCACCGAGAGCCGTCCCTGTTTGATCAGCATCATATTCGAAAGCGACGGTTCGGCCTTCATCGCACTCAGTTCGACCGGATTCGCGAACGGGCCGACCGCCTCGATATCGACGCAGATCCAGGCCGGATCATCGGCCGTCGGGTCGGGATAGGCGGCGCGGCAGACTTTGGCCTTGCCGACGACCGCCTTGACGGCGCCCGAGTGATAGAACAAAACCTCGTCGCCGACCCGCATCTCACGCAAGAAATTCCGCGCCTGATAGTTGCGAACGCCGGTCCACTCGGTCTTCCCGTCGCGAAGCAGATCTTCGAACGAATACGAAGTCGGTTCCTGTTTTACAAGCCAGTAGTTCATAGGGTTAAAGGATCTCAAGGATTAAACATCCAAGATTCAAAATTCAAGATTCAAGATTCAAGGGATTCCGAATTCCAGATTCCGAATTCCGAATTCCGAATTCCGAAATCCGAAATCCGAAATCCGAATTTTCAAATTACAACCGCCAATCCAAAATCCAAAATCCAAAATCGGTCATCCTCCGCTGACAGCGGGGAAAATGTCAATTTTCGAATCGGCGCCGATCGTCTCGTCAAGCGAACGGATCTTCATCGCGTCGGAGAAGATGTTCAGGTGCTTACGGATCGCGCCGGTTTCGTCGACTATCAGAAAAAGCTCGCGCTCGGTAAGATTCGAGCGAAGCACTTCTTCGAGCGGCGACGGCCGATCAATATCGCAGCCGATCTCGGAGCGCCCCGCCAATTCCCGGACCATCGCGTGCAGATAGATCGTCGGCATCACATCTCCCCGATCCGCAAACAGGTGATACGCGGCAAATGGTTGCCAAGGCACACCCACGAATCGCCGTTGTCGTCCGAGAAATAAACGCTGCCGCCGGTCGTTCCAAAAGCGACCGCACCGGATTCGGTCGCCGAAAGATTGTCGCGCAAAACGCAGTCGTAAACGTCCTTTTGCGGCAGACCGTTCGACAATGCTTCCCACGTTTCACCCGCATCGTCGCTCCGATAAACGCGCATCCGGCCCTCGGGGAAAATACGTTCGACGTCTGCCTTGATCGGGATGATGAAAACGCGGTCCGGTCCGTTGACGGCGCACGCGAAACCGAAATCGGTCGGCAACTTGTCTTTGCCGATGTTCAGCCAATCGCCGCCGCGGTCGTCGCTGCGGTAAACGCCCCAGTGATGCTGCAGAAAAAGACGGTCCGGGTTCGACGGGTGATATGCGATCTTGTGGACACACTGTCCGAATTCAAGTTCGCCTTCGGGCAAACACGGCGCGACGATGTGACGGTTCGACGCCTGCCAGCTTCGGCCGCCGTCCGCTGTTTTGTAACAGCCGCCGGTCGATGTCGCGACGACCCAGTTTTGCTCGTCGATCGGCAGGATCGTATGGAGACAAAGCCCGCCGAATCCCGGTTGCCATTGCGCGCGGTGCGGATGATTCCAAAGCCCCTCGCAAAGTTGCCACGACGCGCCGTCGTCGTCCGAGGTGAACAGCGCCGACGGTTCGACGCCGGCAAACAAACGATCTCCGAGAGACGTGATCTGCCAGATCTTCTTGAGCGCCGTTTCCGTCTTTTCCGGAAACTTCAACGGATGCTCGAGTGTTTCCCAAGTTTTGCCGCGATCGTCCGACCAACAGAGCATCTGCCCGGTCCATTCGGTGAACGGCGCTGCCCAGAGTCTCTTCCCGATAAACTGAACTGCAAAAACCGATTGTCCATTGAACTGCGGTTCGCGGCACGACCACTTGCCGTCATTTCGGTCAAAAATGAAAAGCCCCTTTGCCGTGCCGATCGCGATCGTGTTTGCAGTCATCGAAATCCACCGCCTATGATTAAGAGATATGTGCGGAAGAATATCACAAAAAGGCCGTCGAGAGGATTTTCGGGAGTTTATCTACAAGTTCGATCCGGGGGAAGACTTGTTTCGGCCGAACATCAAGCCGACGCAGTCGGTGCAGATCGTCGTCAGCGATGATCAGGATGCGCGCACGGTCGAAGCGAAATGGTGGTTTCAAAAAGAAGGCGGAAAGGAATTCAGCACCGAATACACGACCTTCAACGCCAGCGCGGAAAAGCTTGAAAAGAGCTTTCTATGGCGCGGCGCGCTGCACAAACGCCGGTGCCTTGTTCCGGTGACGTCGTTCTATGAGTGGAACGTCAAGGGCGAACCGCCGCTCGAGATCGGGATGCCCGAACGCGACCGCCCGTTCGCGCTTGCCGGACTGTGGAGCAATTTTTCGATCGAAGGCGTTCATTATCATTCATTCGCGATCATCACGACCGACCCGAACCCCTTTATGAAACCGATCCACCGCCGGATGCCGGTCGTCCTCGGCGGCGTGAAGGCTCAAGAGAAATGGCTGAAGGAAGGCGGCGTTCAGATGCTCCTGCCATTCGAAGGCGAGTTGGTCGCCGAAAAGTTAGGGCAATCGTTGGAGAAGATGTATCCGGCAGAGTGATTTTGGATTGGGGATTTGGGATTGAGTTAAACCTGACATCTTCTAAACAAAGACGTGCATTCCGAGTTCGGCATTCTTAAATCTTTCGCGGCTTGCCGCCCAGATGTGCGGAAAAGCTCCGCTTTTCCTTCGACACCCAAAGGACAACAGCGGCTGCGCCGCTAACGGCGAACGCGCGGCACAGCCGCTAATATCTATTCAAGAACCAGCCGGAAAAGCGGAGCTTTTCCGCACATCCGGGCGCCGGAGACGCGACGCCGACGGGCGCGTGACTCAAACGACCGAATACGGGCGGATGGATTTCGGCTACGACTCTGTCGGCGATTTAAGGTACACCGGTATTTACAACGGAAGCTACTCGCTCAGTGAGCTGGCGCAATACGACAAGCTCGGCCGCATACTTCAGCAAACCGACACCGCCGGTATTGTGACCGATTTTGTCTATAACGATATTGCGCGAACGCGAAAGACCGTCCGTGTTAAGCCGAACGATTCCTCGGGGAATGAGGAAACGCTGCTCGCTTACGACGCACGCGGCGATTTGTTGCAGGTAACAGACGCGAAACAACAAGTTTATGTCTTCAATCGAGACGCGCTCGGACGCGTGATCTCGCAAACGCGCGCCGACGCGACGATGAGTTTTGAATATGACGCAAACGGCAACAGAACGCGACGGACCGACTACATCGGAAGGCTCACCAAATATACCTACGACAAACTGAACCGGCTGGAAAAAACCGAATACGGCGAGGACGGAGATCTCCAACTTCCGGTGACATACACGTACGACGAGATCTCGCAGCTGAAGACCGCGACCAACGAGAACGGGACGGTTTCGTTCAACTACGACAATCGCAACCGACTACTCAATACCACCGACGTTTTCGGACACACGGTCGGCTACAACCACGTTTACAGTTCGACGGTAAACCGGCTTGAATTAATTCTCGACGGATCAGTCCACGCGCAGTATAATTTTGACGATGCCGGGCGTTTGACGAACATTGTCAGTCCGGCTGATTCGACAACGATCGGGTTCACCTACGACAACGCGAACCGGCCGGAAACGAGGACTTTTCCGAACGGCGTCACTACAACTTACACGTTCGACAGAATGAGCCGGCTGACGCGGCTTACGGACACGAGCCAGACGGCGACGCTCTTTGACAGACAGTACGAATACAACAACGCGAACCAGATCGAAAGCGTAACCGAACCGGGCAAGGTCCGCAATTTCTCATATGACTTCGTCAATCGGCTGACCGGAATGACGAGTCCGACGGAACCGGCCGAATCTTATAATTTCGACAAGGTCGGCAACCGGACGGCGTCGCACCGGAGCGCGAACTACGGGTATGAGACAGGCCAGTTCAACCGGGTAAACTCAACCGATACTGCCGGTTACGTTTACGATCAAAACGGCAATATCCGGATGAAGGCCGAGGGCAAAGAGCTCTGGCGCTATCAGTGGGATTTTGATAACCGGCTGGTTTCGGCATCGACAAGAAAGCAAACGGTGCGTTACAAATACGACGCTCTCGGACGCCGTATCCAGCGGTTCATCGTCGGCGGCAAGGAAAACACGAAGTTCATCTACGACGGCGCGGATGTCATCGCCGACGACAATTCGGGAACGCTGACGAAATACCTGAACGGTCCCGGAATCGACAACAAACTCCGGATGCAAACCGGAAGCGATGTCAGGTATTTCATCGCCGATCATCTCGGGTCAACCAACGCGCTGACTGACAGTTCCGGAAACGTCACGTCATCGGCCGCCTACGATTCATTCGGCAATGCAACCGACAATCTCGCGACCCGGTACAAATTCACCGGCCGCGAGTACGATGATTTCACCGGACTCCATTATTACCGAGCCCGCTGGTACGACGGCAATCTGGGAAGGTTTATCTCTGAAGACCCGATCGGCTTTGCGGGCGGGGATGTTAATCTTTACGGATATGTCGGGAACGACACTCTCGCGTTCCGTGATCCGTCGGGTGAAATTCCGCTTCTGGTTCCGATAATCATCGGCGCAGGCGTATTGATCTTATCGTCGCCGAGTTACGTCAATGCGCCCGGCGAATGCGATCCGCGATACGATTCACGCGATAATCTGGTCGCAAATGGCGTCGTCGGCCTCGTTGGCGGATATGTGATCGGCAGGTTCGTCGGGCCGATGCTGGGCCGGTTGATGTTCGGCCCAGGTGACGAGATTATTGAGTTGGGAATTGCGGGAGGTCCACGGGGTTCGCTACCGGGTCCAACGGTTGATCCACGCACCGGACAAATCGTCGGACGATTCGTTGTCGATGAATCGGGAAACACGATGATTGAACCTGTGGGTGGCAGCACAGTAGCAACCGGGAGGGGTGGCGTTGACACTCATACGCTGTACCCAAATGGTTCGAATTATCAAAGACTCAACCCACTTGGCCATCAAAATAAC
This sequence comes from Pyrinomonadaceae bacterium, assembly GCA_041752475.1. GTDB lineage: Bacteria > Acidobacteriota > Blastocatellia > Pyrinomonadales > Pyrinomonadaceae > JAFDVJ01. The sequence continues at coordinate 132,192 of JBGSWK010000039.1, read as the reverse complement.
CCGGTCCCGCATGGCCACGGACATTTACCCGGTACCGGGCCGGGAATGCGCGGACAAGGGCAGTCAATCGACTCCTTAGGTAATGTCGTAGATTGGAACAGTCCAGATGCGCACTGGTGGATAATTTCGCGGAGTATGGAATGAGATGAGTAACATCGTAGAAAGACTCTATTTGGGCGACAGATACTGCAAAAGAATTCTGATTGATTCTGAGCGTGCCTCGGTTGGTATTCAGGTAAGCGTGATCTCGTTTCTGCGGGCTGGAACACCGTCGTGGGACTTTTACACGGACGAAGACATCATCGGCGGCTGGCTGTGCTTCGAAAACGTAAAGTCGATCCAATTTGACCCGCCGGGTCTGATTCCAAATGACGCAATAAACGGACTCCGGATCGTGAACGGCGAGAACGAGACGAATTTTTCAATTTTCATTAGTTCGGTTTCCGGCAGCGGCAAGTCATCAGAGGTCGAAGTACGCATTCTCGCCGAGTCATTATCAATTAGAACTCCCGCGCAGATGGCCTCTTTGTTTGTGGACGACTAATCGATTCGGGCATCCGGGACGAAGTTGCGGCTCAATCGCCTGACCGGGATGACGAGTCCGACGGAACCTGCGGAATCTTATGGATTCGACAAGGTCGGTAACCGGACAAGCTCGCACAGGAGCGCGAATTATGGCTATGAACCGAACCAGTTCAACCGCGTAAATTCAACCGATACAGCCAATTACGTTTACGATCAAAACGGCAATATCCGGATGAAGTCCGAGGGCAAGGAACTTTGGCGCTATCAGTGGGATTTCGAGAACCGGCTTGTCGGTGCCTCTACGCGGCGGCAGACCGTGCGTTACAAAAATGACGCTCTCGGACGCCGGATCCAACGGTTCATCGTCGGCGGGAAAGAGAACACGAAGTTCATCTACGACGGCGCGGATGTCATCGCCGACGACAATTCGGGAACGCTGACGAAATACCTGAACGGTCCCGGAATCGACAACAAGCTCCGGATGCAAACCGGAAGCGATGTCAGGTATTTCATCGCCGATCATCTGGGGTCGACGAACGCGTTGACTGATTCTTCCGGAAATGTCACGACGTCGGCAACGTATGATTCATTCGGCAACGCAACCGGCAATCTTGCGACGAGATACAAGTTCACCGGCCGCGAGTACGATGATTTCACCGGTCTCCACTTCTACCGGGCCCGTTGGTACGATTCGAACCTCGGAAGATTCATCTCCGAAGACCCGATCGGATTTGCGGGCGGGGATGTTAATTTGTACGGTACATAAACAATCTCCATATTTGCATTTCTCAGCATTTAAGAACTACTTCTCCAAAAACTTTGCGATTCCCTTCTGACAGTCGTCGGTCATGCGGGCGGTGGCGCCCGCGACGACGCCTTTTTCGATCGCGGTTTGGGATCAAGGGAAATAGCGGTAGATGTCTTTGCGGTTGAGGAACCTTATAAAGACGAGCGTATCACCCTCGAGCCTTAGGCCGAGACGAAAGTCGCCGATACGGATGCGGAAATATTCCCGCGAACCGCGCATTTTCTTTAGGTGTGTTATCTGGTCGAGGGTTTCTGCGAGTTCGCTCGCTTCGATGGCCGCTTTGACTTTGGCGAGGACTGATTTATCTTTGACGGCTTTGAGATCTTTGAGAAGGCTTTCGTTAAACTCGATCTTCAATTCACGCTCTCCAACACTTCGAATACCGACTCGCGGCTAACGCGCGGAGTTTGTTCGCCTTCGGCGATAGCCTTTGAGAAAGCAATATCTTCTATAATATCGCCCAAAATTTCACGCACCAATTCTTGCCGTTCCTGCAAAACCTCGACAATCGCGGATTTGAAAATTTCCTTCAACTTTTCGTCGCTCTCAATAACAGTAGCCATAATCACCTCGCGTAAATAATAACACAACTATTTCTCCAAAAACTTAGCAATTCCCTTCTGACAGTCGTCGGTGATGCGGGCGGTGGCGTTGACGGTGACGCCGTTTTCGATGGCGGTTTCGAAGGGCTTCGTTCTGCTTTCGTCGTTATCGCGTAGCGATACTATGAATCAAGATACAAGCCGTGGGTTTGAACCCACGGTAAGCTTCGATTAGGGTCGCGCGTCGCGTCAGCGACGATTGAATCAGCCGTCGCTGACGCGACGAAATCCCGACAATGCGATGTCCGTGGGTTGAAACCCACGGCTAAATTCAAGTTATCGCTACGCGATCCGGGTTCGGTGGACGGAACTCCGCCGTCGACGGAAACGCGAAATTCGCCAGTTCCGGAAACGTCCCGTCGTCGGCGTCATACGATTCATTCGGCAACGCGACCGGCAATATTGCGACGAGATACAGATTCACCGGCCGCGGTTACGACGATTTCACCGGACTCCATTACTACCGGGCCCGCTGGTACGACGGCAATCTCGGCCGATTCATCCCCGAAGACCCGATCGGCTTCGCGGGCGGGTTTGCTAACCTCAATTCAACAACTCCGGTCCGTTGTCGGCGATCTCAACGGGCGCGTCAAAGGAAAGCGATTCTTCCTCAAGCGACCAGATCTCGAACATCGCGGGCGGGCATTCGTGGATGAACCGCGATGGTTTTTGAAGCACCGTCTGGCGGTTGTAATCGACGACCATCAGCGGATAGGTCAGATAAAGTTCTTCCTTTGCGCGCGTCAGTGCAACGTACCAGAGACGGCGTTCCTCTTCCTCGCTGTCGATCTCGCGCAAGGACCGCGGCGAAGGGAATTTGCCCTCGGCCGTCCAGATCATAAAAACGACCTTCCATTCCGCGCCTTTCGCCTGATGGATCGACGACAGCGTCAGAAGTTCGTCCGGATCGCCGCCCTCGATAACGTCTTCGGCGCCGATCGGCGTCGGTTCCTTGAACCTTTCGGTCGAGAGCAACGCGAGTTCGGACAGAAAAGCCTCGGTCGTTTCATAGCGAGAGGCGTAGAGCGCGAGCTGGCGAATGTCCTCGGCGCGCATCTCGGCATTCTCGAACGTTTCCTGCAGATACTGTTCGTAACCGGAATTGAGAACAAGCTCGATCTGCTTCGCCGGCCGCTCGCGATTCTCGTCCGAGACAAGCTTTTCGATCAGCGACACGAAATCTTGCCATTGCGGCTTGGTCTGGAGCTTGGCCGGAGCAAGCGATTTTAGATTTGCGATTTGCGATTTGCGATTTGCGATTGCATCGGACACCGCGGGTTCGAGGCGCCCCTGTTCGTTGTCGGACGCACCAGGTCCGGACTCAAATCCGAAATCAGAATTCCCAAATCCGAAATTCGCATAAATTCGGCTTGCTGTTGCCGGCCCGACGCCCGGGATCATCTTTAGAATTCGTTTCCAGGCCAACTCGTCGCGCGGATTGACGATGATCTTTAGATAAGAAATGACGTCCTTGATGTGCGCCTGTTCGAAAAACCTGACGCCCGACTGGACGCGGTACGGAATGTTGCGGCGCGTCAGTTCGAGCTGCAGTTCGAGGCAGTGATAGTGCGAGCGATAAAGCACCGCGACGTCTTCGAGCGAAGTTCCTTCATCGCGGAGTTCAAGGATTCGCGAGGCGATAAACGCCGACTGCTGCTCGACGTCCGAACAGGGAATCAGCGCCGGCGGAAAACCGCGCGACTTCTTTACCGCTTTGAGCATTTTCGGAAACTGCCGCCGGTTGTTGGCGATCGACGTGTTCGCGAGTCCGAGAATCTCAGGCGTCGAGCGGTAATTCGTTTCGAGCTTGTAACCTTTCGCTTCGGGATACCGCTCGGGAAATTCGTAGATATTCGTAAACTCCGCTCCGCGCCAGGCGAAGATGCTCTGCGCGTCGTCGCCGACGACCATCACGTTGCGGTGCTTGACCGCCATCAGATCGATGATCTCCGCCTGCAGTTTGTTCGTGTCCTGATATTCGTCGACGAGTATGTGCTGAAATTGTTCGGCGTAAACGTCGGCGATCTCGGGCCGTTCAAGCAAAAGGCGTTTCCAGTTGAGCAAAAGATCGTCGTAGTCCATCACGTTTCGCTGCCGCTTCCGATCCTGAAAATGGTTGTCGATGAGCTTGATCTGCCCGGTCAGCGGCTCGAATTGCGGATACTTGCGGATGATGACGTCGGTGATCGGCTGATCTGTATTGTTTGCGAACGAGATGATGTCCTGGATCACCTCGGCCTTCGGAAATCGTTTCGACTTCGTATCGACGCCCGTTTCATCGATCGCGACGTTGATCAGATCTTTCGCGTCTTCGGCGTCGAGGATCGAGTAATTGTTCGCGTAACCGATCGAAACCGCGTGGCGCCGCAGGATCAGATTCGCGATGCGGTGAAACGTCCCGCCCCAGATCTTATGAACGTTTTGCGAGCCCGTAAGTTGTTCGACGCGTCGCAGCATTTCGCGCGCCGCGCGGTTCGTGAAAGTCGCGAGCATTATCCGTTGCGGCGAAACGCCCTGCTCGATAAGGTATGCGACGCGATACGTGATCGTCCGTGTTTTTCCCGTACCGGCCCCGGCAACGACAAGCGCCGCCCCCGGTTTTGCCGTGACGACGCGAAACTGCTCCTCGTTTAGTTCCTCTCGATATCTCGTGAGCCGTTCGGGAAGCGAATCCGGGTCGCGTTTGATGACGTACTTTTTCATCCGTGAAACAGCATCTTATCATGTCGCACCGATTTTGGGACTCGGGAAATTCGGGAGATCTTACGAATTCGAGGGATTTTTTCAAGAGATTCAAAGGATTCCATTTCAGGCATTCCAAGGATTCCATTCCAGGGATTCTTTCAAGAGATTTGATAGGTTTATGAATGTTGACCCTTCAGTTTTGAATCTTGAATTTTGAATCTTGACTCTGAATCTTGAATCCTGAATCCCCGGTGATATACTGTTCGGGCTGATACGACATCATATTTTTGTTTTAAGAGGATTGACGATCTATGAATTTACCCGGCGGATTCGATTTGAATTCAATGATGAAACAGGCCCAGAAGATGCAGGAAGAAATGGGCAAACAGATGAAAACGACGGTCGTCGAAGCGTCTGCCGGCGGCGGCGCCGTGGCGGTCAAGATGCGCGGCGATTTCGAGGTCTTAGAGCTCACGATCTCGCCTGACCTCGTCAAGGACGGAGACGTCGAAATGCTCCAGGATCTGACAATGGCCGCGCTCGGCGAAGCGCGCCGCAAGGTCGAAGAAAAACTAAAAGGCCAGTTGGGCGGAATGTTGCCGCCGGGACTCGGATTCTAATTTCGGATTTGCGATTGGTGATTTGGGATTTAGTCGTTCTTAAATCCGAATTCACAAATCCCAAATCCCAATTCCCAAATGCTTGATTACAGTGAGCCGGTCGCGAAGCTGATCGACGAATTCAAACGCCTGCCCGGAATCGGTCATAAAAATGCCCAGCGGTTGGCGTTTTTTATACTGCGTCGTCCTAAGGACGATGTCGAACGATTTGTCGAAGCGTTGCGCGAGGTGAAGGAACGCATCGTGTTCTGCGACGTCTGCAATAATATGACGGACGTCAACCCTTGTCTTTACTGCACTTCGCCGACCCGCGACCGGTCGATCATCTGTATCGTCGAGGAACCCTACAACCTCGTCGCGATCGAAAAAACGCGTTCGTTCAAGGGGCTTTACCACATCCTTCACGGAGCGCTGTCGCCGATCCGGGGCGTCGGGCCCGACGAACTGATGCTCGCCAACCTGCTTCCGCGGCTGATGCCGGCCAACAACGAAGGGATTGAAATCTCTGAAGTTATCGTCGCGACAAACCCGACGACCGAGGGCGAAGCAACAGCGAACTACATCGCCCGACTGCTGAAACCGCTCGGCGTCCGCGTCACGCGCATCGCAATGGGAATGCCCGTCGGCAGCGATCTCGAATTCGTCGACGAAGTGACGATGGACAAAGCCCTCACCAACCGCCACGAAATATAATTCGGACTTCCGCGTTCGGACTTCCGCGTTCGGAGTTCCGCGTTCGGAGTTCCGCCTTCAGGCGGCGTTCGGAGTTCCGCTCGCCGCGACGTGTTCCGTGATCCGTTCGATGTCGGCCCCGATCGACCGGAGTTTCTTGACGATCGTCTCGTAACCGCGGTCGATGTGGTAAACGCGATCGACCAAAGTTTCGCCTTCAGCCGCGAGTCCGGCGAGGACAAGCGATGCCGACGCGCGCAGGTCCGACGCGAGCACCGGCGCGCCAGAAAGTCTGGTCTTGCCGTGAACGATCGCGGTGTTGCCGTTGATCTCGATCTTCGCGCCCATTCGGATCAACTCCGAAGCGTGCATAAATCGGTTTTCAAAGATCGTTTCCGTGACCACCGATGTTCCTTCGGCCTGCGTCATCAGCGCCATATACTGTGCCTGCATATCCGTCGGGAACAGCGGATGCGGCTCGGTCGTGACGTCTTTCGCGACCAGTCCGTCCGGTCCGACCTTAACGAGCAATGTGCTTTGATTCAGTTCGTTGATATCGACGCCCGCTTCGCGGAGCTTCTCAATGACCGCGGTCAAATGATCGGGACGGCAGTTTTTGATCTCGATCTCGCCGCCGGTGATCGCCGCCGCGACGATGAATGTGCCTGTTTCGATGCGGTCGGGGATGATCGTATGTTCCGCTCCGCCGAGCGATTCGACCCCCTCGATCTCCATCGTCGGCGTTCCCGCGCCCTTGATCCGGGCTCCCATCTTGTTGAGCAATTCCGCCAGATCGTCGATCTCGGGTTCGCACGCCGCGTTCTTGATCACGGTCTTCCCGCGCGCGAGGCTCGCGGCCATCATCACGTTTTCGGTTCCGGTCACGGTGACCTTATCGAATTCGACGACGGCGCCGATGAGCCGACCCTCAGGCGCGCGCGCGACGACGTTTCCGGCTTCGAGCGACACGGTCGCGCCGAGCATTTCAAACGCCTTCAGATGGAGATCGATCGGGCGCGTTCCGATGGCGCATCCGCCCGGCAGCGAGACTTTTGCCTGACCGAAACGTGCGAGCAAAGGCCCGAGGGCAAGAACGCTCGCGCGCATCGTCTTGACCAACTCGTACGGCGCTTCGAACGTTGCGATATTGCGGGCCGTCACCTTATGGGTCCGAAGCTCAGGAGTCAGAACGGTTGCGCCGAGATCTTCAAGCAAACGACGCTGAGTGATCAGGTCTTTTACGTACGGCACGTTGTGCAGTATCACGGTCTCGGCAGTCAAAAGCGTTGCCGCCAAGCAAGGCAGCGCAGAGTTCTTTGCACCGCTGATCTCGATCTTTCCTTTAAGCGGCTTTCCGCCGTGAATCAAAAATTTGTCCATAGTGGCAATTTACGTTTAATGAATTCTTATAGAAGCAAGTAGCAAATCTTATCATTGGAATGCTAAAAAGGGGAAAAGTGAAAAAGGGGGAAAGTGAAAGAGTGAAGAATCGGGGGAAGCCGATTCGACGACGGGCTGGCCGAACGAGTTGCTTTCTCTCTTTTCCCTTCTTAACCTTTTCACCTTTTCCCCACTTCCCCTTTTCCGCTTTTTCACATTACTGGTGCAAAATACTCATTATGATGGATAAAGTAGCAATCATCTCCGGTAGTTCTGCCGGAATTGGACTCGCAATCGCCAAGTCGCTTGCGAAAGCCGGCGCGAGCGTCGTCATCAACGGACGCACGCCGGACCGGCTAAAGGCGGCGGAGGCCGAGATCGAGTCATTCGGCGGCAAAGTGCTTGGCATTCAGGCAGATGCGCGTGAAGAGAACGAGATCAGTCGCATCGTCAAGGAGACCGTCGAGTATTTCGGGCGCGTCGATATTCTGGTCAATAACGCGGCGACGGTCGGCGTCGGTTATTCGGTCGAAGATATGCCGGTCGAAGTTTGGGACAACGTGATCTACACGAACCTGCGTGCCGTCTTCCTTTTTTGCAAGGCAGCGATCCCGTTTATCAAACAGAGCAACGGCGGACGGATCATCAACATCGGCGGACTTTCGGGCAAAAATCCTCTCCCGTTCGCCGCTGCGGATTCGAGTTCAAAGGCTGCAATTCTCGCGCTGACGCGGGTGCTGGCCGCCGAACTCGGGTTTTTCAACGTCACCGTCAACACGGTGATTCCCGGCTTCCAGCCCGACACGGAAACCGGTGCCGCGTTCAACGAAAGGCTTGCCGAAGCGTTTATGATCACGCCTGAGGAATCGATCGCCGCGACCCGTTCGCGAACACTTCTGAAGCGCTTTGAAACTCTCGAAGAGATCGCTGAAACGGTACGATTCCTTTGCTCGGACGCCGGCGGTGCGATTACGGGACAAGATCTAAACGTAAACTGCGGACTCGCAACGCACTAAACGAGACAAAGAATGCTTAAGATCCTGAACATCGTCGGCGCGCGTCCGAATTTTATGAAGATCGCGCCGATCCAGCGCGAAATGCAGCGGCGCAGAGACGAATTTCTTCCGCTGATCGTCCATACCGGTCAGCATTACGACGAGGCAATGTCGGACTCGTTCTTTCGCGACCTCGGTATTCCAAAACCCGACCACCATCTCGAAGTCGGCTCGGCGTCGCACGCCGTTCAGACGGCGCGGATCATGATGGCGTTCGAGCCCGTGGTGCTTGAGGAAAAGCCCGATTGGGTGCTGGTCGTCGGCGACGTCAATTCGACCATCGCCTGCGCGCTCGTTTGCTCAAAGCTTGGCGTCAAGATAGCCCACGTCGAGGCCGGACTTCGCTCGCGCGACCGCTCGATGCCCGAAGAGATCAACCGCATCCTGACGGATTCGATCTCGGACCTGCTGCTGACAACCTCGCCGGACGCCGACGAAAACCTCGAACAGGAAGGTGTCAGCCCGGACAAGATCAAGTTCGTCGGCAATGTGATGATCGACTCGCTTTTCTACAATCTTGAAAAGGCGAAGCAGCTCAAGGTTCGTGAGGATTTGGGATTGACCGACTATGCCGTGACAACACTGCACCGTCCGTCGAATGTCGATGAACCCGAAATTCTCGGCGGATTGCTCGACGCATTGCGCGATGTTTCGGAAAGGCTCCCGATCGTTTTTCCGGTTCATCCGCGAACGCGCGCTAACATTGCAAAATTTGGATTTGAAAACAAGATCGCCGAGTCCGGAATTCGGTTGATCGATCCGCTCGGTTATCTCGATTTTATGAACCTGTATTCCGGCGCGCGGCTTGTTTTGACCGATTCCGGCGGTTTGCAGGAAGAAACGACGGCGCTCGGAATTCCGTGTCTCACGCTCCGCGAGAATACCGAACGCCCGATCACGATCGAGCTCGGAACGAACGTTCTCGTCGGGACAAACCCCGACAAGATCCGCGACGCGGCTTACGAGGTTCTTGATGGTTCATCGAGCCGGGATAGCCGAATTCCGCCCCTTTGGGACGGCAAGGCGGCGGAGAGAATTTGCGACGCGCTTTTGTTCGCGGCGGGTGGGTCTCGGTAGAGGCTCTGCATTCGGCGGGCACGCTTACTTCGTGCGGGGCTCTGCATTTTTGCTTCGGGCGGGGCTAGGTCACGATTTGGATCTTGAGCGTGTGTAACACGCGTAAGGACGATAGCACCACGTGAAGCGAAGCGTAACGTGGTGGGCGGCACGCCGGAACGGAGCGTGTGTAACACGCGTAACTATCGCTTTTGCAAAATGTTACGCGTGTTACACACGCTCCGTTCGGATACCGCCAGTGACACCACGCTCCGCTGCGCATGGTGCTATCGTCCTGGCGCATGCTACGCACGCTGAGAAGATTTTTCAGACAGCCTCTTTCTTGCCGACTTGATTACTTCTTGTCGCTTTCCATCGGATAACCGGCGGATTTCCAGGCTTGGGTTCCGCCGACGAGCGCGAACGCGTTGTTTATTCCTTTCTTCTTGAGTTCAGTCACCAAACTGGCGCTGGTATGCTCAGACGGTCAGGAACAGTAGGCAATGATCTTTTTGCCGGTCGGGATCGACTTATAGCGCATCTCGAAGGCTTCCATCGGTACGTTGACGGATCCCTTTACACGATCCGCCTGGTACTGAACTTCAGCGCGCGTGTCGACGAAGACCGCCTTTCCGTCATCAAAGTCCTTTTTTGCATCGGCAAGCGTGATGCGCGGCGCATTGTCGTCGTGGTCGTCGGTCGTCGGCACCGAGGTCACCGGCGACGGCGTGCTCGTAACCTTCGGCGCGGATGCGTTCTGACAACCGGCGACGGTTAAGAGCGCGAGTGCGACGAAGGCAAGTAAAACTGTAATTTTCTTCATTCATTCCTCCTGGTTCGTGTTGTGTCCGGGTTTTGCGGACGAAATTTTATTTGGCGACCTTCGCATTCGTGTTCGCCACGAGCGTCGGGTATTTTCCCGTCCAGCACGCGGTGCAGGTCGATGCGGAATCGATCCCGATCGCATCCTGCATTCCTTCGAGCGATAAATAGGCGAGTGAGTCGGCCTCGACGTACCGGCAAACTTCCTCCACCGACATCTGCGCGGCGATAAGTTCCGCCTTCCGCGGCGTATCGACTCCGTAATAGCACGGCGAGATCGTCGGCGGACAGGATATTCGTAGATGAACCTCTTTCGCTCCGGCCTCGCGGACCATCTGGACGATCTTCTTCGAGGTCGTGCCGCGGACGATCGAATCGTCGACAAGCACCACGCGCCGGCCGCTGATCAGATCTTTGATCGGGTTCAGCTTCAATCGAACACCGAACGAGCGAATGCTCTGCGACGGCTCGATAAAGGTGCGTCCGATGTAATGATTTCTGATGATCGCCTGCCGGAAACTTATCCCTGATTCGGCCGAATAGCCGATCGCGGCGGCGACTCCCGAATCCGGAACCGGAACGACGATGTCGGCGTCGACCGGGCTTTCGACGGCGAGCCTTCGACCCATCAAATGACGAGACTGGTTTACCGAACGTCCGAAAATGATCGAATCCGGGCGCGAAAAGTAAACATGTTCGAACGAGCAAACCGCCGATTTTTGCTCGGCAAACGGGAATGACGAGCTCAAACCGTCCTTGTTGATGACCAGCATTTCGCCCGCCTGGATCTCGCGGACCATTTCGGCATCCATCAGATCGAACGCGCAGGTTTCCGACGCGACGCACCAAGCGTCTTTCAGTTTGCCGAGCACCAGCGGCCTGAAGCCGCGCGGATCGCGCACGGCGACGAGCGATTCGGGCGTCAGGAACAGCAATGAAAACGCGCCTTCGGTTTCGCCCAAAACGTCGCGAATAGCGTCGATCGCGTTGTCGGCACGCGTCCTCGCAACCGAGTGAAGGATCGTTTCAGTATCGGAGGTCGAAGAAAAGATCGCGCCGCCGCGTTCCAGTTCCTTGCGCTTTTCGTTCGCGAACGGCAGGTTGCCGTTGTGACAGACCGCCAGCTGGCCGTGCTGGCAGGTGACCGAAAACGGCTGTACTTCTTTGATCGTATTGCGCCCTGACGTTGAATACCTCGTATGGCCGATAGCGCTGCGCCCGGTGAGTGTCTTGAGTACGTCTTCGCTGAGAACATCGGCGACGAGTCCGATCGAACGGAACTGATGCAGTTCTTCTCCATCGCTCGACACGATTCCGCACGCCTCCTGGCCGCGATGCTGCAGCGCGAACAGTCCGAGCTGCGTCAGCGTCGATGCCTCAGGATGACCGAAGATGCCGAAGATTCCGCATTCCTCGTGGAGTTTGTCGAGAACCAGTTCCATGAGCCTCTTATTTTGCCACGAAAACCGAGTGATTTGCGATTTGCGAATTGCAATTTGCGATTTCAAGATTCCAGGATTCCAGGATTCCAAGATCCGGAACGCAGTTTCTTTTCACGGACGGACACGAATAAGCGCGGATTAACGAGATCTAAAGAATCCGCATACGTTTTCCTCTATCAATAGAATCCGTGTCCATCTGTGGAAAAAAAAGGCGCCGCGGATACAAAACCTCGCGATCTGCGATTTTCAACAACCGGATCCCGAGACGATAACTGAACGGATTCGCCGAAATGATCCGCTCAACTCCGACCGAACGATGTAACGGCGTGATTCAAACGGTTCAAGAGAACCAGCGAATGCGCGTCCTGAATGGATTCGAGCCGCTCGAGCAGCATCTTGATCGGGAAGAGTTTAAGATCCGTTTCCGAAAGCGAAACCGTGTCCAGTTCGACCGCCATCGGATAAACGATCTCGGGCGTGATTCCGGCACTCGTGAAATACGCGCCGCCGAGTTCCCAAACGCGTTTGGCGGTCGCCCTGAAATCGGTCGGCAGTTTTTCGCGCACGAACGGTTCAAGATCGAACTTGTGCCCGACCGAACTCGGCAAACGCCACGCGGGGACGCAGGCGAGCCGGGAGTTTCCGGTGAAGTTCTGCGGAGCCGGCAGGTCGCGTATTTCAAGTCCGACAACGAACCCGTCCGCGGTCTTGACGAACGGGATCACGGCGACGGTGTTTTTGCTCAAAACTCGCGGGATCACATACTCAAACTCGGCTCGTGAGAGCGCGGCACCGTTGGAATCCGTTTCGACGAACCGTCGGCGGCGATTATCGAGAAATCGCAGATCGCCGGTGTCGACGGCTTCGAACGCCTCATCGCGACCGATACCCAAAGCAGATTCGATCGTCCCGGAAACTGTCTGGACCGTGGCGTCGATCGCGGCGCCGATCCACGCGCCCGGCGAGCGGCCAAGATGCCTCAAAAGTCGATAGATGTTGATCTCGAGCCGGGCATCGAACATGCCGCCGACGTGTGATGCGCGGAGGACCTGAAGCGCGTCGAGTTCGCGAACCGAGCCGGCACTCCTGAATTTCGTATAGTTTTCAATCGTTTGCGGTTCGCCGCCGCAGTTTTTGATCCGAACGAGATGGCTCTCGACGCGTTCGTCGATCCCGCCCGGCGATGTGAAATAGAGATGCGGCTCGCTGATATCGGCGATCTGATCTGATTCGAGTCCCGCGCGGTCGCTTAGGATCTCAACGATTCTCGTCCGAACATCTTCAGCCCCAGCTTTCGGGATCGCGCTGATCGGTTCGGTAATATAACCTGAGAATCGTGCGCGGTTGAGGTTCGGAGTTTCGTTGGCGGCGTTGACGATCGGCCGCGGGAAATCCTTCTTGGCGAGCACGAAAAGCTGTCCGTTTTCCGCCTCGAACCAGGGCAGAAGATCGACCGTTTGGTTCGGGCGCTCGGCGAGCTCGAAAACGCGGCCCGTTTGTTTGTGGCGGTAGAATTTCAGATTCAGAAAACCCGGCCTGATGTCTGATTCTTCAGCCTCTGCAAGTTGAACGCCGTCGCCCGCGCGGACCTTTTCGCCGACGATCAGAAAGTTCGTCGGCGGGAAAGTCAGAGCGTTCCCGCTTTGGTCGGAGATAAAGAATTTACCCTTGAATCTGTTGGCGACGATCCACGGATTCCAGAGCGGCATCGAGACCACGATCCGCAAATTCTCGGACCTGAATCCGCGTTCAAAATCATCCTGCGAAAAATACGTGTATTCTTCAAGTAATTCCGGTGCCCAATGATTGCGGTAATCCTTGCGCAGAACAAACTCCGCGGCGTATCGGAGCGTCGTTTCGAACCGGGCGAAACCGTCACGCGGACAGGCAAGACGCGCAAACCGAACGCCAGTCGTCCGGTTCAGACTGCAGCGAAAATCACGTGCGAAAACTTCGAACAGCGCGGCGGTCGATAGTTCCGGAATTTCGCCGGTCGCGGAACCGTCGGCGGTTGAAAGATCAAGCCGAACGATCTCCTGTCCATCATCGGGGACAACGAAATCACGGATGATGAGCACGCCGCCGGTTTTCAGTTGGACAACCTGGTTGCGGAGAGTGCGCGTAATCTCGCCGATTTTGAAATCGTTAAAGCTCGTGACGTGGTGAAGAACTGAAGAATCGAGTATCCCGTCGAGCGATTCCGTTTCGAAGACGCGGTCGGCAATGTCGCCGACGACAAATTCGAGATTGCCCGCCCGATAGTGCTCTTTCGAGTAACCGACCGTGACCGGATTGATGTCAACGCCGACGAGTTCGAGCCCTTGGTGAAGACGCGCGAGATCAAAGGTCCCGCTGCCCGATCCCGAACCCATATCGGCGATCTTTCCACGCGCCGGAAAATGCGCGGTCGTGAGCGCGATCTTCTGCTGCATCGACGCGTCCATTCCGGCAAAATACGCCTCGTAATCGGAAAGTTCCCCGCGATCTTGGTTGGAATACTCACTCATCCCGCAAATCAAACCCGCTACTCCGAAATGGTTGATAGGTGATAACTGAAAGCTGATAATACGGCCTCTATCAGCTACAAGCTATCACCTATCAACTATTCCGGAACACGATAATCAGAATTTATACCTGTATTGAACCTTAAAGTTTCTTCCGGCGCCGTCGATTCCCCAACTCGGTTTGCGGTTGAATTGATCGAACATATTCTCGAAACTCCAGAATATCTGCGATTTTTCGTTTAACTTGAAACCGCCGCGCAGATTGAACAGCGCGAACGACGGCAGGTAAGTGATGAGCGGAGCAGAATCGACGCCGAACCCAAGTACGCGGTTCTGCACCTGCAGGATCGTTTCGCCGGTTGCCAGCAGAATTGTTTCGTCGCCCGTTCCGCAGCGTCCGTCCGGATTGTTGGTCAACCCGCGGACGCACGCGCCCCGTCGGAAAAAGTTTTGGATCTGCGAACGCGTTCGGATCGCGCCGGTGCGGCGGTCGCCGAGATCAAGCGACGAAAGGCGGTCCTGTTTCTGAGCGAGATTCGAGTAAAACTCAAACCACATATTCGACTTTGGCTCGTAACGCAGGCTGACGATACCTTGCGGCGGCGGCGTGCCGCCCTCGATATTCGGCGCCAAACCAGTGTCTTCATCGGCCGCGTGAATGAAAGTGTAGTTCGCACGTAGTTCTAGTTTTTCGGTCAATTTTGTCTCGACCTCATACTCAAACCCATAAAGCCGGGCCGACGTAAAGTTCGCACGGACCAGAACCGGCGCCGTCGAAAGCGAAACAAAGACGGTGCCGTTCGGGCGCTGGCTGATGATCTGCTGGTCGCCGAGGAATTGTCCGACCGAGCCCTGCGGCAAGATCAGGGCCTGTTTCGTGATCGTGTCCTTGAGCTGCAAATAGAACGCCGTAAAGTCGGTATCGAAACGCTTGTTCGTGTAGCGCAATCCGATGTCGAAGGTATTCGAATACTCGGAACGCTGACGTGAAACGGGAAGTCCGGTCGAAACCGCGTCGGCACTGGCGTCGGTGCCGATCGTTCCGCCAAGGTTGATCGCCGATGTGTAGTCGACCTCGAAACCGTCACCGGTCAAACCGAGCGTGCCGAGGTCGGTCATGCTCGGATAACGAAACCCGCGCGTGTAATTGAAGGCGAGATTGACGCCCTTCGCAAGCCGTGCGACCGCGCCGATCCGGCCTGAAAAATCGGCCACCCGAAGCGAGTCGTCGTTCCACAAACGAAAGTTATTGACGACCGGACTGTCGGCGGCGCGAGTACGGTACGATCCGACGTTGTATCGAAACGCTCCGCTGAATCTCAACCGATTCGGGATCGCGACCCAAGCGTCTTGAATGAACAAGCCGCCGCTGATAAACCGCGCTTCGTCCGGCACGCGCGGTCTTGACAGCGAAAATGTGTCGTTCGCCGGGTTGAAAGTAAATGCCGGCGAGTTGATCTTTTCGAAATAATAGTCGCCGCCGATCAGAAACGAATTCCGTTTCGGAAGTTCCTTGTCAAGAAAGAAGCTGAAGCCGGTAGATGTGGTTCTTTCGTATTGATGCGTTATCGTTCCGAGCGGATTTCCCTGCCCGCCCTGATTGACTCGTTCTTCGCGCTGGCTGTTGAAAGAAACGGTAAACGACGCCGCATCGAAGATCCCGAAATTCTGTTTGACGAACCGCAGGTAGCCGAAATCGAGCATCAGGTTGCGAAGGTCGGCGATCAGGTTTCCGTCACCGCCGAGGAGCTGATCGTAACGCTTGCCGTCGTCTTGCTGATTGCGCTGATATTTGAAGATCAAAGTCGAATCGGGCCGCGGAGCGTAGTTCAGCCGTATCCCGCCGCCATACTGCGTGAAGCCGGTATCGGGCAATCGGTCGCCCAAGACGTTCGACGGCAGACCGAGAAAACGGGTCACCGCCGCGTGCGAGTCGATACCGTCGGCCGAACGGAATGTGTTGACGTCGCGCGAATTGAGATTGAGGTTTCCGCCGAGTTTTGAAGTCCCGAAACTCAGGTTCAGAGCGCCGAAGTAACTTCGGTCCGCGCTCGCGTAGCCGGTCAGAAAGTCGCCGTGAAGCTCGTTCGAATCGGATTTGAAACTCGGAGCGCGACTGACGAGATTCACTGTTCCGCCGAGCGAGTCCGATCCGTACTGCGCGGAATTGGCGCCGCGCAGGATCTCGACCGTTTGGACGCCGCTCGGCTCATTAAGATTAAGAAAGGTATTGATGCCGCCGCGCTGGGCGGAATTCGTATAACGAACGCCGTCGACGTAAACCGAGACGTTCTTGCCGGTAAGTCCACGAATGAAGATGCCGCCGATCGTCGGGCTTGTGCGCTGCACGGAAACGCCGACTTCCTCGTCGGCGACCTGTGCGAGAACCGTCGGAGCCTTTTGGGTGATGTTCCCGGAGCCGATCAATGTCACGGCCTGGGGGATGCTCTCGCGACTCTCGACCCGTCCGGTTTCGGCGGTGACGGTCACGCGAGCTTCATCGATCTGCAGGATGATCTCGACCGGCTGGTTTGTCGCGAGTTTCAGGGCAAACGGTGCAAAACCGTTCTGGAGCACTTTCAGCCCACAATTCTGCGCGTTCCCGTCGAACGAAAAATCGCCGTTTGCATCGGTTGTGGTCATTCTGGCGACAGGGCCGCATTCGAGCGTCACCGTCGCACCGGCAACCGACGCGCCATTCTGGTCCTTGACGGTGCCGCGAACGGACGAATCCTGCGCAAGGACCGATGCCGATATTAATAGAAGAAAAACTGCAATTCGAAGCTGCATTGGATCGAATTCCTCCAATAATAAATAGATCGAGCAAAAAAAATTGAGACTCAGGACGCCGGCAGTATCAAACCGCGGCATTCGCCGAAGCCGATGCGGCGAAAACCGTCGCGCTCACAAAACCCCTTCATAATGATCTCGTCGCCGTCTTCCAGAAAACGCCGCGCTTCACCGTTCGGGAGTTCGATCGGTTCCTTGCCGCGCCAGGTCAGTTCGAGAAGACATCCGCGTTCGTGCTTTTCGAGACCGGAAACGGTTCCGGTTGCCATCAGATCGCCGGACCGAAGGTTGCATCCGTTCGATGCATGATGCGTCAGCATCTGTCCGATTGTCCAATAAAGATCCTTCATATTAGATCGCGAAAGGCGGAATGGTTCGGCCATCTCGGCGCGCATCTTTTCAGTCTGAATGTAGACGTCAAGATTTACGTCGAAACCGCCGCGCCGGTTGTTTGTTTCTCCGTTCAGATAATCGAGCGGCTGCGGGTCGGCGGCATCGCGATCGAATGCCGGAACACGAAACGGTTCGAGCGCCTCTTTGGTGACGATCCAGGGCGAAATGGTCGTTGCAAAGCTCTTGGCGAGAAACGGGCCGAGCGGCTGATACTCCCAAGCCTGAATGTCGCGCGCCGACCAGTCATTCACCAGACAAAGCCCAAAAATATGGTCCTCAGCCTCGTCGATCGGGATCGAAGTTCCGAGATCGTTGCCTTTGCCGACGAAGAAGCCGACCTCCATTTCGTAATCGAGATTGCGGCACGGCCCGAAGACCGGCGGCGCTTCCGGGTCCGAGCGGTTCTGACCGTTCGGACGTTTGACGTCGGTTCCGGAAACGACGATCGACGACGCGCGGCCGTGATAGCCGATCGGGATGTACTTGTAGTTCGGGAGCAACGGGTTGTCGGGGCGGAACATCGCGCCGACGTTCGTGGCGTGAAATATGGAGCAATAGAAATCGGTATAATCGCGAATCTCGAACGGCAGAGCGAATTTCGCCGTCGACATCGGCGTCATATAATGGTCCCGGATCAGATTTCGGCTCGACTCCTTTGCGTCGTCCGACAACGCTTCGATCAGCGCCGCTCGGACCCGCGGGCTCGCCGCAAGTTCGAGATCCACCTTTTCGAACCCTTCCGCGAGAAAACTGTTGTAGAACGGCTCAAAATCGAGAATGAAATCTCCGATACCGATGCCGATCTGCAGATCGTTGCCTTTGAAAAATTTGCAAACGGGCAGGTTTTGAATCGGAAAATCGGAATCAGCGCGGTTTGCCGATTCCACCCAACTTCTCAGGCCGGGGTCGTGTGTTTCGTTGGTCATAATCATACTCCGGAAACCGCCGTGGCTCTGCGCCCTGAACGGCCGACAGACCAATAAACTTAACTTGCGGTAACCGGAAGCATTTTATCACGAACGCGCTTTCTTGAACGCGCCGGATGCGTTGCGGGCAGGATAAAATCTCAGCGTCGGAACAAGGTTGGAAAGCGCTTACTTGTTCTTACAGTAAATCGGACATTTCTTGCACGCTTTGCCTTTTTTATACTTTTTACAGCACTTCTTTTTCATCTTCTTAATACCTCTGAGACAATGAAAGTCGTTTTCATTTAGATATTAATGGTCCGTCCAGTCCGATGTCAAATCGGAAATATCAGGTCGATCCGATTCGTCATTCGCACGGATGTCGCTAAGATAGTTCTTGATGAAAAAGATCGTGGTCATCGGTGCCGGCCTGGGCGGCCTGTCGGCGGCTTGCCGTCTGGCAAAGGTCGGGTTTCAGGTGACGGTTGTCGAAAAGAACGAATCGTTCGGAGGAAAGGTCAATTTCTTCGAGACGGACGGATTCAAGTTTGACACGGGAGCGTCGCTGGTGACGATGAAGCACGTCTTCGCGGAACTGTTCGAATTCTGCGGACGTTCAATCAACGATTACCTGGAGTTCGAAAGGCTCGATCCGATCTGCCGTTACTTCTGGTCCGACGGAACCCGATTCGACGCATCGCAGGACGCGGAGGAAACCGAACGCCGCATTGCCGCAATCGAACCGCGGGACGCTGCGGGATTTCGTGCCTTTCTGGCGGATTCGCGCGACAAATACGACGTTGCCGAACGAACTTTCCTGAAGCACAATCTCAGCGATATGTCCGAGATGTTCAACCGCTCGAACCTCCGCGATCTGTGGAAGATCTCAGCGCTGCGCTCGCTCGATGCCCACGTCAGGCGCTATTTTTCGTCAACGAAAATGCGCCAGCTTTTCAGCCGGTTCGCAACGTACAACGGTTCCTCTCCTTACAAGGTCCCGGCAACTTTCTCGCTGATTCCATTTGTCGAGTTCGGTCTCGGCGCGTGGTATCCGAAGGGCGGGATTTACGAGATACCGAAGGCGATAGCAAAGCTCGCCGGGGAAACCGGAGTCGAGATCCGCTTGGATTCGGATGTCGAGCAAATAGTCGTGGCAAACGGCAGAGCGAAAGGGGTGAAACTGAGAGACGGCGAGACGCTCGATGCCGATTTTGTCGTCGCCAACTCAGACGCGATCGAAACTTACCGCAACCTGGTTACCAGCGCCGACTATCCGCCGAAAAAGCTTGAGCGCATCGAACCGTCGTGCAGCGGGTTTGTGCTGCTGCTCGGTACAAAACGGCCGTACCCGAAACTTGCGCATCACAACATCTTTTTTTCGGACGATTACCGTGCGGAGTTTGACGCCCTTTTTGAAAAACTGCGCCCGGCGACGGACCCGACGATCTATGTCTGCGCAACTTCTCGAACCGATCCGACGCAAGCGCCGGCCGGATGCGAAAACCTTTTCGTGCTCGTCAACGCGCCGTACACGAGCAACCGCACTGAGTGGGCGCGTGAAGCGCCGGCGTATCGCGACCTGATAGTCAGGAAACTGGAGGAATTCGGACTCGACGACCTCGGAGATTCAATCGGCGTCGAAGAGTTGATAACGCCCGACGACTTTGAGCGACGCTATCGCGCCAACCGCGGATCGATCTACGGCGTATCCTCGAACGGGATCTTCTCCGCCTTCCTTCGCCCGCGAAACAAGTCTCGCGACATCGCCGGCCTGTATTTCGCCGGCGGCACGACGCATCCCGGCGGCGGAATGCCCCTCGTCCTGATCTCCGGACGAATGGCCGCCGACCTGATCATACGCGACGCCGGGCGCGTCTAATTCGAAGCGTCTTCAGCACCGTAGTTCTTGAGCAGCGTGTCAATTTCCGCGCTCGTCGTCAGATCCCAAGCCGTTTCTCCGTCCTTGTCCTTGAGATTCACGTCGGCGCCCGCGCCGAGCAACGCGCGGACGTTTTCGAGATTGTCGGCGTCGGCGGCTTCCATCAGCGCGGTCCGACCGTTTGCATTGCGCGCATTGATGTCGGATGTTTCAAGAAGCAAAATCGCGAAAGCTTCCGGGATAACGTTCCGCGCCGCCAGGATCAAAGCGTTGTTGCCGTCGCGATCCTTTAATTCCGCCTTTGCCCCGTATCTGAAAAGCGTGCGCACGAGTTCGGCCGAAGCATCCGAATCGAGCCGCATCAACGGAGTTTGCCGCGATTCGTCGCGGGCGTTTATCTTCGCTCCGAATTCGAGCAAAAGTTCGGCAGTTTCCGCATTTCCGTTTTCGACTGCCAAAAACAGAGGCGTAATGTCGCCGTAGCTCTTGTCTTTGGCGTTGACGCTTTCACCTTCGCCGATAAGCGCTTTGATCGCTTCAATATCGTCGTTCGATGCCGCGCGAAACAACGGCGTCGAATATTCCGCGTAAGCGACGATGCCCATCGTCACGAACACCTCCGACTTGACTTCGAGCGCGACGTTCGTCTCGTTACGTGAACCGGAAGTCAGATTTAACTCGACGGTTCGCTTTTTGAAGTACGACGTTTCGGCTTCGAGCGTATGGCGGCCGTCGTCAGCTTTGAGAAATTCGTAACGCCCCTCGCCGTTGCTCGCCGTCTGCTGTTTCGATCCGGTCGCGACATTGGTCAGTGTCATCACGACGCTCGGGATCGCCGCGCCGTTGTCGTCGGTAACGAATCCGGATAACACGGCTTGGGTGTCGGCAGTTTCCTTTGAAACTTGCTTTCGCTCATTTTGGACAGTCAAATCGAGGTTTCGAACCGTCAAATCGGGATTGCCCTGAGCGAAAGCAAGCGCCGACAACGTGAGCGAAGCACTCAAAACCCCGGCGGCGGCGCGGGTCCTTCGGGCGATCTGATGAAACTGACTCGCAAAGATCGGTGCATTCGTCGCCGGGTCTTTAACATATCGAACGCATAGACGGCCGTCGGACTTGCGAACCAGTCGCGTCGCCTCCTTTCGCGTGAAGGTCGAAATGTTGTTGACGTTCATCGAACAGTGGCTGCAGAAGCGGACCTTGTCGCCGCCCTTCATTGCACCCCAGTCCTCGTGGCACTCATTCTTTACATAGATCGAATCGGCAATGCTTTTCTTAGACATAACTTCTCCTGAACGCACAGATCCCGGGCTTCTTGCGCAAGCAAAGATAAAGGTTGTAAAACCAATTGTTTGAATTATTTCGGCGCTTCAATCGATCGCCCCGACGTCTGACGTGTTACAACTACCTTGATGCACCTTGATTTTATTTTGGTTGCAAATGGCGAGATAAAATTTTCAAAAAAGCGGGCAGGCGTCCGGGTTCTTTTTGCAAAGCGATTTTGTTAGACTGTAGAGGCTCTCCAAAGTTGGAATCTAAGCCGGCGATCGTCGCCGGGCTTCAGTCTTATACTTGGATGCGGGAATTGTTCGGTTAGAAATGGCGTCACTGAGAGCGGGAAAATTCGAATCTTGCAAACCGCTGCCCTGCTTCGGTGCGGTGTTTTTTATCCTTATTCTTTTGGCATCGGCGGCTCTCGGACAGTACCGGTTCGAAGGAAAATCAATCGTCGATCCGATCGAAATCACCTTCGAGGGAAACGACCGCGACCTTTCCGCGGCTGAGCAGTTCAGACTTATCGCCCGGGATGCTGTCGGCGACAACTTTTCAGCCGTCAGAATTCGCGAAAGCATCCAGAAGATCTACGACACTGGCCGCGTCGCATCGGTCACCGTCGAGGCTGAACCGATCGGCGAAAAGTCTGTCAGTTTGCGGTTCTTGATAAAGCGGAAAACCCGTGCCGAACGCGTTGTGGTCAATGTCGGAAAGTTTACCGGCGAGCCGGTCACCCAAGATGAACTGCTTTTCAAACTCAATCTTCTGTCACCCGGCACGGAGGTCAGCGAACAGGTACTGCAGGCAAACGCCAACGCTATTCTCGAGTATTTGCGAGATCGCGGATATTACAATTCCGACGTCAAATACTCGCAAACCCCGCTCAGCACCGAAACGGGCGTCGCGGTGAGGTTTGACGTCACGCCGAACAATCAGGCTCACGTCAGCAGTTTTTCGATAGCGATCGACGGCTTCGACCCCCAAAAGGTTCTGACAAAACTCAAACTCAAGGGCGGCTCTCTGTTTTCGCGCGTCAAGCTCAACGAGGATTTGGCCCAAATTTCAAGCGCGCTGCGGGCTGTAAACTACTTTGCCCCGGACCTGAACGAACCGCGGGTTGTCTTCGACACTGACAATAACACCGTCGCCGTTTCGCTGACGGGAACACTCGGCGCGGTCGTAAAAGTTGTAATTGATTCGGAAGGCGAGAAGGTGGGCGATGGAACCCGCACGAAATTGCTCCCCATACTGCGCGAGGGAACGCTCGACTATTCCGCGATCGTCGAAGGCGAGCGCCGCCTTGAGAATCATTTTCAGGAGCAGGGTTATTTCTTCGCCGACATCACGCCGTTATGCTCCGTAACCCCAGCATTCGGCGACAATGAAGCGAGTTATACGGAGAACCGTACCGAAACCCTCTGTACCGCGCTTTCCGGTGCCGAACTTGAAAACAGAACCGTGGAAGTCAATTATTCCGCGGACTTGAATCGCCAGTTCAAGCTTGTCGAAATACGTCTCGAGGGAACCAAACTACTGCCGGCAACGGAAATCAAGACAGTCCTTGAATCTCAGGAAGCTTCCGTGCTCGGGATCATCCCGTACCTCGGCTACGGGCGCGGCTACACCAGTTCCGAACTTCTGCGCGAAGACCGCGACACGATCAAGTCGCTGATGCGTGAATTAGGCTACCGCAGCGCGGAAGTAAACGTTAAGCAGGGTGTTTCGCCGAACGGTGAGGACCTGATCATTACGTTCGTCGTCACGGAAGGGCGGCCGACGCGGATCGCGGAAGTTGAGGTGGTCGGCGCGACAGCGTTTTCGGAAGCAGATCTGAAGGGCAGGCTTCCGGCCTTAATGGACCAAAACTACTCCCGCGCGCGCATTCGCAACGGCGTCAAGAAACTCGTCGAGTTTTATTCCAACGAGGGTTTCTACGAAGCATCCTTCAACTTTGAGATCGAAGAGAAGTCATCAAACGAAACCGAAGACCGGATCAAAGTAATCTACCGGATCGAAAACGAAGGTAAAAGGGTCCTGATCAATCAGATTCGCATCAGCGGAAATGAACGAACCAAGCGCGAGGCGATCTTAAAGTCCCTGGATCTCGAAATTGGCAAAATCCTGCGGGCAGCCGACATATTCGCCAGCGAACAGAATCTCTACGCCAGCGACGCGTTCAGAAGGGTGGATATCAAGACCGAACCGGCTGGCGAAGACGACAAGGGAAATCGCCTGATCGATGTCGTCGTCAATGTCGAGGAACAGCTTCCGCGACTGATCACTTACGGCGGCGGCTATTCAACCGACGCCGGCGCTTTCGGCTCTTTCAATATCCGCCATTACAATTTGTTCGGAAAACTTCAGCAGGGCGGCGCGCGGGTCCGGATCAGCCGCCTGCAGCAGATATTTCAAGTTGATTACGTCAATCCGCGCTTCTTGAACGACGGCAAATCGGCCGATGGCACGAAACGATTTTCCCCACTGACCTTCACCGCCCAGTATCAGCGGGATTCGACCGTCACCCGATTCTTTCGATCGGCGTTCGACAAAGGAACGTTCGGGATCGTTCAGAGAATAGACGCCAACGGCAACCCGATCGACGAGTTCGGAAACGCTGCCGGAGATCCGACGATAAATCGCCTGACGCTGTCTTTGGAAACAAGCCGGACGCTGAACAACAAGGAGCGCAGTCTGATCTTCCTCAGATACAGATTCGAAGACGTGCGACTGCTGAACATCGGCAGCCTGCTGATCAAGGATCTGCTGGTTCCCGACGAAAAGGTGAGGATCTCGGGATTCGGAGCGACGTACGTCCGCGACACGCGCGAGAACTGCAGTCGTCGCTACACGGTTCTCGAGATCATCGCAAAAGGAGAGGCGGGGGACCCGTGCCGCTACAATCCGGGCGACCCGACCAAAGGCGAATATCTGACGGCAGAATACAATCTCAGTATCCCGTTCCTCGGCGCGAGTATTGGATTCCAGAAGTTTCAGGCATCCTATTACCGCTTCTACACCGTTCCGTTCCTAAAAAACACGACCTTTGCAGGACGTGCCGTGGTCGGATTGTCGAACGTATTTTCACAGCGCGACCGCTTCAACCCGGTCCAGTTTCCAGACCTGAACGGGATCCTGCCGATAAGCGAGCGATTTTTCGCCGGCGGATCGACCTCTATTCGCGGATTCGACTTTGAGTCCGCCGGGCCGCGCATCGTGGTTATTCCCCAAGGTACGTTTCGAGATCAGTCGGGGCAGATCGTCACCTTGAATCCGTTCACCGTTCCGTTCGGCGGCAATGCTTTGGCGATCGTGAACCTTGAAGCCCGCGTGCCGCTCAGCAAGTCCATACGGGCCGTTCCGTTTTATGACGGCGGAAACGTTTTTCGGCGGGTCAGTGATATCTTCAATCCGCCCGACGTCGTGCCGGGCGATACGTTCCGCCAAAATTTGAGGGCGCTCTGGACTCATACCTTCGGCCTCGGATTCCGCGTCAAGACACCGATCGGCGGTGAATTTGGATTCGATTATGGCTACCTTCTCAATCCGCCGCAGTTTCTTATTCCGCAACCAGTCGGCCCCGATGCCATTTACCGGTTGCGGCAGAGCCAGATCCACTTCAGATTTTCGCAGGCATTTTAGAACGTGGCTCGGTCGGCGATGACGAGCCGAAAACACTGTGCAGCCTTAGTTGATCGCGTTTGAAATAACGTTGCTCTCGTCAAGTTCGACGACAAAACCCTCATCATGAATTTCGACGATCACATCGTCCGCTTTAAGGTGCACTGTTTCATCCGCAACCGCCGGGGTTTTCTTCACCTGAGCCGTTTCCTGAGTTGTTTCCGCCAACTTGAGCCGTTTGCGCCGCACCTTTACCTCGTACATCGCTTTGTCCGCGACGATTAAAAGCTGGTCAAGCATTCTCCCGCTGGAAGGGTACGAAGCCGCCCCGATGCTGATTCCGACCCGCGCGAAGCGTCCGTCCCCGATCGGCAAAACGAAATTCGAGACCGCGTTCTCGATTCGCTGGCACAACTCCTGCACGGGACGATTGTCGGTTTCCGGTATGATCGCGACGAATTCGTCCCCGGCATACCTCGAGATAAAATCATAATCGCGCAACTGTCCGCGCATCACCTTCGAAACCTCCTTCAGCAGCTTGTCGCCAACTTTGTGACCGAAGGTATCGTTCACCGACTTGAAGCCGTCGAGGTCGAGCATCAACAACTGGAATTTTGCGTCGTTCCGGTCGGATCGCGCCGATTCCTTTTCGAACTGAATCTGCAGACTCCGCGCGTTCGGCAAGCCGGTCATCGGGTCGGTCAGCGCCCGGGACTCGCTCTCGGCGTGATTGATCGACTTAAAGATCGCATCCGATGCAATTCTCGAAACTGTTTCGAGAAGTCTCAAATGCTCGTCCTCGTATTTCGTGAGGCTGCAGGAATAGATCGAGACAGCGCCGAGGAGTTTTTCCTTTGCGATCAGCGGAAGCGATGCCATTGCCGTGTACTCGGTCCCGAGCCGTACCTGGGAGAACGAGAAATCCAGATTCGGAACGCTCGACGCGCTCGCTTGACGCTTCTTGAGCGCGAAACCCGTCCCGCCCTCGCCGGACTTCACGTAGACGTGCATGATCTCGGAATCGTTGATCCCTTCCGCGTAGACCGCCTGAGCTTCGTCTGTGATCTCGTTGTGCTGATAGATTACGCAAGTGTCGAACGGAACCAACTCACGGATCTTCGCGGCGAAGAGCGAATAAATGGTTTCGATCGAGTGCGATGAGCTGAACGTGCGCGCAAGTTCATAGAGGGTAAAGACTTCGCGGTTCGCGCGTTTGATCTGTTCGATATAGCTCTTGCTTTCACTTGAGTTCATCAACGCCGTTTCATCGGCCACAGAGTCGAATTCGTACGCAAGATCCTTTTCGCGGATCGCGTCTTCAAACTGATTCAGGTTGCGGCAGAAGACATCGACAACGGTCGGATCGAACTGTGTCCCCGCGCCATTGATCAGAAATCGGCGAGCTTCTTCACGAGAGACAGCTTCTCGATACGGTCGTGCCCCGCGCAGCGTATCGTAAGCGTCGGCAACCGCCAGTATCCTCGCTGTCAGCGGAATCCTCTTGGCCTTTAGCCCTTCCGGATAACCCGTACCATCCCAACTCTCGTGATGATGCTTGATGGTCGGGATCACCGGATCGTTGAAGCCGATTGACTCGAGAATCGACGCGCCGACCGACGCGTGGATCTTTATCTTCTCCATCTCGGCAGGCGTCAGCCGTCCGGGTTTGTTCAAAATGTGGTCCGGAACCGCTAGCTTGCCGATATCGTGGAGAAGCGCGCCCGTTCCGAGGGCTCGAATCTCCGGTTCCGGCAATTCCATCATCCGGCCGATCCCGACCGCGTAGATCTGTGTTCGAAGAACATGTCCGCGTCCAACCTGGTCGCGCGCGTCGATCGCCGTCGCGAGCGCTTCGACCGTCGCGAGGTGAATCCTGCTCGCTTCGCGAATCTCCTTGACCTTTTGTTCGAGCCGCTGATTATGAACCCGATAAGCCAGATGAGTGATCAGGGCGAGCCCGAGAACGACCCAGCCGAATGAAAGTCCGAAGGATTCAAATACAAAATGCAGAATGAGCGCGTTTGCGAAATTGATGAAATACGGAACCGACGTTCGCAGCAACTGCGTTCGCAACGGTTCGTAAACTACTTCCATTCGCTTCAGAGCTGCGAAAAGAACATTCACGGTACGAGTTATTGCAAAATGGACGGTCGCCGACGCCGCGAGAGCCGAAACCAGCCAAACCGGATGAATCGGTTCGGCACCGACCCACGACAATTCGACACCGGTCAAGCCTGTCAAAAGGATGAAAAAGACCGTCGACGAAACGAAGCCCGCAACAACCGAGTTAAAAACGCTGAAGAGCCACTCGAATCGATTTTTGTCTGTAAATGCGAGCCGCGCGACTCCGGCCGCGGCGGAAAGGAAAACCGCACCCGGAACGCCAATCCAAACCGTTGCAAACAAAACGGTCAGTTCTTTGGCGGAAACCTTGATCGAGGTTCGAGGAATCGTGATCTGATACTGATTCAGGAGCGCGGCGACGACACATCCTACCGCCAGAAAGACCATGCGCCCGGGCGGAAAAGCCGACAAGCCCGCGGCGGCAACCGCGCAGCCCACAACGCTCGCGATGAGCATCGTGCCCCAAAGCAATCGCGTCGACAGTCCGTGGTCGGTTTTGTTATCGATTCGCATTTATCTGTCAGCAGAACTTGATCCGCATCTCGGTTCCCGCATTCACCACGAAGAACCATTCCCCACTTCAAAATGCCAATTTCGTGCCAGCGCTCAAGTGAAGTATCCACAACAATTAGTGGCTTGAGCCGAATCTAACTATCGCAATCTGATCGGTAATTGATCCGATTGCGCGTCATTTTGACCGATTTTGAGCTGACCCCTGGAACGAAATGATAAAAGGTTGATTAGATCAATGGGATCTAGGCTAAAATATATGGAGCAGAGAATCAGAGTGACGAGCTTAGGGCCGGGAATGTCCCTAAGTGCCTATTTTAGAACAAATTCGGGCACAAAGGCAATATGTTATTTGGGATCCAAAATTGGCAGTTTCGAAACCGGACCGAGGCTGAGGAACGAAACGTGCGATCAAAATTGGTCGGGGCATTGCTTTTCGTGGTCGCATCGATAACGACTTTCGCCCAGTCGGACGACACGATCCGGATCGAAACGGAATTGACGGCCGTCGAAGTGAATGTCACCGACCGTGACGGCAAGCCTGTGAGAGGTTTGGGCGCCAAGGATTTCAAACTCTTTGAAGACGGTCGTGAAACCGAGATCGCATTTTTCGAACCGGTACGCCGCGAAGACAGGAACCGGCCGCTTTCGGTCGTCTTCGCGCTTGACGTTTCGGGCAGTATGACCGCCGACGAAATGCTGCTTCTGCGCGATGCGTTGCGTCGGTTCGTGCGTCGCCTGGGAAATCCGGATTCGTATTTTGCACTGATGGCGTTTGGTATGGAAGTCAAAGTCCTTCAGGGTTTTACAAACAGACCGGAGAAGCTTGAGCGCTCTTATGAAAAACTGATACGGTCGGCGGACGGACTCTCGACCCACGCTTACGACGCCGTCGATTCGGCCGTCCGGTTGCTTGAACGAAAGTCCCCGAAGTCGATCAAAAACAAGTTTCCCAGACGTGCCGTTGTGCTCGTAACCGACGGCTTTCCGGTCGGCGACACGGTGTCACCATCGACCGTGGCCGAAAGGGCGAACGATGCCGAAACGAGCGTCTTCTCGGTGATCGTGCCGTCATATTCAAGACTCCAGGCGAACAAGAAGCCTCTGCCGACGCTGCTTGAGACCAGCGGCTTGATCGAGCGAACGGGCGGGAAGTCGTTCTACGTGAACGACGGCGATTTCGAGAGACTCTTTGACAGCCTCGCGACCGAGATCACTTCATCTTACGTGTTGGCGTTTTATCCGGGTACCGAAGTCCGGGAAGGCGCGACCCACGACATCAGGGTTGAATCGCTGCGAGGTTTTCAAGTCAAACAGAACCGGAGCCGATACCGCCGCAACTTCAAAAGCGATAAATAGGAAGATCAGCGTCAGTAACGATCGTCCTCGAATTCAAGCGAATCGTCGTCGTAATCGTCGAGCTTTTCGGCGTGATACAGGTCGAGCTCAACCGGGTCCAAGCCGACAACTTCGAGGTCACAACCGCATTCGTCGCAGGAAACCACATCGCCTTGCTCAGAGTCCGCATCGACGTAAACTTCTTCATCACATTCAGGGCAATTTGCAGTCGGCATCGTAAAATATCTCCAAATTATCGAATTCGCGGGAGTCTCGAAATTACCGTCCTTAGAAATAGTCCGCGCAATCCAATCTAATCCGAATCCGGACCGAATGGCAAGATTTTTGAGTTAAAAGTTACGCGATTTTCAATTTGTTTTCAGCCGATAATTATTAGATATTATTCATTGATTTTTCCAAATATCAACTCCGTCGGATAAAAAATGCGCTTTCCTTTCAAACTCGATGACACGAGGAAATTTGACGTTGTCGGATTCGGCACGAACGCCGTTGATTATCTGATCCGCGTCCCTGAATATCCCGACTTCAACTCAAAAATCGAGCTCACCGACTACGTCCAGGCGGCCGGCGGCGAGATCGCCACGACGATGGCCGGATTGCAGCGGCTTGGCGCGAGGACGGCATATGTCGGGAGATTCGGCACCGACGCGGCCGGCGCGTTCGGGATGGAATCACTGCGGACCGAAGGCGTTGACCTGGCATTTGCCGAGCAGATCGACGGCGCGCGGACACAGATCGCGTTCATCATAATTGATATCCGCAACGGAGAACGGACGGTAATCTGGAAACGGGACCGGGCGCTCGCGTATGCGGTCGGGGAGCCACCGCTTGAAGCCGTCGCAGACGCGCGGATACTGCACTTCACCCCGCACGATGCCCGCGCTTGTTACGCGATGGCGCGCGCGGCCAAAGAATCCGGCGCGATCGTCTCGATCGACATCGACAACGTCTTCGACGGCATCGACGCAGTTCTGCCGCTAGTGGACATTCTTGTCACGTCAGCAGAGTTTCCGGAACGTTTTCTAGGCATCGCCGACCACGAATCAGCGCTCGCCGAGTTCCAGATCCGATTCGGGTGCAGCGTCGCCGGGATGACTCTCGGAGAGTCCGGTTCGCTGCTTCGTTGCGGCGGACGATCGATCCGCACCGAGGGCTTTGCGGTTCCGGGCGGATGCAAGGATACGACGGGAGCCGGAGACGCGTTCCGAGTCGGGCTGCTATACGGTCTGCTGCGAAATGAAACCGTCGAAGGATCGGCGCGGATGGCAAATGCCGTCGCATCCCTGAAATGCCGTGCGGTCGGTGCCAGAACAGCGCTGCCGACAACCGATGAGCTCAAAACACTCCTGAAATAATCTATGGACTCGCAATAATCCGATATGAGAAAATAGTCAGGACGGGTTAGCCGCGGACCTCAAGAACCTTCGCCCCCTGACGTTATGGAATCCAAAATCGGCCTAGTAATCCAGTTTACCGGAATCTTTTTGATAACCGGACTTTCGCTGTTTTTGCGGCGGTCTCTGAAAACAACCACCTCGACGCTTTGGCTGGCGGCGTGGTGCAGCCTGTCCGTCGCACTTTGCAGTTTGAGCCTCGCGATAAGCTTCTCCTGGCAACTTCTTTACGCCCCCTACTTCTTTTTCGAGTACATATTCGGGCTGCTCTTGATATTCGGCTGCCGGAGTCTTGCGGACGATTTTAAGTTCAAGAGTCGATCATTGCTTCCGCTGATCCCCTTTTCGCTCCTAACCCTAATCCTGTCGGCCGGAATGATCGATACGAAGTACATTTTCAAGATACACGCCTTAATACTCGGGGCTTTTTTCGCCGGAGCATTTCTAATTCTCAAAAAGTCCCACGTGAAAAGTTTCGGTCGGCGGGTGATGATCGGCACGCTCGTCTTGCTCTCCCTGGACTTTTTCCATTATGCGGCGTGGTTCCTGCTGTCGGTGCTCTACCCGGGGTACTTCCCGGACAGAGGTTATCTGTCGTTCGAGCCGCTCATCGACCTTGTCTTAGAGGTGACGCTCGGATTTGGAATGGTTGTGGTCCTTCTCGAACAGGTTCTAAGGGAGATCAAGAATGTCAATGTGCAGCTTAACGAAGCGCACGAAAAACTGAAACGGACCGCGCACGTCGATCCGCTGACGACGGCGTTCAACCGGCACGCATTTTATGGCTTCCTCGAGAATAAGGCCTCTGAGACGGTCTCGGGTTGCGTCGGCTTTTTTGACATTGACGATCTGAAACCGATCAACGATCAACTGGGGCATTCAATCGGCGACCATGTGATCCGAAGGGTCGTACGCGTTATCCGCGACCTGATTCGCGCCGAGGACCTGATCTATCGTTGGGGCGGCGACGAGTTCTTCGTCGTGATGCTGGGAATTTCCGAGGATTCGGCGCTTTCGAGGGTGAGGCGGATCGATCGTTTGCTTACGGACGTTATGATCGAGGGCGTCGATCGCCCGTTGACGGTTCGCGTGTCGTACGGTTTCAAGGGTTTCGACAAGATCTCGGAACTCGAAACGGCAGTCAAGTCGGCTGACGAGGAAATGTATCGCCGCAAGTTGGAACGCAAGGCCCGCCGCCGGAACTATACGAGTCCGAAAGTACTTATTTCAAACGAGAATATTTTGGTTTCGATTGATCGTTAGACAATGAACTCAAACTCGCCGAAACTCGCCGGGACGTGAAAGTTCGGCTTACCCGTAAATGTCGGCGACCAAGCCAGATAGCCGCGTCCCGGACCGGTTCCGACGCATCGGAACATATTTCCGAGCCAAACGTCGCCACCCGCCGGTTTTCGGGGAAACGCCGTCCACGGGATGCGCACCGCGATTCGAACCAGATCCGTTCCGCTCTCGACAGCTGAAACCATTCCCGACGCGTAGTCCCAGTCGGTTTCGCGTCGATCCGGCAGTTGAAGGACGGCAAGATCTATCCATTCGCCATTCGGCGCGATCTCGAATTCAAAGTAACGTTGAGGTTCGGCAGCGTCCGGCGCGACAAAGATCTCGCAAACATCGCGATCCCAGAGTCCGAGTGTTTTGGAAGTAAGATTCGGAGGTATGCTGACGATAGCCGGTTCAGCCTGGTTCGCTTCAAATCGCACGTAGAGCGACGTGTCGGACCACAAAAGCCGCGCTCTGAAGTGCCGTCCTGCAGGCGCGCGCTCGCCAGACCAATAGGTATCGACACAGATTTCGTCGGCGGCTTTCCACGCTTGATGCCCGAGTTCGCCGACCTCAAAGTCGTGTCCGACCCGTTTTACTTGAGCTTTCATTCTCCGATGATCTTAACGAGCACGCGCTTGCGCCGGCCGCCGTCGAATTCTCCGTAGAAGATCTGTTCCCAAGGCCCGAAATCGAGATCGCCCTCGGTGATTGCGACAACCACCTCGCGACCCATAACCTGCCGCTTCATATGCGCATCGGCATTGTCTTCGCCGGTGTCGTTGTGGCGGTAACCGCGGACCGGTTCGTGCGGCGCAAGTTTCTCGAGCCACACTTCGTAATCCTGATGAAGGCCGCGTTCGTCGTCGTTGATGAATACGGACGCCGTGATATGCATCGCGTTGACCAGAACGAGTCCTTCCGTGACGCCGCTTTCCTGAAGACAGCGGCGAACATCGGGCGTGATGTTGATAAACTCCCGCCGCGTCGGCACGTCAAACCAAAGCTCTTTTCGAAAACTTTTCACGAGACTTATTTTCCTGTGTTGAAGACCGTCTTGAACGCCATTTTGGCGAGCTTCCAGGTCCGATCAAAGTCGATCTTTCCGCCTTCCTCGTCGCGTCCGAGTAGTTTGTCGACAACCATCTTGCGCAAATCGCGACCCTCGCGTTTGAGCATAAACTCCTTCGCATACGGCTTCGCCGTTTCGAAGAAGTTGAATTCCGGATCGGTGACGATGCCGATGCCTTCGAGCGTCATCAGCGCACGCATAATGTAGGTAAAATTCGACGGCAGACGGAACGGGTAATCGTACATCACGTCCGCGAGGTCGTACGTGAGCTCCTTGAAATTGACATCTTTCAACTTCAGATTCAGATGGAAGCTGAACATCTTCTCGACGACGGGCCGGACGATCTCAGGGTTCGCTCCCGGCTTTAAGAAGTCGAGATCGATCAAATCCTGGGCGATTCCGGCCGGATCCTTGCTGACGACGTGGAAGAACGCGTCGATCATCTTCGCCTGCAGCTTCGGTGTGATCCGCCCGACCATCCCGAAATCGAAGAACGCGAGCCGTCCGTCGGGCATCACAAGCAGATTGCCGGGATGCGGATCGGCGTGGAAGAATCCGTCTTCGAGGAGTTGTTTGAGATAGGTCCTGATCAGAAGACGGTTGACCTTTTCGGGCGAGACGTTGCGTGCTCTTAAATCCTCAAGCCCGGTCACCTTCGTGCCGTGGATAAACTCCATCGTGATGACCTTGGACGTCGTCGCGTTCCAATAGATCTTCGGCACGTGGACGTTGGTCCAATCCTTGAAACTCTCGCGGAATCGTTCGGCGTTGCGGCCCTCGGCCGAGTAGTCCATCTCTTCGTGGATCGTCTCGTCAAACTCTCGCAGCATTCCGCTCCAGTCGGCGTTTTCGTTGAGCGCCGGGAAGCGCTCGGCAAACTTCGTAACCGTGCGCAGGATCTCGATGTCGCCGCGAATTATGCCGGCGAGGTTCGGCCGCTGAACCTTGACGGCGACTTCCTCGCCCGTGTAAAGCTTCGCGCGGTATACCTGGCCAAGGCTCGCCGCCGCGACCGGTTCGATGTCGAATTCCTCGTAAACCTCGTTGATCTTCTTTTCCAGTTCCTTCTCGATCCGCGCGAACGCGATCTCGTTCGGAAAAGAAGGGACGGAATCCTGCAGCTCGCCGAGCGCTTTGACGAACGGAAGCGGCAGCAGATCGGGACGCGTGCCCATCGACTGGCCGATCTTGATGAACGTCGGGCCGAGCTCGATCAGTTTCTCTTTGAGCCAGACGGCCTGTTTTTCCTGATTGATCTCCTTGTTTTTCTCGGTGCCAATTACATAGCGTCTGAGAACGAGCATCGACCAATGGAAAAACCAAAGCCTCAGAGAGTAAAGCCGTTCACCGTACACCGCCATCCGCGTCAGGCGCCGCGCCGTTTCGACGCGTGCTTGCGCATTCTTCAGATGCTGCGCGCGATGAACTTCGTATTGGTCGAGATACAGATAGAGACCGAGTTTGCCGAGCGTTTTCGAAACCTGAAAAAGACGCCGATAGCCGCGCCAGCCCTGGTAACTGCGTTCGACTTCGGTTTCCTTTTCGATCAGAAACCGCTCCTCGGCGATGAGATTTTCGTTCGAGACCAACTTCGCGATCGGCAAATCCTTCGTCGGCACAAGCGTATGCTGTCCGCTGTCATTCTCGATAATCGGCACGATCGCGGTCTTCTTTGTAGCCAGCCCTATTTCTTCTTCCATCTAAACCCCTTGCAAACTCTCTTAGAATCACAAAAAACGAATCGCTTTGCAAAAAAGTTCATACGCCATTTTTTGAAGCCGCGAATAGACACGAAATTACTTTCACACAAATTCGAGGATATTGGCGTTTCCAAATGGTCTAGCTTAGTTCCAGCTGATTCTTTACGCCGAGACGACCAAAGTAGCTGAGAGCGCGATCAGAGTCTTTTTGGATCTGCGCCTTAAGTTCGTCGATGCCGTTGAACTTGCGCTCGTCGCGGATGCGGTGGAGAAAACGGACACGGAGGACGTCCCCGTAAAGATCGCCGTCGAAATCGAAAACGAACGTCTCGATCGACGGCAGTTGATCGCTGTCAAAGGTCGGTCGGATGCCGACGTTGGTAATGCTCCGGCGCCAGACGCCGTCGATCAGCGTCGCCGTTGCATAGACCCCGTATTTCGGGATGACGCGGTTTACCGGTTTGAGATTCGCGGTCGGAAATCCGATCGTCCGTCCGCGCTTCAGTCCGTGAATGATCTGGCCCTCGACGCCGTATGGACGGCCAAGCATCCCGCGCGCGCGGTTGACCTTGCCTTCGGCCAATAGCTGTCGGATCCTGGACGACGAAATGCGCGTCCCGCGAAGTTGGACCTCTTCGACCTCGTCGGCGACGAAACCGAGTCTTCGGCTCATTTCCCGAAGAAGTTCGATATTTCCGCCGCGGTTTTTTCCGAAGGCGAAACCCGCGCCGAGATAAACCTCATGCGCCTGCAGACGTTCGTGCGCGACGTCGGTAAGAAAGCTCTCCGCGTCGATCGCCGCGAAACGCTCATCGAAGCGGATGACGATCGCCTGTTTGATGCCGAGAAACTCGAAGTTTGCGAGCCGCTGGTCGAGCGTCTGAAGCAGCGGCGGCGCATTGTTGGGATGAAGAACGGCGCGCGGGTGCGGATCGAAGGTGATGACCGTCGGAACGGTTCCGGTCGCCGCGGCCCGTTCGACGACCGTCTGCATAATGCGCTGGTGGCCGAGATGCAGTCCGTCAAAAACGCCGAGCGTCAGCACCGTTCCGCGCAAAATTCCGGCATTGTCCGTTCCGTGAAAGATCTTCATATCTCTTCGATCGCTGGCCGCCTGAAGGGGGGCTCCGAACTATTCAACTACCAACTCATCGTACGCAAACTCAACGTTGTCAGGCAACAGGCGTGAATCGCGCGCGTGCAGAACGTCGTGATTGAGATGGGTCAGAAACGCCCGTTTCGGCTTCAGGTCTTCGATGTACGCGAGCGCTTCGTCCAAACACAAGTGCGTCGAATGCGGTTTGAAGCGAACGCAGTCGAGGACGAGAACGTCGAGATCGCGCAGACCCGCCATAGAGTCCGCCGGGATCGTCTTGAGATCCGTCGCGTACGCAAAATCATTGAAGCGGTAAGCGATCACCGGCAGTTTGCCGTGAATCACTTCGAGCGGCGTCACTTCAAGATCCTGACCGAACGAAAACGGGGAATTGTGGACAACCGTGTGCGGGATCAACTGCGGCAATCCGCCGCCGAAATGCGTCGGTTC
This sequence comes from Pyrinomonadaceae bacterium, assembly GCA_041752475.1. Classification (GTDB taxonomy): domain Bacteria; phylum Acidobacteriota; class Blastocatellia; order Pyrinomonadales; family Pyrinomonadaceae; genus JAFDVJ01. The sequence continues at coordinate 96,175 of JBGSWK010000039.1, read as the reverse complement.
GAAAATGTATTTGAAAATGCGTTTGAGGTCTTTCCAGGCGATCTCATTGGCGTAAACGCCCATCGCGCCGTAGCGAAAGTTGAACGGACGAATGTCGTCGAGACCGAAAACGTGGTCGACGTGGCAATGGGTGATAAAGACAGCGTCGAGCCGTTTGAGTTTGACCCGCAGAGCCTGCTGGCGAAAGTCTATCGATGTATCGACAAGGATCTGCTGACCGGCGTGCTCGATCAGAACCGAAACGCGAAGCCGCTTGTCGCGCGGATCTTCAGAGTGGCAAGTCTCACATTCGCACCCGATAGTCGGCACGCCCGTCGAGGTTCCGGTTCCAAGGAAGGTAAGCTTCATTAAGTTCGAGAAGTTCAGGATGTTTTGGAAGTTGAGGAAGACTCAAAGAAGAACGCGAGAACCTCCGTAATTTGAAGGACTTCCCCCAAATTCATTCCTTTCTTAGATGATTGCTCAAGGCAACAACATCCTGCCAATTTCGTCCAATTGACCATACAAATCTTCAAACTCCGTGGATGAAACGTATTCGAGATCCAACGCTAAGTAGAGATGTGATTTAGTCTCGGCAACTGAGCCGATTGACATGTTCAGAAAATTCGCAAAATCTTTATTCGTGCGTCTGCCTTGACCCTCGGCGATATTCGCCATGATCGAAATCGTCGAACGTCGAATCTGGCTTCGCAAATCCAAGACTTTTCCGAAGCCGCCTCTTCCGGAACTGACGTATATTTCTCCGGCCAATCGCCGAGCCTTCTGCCAGGCTTGAATATCCTCAAACCGTCTAAAGGTAGCCATGAGGTTCGTTCCCCTTTTGTGAAGTTACAGAGCAAGAGTAAACTATCAAAAATGAACGAAATCTCATAGGGGAGACCCTTCCCGAACTTCCCAAACGTCCGAAACTTCCCTAACTATTTCTTCCCGAGAATATCGCCCGCCGAAAACTTTTTCGCGGCTTGCTGTTTGAGGCGTTCTTCGGTGGCGCGGACGAGTTGGACGTACTGCATACGGAGATCGGCGAGAAGCCCGTCAAGCAGTCGCGATTCCTGCGGGTGAAGGTTTCCCTTGGTCTTGTCCCGCAGCATCCCGAGGACGTCAAGCCAGTACTTGCCCGAATCAAGATCGAGCTGTCGCTGACCCGTCGCCGGATGCGGCATCGCTCCGAGCGCGGCGGCGGCGTTGGTCGCGAGTGTCGAAAGAAAATTGACGAAGCTCGCCGGATCTTCGGCGCCGGGAATCTCGTCGATCTCGGACGCTTCGGGTTCCGCATCCGGCGCGGCGACCGGTTCGGGCGACTTCATTTCGGGTTGTTCAACGGGCTTCGGTTCCGGACGCGCCGGTTCCGGCTCAGCTTCAAATCCTTCGCGGACGCTGCCGTCGAGGTTGAATCGGCGGCGATCTTTGACCTTTACTGCGCTTTGTTCTTCTTCTTTTTCGCTCATTGTGGCTGTCCTTTTTACAATTCGATAGTAGCATTTCGCGGAAAAAGAATTCAAAATCAGGTAAGTTTTGTAAGTTGGGGATGTTTGGGAAGTTGTGGAAGGTCAACTGTCTGAACTTTCCAAACTTTCCTGAACTTTCTGAACTTTCATGTCCAAATCATTCGACGAACTCGTAAACGTAATGGCTCGCCTGCGCGCGCCCGGGGGCTGCCCGTGGGATCGCGAACAAACCTACGCGAGCCTCGCTCAGTATCTCATCGAAGAATGCTACGAAACGTTCGACGCGATCCAGGAAGCGGACGCGACCGGGGAGACGCATAATCTGACCGAAGAACTCGGCGACATTCTTTTGCAGGTCGTTTTCCATTCCGCCATCGGCGCGGAACGCGGGGACTTTACGGTCGAGGACGTCGTCGACAGCGTCACCCAAAAACTCGTCCTCCGTCATCCGCACGTTTTCGGCGACAAGGAACTGAAGACCGCCGACGATGTCCTGAACAACTGGGACGATCTGAAAAAAGAAGAACGCGCCGCGTCGGGGAAGATCGAAAAACCGGTCGAATCGATTCTTGACGACGTTCCGGTTCATTTTCCGGCTCTGCTTGAAGGTCAGAAGATCACGAAAAAGGCTGCCAAAGTTAAGTTCGATTGGGAAAACGTCGAGCAGATCTTCGACAAACTGGATGAAGAGACCGGAGAACTGCGCGAGGCGATCGCGAGCGGCGAGAACATCGAAGAGGAGATCGGCGATCTGCTTTTCGTCGCCGTCAACCTCGCCCGCAAACTCGACATCGACGCCGAAACCGCTCTGAAAAAGACAAATAGAAAGTTTCGCAAACGGTTCAAGTTCATCGAAGACGAACTAAAATCGGCGGGCCGGACCTTTGATGAATCCGACCTCGCCGAACTTGATGCGCTTTGGAACCGCGCAAAGGAAGGTTGAGAAATGACCGTTTTCAGCTATCAGTTCTCACCTTTCAGCTAATCCGAAAACTGAATATTCAAGATTCACAGACTGCGGCTCTGAATCGAGACCGGTAAGATCTCAGACAAACAAGGCCGAGTGCGCAACAGCATCCTCAATTCAGGTCAAACAACAAAAACTCGGTTTCGTCCGCGCCGGCGGTGATCTTCAGCGATGACTCGTCGCTGATCGCCGCGCCGTCCCCCGGCATCATATCCTCACCGTTGACGTTCAAGCTTCCAGAGATCAACTGGATCCAGACGTGGCGTTCCGACTTTGGCTCGAACGTCACCGATTCTCCGTCGGCGAGAACCGACGAATACAAGGAAACATCCTGATTGATCGTCACCGAGCCGTCGGTTCCGGCGCGCGATGCGACGAGTTTCAGCTTGGCGCGTTTTTCGTCGCGCGGGAATTTCGTCTGTTCGTAACCGGGCGTCAGGTCCTTCGCTTCCGGCAGGATCCAAATTTGCAGCAGGTGCGTCTGCTCGGTCGGAGAACTGAATTCGCTGTGCTGAACTCCGGTTCCGGCCGTCATCCGCTGGACCTCGTCGGGCAGGATCGTCGTACCGTTGCCCATCGAATCCTTGTGCGAGAGTTCGCCGCGGATGATGTAGGTCAGGATCTCCATATCACGGTGACCGTGCGTCGGAAACCCTTGCGCCGGCTCGATATAATCCTCGTTGATGACCCGCAGGCTACGGAACCCCATAAATTCCGGGTCGTAATAGGTGTTGAATGAAAACGTATAAAAAGTGTCGAGCCAACCGTAATTGGCGTGACCGCGTTCGTTGCTTCGTCTGATCTTTATCATTTCTTTCCTCCTTGATCGATAAATCAAGATTACAGGAAAAAAGCCTTGATCACATCATCAATCGCGGCGAGGGATTTCTCATACTTTCGGGGGAGAAAGGGTGGGATTGGGGATTGGGGATTGGGGATTGGGGATTGGGGATTGGGGATTGGGGATTGGGGATTGGGGATTGGGGATTGGGGATTGGGGATTGGGGAGGTTTGAAAAACTCCGTGCGTTTTTCAAACCTCCCAAATCGTAGATCACACGACCGCCGTCTCGAGCAACGTCACCGTTGCGTTCGAAGTGTCCATTTCGGCGTCGATTCCGTACGGGAGCGTGAACTGCTCGCGAATATGCCCGAACGACAGGCCGTAGATAACGGGAATCCCGAGATCGCCGAGGCGGTCGCGGAGGACGTCGATCAGGGACTGCGTATCGGCGGTTTTCGGGTTGCAGTCTTCAAAGATCCCGAGTGCGACTCCCGCGAGTTGCTTCATATCGATCGATTGCCGAAGCTGCGTCAGCATTCGGTCGATGCGGTACGGTTGTTCCCCGACGTCTTCGAGGAACAGGAGTTTGCCTTTCGGGTCGCGCAATCCGTACGGCGTGCCGGCGAGAGCGCTGACCAGTGAAAGATTTCCGCCCGTCAATCGTCCGCGGGCCTTTCCGCCGGTGATGATCTCCGTTTTGTAAAGATTCGATTCGTGCGCCTTGTTGAATTCCGATCGTTCGACCTTGTACGGCGATGACGGATTCATCAGCACGCCGAGCGCGTGACCTTTCGTGTAATCGACCGGCGCGGACGTTCCGACCGGTCCGTGAAACGTCACCAGTCCGGTATTCTGCGAGATCGCGAGATGGAGCGCGGTGATGTCCGAATATCCGATCAGAACTTTCGGGTTCCTCGCGATAAGCTTGTAGTCGATTTCGGGCAAGATACGACCCGCACCGTAGCCGCCGCGGACGCACCAGACGGCCTTGATGTCGTTGTCGGCAAACGCCGCATGAAGGTCGTCGAGCCGTTCTTTATCGGTCCCGGCGAGGAAACCGTTTCGCGCGCGGGCGGACTTTCCGATCTTGATGTTAAAGCCGTATGACTCAAGATTCGCGATCGCGCGGTCGAAATCTTCTTTGATCGGGGCGCTCGAAGGCGCGATCACGCCGACAGTGTCTCCGGCATTCAGTCTTTTCGGTTTGACCATCTTTGTCTTTGCTTTCGCGCCGAGCGCCGGTGCTGCGAGCAGCGGAAGAACCGCGGCGGATTTCAGAAGTTCTCGTCTGTTCATAATAGATTTTGTAAGAGTAACGCGTTTACGCGTGACCGACTTCGTCGTCGCTCAACTGAGCGCTCGTTCGCCCAACGCAGGTCACGCCTGAGGGCGTTCCTCGTGCGATTAAATGTCGATCCGAACCAACCCGCGTCTGATCGCCGTCGTCGCCGCGGATGTGCGGTCGGACACGCCGAGTTTCTCGAAGATATTCTTGACGTGCGTCTTGACCGTGTTTTCCGAAACGTCGAGCGCGAACGCGATCTCCTTGTTGCTCATTCCGCCGACGATCATCTGCAGCGTCCGCGTTTCGGTTTTCGTCAGTTCCTCGCTGCCGATATGCTCGCTCAAAACGGCCGCAACTCCGCTCGGGATGAACTTCTTCCCGGCGGAAACCACCCGCACGGCCCGGATAAGCTCTTCCGGCGAAACGTCTTTGCAGACATATCCGAGCGCGCCATTTTTGAGTGCGCGGCTGATCTCGGAATCGCCGGCATGATCGGCGAGAATGATGATCCGGGCCCGCTTGTCGGCGTTGAAGAAATCGTCGAGGAAATCGATCGCGCAGGAATCCGGAAGCCTGAGTCCGAGAATCGTCACGTCCGGACGAAGTTCGCGAAACAGATCAAAACCGCTTGCCCCGGTCTCGGCCTCGCCGACAACTTCAAAACCGTCGCCGAGCACGCTCGCGATACCAAGTCGGACAAGCTTTTGATTTTCGATCACGAGAACGCGGGTCAGATCAGTCATCGTTGTTCGATTTTAGCCGAAAACCTCCGAATAGTTGAAAGGCCGTCCTGCAAGCGCGGCGTAGAGTCCAACCCGACTGATCTCGCTCAAATGAAGCGCGCTAAGATTTGTAAAACACGCGGAAAGCAGATGAACCGCCGAAACGGTTAGGAGCGCGGACCCGATCAGCGGTTTGTCCGGAACATCGTGACGCCGAAACTGTTCCGTCACCAGAAGCGCGACGAACAACAATGAGATGAAAATACGACAATCGACAAAATCGGCGTCCTTCGCGGGGACGCCGATCCGAAAAAAAGAAGTGTCAAACCAGCTTCTTCGCGATAGCCACCGCGTTTTCGACGGTGAAACCATATTCGCGAAAAACGTCTTCGGCAGGCGCCGAGGCTCCGAATTTATCGACCGTCAGTGTTTCGCCGGCGTATTTCGCCCAACCCATCGAAACTCCGGCTTCGATCGCGAGCCGGGCGGTGACCGATTTCGGCAAAACCGATTCGCGGTATTCGGCCGGCTGCTCGTCGAAGAACTCCCAGCACGGCATCGAAACGACCCGCGTTGGTGTTCCGTCGGCTTCGAGCTTTTCGCGCGCTTCGAGCGCCAAACCGACTTCCGAACCGGTCGCGATGATGATCACTTTCGGCGAACCGTCGGACGCTTCGGCGAGAACGTACGCACCCTTCGCGGTACCTTCGGCCGACGCGAACTTCGTGCGGTCGATGACCGCGACCTTCTGGCGCGAAAAAGCGAACGCCGTCGGCGCGTGGCGTCGGTTGATCGCGATGCGCCACGCCTCGCGCGTTTCGTGCGCGTCGGCCGGACGGATAACGGCGAGATTAGGAATCGCGCGAAGCGCCGCGAGATGCTCCACCGACTGGTGCGTCGGGCCGTCTTCGCCGAGTCCGATCGAATCGTGCGTGAAGACGTAAATGCACTGCGCGTTCGAAAGCGCCGCAAGGCGGATCGCCGGACGCATATAATCCGAGAAGGTCATAAACGTTCCGCCGTACGGGATCAGCCCGCCGTATAGCGCGATGCCGTTCATCAAGGACCCCATCGCGTGTTCGCGGATGCCGAAATGGATGATCCGGCCCTGATAATTTCCCGCCTGAAGTCCGGTTGAATCCTTGATGCTCGTGTTGTTCGACGGCGCGAGGTCGGCCGAACCGCCGATCAGTTGGGGCAGTTTGTCAGCGATCGCGTTGATGACCTCGCCGGAGTACGCCCGCGTCGCCTTTGCATCGACATTCTCAAACGCCGGAAGCGTCGACTCCCAATCTGCGGGAATCTCGCCGGCCGCGATCTGTTTGAACACCGAACCTTCCGCCGGATATTTCTCGGCATACGCGGCGACGCGCTCATTCCACTCGGCCTCGAGCTCCGCACCCTGCGCGATCGCGTTGCGGAAATGCTCGTAAACCTCATCGGGAACATAGAACTCGGCATTCTCATCCCAACCGAGATTGCGTTTCGTTTCGCGCACGGCGTCCGGACCCGGCGCATCCGAGTGGGCCTTGTTAGTTCCCTGTTTCGGCATTCCGAATCCGATCACGGTCTTGACGCGAATCAGCGACGGTCTGTCGTTGACCGCCTGCCCTTCGAGAATCGCGGCTTCGATCGCCGCCAGATCGTTTCCGTCTTCGACGGTCGAGACGTGCCAACCGCAAGCCTCGAAACGCAACGTGACGTCCTCGGTAAAAGCGAGGTCGGTCGAGCCTTCGATCGTGATCTTGTTGTCGTCGTAAAGATAAATTAGGTTCCCGAGGCCGAGATGTCCGGCGATCGACGCCGCTTCGTACGAAACGCCTTCCATCAAATCACCATCGGAACAGATCGCGTAAATGTAATTGTCGACAACCGGAAACTCGTCGCGGTTATAGGTTGCGGCGAGATGCGCCGACGCGATCGCCATCCCGACACCGTTAGCGAATCCCTGGCCGAGCGGTCCGGTCGTGACCTCGACTCCGGCCGTCAGATGATTTTCCGGATGGCCCGGCGTCGAAGAGCCGAACTGGCGGAAATTCTTGATGTCTTCCAGCGAAACCGACTCGTAACCCGTCAGATGCAGCAAGCTGTACAGCAGCATCGAACCATGACCGCCCGAAAGAACGAAGCGGTCGCGATTGAACCATTTCGGATTCTTCGGGTTGTGCCAAAGGAATTTGGTCCAAAGCACGTACGCCATCGGCGCGGCTCCGAGCGGAAGACCGGGATGTCCGGAGTTCGCCTTCTGGATCGCGTCGAGCGAGAGCGTGCGGATCGTGTTGATTGAAAGTTGTTCGATCGATTGTTGTGTCATCGGCGCTGTGGTCATAAAATTACTCGATTTTTGGCTTTTTGCCCGTGCGGATCCGGCTTTTGCCGCAACCGACGGTTTGAACGACTGTTTGAATAAACTAGATGATAATCCCGAAATCGCAATTCGTCATTTCGAGAGTTTGATTCCGGGCAAAAAATCATCCGATAAGCCGTTTGTATGTCTCTTCGTGCAATCGCCTGGCGTCGTCGTAGGCAAGGGTCTTATCCGCTTCAAACGCAAATAAGGCACCATCCGGAATTGAATCGGGCTCAGTTCTTAGAGCAGTTCCGGCCGTTTCAAGCGCCCAGAGAACCGCGCCGCGTGACGACGCTTCGCGCGTGTCCGGAAGAAATAGATCGCGGCCGAGCACGTCGGCGATGATCTGCGTCCAAACCGGTGATTCCCGCAAGGCGCCGCCCGAAGCGACTATCTCGCGGACATCGACAACACGGTTCAGCCGGTCGAAAATTTCCGCAAACCTGTAGGCGACCGATTCAAGCCCGGCCTGAACGATGTCGACAGCGTCGGTCGTCGAACGTAGTCCGAGCACGGCTCCGTGGGCGTTCTCGTGATAGCCGGTGCTGCGCTCGCCGAACAGAAACGGCAAAAACGTCAGACCGTGTTCCGCGGGTCGGCGTTTGGCAATTTCGTCCTCGATCTCGTCGTCGGTTCCGATCAAACGCAGATTGTCTTTCAGCCAGCGAAAAAGCCCACCGCCGTCCGACAGCGCGCCGCCGATGATCACCCGTCGCCGATCGATCCGGTAGCACCAAAGTCCTTCCGGTATTGTTTCCGGGACTTCGCCCTCATACGCGACGCGCATCGCTCCGGAGGTTCCGATCATCAGCGCGGCCTTTTCGCTCTCGACGCAATCCGCGCCGATGCTGTTCGCCGCGCCGTCGCCGATCGCCGGAAACCAATTTGTATTTGCAAGACTCGGCCAGCGGCGTGCGTAGTCATCCGCCGGAACGAATGTTTCACCATCGGATTCGACGATCGACGGGAAGTTCTCGAACTTCAGGTCAAGAAAACGGATGAGTTCATCGTCCCAGACGCAGCGGCGTTGATCGAAAATGCCGGTCGCCGATGCCATCGAGACACTCGTCCGCAGTTTGCCGCTAAATTTCAACAACACGAAATCGCTGAACGAGATCCAGCGGACGGTGCGGGCGTAGTTCCCGGGTTGTTCGCTCCGCAGCCAAAGCAGCTTCGCCGGCCAAAAACTTGAATGAAACGGAGCGCCGGTGCGGTTATGAACTTCAGCTTCGTCAAACTGCTCGCGCAGCTCGGCGACGTACTTTGCCGGCCGGTTTTCGGCCCACGCGTAAACCTTGGTCGTCGGGTTCCCATCGGCGTCGATCCCTACAAGGCTGTGCCAGAACGACGATGCGGCCGCCAACCCGATCGTCCGCCCGCCGGATTTGACGGTCACCTCGTCGATGGCCGCTAAAACCTGTTCCAAGGCCTCGAAGGCATCGATCTCGGCACCGCCGTCGTCGGTCTCCGACAACCGGCGTTCATTTTTTACGAATGTTTCCGGGACGACTTCGGCGTTCGAATCATAGAGCGCCGCGCGAACGCTCGACGTGCCGATATCCAAAACCAATGTAAAAGAATCGTTCAACACTTTTTTGGTGGGATCAGTTTAATTGAAATCCGTCCGTGAAGAAACCTCATTGGCATTGTTAATCTTTTGAATCGGAAGACCTTTGAGTTATGATTATGGCGAAAAAGTCTTGTTAAGGAGTCCCGACCGATATGAAAACTTGCCAGGCGTGCGGACACGCAAACGCGGATGAAATGAGGTTTTGCCTTGAGTGCGGAAAACCGCTTCCCGATGCTCCGATCGTTTTCAACCTCAGCGGCGGCACACAGCCTGACGCTGGCGGACCGCAGACGAATCCGTTCGGCGCACCGACCAATTTCGGCGCTCCCGGATTTCAGCAGCAACCGCCGCCGCAACAGCAGTTTTCAATGGTCCCGCCGGCGAAGCCGCGAAGCAATAAAAAGGTATACATCGCGGTCGCCGGAATTTTCGCGCTGATCTTTCTCGTCTTTTTGGGAGTCGCCGGTATCGTCGCGTACAACTTGATGAAGGAAGAAGATTCGGTCGTCAAGAATTCGCCGACACCGACCGCTTCGACTTCGCCCGCATCGTCGGTCTCGACGCCGAAAAAGTCCGAATCCGAAACTCCAAAACCCGATGCCACGAAATCAACCAAAACCGATGGTGAGGCGAGAGCGTCGATCGGGAAGATACGGGCGGATTTTAACGTCAAGGAAGGCGGACGCTCCGGAATGCGCGTGTACACGACCTTCACGGTCTACGATTTGAAGGGATCGGACCTCTACCTCGCACTTTACTTCCAAAAGGAGGACGGCACACCGCTCAAGACCTCAAATCAGAAGTATGCGAGCACGGCCGGCGAAGTCGCGGTCTTTGAAGAGTTGAAACCCGGATTCGACGAAACCCTTTACAACGAAATGGAACTGTTCATTCCGTACGACGAGTTTAAGCTGACGAAAGGAAAATATGACCTGCGGGTCGATGCCAGCGTCATCTACAAAGGTGGCGGACTGGTCGATCATTTGGACTATTATCCCTTCCAGTACGAGAAGTTTTAAGAGGATGAACGAAAAATGGGCTGTCTGAAAAGTTAGTGACCTTTATTGTCTAGAGATCAAGATCTTCAGCGTGTGTAACACGCGCAAGGACGATAGCACCACGCTCCGCTTTCGCTACGCATGGTGCTATCGTCCTGGCGCATGCTACGCACGCTGAGAAAAGTTTTCAGACAGCCTCTTTTTTCTCACTTCAAGACTTTTTTGAACCACCATCTAAGACCGACGAACAGAAACCGGTAATCCTTGAAAAACTCCGGCGGTTTCCCCTCAAATGCATGACCGATGAACTGCAGAACCCAGCCGATAACAAACAGACCGAGCGAAATGCGCCACATTCCGGTGACAAAGAAACAAGCCGGAATCAGGAGGATCGAGACAGCGATCATCGGAATTCCGATGGTGTGCGTCAACCGGTTCATCGGGTGCTGATGCCCTTCGGCGTACTCTTCGATCCACTCGTCCCACGAACGTCCACCCATCATACTACTGACCTCCTTTGAATTCGCCGCATATCATACACCGTTTTTCAGGCGCGTGTAAGTCGCTGCTATAAGACCGTCGTCGATCTCTTCTTCCCGTTCAACCCCGAACTCATCCAGAAACTCTTTCTCGATAAATGCGTCGGCATCATCGACCGTTTCCGGAATTTCGGTCACGATCCAACGTTCGATGACGTCCGCGAATTCCCTGTAGACCTGCGCCCCGCCGATCACAAACACATCGCGATCATCCGATTTAGCGAACCGGACAACCTCGTCTTTGCTCCGCATCTGAATCAGGTTCGGCTGCGGCTCGATTGAACGCGCCCGGCTGAGAACGACGTTCAAACGGTTCGGAAGCGGTCTGCCGATCGACTTCCAGGTGTTGAACCCCATCACGACCGTATTGCCGGTCGTCATCCGCTTGAAGAATTTGAGGTCGGCCGAATAGTGCCACGGCAGCTTTCCGTCGCGGCCGATAGCGTAGTTTCTGGCGATGGCGACGATTCCGATGATCATTATTCCTAAAGCCTGACTATCTTCGCCGTGCTTCCGTTGCGGATCTCTTCGCTGAGCGCGTTTCGCGTGTCGACAATGACCTTCGAAAGCCGGCAAACCCGGCGGTAGTCAACGTTCGAATGCTCCGTGCAGATCACGACGCAGTCTGCCGCGGCTAGAAGTTCTTCAGTCAATTCCTGATTGTACAAAGGAACGCCGTCGCCGATGGTGTACGCGTGATCAAACGTTACTTCGGCGACGAAATCGTCGTGATACGCGACCTCGGCTCCCCGCGAACGAAGGAGATCAATGACCGAAAGCGCCGGCGATTCGCGCATATCGTCGATGTCTTTTTTGTACGCGACGCCGAGGATCAGGATCTTTGAACCCTTGACGGATTTTTGCTGATCGTTGAGCGCGTCGCGGACGAGACCGGCGACGTAACGCGGCATACCGGAATTGATCTGCTCGGCAAGCGTGATGAACTGCGAATCGAAGCCGTGCTGCCGGGCTTTCCAGCTCAAATAATGCGGATCCAACGGAATGCAATGACCCCCAATGCCTGGCCCCGGATAGAACGCCATAAAGCCGAACGGCTTCGTCGCGGCGGCGCGGACGACCTCCCAGGTGTCGATGTTGAGGGCGTTGCACACCTTCGCCATCTCGTTGGCCATTCCGATATTTATCGCCCGAAACGTGTTTTCCCAAAGCTTCGCCGCTTCCGCGACGCGCGCCGAACTAACCGGATGAACGTTGTCGACGATCTGCGCATAAAGCGCGGCTGAAACTTCGGTTGAATCCTCTCCGACACCGCCGACGACCTTCGTGATGTTGTGCGTCTGAAACTGCGGATTACCGGGGTCGACGCGCTCCGGCGAAAACGCGAGCAGGAAGTCCTCATTGAGCTTCAGACCGGCGTCTTCGATCATCGGCTGAAGAACTTCGTCGGTTGTTCCGGGATACGTTGTTGACTCGAGAATTACAAGTTGACCTCGACGCGCGTATTTCTTGATCTCGTCACCGGCCGCGAGGATATATGACATATCGGGATCTTTCGTCTTCCGAAGCGGGGTCGGAACGCAGATGATAATCACGTCGCAGCTTTTGAGTTCTCTGAAATCGGCCGTTGCGGAAAATTTTCCATCGGCGATCGCCTTTGCAACATTTTCCGACGGGACGTCGACGATATGCGAATCACCGCTGTTCAGCGATGACACTTTTTTGGAATCAACTTCGAACCCGACCGTCGGGTAACCTTTGAGCGCGAATTCGATAATCAGCGGCAGGCCGACATAGCCGAGTCCGATGACGCCGATGCGCGCGCGTTTCTCCGCGATGAGTTCTTTTAGTTCTTCTTTTACCATTATCTTAATGAAATATCAGGACTTGAATCTTTATTTGGGTTCAATAAGGACGATGTTCGGCTCCGGGGACGAGGCCTTATGAACTTAATCTAAGTGATGAAAATTTGTTAGTCAAGAAACTCTTCATGCAAAACATTGTTTATGCTACAATCGTTTTGTCAAAAGCGACTGAGGTCCCTTTTCTTTCCTTCACGATTTATAAATTCGCAATTCCTCCAGAACTCCCGATAATGGACAACGAAGTCAATTCAAAAAATCCCGCCGTACTGGCAATTATCGCGGGAACCGCGCCGAAGTTGGCAAAGCTTGCAGCCGCGCGCGGGATGCTGCCGATTGCGCAGAATGACTTGCTCGAGGTCCTGGTCGCCTTGACGCACGAACAGGATCCCGAAATAGCGCAAACTTCTAATGAAACACTGCTTTCGCAGGACCCGGGAGGGTTGGGTTCCGTTTTCCAATCGACAGACGTGGCGCCGACGGTGCTTGATTTCTACGCGAATGTCGAAAATTTGCCGGTTGAATCATACGAAGCAATTCTCAGCAATCACCGGACGCCTGACTCGGCGATCGCCAAGTTCGCGCGCGTGACCAAGAACGGCGATCTACTCGAACTGATCGCCGTCAACCAGCAACTTCTCATTCGCGCTCCGTCAATCATCGACGCGATCGCTAACAATCCGTACAGGACCGCCGAGGCCGAACGTCGCGCGGCCGAGACGAAACGCGAATTTTTTGAAAAGGAACGTGGCGCCCAACAGATCGCCAGTGAACTTCGCGCGCAGGGAAAAGGAGCGGCCGCCGAGTTTATCGAGAACTCTGAGTTTGCATCGGTTACCGACCTGGCAGATCAGGCGTTTCAGGACGCACTGTTTCTGGCCGAGCATATCGAAGCCTTCGATTCGGAGATCGATGATAGTTGGCTTTCACTCGATCTGATCGAAGAGCTTTACGAGGAAACGCAGGAAGAACGCGAAGCGATCGTCAACAAGATACTCGGCGAACTCAAAGCTGAAGACGACTCGATCTCGGGCGAACGTATCTCGATGATCAATCGCGTGATGCGAATGGGTATGAAAGATCGGATGCGGCTCGCGATGAAGGGCGACCGTGAGGCGCGCAACATCTTGATCCGCGATCCGAACCGGATCGTTGCGCAGGCGGTAGTTCAGAACCCGAAACTTACCGAACAGGAAGTCGAGAAGATCGCGACGATGCGAACCGTCCCCGAAGAGGTGCTGCGATTGATCGCGATCAATCGAAAGTGGGCGCGCAATTACCAGATAATGCTCAAACTCGCACAGAATCCGCGCACTCCGCTATCGAATTCGATCACGATCCTGACGCGCCTGCAAACCAAGGACCTGCTTGCAATGGCCAAGAACCGCAACATCTCGGACGCCATCCGGAAGCAGTCCAATCGACTTGCCAGCGCCCGCGTCGGCAGATAGGTTGGAGATTCAAGATTCAAGATTCAAGAGATTCCAGGTATTCAAGATTCCAGATTCTCCAGTTATCAGATTCCGACCAAAAACCTAAAGTCACCATAAACCTGCTTTCTAAAACAGATAGATCGGATAGAAACTGAGGCTTCGAGCTCAGCGTTTCCTGATGCCCTCTCTGTCTCCCTTGGGTGAACCAAATCCGCTCTATCCCGTCAATCTGTGTTCATCTGTGGAGGAAACGCGCGTTGTTTTCTTCAGGTCGGTTTTTCAAAACTCCCGATTCCAGGGATTCCAAATTCAAGATTCCAGGGATTCCAGATTTCCGGATTCCAGATCACAGATACTCGCCAACGCGGCCCGTTTTTACAAAACTCCCGGCCATATCGGTCAAAGTATGGCTCGCGGCGCCAAGCCAGAGTCCGGCAAACGATGCCGCGAGCACGTCGTCACCCAGGTTTGAGCGGACCGAAGTTCCGATTGACCGCCACGCTTCGGTAAACTCAACCAATCTCGGCAGATCGGCACCGCGATAGGTCGCCAGCAAATACGCCGCGATGAACGTCGCCAAGGTCACGGCTCCGGCAAAATAGACAACCCGAAAAAACGTCCCGAAAATCAGTCCGTGCGACCATCGCGACCGATGCGGAAAGAACTTTTGATAAGGGAACCAGAGGAATCGAAAAGTTCCCCAACGCGAATACTGCTTGCTGAGAATGTCCAGGTCCGGACCGAACATTATCCCGCCGAACAAGAATGCCGACGCGACCGCACCCGCGGTGATCGGATCGCGCGAATAGACATATGCCGCCGCGTAAACCGGGACGGCCATCATGATCGTTACGGCGTCGTGAGTGTTTCCGCTTGGCATCGACTTCAGCGCACTCCGAATTCCCAGATTCCAAAAAGCGTTTTCTTGTCGAGCGCATAGCCCGATTGTTTCAACGCGAGAATTATCTGCGAACGATGATGAGCTTCGTGCGAGCCAAGATAGGTCACAAACGCGGTCGCATGAGGCTTGAAACCTTTGATCTTGCCGTCCGATCGACCGATCAATTCGGCGATCGCTGTTCCGGATTTTACGAGCGCCTCGTGAAGCAAAGACTTGTCCCCTGCGTCCGGCTTCTCGACCTTGACGACCTTGTCCATCAATTCCGGCATCGCCGCCTTTAGCCACAAGAGTCGAACGTTGTTGATGTGCGCGAACTGCTCACCCACGTTTCGGCCCTTTGACGCCAGCGAATCGATGAGATTTTCCTCCGCGATAGCATCCAGGAGAAAAAGGACAATGCGGTTGTTGATCTCCCAGGTTTCGACAAGTGCATTACTCATAATCGGGCGCAATTATAGCACCGGGCTACTTTTTTGATAAGATTTCTCCGGCGATGAACTCATTTTGGAAAAAGCTCAGTACAACGCTCGGAATGATCAAGTTCGAGCATACGCTTTTCGCGCTTCCGTTTGCGTTCCTCGGCGCCGTTCTGGCGGCCGACGGTTTTCCCGACTGGCGTCAGTTGCTGGGCATAACTCTGGCGATGGTCGGAGCGCGCTCGGCGGCGATGACCTTCAATCGCTTGATCGATCGAAAGTTCGACGCCGAGAATCCGAGGACCGCCAGTCGCGAACTCCCGAGCGGAAAACTCTCAGTTGGCTTCGCCTGGCTGTTCCTTGCGGCGTCGGTCGTTTTGTTCGAACTCGCGGCGTACTTCCTTAATTGGCTGACGTTCGTCCTTTCACCGGTCGCGCTGCTGAGCGTCCTCGGTTATTCGTACGCCAAGCGATTCACCAGTTTCGCGCATCTGATCCTCGGCTGGGCCCTCGCGATCAGCCCGACGGCGGCGTGGATCGCCGTTCGCGGCACGCTCGATTCGGAAATTCCGATCCTGCTTTCGATCGTGGTGATGATGTGGACCGCGGGATTCGATGTAATGTACGCCTGCCAGGATTACGAATTTGATCGCAAGGCCGGACTTCGGTCTATCCCGGCGCGCTTCGGTATTCGCAATTCGCTCTGGATCGCGCGCATCTTTCATCTGCAGGCGTTTTTGGTTTTGCTGCTTTTTTATGCGGTGACGGGGCTCGGCTGGCTCGCGCTCGCCGGCGTCGGCGCAGTCGGAACGCTGCTGATCTACCAGCACACGCTCGTTAAACCGAACGATCTGAGCAAAATGAACGCCGCGTTCTTTACGACCAATGCGTTCGTCAGCGTCATTCTGCTGGTGACCTTCGGCGGAGCCGTCTTTCTCGGCAAATGATCTTCAGGCGGCTCTTCAGTCTTTCTTGTAAACAACTCCGTCTTTCATCACGAACCCGATGTTCTCCAGAATTGCGATCCCGGCGAACGGATCGCCTTTGACGGCGACGATGTCGGCAAATTTTCCGACGGCGATCGAGCCGATCTGGTCGCGCCAGCCGAGAAGGTCGGCGGAGACGATCGTCGCGGACTGAATCGCCTGCATCGGCGTCTGTCCCCACTCGACCTGTTTCGCAAACTGCTTTCCGTTCCAACCGTGCGGATAGACTCCGGCGTCCGTACCGTAAGCGATCTTCACGCCGGCAAGGACGCATTTCCTGAAATTTTCGCGCTGCGTGCGTCCGACCAGTTTTTCCTTGTCGAGAATCTTCTGCGGATATCCGAGTCGGCCGAATTCCGCCATAATATAGTCGTCGTTATAGATGTCAGCCGACAGAAACGTTCCGCGCTCTTTCATCATCCGAATCCCTTCATCATCGATGAACGAGCCGTGTTCGACCGACGCGACGCCGGCCCTGATCGCCATCTTGATCGCCTCGGTTCCGTGTGCGTGGGCACAAGCCTTGATGCCGTGCATCTTCGCCTCGTCGACAATGGCGTTCATTTCTTCCTGCGTGAACTGCGGCGCGCCGACGCTCGCTTCTTCAGTCAAAACTCCTGCGCTCGCTCCGAATTTGATGACATCGGCACCGTATTTGATCATGTAACGGACCTTCTTCCGTACGCCGTCCACACCGTCTGCGACGCCTGACATTTCTTCAGGCATCCGCGACGCCAGCCAAGGCGAGAAACCGACGATGTCGCCGTGGCTTCCGGTAGATCCGATGTAATAATTGGCGACTTGCATCCGCGGTCCGGGAATCTTGCCCGAATTGATCGCGTTCTTCAGCGCCAAGGCGACGAATCCTTCCGATCCGACATCGCGAACGGTCGTAAAACCGGCATCGAGCGTCCGCTTCGCATAGATGTGAGCCGTGACCGCGGCGTCCACGAACGACTCACGAAACAGCGTGTCGTAATAATTTCCCTCTGACTGACCGGTTTGATGAACGTGCGTGTCGATGAAACCGGGCATCACCGTCGAGTTCGAAAGATCGATGACCGTCGCTCCCGCAGGAATCGAGACGTTGGGGCCGACCGCCTTGATGATGTTGTTCTCGATTAGAATGATCTGGTTTTGGAGCACGACTCCTTTTTCGGTATCGATCAGCTTTCCCGCTTTGATTGCCGTGGTCTTCGTCGCTTGCGCGAACGCGAAGATCGGAAGAAGAAGGAACAAGATTCCCACGCAGCAGCTTTTTTTCAATATATTTTTCATTAATCCCTCACAATTTAGCGAATGGTTCGGAGTCAAAAATCAGAGTTCTATTTCCCGGTCCGCACAACAATTCCATCTTTCATCACAAAAGTAAGCCTTTCCAAGGCCGTAATGTCTTTTTGAGGATCTACCGGGACGGCTACGATGTCGGCGAATTTTCCGATCGAGATCGATCCGACAGTTTTTGTCCAGCCGAGTAGTTCCGCCGATCCGACGGTCGCCGTACGAATCGCCTCCATTGGTGTCAATCCCCATTCGACCATTTTCGCGAACTGTTTGCCGTTCCATCCATGGGGATAAACTCCGGCATCGGTTCCGTAAGCGATCTTCACTCCGGCGCGGACCGCATTGCGGAAATTTTCGCGTTGCGTCCGCCCGACGAATCGCTCCTTTTCAAGGATCTTGTCCGGATAACCGAGTTTTCCGAATTCGGCTAGAATGTAATCGTCGTTATAGATGTCCGCGACCAGAACCGTTCCGCGTTCCTTCATCATCCGAATTCCCTCATCGTCAAGAAATGAACCGTGTTCGATCGAGTCGACACCGGCCCGAATGGCCATCTTGATGCTTTCGGCTCCGTGGGCATGGGCCGCGACCTTGACGCCGTGGAGCCTTGCTTCTGCGACGATTGCATTCATTTCTTCCTGCGAAAACTTCGGAGCGCCGACCTGCTCCTCTTCGGACAAAACGCCTCCGCTCGCACGAAACTTGATAACCTCGGCGCCGTATTTGACTAAATATCGCACCTTTTTCCGAAGTCCTTCCGGTCCGTCGGCTACGTTCGAGATTTCTTCCGGAAGACGCGAATCGAGCCACGGCGAGAACCCGCTCAGGTCGCGATGATTGGCACCGGCCGCGCTATTTCCGGTGGCCGCAATATTGAACGTCGCGATCTGCATCCGCGGCCCCGGAATCTTACCGCTGTTGATCGCGTTTTTCAGAGCGACATCGACGAAGGCGTCTGCCCCGAGATTCCGCACGGATGTAAAACCGGCATCGAGTGTTGCCTTGGCGTTCAGATGCGCGGTCACCGCGCTGTCGATGAACGAACGCCGGAACAGGTTGTCGTAGTAGTTGCCGCCCGATTCATTTGTAAGGTGGACGTGCGCGTCGATAAAACCGGGAAGAACGAACGAGTCCGAAAGGTCAATAACCGTTGCCCCGGCGGCAAACGTGACGTTATTTCCGACCGCCTTGATGACATTCTCCTCAATCAAGATCGTTTGATCGGTTAGAACAACGCCTTTCACGGTATCAAAAAGCGCGCCGGCCTTGATCACCGTAACTTTTGCGCCGGCCGCGTTGACTGCCGGAGCAAGCATCGTTGTCGCGATCATTAGAACGCATACGAACTTTCGCATTTTATGGAACCTCGTTTTGGATTTTTGCAAATTGCCGAAAAAGTTGCCTCCAAAAATTAACAGAGTAACGACTTCCCCGCAAGAGTAACGTGTGAAGTCGTCGCTCGCACTCCTTTCGAGTAGGCGTTACTCTTTCTGCGTGTTTTGGTAAAATCCCCTTTACAACGCAGGCACGCATATTGCGTTTAAGGTGACTATGCAATTTTCATTTGATACAAATCTCAATCGAATCGCCGAAAAGGTAGAAGCGGGCGATCGTTTGACGTTCGAGGAAGGAATCGAACTTTACCGGACCGGCGATCTGAACGCGCTCGGAAAACTGGCCGATACGGTGCGCCGCAAACGGCACGGACGCACGACGTATTACAACGTCAACCGGCATTTCAATCATACGAACATCTGCGTCGCTGACTGTAAGTTCTGCAACTTTTACCGTCGCTCGCGCGACGCCGATGCGTACACTCATTCGATCGAAGAGGGCGTCGATATTGCACGGAATGCCGTCGCCGAGGGCGCGACCGAACTTCATATCGTCGGCGGGTTGAACACGAAATTGCCGTTCGACTATTACACCGGCCTTTTCTCGGCGTTGAAAGAGAATTTTCCCAAACTGCATGTCAAAGCGCTGACGATGGTCGAGCTCGATTTTATGGCGCGGTTCTACAAGATGTCGGACGAAGATCTGATCGAGAAACTCAAAGCGGCGGGAATGGATTCGTGTCCCGGCGGCGGCGCGGAGATCTTTGCCGAACCGACTCGGTCGCGCATCTGCGACCATAAATGCGGCGGGGACCGTTGGCTCGAACTCGCCGGAAAAGTTCACAAGGCCGGTTTGAAAACCAACGCGACAATTCTCTACGGCCATATCGAAACGCTCGAAGACCGCATCGACCATCTCGTCAAACTTCGCGAACAGCAGGACAAATCGGGCGGTTTTCAGTGTTTCATTCCGCTCGCGTTTTATCCGCCGGACAGCGCGCTGTCGTCGCTTCCCGGTCCGGACGGCGTCGATTCGCTGAAGACGATCGCCGTCTCGCGCCTGATGCTCGACAATTTCGATCACGTGAAAGCTTACTGGGTGATGCTCGGCAAACATCTCGCGCAGGTCGCGCTGAACTTCGGAGCGAACGATCTCGACGGCACGATCACCGACGGCGGCGAACTGACCGAAGCTTATTCGATCGAGAACGGCGAAGTTAAGATGACGAAACAGCAGCTGATCGCGCTGATCGAAAACGCCGGATTTGAAGCTGTGGAAAGGGATACCGTTTACAACCGGGTGGCTGCGATGTAAGTTGGTGGTCCAGGTTTTGCGTTGAGTGGGGTGAGGTTCCAGTGAGTGTCATCCGAAACCTAATCGATCGGTCGCTTAGACTCTTGATAACGCCAGTTGGGGTAGCCCTCCTCGTTGTACATTGGGTCGTCGTTGTATTTGCGTACACGGGAGACTATCCCGAGCCCGGCTTCGGCAATCAGACCCTTCTCTCGGCCTGCATGGTGTTTGCAGACTTTGTTCCCCTCTTGCTCGCATACGCCATAAGCAGTTTGGTGGTTCAGAATGTTTCCCGTGAGACATGGATGACTATTTACCTGGTTCTGGCAGCCATTTTTGCATCCATTCAATGGATGCTAATTGGCACATTCGTGCAATTCTTGTGGGATCAACATCGACCGAGGTGATCAAGGATTCGCCTGGAACACAGCCCCGGATGCCAACCCGGTGAATTTCGTAGCCCAACATTATCCGGCTCGCGTTCGCGTGCGACGGCGGTCGCGAAGGAGCACTGAATCATCTAAAAGGCAATTCTCATTCCTTGGAGAACCTCCAAAGAAATCAAATAAACATTCCGAAACCGTTCGGTTGCACTTGACACCCGCAACCGTTTGGTTGCATACTTGCGTCCGAAGTCATGAAACGAGACGTTTTTCAAGCCGTAGCTGACCCGACGAGACGCGCGATCATTGCCCTGATCGCGATTCAGGCGATGACGCCGAACGCCATCGCCGAGAATTTTCAAACCACCCGGCAAGCCGTTTCCAAGCATCTCCGGATTCTGACGGAATGTGAATTGGTACGACAGCAGCAAAAGGGACGGGAGATCTATTATTCGCTCGAGATCGAGAAAATGAAGGAGATCGACGAATGGCTCGCGCAATACAGACAGATCTGGGAAACCCGTTTTGAACAGCTCGACGAGATGCTGGCGACGATCAAAGAACAGAAAAAGGAAGAATAATATGGAAATGGAATTTATCGTAGACAAAGCGACGAAAACGGTCTCAATGACCAGAGAATTTCGGGCCGAGCTGTCATTGGTTTGGGACGCGTACACAAAACCGGAACTTCTTGACCAGTGGTGGGCGCCGAAGCCCTTTGCATCGAGAACAAAGGTTATGGAATTCCGCGAGGGCGGGCGGAGATTTTATGCAATGGTCAGTCCCGAGGGTCAAGAGCGTTGGTCAATTCAGAAATATAAATCCATAACTCCGAAATCCAATTTCAAATTCTTTAACACTTTTTCGGATGAAAACGAAAATCCGGAATTGCCGGGTTCCGATTGGGATTTGAATTTCAGTGAAAACGGCGGAACGACAAAGGTCAGCATTTCTATCTACAACGAGTCGCTGGAACGTTTAGAGAGAATGATCGAATTCGGATTTGTCGAGGGAGCAAAGCTGCAGTTGAAAAACCTGGAAGAATTGCTGAAAGAGCTTTCGGCAAAACAAGGTGCCGCGTAGCGGCAGTTGAGTTTAACCGTGGACGTTTGTCCACGGTTTCGATGCGAATAAAGGAAACTCGTCGCGTAGCGACGAATGAATATCACACGGGGTTATTCAAACGTCGCTACGCGACGGAAATCGTTCATTTTGACGTTCCGTGGACAAACGTCCACGGCTAAAATCATCCGATCGCTACGCGATCCAAGAATCTCATGAACGTACAAGACCAGATCAACGCGTACATCGCCAGCCAACCGGAACCAAAACGCGGCGAATTGGAAGAGTTGCACGCCCGTCTTCTGCAAGTGATGCCGGCCTGCAAATTATGGTTTCTCGACGGTAAGAATGACGAGGGCAAGATTGTTTCAAATCCCAATATCGGATACGGCTCTCGCACCATCAAATATGCCGACGGAAGAACCAAGGAGTTTTATCAAGTCGGTTTGAGCGGAAACAAAACCGGGATCTCTGTCTATATCCTCGGTATCGAAGACAAGACATTCCTCGCCCGAACGTACGCGGATGTCCTCGGCAAAGCGAGCGTGACCGGGTATTGCATCAGATTCAAAACCCTGAATGACATAAATATCGACGTTCTCGAAGCAGCTTGTGCGTATGGGTTCGAGGATCAGAAGGCGTAAGCGACCATAGAACTGTTTGGAATCAATGAACGGATTAACCGCAAGCAATCTTCTTCGAAATGAATCAATCTTGGTCGAATTAAGAAAGGCGTGAATTGACTCCGAGCCTGACATCTCCAGAGGCCATGAAGAAGGCGGATTTATTTATGCGGTAAACCAAAATACAATTTGTCTTTGGTACGACAAGGACGCGGAAGAGGCGGCTAATTTTTATGCGGCGACGTTTCCGGATTCGGGCATGTGTGACGGACAATGCTTAATCCGCCCCGGAGCGGTGGGCTGTTATAGCCGAAAGGAGGACAAAGTTCATAAATAAAACAAAGCTACGGACAGTCATTCCGGTAACGATCTTGTTGCTAACTACACTTTCGTGCGGACCCTTTTTGAACCCCGTTAAGCCCACGCAGGTTGTGGATCTTCCGTCAATGGTCGGTAAGTCGCTTCAGGAAATGACGACGCTGCTCGGAGAACCGAAGCCATCCGGGATCTGTCACGCCTGGGACCTTCCTGAGGGTCGATTGATTGTTTGCTATCGAGACTATTCAAACAAATCGATGGAGACCATACACTACTCATTTCCGCCGGCTCCACTTCTTACTGCCCGCATGGCAGTCAGCTCGCCCGAGGAAATGGCGGCGCTAGTGCGTGTCGACCTCCAAGGCAGAAAGCCCGACAGTACGATCAGAGGCGGCTACACCTATGATAATTACACGCTGAACGGTAAAGCGGTCGATCTCTTTTTCGCCGGCGGGCCAAAAACGATTGTCGGTTTGAGAGTAGATGTAAAATGATCACGGTCGCTAAATCGATCTGACCGATTCGCGAAGAGAATTAGACACCAAGAAATACAATTTGTCTTTGGTACGATAAGCACGCTGAGGAAGCGGCGAATTTTTACGCGGCGACGTTTCCGGATTCGGAAGTGACGGCGGTGCAGGACGATTAAGGGATAGAATGTCGCGGTCAGGTCGACCGTGGATGGAGTGCTCACCGTCGCTTGCATTGTGAGTTATAATTTGATTGGAGAAATTTTATGTCAGAAGTTGTCTTAACATTACCGGACGACCTTGCTACTGAAGCGAGGGAGATGGGACTTTTTTCGCCGTCACTCGCTGCATCGATATTCCGATCCGAACTAAAACGTCGCAGAATCAATCGGCTATTTGCAACGATGGACAAGCTTGCCGAGATTGGCGAGCCGATGTCGGAAGAAGAAGTTATGGCCGAGGTCAAAGCCGCTCGCGAAGAACGACGGACGAGAATGGCCGACTAGATGCGTATTGTCGCGGACACGAACGTTATCGTCTCCGGCTTTCTCTGGTCGGGTATCGAGCGCATGTTGCTCGACGCTGTACGAGACGGCATTGTTGAACTCTTCGTGACACCGAAAATGTTGCGCGATCTCGACATAGTGTTGAGTCGCCCAAAATTCGACACTAGACTTCGTCTCAAAAGTGTTAGTCGGGGTTTTTTATTGCGCGAGTATTCTGTGCTCGCAACTATGGTCGAACCGACTGAATTTATATCCGGCGTTTCCAGAGATCCTGACGACGACGAAATTATCAGTTGTGCGATTTCCGCTGCATGCGAGTCGATCGTGACCGGCGATTTGGACTTGCTCGTTCTTAAGGATTTTCGCGGAATCAAGATAGTACGAACCCGAGAATTACTGGAGGAGCTAAAGTTGGTGTGAAGGTTTGAGCAGTCAGCGGCAATCGCCGATCTCGAAAAAATAACGGACTCAAAATGGAACGCGACGTGCGCGACGACCATTACGTCGCCCCATCGAAAAAACGCTCAAATGTCGGTCTCGGCGTCGCAACTTCGGCGCCGCTAAACTCAAGGCCACCAAGGCTCCGATGTTCTTCATCCACGGCGACGGCGATAGCGTTTGTTTCGCGTCCAAAGCGGAAATGTACCGTTACAGCTTGAATTTTAGAGTTAGCCATATTCAACGCCGATGAGGGAAGCCCGAAGGCGGAAGAATTAGAACGCTATAAAACAGGAGAAAAGAATGGCAAAAGTAACCGGAATCGGCGGCGTTTTCATAAAGAGTGCGGGCAAGGGTTCGGATCTTGCGGCGTGGTATCAGAAGAATCTCGGCATCAGCCTCGAGAGTTGGGGCGGTTCGATATTGAAATGGCCCGACGACAAAGCCGAGGACGGCGGCCTCACGGTATGGAGCACGGCGGACGCCGACACCAAATGGTTTGCGCCGAGCGATTCGTCGTTTATGATCAACTACCGGGTCGATAATTTGGACGAAATGCTCGACCAGTTAAAACAAAACGGCGTTGGGATCGAAAAAGGACCGGAATCACACGAAAACGGAAAATTCGCATGGATCATGGACCCGGACGGCAATAAGGTCGAGCTATGGGAACCGATGATCTTCGACGAGAAGAACAAAGCGTGAGATCAGCGACTTTGTAATTCGTTTTGCAATCGTCAGCGCCGACGGCATCGCTAGCCGTCGAAGACGGCGGTGAAATCGATTTCGAGCTGTCGAAGACAGCGACAGACCTGTGTTTACGGGAATCTGTCGACCTCATTCTTGGGCTCGATTGGATGCGAATCAGTGCGGAGTTGACGAGAAACAGCGTTATACTTTGTCTTATCGGCTTGACGAATTCATCGAGCTCGGTCCGGAGATTTGAGCGTTCTCTTTCTTCTATGAAAAAGTTCAGTGTTTCATTTCTATCTCTGACCCTTCTTCTCGCGGGGTCGCTTCAGTTAATAACGGCGCAGGACCCGCGGCCTGTTTTCCAAGGGACCACCTCGGTTCCGGTCGATACATCTTCCCGTCCGATCGAACGGCAAACGAAGCGTGAGTTCTCGTTCGATGCCGATGAGGTTTACTTTTCGAATCAGTTTGACGGGGCTCGGCTCAACACTATTGCGCGGACCGGCGACAACGCATATACGATCAAGATCACGCCGGAGAATGTTCCCGTCAATATGAGCCCGTGGTACGCCTTCAAGGTCTGGTCGCGGAAAAAGAAGGATATTTTCGTCACGTTGGAGTATCCGGAGGACGCGCGAAGCCGCTATTCGCCCCAAGTCAGCAAGGACGGGAAGAAATGGAGTCCGGTTGAAAACTCGAGAATCGAGGAGTTTGGCCGCGACCCCGAGGATAAGACCGTTTTCGCGCGCCCTAAGAGCATCAGAATCAGGCTGACGACCCGGAAAAAGCCATTGTGGGTATCGGCGCAGGAGTTGCAAAATTCCGGTCAGGTCTTCGCTTGGATGAACAAGCTGGCAAGGAAAAAGAAACTTAAGATCGAAGAGATCGGAAAAAGCACCGAAGGCCGCCCGCTTCGAATGATGACGGTCGGCAATCCCGATGCAAAGAAATTCGTCCTCGTGATCTCCCGGCAGCATCCGCCGGAAGTTACCGGGTATTTCGCGATGCAGGCGTTCGTCGAACGCATCGCCGGCAAGTCGCGCCTCGCGAAGAACTTTCGTAAGAATTGGGCGATGTATGTCGTGCCGCTGATGAATCCGGACGGAGTCGATAACGGTCAGTGGCGTCATAACGGCGGCGGTATCGACCTCAATCGCGACTGGGAAGCGTTCAATCAACCGGAAACAAAGGCGGTTCGGGATTTCCTTGCAAGGCGCGAAGCCGAATCGGGCGGGAAATTCTATTTCGGCATCGACTTTCATTCAACCTGGGACGACATATACTATCCGATGGAAAAGCAGTTCACCGAAACGAACGCGCCGGGTTTGACGTGGAATTGGCTCGATGCGATCAAGAAAGCGATCCCGAACTACGAACCGAACATCCGGCCTCAGGATAAACTCGAGCCGACGATCGTCTCGCGAAACTACTTCTTGAAAGCGCACAGGATGGAAGCCATCGTGTTCGAGATCGGTGACAACACGCCGCGCGACTTTATCCGCAAGAAGGGCGAGATCGGCGCCGACGAGCTGATGAAATTGCTCGAATCTCGCTAAATTTTCAAAATTGGTATGATCGCGAACAGGAGCATCAAATCGCGATTTCAAATCGAGGACCCGAACACAATTGGCCCGAAAACAAAGCAAAATCAAAAATAACGCCGAGTTGGTGGCAATGAGGTCGCTGCTTGGCGCGATCGGCGCTCTGCCGTTTGAAACGTCGATGAGATTCGGCAAATCCGTCGGACGGTTCTTTGCGAAACGTTTTCCGCGTCTGCAGAGAACCGCGCGCCGCAATCTTGAGATCGCGTTGCCGGAGTTGTCGGACGACGAGAAGGACCGGATCGTCCGCGGCACATTTGAGTCGCTCGGGCGACATCTTGGGTTTGTTTCCCACTTTAAGCGTTTCGAGTACGAGGACGTTCGGAACCTGGTCGAGATCGTCGGCCGTGAAAACTTCGAGGAAGTTTATCCGCGCGGCAAGGGCGTTCTGTTCTTCACCGGCCATTTCGGCAGTTGGGAAGTTTTCAATCTTCTGCCGCCGGCTTTTGGTTACGGGATGAATATCCTTGTCCGTCGTATCGACAATCCGCTCGTCGAAGGATTTGTCGATAAGATGCGGACGAGGTTCGGTTCGCTTACGCTCGATAAGACCAAGTCCGCGCGAACAATGTTTAGGGTTTTGAAGAAGGGCGAGCTTTTGGGAATTTTGGCGGATCTGAATGTGCAGGAAAAGGAAGGAGTATTCGTCGATTTCTTCGGTGTTCCCGCTTCAACTACGACAAGTATCGCAAAACTGGCACTCGCGACCGGAACCGCGATCCTGCCGGCGTTCGCCGTTTGGGAGGAAGAAAAGCAAAAGTACGTCGTGTATCTCGAACCGGAGGTCAAATACGACGCGGCCGACACCTCCGCCGAGAATGTCCGCAATCTGACTCAGCAGATCACATCGATCGTCGAGAAATTCGTTCGTAAATATCCTGATCAGTGGCTTTGGATCCACAAACGTTGGAACACGCGCCCGAAAGGCGAGAAAGAACTCTATTAGTTGGAGAATTTCCGTGAGATCTCTTTCCCAACTCTCTCAACTTCCGGAACTGCCAAGGAACCATTCCGTAAATTTGGGAATTCCGTCGGCGATCTTTGTTGTCGGGTTGTAGTTCAGCAGCGCACGCGCTTTTGAGATATCGGCGAATGTGAGCGGAACGTCGCCGGGCTGCATTTCGTGGCGCTCGACGATCGCTTTCTTTCCGAGATTCTGTTCGATAAGCTCAATCAGCTCGCGCAGTTCGATCGTTTGCGACTCGCCCAGGTTGAAGATCTCGTGCATCGACTGGTCGTAGCCGATCGCCGCCCGAACGCCCTGGATGACATCATCGATGTAAGTGTAGTCGCGCCGAGTGGTTCCGTCGCCGAACATCGGAATCGGTTTTTCATCGCGAATCAGTTTTGAAAACTTGTGAATCGCAAGGTCGGGACGCTGACGAGCGCCGTAGACTGTGAAAAATCTCAAACAAACTGTCCGGATGTCATAGAGATGCGAGTACGTGTGACAGATCAGTTCGCCCGCGGCCTTGGTCGCGGCATAAGGCGATATGGGCCGTGAGATCTTGTCATCCTCCGAAAACGGGATCTTGCAGTTGATTCCGTAAACGCTCGACGACGAGCCGAAGACAAACTGCCTGACTCCCGTGTTCTTCGCCGATTCAAGAAGATTCAACGTTCCGCAGACGTTTACTTCGTTGTAGAGCCTCGGATTCAAAAGCGACGGGCGAACACCCGCGTAGGCGGCGAGATGCACGACGGCGTCGAAATCACCGGCCTCGAAGACCTTATCCACCGTTTCGGCGCAACAAATGTCCCCTTCGCGCAAAACGAAATCCGGGTTCGCTGTATGCGCGGCGATGTTGCGTCGCTTGATTTCAGGCGAGTAAAAGGAATTGAAATTGTCGATGACGGTAACTTTCGAGGCTCCCTCGGCGAGCAAACTATCGACCAAATGAGACCCGATAAAGCCGGCACCGCCCGTTACCAGAATGTGTTTTTTCCGCATTGCAAAAGAGGGGTATTTGTCTAAATCAACAGGCAAGATAGCACATCTCGGCAAACACCGCAAAAACTTCGGAAATATTCAAAATGCTCCGGACCTATGTTAGTATCGCGGTATTGGACTTTGTCTAATTTCCGATCATTCTCAGACATCAATTGGAGGCGACGATATGAAGAATCGTTCAGTGGTTTTTTGTTTGTTCATTTCGTTTTTTTCGCTAATCTTTGTTCAGAACATTTCAGCGCAGAAAATGGATTCGATCGAACGCGATCGATTGAAATCGATGCTGAACAACATCAAGAATACGATCAAAAAAGAATACTACGATGAGACCTATCACGGGATCGACCTTGAAGCCAGGTTCAAGGCAGCTTCCGAACGGCTCGGCCAGGTGACGACGACGGGGCAGGGAATGGGTGTCATCGCCCAGGCACTTCTCGATTTTAACGATTCACATCTTTTCTTTTTGCCGCCGGCTACGAACCTCGATGTCGAATACGGCTGGCGATATCAGATGTTCGGCGACAAGTGCTTTGTAACCAGGGTCAAGCCCAAAAGCGATGCGGCCGCAAAGGGACTGAAGATCGGCGATCAAGTGCTCGCGATCGAATCGTTCAGACCGACCCGGACCGATCTTTGGAAGATGAACTACTTTTACAACGTCATCAGCAAACGTCCGGGCCTCAACGTCAAGGTTCTCAGCCCGGGCGAGTCGCAGCCGCGGGACCTGGCAATCGAATCGAACATCCGCAAGCTTCCGAAAGTTATCAACATCCAGATGCTCGGCGATCTCTTTGACACCAGCGGCAAGACTCAATTCGATTATAACTACTTCAAATATGTGGGAAGCGCGACGATCTGGAAAATGCCGTCGTTCGCGATCGATCCGGCAAGCATCGACACGATGATGGGAAAGGTTCGCGGATCGAGCCTGATTCTCGATCTGCGCGGAAACGGCGGTGGTTTGGTCGACACGCTTGAACGCCTCGCGGGTTTTATGTTCGACAAAGACCTCAAGATCGCCGATCTGAAAGGCCGAAAGGAAATGAAGCCTCAGCAAAGCAAGACCCGCAGCAAGGATGTGTTTGCGGGTAAACTGTTCGTGCTGGTCGACGCGAATTCGGGCTCGGCGGCGGAGATCTTTGCGCGCCTTGTCCAACTTGAAAAACGCGGAATCGTGCTCGGCGATGTTTCCGCCGGCGCGGTAATGCAGTCAAAGAGTTTTTACCTGACGACGGGCGCCAACGACGAGATAACCTACGGCGTGAGCGTCACCAATGCCGACGTCATAATGTCGGATCAAAAGAGCATCGAACACACCGGCGTGACGCCTGACGAGTTGATCCTTCCGACCGGCGCGGACCTCGCGAACGAAAATGATCCGGTCCTCGCGCGGGCGCTGATGCTTGCCGGCGCCAACGTTTCTTCGGAAGAGGCCGGAAAGTATTTTCACTATGTCTGGAAGGAATACCAGGGCCGGGACTACATCGAAATTCAGATGAAATAGTCTAATTGAGGAACTTCTGGCGCTGGTGAAACCTGTGAAGGATCTCTTCGAGAAATCCTTCATAGGTGAAATTCTCGAGCGAATAGTTCGGTTTGAGTTTGTACATTATCGGCAAGGCCACGCGCCATGCCATCCAGAGCCGCTGACGTTCGGTCAGGTCCCAGCGGCGGCGCAGAAACGACTCGACAACCTCGATCTCGTCCTGCGTCAGCGTGCGGATGTCGGTCTGAAACTCGACCTTTTTCTGAACGCGGCGAAACGCGGCGTCGCTTATCCGATTTGAAAACGTTTCGGCAAAGGTCGGCGCCTCGTCCGTTCGTTCGCGAATTACGACCGTTCCGGCAAACATATCGCCGATCCGTTGGTCGCGGCTGCTCGAAAAGACCGAGATCAGCCC
This sequence comes from Pyrinomonadaceae bacterium, assembly GCA_041752475.1. Classification (GTDB taxonomy): domain Bacteria; phylum Acidobacteriota; class Blastocatellia; order Pyrinomonadales; family Pyrinomonadaceae; genus JAFDVJ01. Next base: position 66,099 of record JBGSWK010000039.1, on the reverse strand, counting down.
GATCGAATAGAACGGAATGATCGCCAGCGTCGGGAACGAATCAATGATCCGCAGGAGATTTCGCGCGATCGCCTCCCACAAAGTGATCGGACGGCCGTCCTCGCGGATAACGCGAAGCTTGAGCAATCGCTTGCCCGGTGTTTGTCCGTTCCAAAGCCATTCGAAAAAAATGAAGTATCCCGCGAAAAGCCCGAAAATTATGAGGATCATGATCGCGATCGTCCATTTGGACATCTCTTTCAGGACTTCCTGAGGTTCTTGCTCAAGTCCTTCAAGCCCGACTCCCGACCACGTGATCAACGCCCAGGCGACGATAAAGATCGACATAAACTGAATGAAATGATCGATCGCGACCGCCAAAAATCGGTTGCCGATCGACGCCAGCGCAAACGCGAGCGGAACGCGTTCAGGCGTTTCGATGATCAGGGTCTCTTCGCTTTCGATGATCTGGGACATTAACTTGCGCGAATCCGCAAAAAGCGGCGTTTGCCGACCTGAACCAGGATTTCGTCGGTCACATCAACCACTGCCGCTGGATTCGAGACTTTCTCGCCATTGACCTTAACTCCGCCCTGTTCCGTCAGCCGTTTTGCTTCTTTCTTCGACGGCGCGAGTCCCGTCTGCGTGATCAGATCCGCCAAAGCATAGCTGCCCGCCGAAACGGATGTTTCCTCGATCTCGTCGGGCGTCTCTTTGTTTACAAATCTTCGGTTGAATTCGTCTTCCGCCGCACGAGCCGCGTCGGCGGAGTGGAAATCGGCAATGATCGATTTTGCGAGCTCGACCTTGAAATCGCGCGGATTTTCGCCGCCCGACTTCATCGACTCGATCTCCGCCGGCGTTTTGTCGGTCAGAAGATCGAAATAACGCCACATCAGGTCGTCCGAGATCGACATCACTTTGCCGAACATCTCGCCCGGTGCTTCGTCGATGCCGATGTAGTTGTTCAGCGATTTCGACATCTTGTTGACGCCGTCGAGGCCTTCGAGCAGCGGCGTCGTCAGGATCACCTGCGGTTCCTGGGAATACTCGCGCTGCAGGTTGCGGCCGACCATCAGGTTGAATTTCTGATCGGTCCCGCCAAGTTCGACGTCCGCTTCAAGCGCGACCGAATCATAACCCTGCGTCAGCGGATACAGCAGCTCGTGGAGCGCGATCGGACGTTCTTCGCGAAGCCGCTTTTCAAAGTCGTCGCGTTCAAGGATCTGTTTGACCGTGACGTGCGAGCAAAGTCGAACGAAGTCGGCCGCGTCATACTTGTCCATCCATTCGGAGTTGAAACGGATCTCCGTCTTTTCGGGGTCGAGAAGTTTGAATATCTGCGTCTTGTACGTCTCGGCGTTGATGTTGATCTCCTCGCGCGAAAGCGGCGGGCGCGTCACGTTCTTGCCCGACGGATCGCCGATCATCCCGGTAAAATCGCCGATCAAAAAGATGGCCGTGTGCCCGAGTTCCTGAAACGCTCGCAGCTTGCGGATCACGACCGTGTGTCCGATATGTATGTCCGGCGCCGTCGGGTCGGCACCGAGTTTGACGCGGAGAGGTTTGCCGGTTTTTGCCGAACGCTCCAACTTGGCGCGAAGGTCGTCTTGCCGGATTAAATCGACCGCGCCTTTTCTGATAAACTCGATTTGTTCGTCTATTGTCATTTGTTCTTAAAGTGTTAAGCGTCAATTGTTAATTGTTTGCGGGATAATTTCAAGATTCGCCGCAATTTTTCACCGATATGAAAGAAACACTCTCAAACACGAAACTGGCATTTGTCGGCTGCGGTGTGATGGCCGAATCGATCATCGCGGGACTGCTGCGCAAGGAACTTGTCAAACCTGAACAGATCGCGGCGAGTCATCCGCGTTCCGGCAGGCGAGCTGAACTCCACGAAAAATACGGGATCACGGTTTGGGAACATAATGCCGACGCGGTTCGCGATGTTCAGGACGCGGCCGACTCGTGCGTCTTCATGTGCGTCAAGCCGCAGCGCATCAAAGGAGTTCTCGAAGAGCTGAACGGCATCGTGACGCCGGAACAATTGATCGTGTCGATCATCGCCGGCGCACGGATCGAGACGATCGCGAATGCTCTGAATTGCAGCAAGGTCGTCCGCGCGATGCCGAACACGCCGTCGCAGATCGGAGCCGGAATGACCGCGTGGACTTGCACCGACGAAGTCTCCGATGTTGAAAAGGCGCGCGTCAAGATGCTTCTTTCCGCGCTCGGAAAAGAACTCCACGTCGAAACCGAGAACATGATCGATATGGCGACATCGCTGTCAGCGACCGGCCCGACCTACATTTTTATGGTGATGGAGGCGCTGACCGACGCCGGTGTACATCTCGGATTCTCGCGCGAGATGTCGAAAGAACTCGTCCAGGAGACGATGCTCGGCTCGGTGCTGTTCGCGATGGAGTCGCACAAGCATCCGGCCGAACTTAGAAATATGGTCACCTCGCCCGGCGGGACATCGGCCGACGCGATCTACCAAATGGAAAAGGGAAGCCTCCGAACTGTTCTCTCGAAAGCCGTTTACGCCGCCTATCAGCGCGCGGTTTCGCTTGGAAAGAAGTAAACCGAGTCCCGGCAAACCACTCGGTTCTTCCACCGTATTTTCGGAATAGCTGATGGTTGTTAGCTGGAAGCTGATATGGACTTCAAAAAAATTGACTGACTTTCCGTCGCGGTCGTCGATCAGAACTATCAGCTATCAGCTATTAACTATCACCTATTCCGAATCACCCCGCAAAAAACACCTGACCCTGTTTAACGCAACAGACATCACTTGGCGTGACTCGCCGCCAATTCCCGTTGACGCTCGAAATGTTCGAAGATCGCCGTCGCGGTTTGCTCACCGACAACCGGTTTAAGTTCCTCGACCGTCTTCTGTGCGATCTTTTCTATCGACCCGAATTTTCTCAGCAGTTTCATCTTGCGGGTTTCGCCGACGCCAGCGATCGCCGTCAATTCCGAGGTAAAATCGCGGATCTCGCGCCGTTTTCGGTGATATTCGACCGCAGTCTTGTGGGTTTCGTCGCGAACTTGCTGGACAAAGCGCATCGCTGCCGAATTGGCGTCAAACGGCACGGCCTGATGTTCACGACCGTGCGGCAGAAGATGCGATATCTCATTGTGCCGCCGCGGCGGTTTGACGAGACCGACGATCGGCAGCGCCTCGAGGTCCAGTTCGCCGAGCGCGGCCGCGGCGGCCGAGATCTGGCCCTTGCCGCCGTCGATAAAGATCAGGTCCGGGAGCGGTTTTTGCTCGTCGAGACGGCGGCGATACGTCCGCAAGACCGCCTCGTGCATCGACGCAAAATCGTTCGCGCCTTCGACCGTTTTTATTTTCAGGCGGCGGTAATTTCCGCGGTTCGGCTTGCCGTTTTCGAAAACGACGAGTCCGGCGACGTTCTCCGCCCCGGAAATATTTGAGATATCGAAGCTCTCGATCCGGGCCGGGAAACGCGGCAGTTCGAGGATTTCCTGTAATTCTTCGAGGACGCGTTCGAGGTCGGCCTTGAGCACACGGAAACGCTGTTCGAAGGCGACTTTCGCGTTGGTTTCGACGAGCGCGATCATTTCGCGCTTGCTGCCGCGTTTCGGATCGTAGATGTGGACGCGCCGGCCGCGACGCTCGGTGAGCAGTTTTTCGAGCGTTTCACGGTCGTCGAAATCGTTCGGGACGTGAATCTCAAGCGGCACGTAATCCGTCGTGTAATACTGCGCCAGAACCTCGCCGAGAAACTCCGCGGCGCTGAATGTTTCGTCATCCAATTCTTCCCAGAAGAACTCGCGGCGGCCGACGATCCGGCCCTCGCGCATCGTGAAAAGCTGTAGCGCAAGCCGTTGCTTTTCGCGATAGAAACCGAAGATATCAACGTCGCGGTCCGGCGAACTCGCCATCTTCTGCTTTTCACCGAGCGCCAGGACCGTTTGCCGCAGATCACGGAATTTCGCGGCAAGTTCGTACTTCTCGTTCTCCGCAAATTGCCACATTCGCCGTTCAAGTTCGCCGGCGAGTTCGGTGTCTTTGCCTTCGAGAAGCAGTTTGACGTCGGCCGCGGCCTGGGCGTAATCGTCGGCATTGCAAAGGTTTTTGACGCACGGCGCGAGGCATCGTTTGAGATGATATTCGAGACACGGCCGCGGCAGTTTTCCGTCGATCTCGATCTCGCAGGTTCGGAGTTGGAACGTCCGGTTGATCAAATCGAGCGTTTTGCGCGCAAGATTGGCCGGCAAAAAGGGACCGAAGTACGCCGCGCCGTCTTTCTGGATCTTGCGCGTGATGACGACCTTCGGAAACGCTTCACGCGTGATCTTCAGATGCGGGTACTGTTTGTCGTCCTTGAGGAAGATGTTGTAGCGCGGTTTGTGTTTTTTGACGAGATTAGACTCGAGAACAAGAGCTTCAACCTCGGTGTCGACGACGATGAACTCAAAATCGCGTATCCGTTTGACGAGTTCGCGCGTTTTCGGATCATGATTTTTCGACGATTGAAAATACTGTCGGACGCGGTTCTTGAGGTTCTTCGCCTTGCCGACGTAGATGATCTTGCCATCGGCATTCTTGTGAATATATACGCCGGATTTGGTCGGCAGCGTCTTGAGCTTTTCCTCCAGCGTCATATCGAGATTCTACGCAATCGCGACTCAAAACCAAAGAAGGTTTGACGTCTATGGTCGATTCGAACTGGACGTCTCGCAGCCCTCGGCTCGCTTCGAGAGTAGGCGGTGAGGCGGCAAAAGCGTTTCGGTATTTACGATTTCGGCGTCGCGACATAAGATAGGACTTTGTCGCGATGCAAACACTCGTCACCAAAGATCCGAACGAAGCCGCCGGCATCATCCGTCGCGGCGGTCTCGTCGCGTTTCCGACCGAAACCGTGTACGGGCTCGGTGCGGACGTCTTCAACCCTGCCGCGGTCGCCAAGATCTTCGAAGCGAAAATGCGGCCGGCGGACAATCCGTTGATCGCGCACGTCGGGAGTTTCGATCAGATCGAAAGGCTCGTAAAGACCGTCACGCCGGCCGCGCGAAAACTCATCGAGGCGTTCTTTCCGGCGCCGTTGACGCTCGTCTTGCCGAAATCGGACGAAGTGCCTCGTATCGCGACGGCGGGTCTCGATACGGTCGGGGTCCGAATGCCGCGTCACGAAGCGGCCCGCGAGTTCCTGGCGGCGTGCGGCGTTCCGGTCGTCGCGCCGTCCGCGAATCTTTCGGGCCGGCCGTCACCGACGACGTGGCAGGCGGTTTACGAAGATCTCGCAGGCCGGATCGATTGTATCCTCGAGGGCGAAGCGACTGAGATCGGACTGGAATCGACGGTCGTCGACTGCACCGGCGAAATCCCGCTCGTATTGCGCGCCGGTGCGATCTCGATCGAGCAACTTCGGGCCGTCATTCCCGAAACACAAGTTTATGTCCCGGCGGCGGATGAAGCGGTCCGAAGCCCGGGACTGAAGCACAAACACTACGCGCCGTCGGCAAAAGTGATCATCGGAACGGCATCCGGGAATGCGCGGCGTGCGGCGTTCATCGGACTGAGTGCGCCGACGAGCGAATTTGAATTGGTTAAGATCTGCGCGGATGTCGAAGAATACGCTCACGAAGTCTTTGCGTTCTTCCGCGAGTGCGATCGGTTGGGAATCGGGACGATCTGCTGCGAACGCGTCGGGGAAACCGGGATCGGCCGGGCGTTGATGGACCGACTGCGGCGCGCCGCCGAAGGCTGAGCTGCCGGAGAAATTGCTGCAAAGTCGTAATACCCGAACGCGTTTCACTTTAACGGGCAGCGGCGGGTTTCAACTGTTTTTCTTAACCAAAACGATCACAAGCTCTCCGTTCTCGTCCAGCACTTCGGTCTTTACGAGTTCCGGTTTGATGAGCGTGTAGAGGTAAACTTCGGGCACCAGAACCAGCGCCTGATCTGTTCCGTCGCGCTGCATTTGCTCAAGAATCTCGGCAACCGAGAAAAATTTCCGCTGTTTTCCGTCCGGTTCGCGAACCAAACGGCCGGCACCATAAAACTCTGCCGAATGCGAAATGGTGTGCATATTGATGATCTTCTCGGTCCGGTAACCGCGCTCGTTTGCCGTCGCAACGAGATGCGAAACTGTTTCTTCGCGAATAAAATCGGCGATGAAAAACCGGGCCAAAAGCGCAACGGTCACGAGCGTTGCCCCGGCGACTGCCAGAGCCGCGACTCGTCGTGTGCGTGAATCCCGGACAAACCTCGCGACCGCCAGCGCTGACAAAATCAGTCCGGCGGGAAGCGCGGGGAGAATGTATCCCGGCAGTTTCGATCCCGAAAAACTAAAAAATACGAGCGGCACGAGGAGCCACGCAAACGCGAATTTGATCAAAGGCCGCGTCTCTTCAGCCTCGCCCCCTCGCTTAAAGAACGGTCGTAAGGTGCGCCAGATAGAAGCGAAAAAGAACGGCACCCACGGCAACGTCATCAGCGGAAAGACCACCCAGAAGAACCAGAAAGGCTGCGGATGAAGGTATTTGTTCGAAGTGTACCGCTGAAAATGATGCTGAATAAAAAACTCGTCGATAAACTTCCAGCCGTTCACGCGATACATCGGCAGATACCACGCCAGTGAGACCAAAACGCACAACGCCGTTCCCCAAAATAAGCTGATCAGCAGGAACTTCGACGGAAATCTTCGGCTCAGAAGAAAGTAAAAGGCGACGATCGCATACGGGAAAACGATTCCGACCAGTCCCTTGGCGATCAGCGCGACGCCCGTGAAAACATAAAAAAGCGCGAGGTACTTCGTGCCGCCAGGTTCGGAATTTCGGGTCCGCTCGTCCCAAACAAAGAAACCGACCATCGCCGCTGCGATCGGAAAGGTCAAAATAATGTCGAAACTTGCGCCGCGCGAGAAGACCAAAAGACCGAGCGACGACGCTGAAACGATTGCCAGCCATCCGGCAAAGTCATCGCCGTCGGTTTTGCGGACCGCCCGCCCGAGAATCCACAGCGAGAATATAGTTCCGAGCCCAAACAGCGCCGAGCCAAACCGCGCGCCGAATTCCGAAACACCAAAAATGTGGTAGGACGCGATCTGGAGCCAGTAGAGCAGCGCCGGTTTCTCGAACCAGTCGAACCCGCCAAGCGTCGGTGTCACCCAATCGCCGCGTCCAAACATTTCGCGTGCTACCTGCGAATAACGCGGCTCGTCCGGACCGAGCAGCGGAATCGACAATCCCGTCAGATAGACGACAACGATCAGCACGGCAAAACCAAGCGCGAAATACAGGTTTTTGCGATTCGGGTTGTCTTTTGTCATTTCGCTAAACTTAATAGAGAATGTACTTACTACTGAAATAGATTTTGAATTCAAATGCAAGCTTCAGACGCAAATTCGGAAACCGCAAAGATCAGAACGGCCGTCATCGGCGTCGGTTCCCTCGGCCAGCATCACGCCCGAAACTACGCCGAACTCGCCCGCGAGGGAATCGGAACTTTCGTCGGGGTCTGTGACTCTGATCCCGAACAAGCGGGCGCGATCGCCGCGAAGAACGGCTGCGGACAATTTACCGATTGGCGCGATCTGCTAGATAAGACCGATGCCGTTTCGATCGTGACGCCAACCGAATCGCATTGCGAAATCGCTTGCGCGTTCCTCGAAAAAGGCGTCAACGTGCTGGTCGAAAAACCCATCGCGATGACTCTCGACGAAGCTGACAAGATGATTGCGGCGGCCGAAGCATCTGGCGCGAAACTCATGGTCGGGCATCTCGAACGCTTCAATCCGGCGATGGTTGCGTTGCGGCCGCACGTGACGAGTCCACTCTATTTCGAAATTCACCGCGTCTCTCCGTTTCCGAACCGCTCGCTCGATGTCGACGTCGTGCTCGACGTGATGATCCATGATCTCGATGCGATCCAGTGGCTCGTCGATTCAGAAGTTTCTGAGATTCGCGCCGTCGGAATTCCCGTGATCTCGGACAAGGTTGATGCCGCGAACGCGCGGATCGAGTTTGCGAACGGCGCGGTCGCGAACATAACCGCGTCGCGGATCGGAACCGAGAAGATGCGCAAGACGCGCTTTTATCAAACGAATTCATACGTCGTGCTCGACTATGCGACGAAGTTCGCGTCGCTGACGAGCCTCGCGCCGAACGACGTCCATCCGCTTCTTGGCATTTCAATCAATCGTCTGGAAATCGAGGATATTGAACCGCTCCGCGCCGAGATATCCGCGTTTCTCGAATGCGTGATCAACGATTCGCCGGCGCCGATAACGGCCGCGGACGGACGCCGCGCACTGAATCTCGCGCTCGGCGTGCTGGAGAAGATCGACGCGCACCGCAATCGGCTAAACGTTTGAACACCGACACCAAGATCAACGAGTTTTTGCAGTCCCGTATCGACGCCGGAGATTTTCCGTCTGCGGTTTATCTTGTCGGCGAACGAGACGATATCGTCCTCGGCGACGCGCTTGGAAACGCCGTCGTCGAACCCGAACAGATTCCGGCGACGTACGACACGATCTACGACCTCGCAAGTTTGACCAAGGTTCTCGTGACGACGCTTTTGGCGGCGAAGTTGATCGAAAGCGGCACGATCGACCCCGCGGACTCGTTGGCAAAGTTCTTTCCGGAGTTTGATTCCGACGACAAGCGCGGCGTCACGATCGAACACGCGTTGCTGCATAATTCGGGTTTTCGCGCCTGGCTTCCGCTTTATCTGATGACAGACAAGAGGTCGGAGATTCCGAGTCTCATCGCTGCCGAACCGCTGGCGAATCCGATCGGGACGAAGATAGTTTACAGCGATCTCAACTTTTTGATCCTGACCTTTCTGATCGAAACGATTCACGGCAAGCGAATCGACGAGGTGGCGAAAGCCGAGATCTTCGATCCGCTCGGTTTGCGCGACACCTTTTTCAATCCGCCGGCCGGGCGAAGAGCGAGGATCGCCGCAAGTGAAAGCGGAAACGAGTTCGAGAAGAAGACCTGCCTTGATCTCGGATATCAACTTCCAAAAGCCGCCGCGCCGTTCCGAGATTCGATGATCTGGGGCGAGGTCCACGATGGCAATTGTCACTTTATGGGCGGCGTTTCCGGGCACGCGGGACTTTTTTCCACAGCTGTGGAAACTTTTCGAATCGCCCGTCAGTTTCTGGCCGGCGAATCGGTTTTGCTCGAACCCGAAACTTGCGAAATGTTCCGAACGAATTTCACTCCCGGTCTTAACGAAGCGCGTTCGCTCGGATTTCAACTTGCCGAAACGCCTGAATCGACGGCATCCCGCGCGCTCGCGCCCGACAGTTTCGGTCATCTCGGGTTTACCGGAACGTCGCTCTGGATCGAACCTGAAACGGAACGAATCTTCATTTTGTTGACCAATCGGACGCACGCTCACGAATTGCCGTTTGTCTTGCTCAATTCGGACCGCCGAAGGTTTCACGAACTGGCGGTTTCCGCCCTCGCACGCTGATGCGGGCACTTTGAAAAGCCCCACACTCGCCGCCCGCGCAAAAATCGGGACATCCAAAATCCAATAAATACAATCAAAAAACCGCGATTCCGCAAAGGGTCAATAGTGCAGGAGTTTGAAAAGTGATGAAGAGATTTGCGTTGATTTTTGTTTGTTTAGGTGTCTTAGCATTGGCGGCTGCGGCGCAGTCCGGTCAGGTTTCGCGCCCGCGCGTCGTGACCACGAACTCGCCGGTGCTGAAGGGCGACACAACGACGCAACCCGACAAAAGGCCGCCGGTGCTGCAAGGCAAGACGCAATCCACGCCGACGCCTGCCGAAACACAACAGCCGGTGGTCGTCGATGACGATGAGGTGATTCGCGTCGAGACGAACCTTGTAACGATGCCGGTATCGGTCCTCGACCGCGACGGTCGTTTCATTTCGGGATTGCAGCAACGCGACTTCCAGGTTTTTGAGAATGGCACGCCACAGCGCGTCGAGTATTTCCAGTCGGTCGAACAGCCGTTTACGGTCATCCTGATGATCGACGTCAGTCCGTCGACCCAGTTCAAGATCGAGGAAATTCAGGACGCCGCGATCTCGTTCGTCAATCAGTTGCGCCGCGACGACAAGGTGATGGTCATTTCGTTCGACGACAAGGTCAACATCCTGAGCCCGATCACGGGTGACCGGCGGGTGATCCAGAATGCCATCCGGCAGTCGCGGTTTGGCGACGGAACGAGTCTTTACGAGGCGGTCGATTTTGTTCTCCGCCAGCAACTTCGGCGGATCGACGGCCGCAAGGCGGTGGTTCTGTTCACGGACGGCGTCGACACCACTTCGCGCCGCGCCAATTACCAGAGCACGATCCGCGATTCCGAAGAGTCAGAAGCTCTTTTTTACCCGATCCGCTACGACACGCTGCGCGACATGAACGGCGGCTACGGCGGAGGCGGAACGACTTATCCCCGGAGGCGCCAACCGACGGGCGGAGTTGGCGGCATCATCGGCGTGATTCTCGGAGGCGGAAACGTTCAGATCGGGCGTGGACGCGGCGGCTCGGGTTCGAGCAATGCCGAATATGAAACGGGCCGGCGGTATCTTGAGGAACTGGCGCGCAACTCCGGTGGCAGGAGCTTTGAGGCCAAAAACAACCTCGACGCTGCGTTCGCGGGAATCGCCGAGGAACTTCGGCGGCAGTACTCGATCGGCTACTACCCGGAAAAGGCCGGCCAGCCCGGCGAACGCCGCCAGATCCGCATCCGCGTGATGCGCCCGAACGTCGTCGTCAAGGCAAAGACAAGTTATGTCGTCGGCCGGAAGTGATATCTGAGAAAGGTTAAGAAATGAAAGGGGTCATCGTTCTTTGGTTTTCGATTTTTCAAATCGAGTCCGAAAGCGATGATCCCTTTTTCTCCTTTTGATTTCTTCTACTTTTTGATTCTGTCGCTTTTCTTCACCGTATAGCTGTCCCGCGCCTTGACGGCAAATCCCGCCTTGTCGAGTTTCACTTTGATCCGGTGCTTGCTGCCGGGGACCGCGTTTTCTTTCGGATAGAATCCCAGACTGTAGTACTCGCGCAGTTCGCTGGCGATCTTCGTGAATGCCGCTGAGAGATTCGCCGTCGTCGCAGCCGGGTATAATCGGCCGCCGGTTCGATAGGCGAGCTCGTTCAGATATTCGCCGGCTTTCTGATATTCCTCGCGCGTCGTACCCTTCGCATCGAGCGTTCCGATTCCGCCGCCTCCACCACCGCCGACACCACCACTGGTCGGGAATGGGAACGGGAACGGATTCTTGTCGCCGCTTCCCGGGGTCGGATTCTTCGACGGCGGCACCACGACCTTCTGGTTCTTCATCGCCTGCACCTCGTAGAAAGTGTCGTACTGGATCGGATAGATCAGCGAGTCGAGTTCGAGCGCGTCGCGCAGATTGACGTAGTCGGCCGACTTCTTGCTCGTCGTATCGACGCCGTCGGAGAAAAGGACGATCGCCTTGCGGCCGGTGATCTTCTTGAGCTTTTCGAATACGAGGCTCATCGCATCGTAAAGGCTGGTCCCGTATGAGATTTTGGTCTCTTTGATCGCCGCCTGCAGCCAGCGCCGGTCGTTGGTCGGCTCGGTATTTACAAATATCTCTTCGTCGAACGAGACGATCATCACCTTGTCCGCCGGCCGCAACTGATTGATGAACGAGAGCGCCGCCGACTGGATCTCTTCGGCCTTGAACTTTGCCGAGTAGCTCATATCGAGCACCAGGGCGACGGTAAACGGCTGCTGTTCGTTCGAAAAATAAGCGACATCTTGCGGTGCGCCGTCTTCGAGGACCGAGAAGTTCTCTTTGACAAGCCCGCCGACGAAACGACCGTTGCGATCAAGCACCTTGACCGGGATCGTCACCAATTCGGTGGCGACCGTGATGACATCGGAATCGTCAGTTTCCGCGTTCGCATCGGCTTCCGCCTCAGGTTTCGGCGTCGGCGTCGGCAACGGAATCAGCGACGGTTTGCGCTCATTCGCTTTCTTGGTCGGTTCCGCGGTATTCGGCGTCACGCGCCTTGACTGCGAAAAGGCATTCACGGAACACAACGCAAGGATGACTGAGCATATGAAGATCGTCGATTTCATCAGGTACCTCGTGGTAAGACTATATGATGCATTGTAATACCTGAAAAGATGCAACGCCGGATTTGACGAAATCCGCGGGGAATTGCCTGGGGGCGAAAAAAATGCGCCGGTCGAAATGAAAGAGACCGGCCTCCGGGGCGAGGTTCAATTGTTCTCTCTTGAGGGTCGCCAAAAAAGGCCGCGCTCTCAAACGATCGTGCCGTCCTTCACGTACGCGTTCTTGGGCACGATAATAATCCCTTCGCGAATGAAAAAACTTCCGCCGATACCGTCCGCGGTTTCAACGTTGTCCTTGTTTATCAGTTGAACGTTGCTGCCGATGCGGGCGTTTTTGTCGATTATGGCTCTGCGTATGACGGTGTTCTTGCCAACACCGATATGCGGAATTTGCCGGTCGATGTTTCGGGTAAAGTCCTCGATGGATTCAAAATCATCGGAGCCCATAATGATCGAACTCTCGATCCGCGTCCCGTAATCGATCCGCGAACGCAGTCCGATGATAGAGTTTCGGGCATAAACTCCGCTCAGAATGCAGCCTTCGCTGATCATCGAATTGTCGATGTCGCAGTTGTGGATCTTCGACGGCGGCAGATAGCGCGAGCGGGTATAGATCGGCGCCTCGGTGTTGAAAAAGTTGAACTTCGGAAGCGGCGACGCGAGGTCGAGATTGGCGTCAAAAAACGCCTTTATCGTTCCGATGTCTTCCCAGTAATCCTTGAAGAAATGCGCCTGAACATTGAGCCGTTTTATCGATTCCGGAATTAGTTCTTTACCGAAATCGAAACGGCCCTCGTCTTCGCTCAGCAACTCGATCAACCGTTCGTAATTGAAGATGTAGATCCCCATCGAAGCCAGAAACGGACGTTCCGCGGCCTGATCGGCACTAAGTCCGAAGCTTGTCGTATCGACCCGCATCGACTCGAGCGCGTCGCCTTTCGGTTTTTCCTTGAATTCGACGATCTTCCCGTCGGCGTCGGTCTTGAGCAGTCCGAAACCCTCGGCTTCGTCCGGCCGGCACGGAATGACCGAGATGGTGACGTCGGCATTGGTTTCGTAATGGCGCTCGAGGAACTTCCGGTAATCCATCCGGTACAAATGGTCGCCGGAAAGAATGAGCACGGTGTCGACCTTAAAATCGCGGATATGCGGGATCATCTGCCGCACCGCGTCCGCCGTGCCTTGAAACCAGTCCGGGCTGTCCTTGCGCTGTTCGGCGGCGAGGACTTCGACGAAACCGGTCGAAAATGACGAAAAACGATATGTTCTCGATATGTGCCGGTTTAGTGATGCGGAGTTGAACTGCGTCAGGACGAAGATTTGCGTAATCCCCGAATTGATGCAGTTCGAAACCGGGACGTCGATCAGCCGGTATTTGCCGCCGAGCGGAACTGCCGGTTTCGCGCGTTCTTTTGTGAGCGGAAAGAGCCGCGTACCGGCACCGCCGCCGAGTATTACCGACACGACATTATCATATTGCGACATAGGGTTTGCTTATCGAACGATTCGGGAATTTTGCCAACTTCTGTCAATACAATAGCCGTTCTAAGCGTTCAATTTCAAGCGTTTCGGCCAAACTTTGACTTTTTCGGACGAAGCGTGATACTTTGCCTTTCACTTGTCGGAAGACAGGTTCGATCTTTCAAGACTAAAACGCTCCACATCAGGGTAAGCCGAGTTAAAAGCTCGCACGGTCGCGCCACTGTGAACGGATTTGGGACTTGCGATTTGTAATTGCGGATTTATTTGCGAAATCCGATATCAGAAATCACCATTCCCAAATTTCAAAGTCAGAAAACCTATCAGGAGAATTTTAGCCGAAACGGTCTCGCGTAAAGACGGTTGGCTCAAGACACGCATCGATTTTCAGTTCCGGATTTGGAACCAAAAGCCCTGCCCGTATTTTGCACCGCCGCGTTTTGCGCGGACGAAGTGAATCGGGCGGGGTTTTTTTGTTTTATGAGATTTTTGTTGGGTATTATCGGGGTTTCGCTGATCGCGTTGACGTTCGCGTGCGGCGCCCTGGACAGTAAGCCGGCTGGAAAGCCACGGACCGGGCGGAGCGTGGTCGATGATCTCGGCAAATCGGTCGTTTTGCCGGAAAACGTGACGCGCGCGGTTTCGCTCGCGCCGAACCTGACCGAGATCGTCTTTGCGGTCGGAGCCGGTGACCGTCTGGTCGGCGTCACAAGCTATTGCAATTATCCCGCCGAAACCGAGAAAATTCAGAAGGTGGGCGACACGCTCAAACCGAATATCGAGTCGATCATCGCGCTCAAGCCGGATGTCGTTTTTGTATCGACCGCGTCGCAACTCGAAACATTTACGAAAACGCTCAACGATCAGAGTATCGCGGTCTTCGTCACCAATCCCGATTCATTGAACGGAATCTATTCGAGCATCGAAAAGATCGGCGCCGTCTTCGGTTCGAAGACTTCCGGGCAGTTGCTCGCGGATCTCAAGAAACGCGTCGCATCGGTTGAAGCAAAAACGGCAAACATTGACAAACCGAAGGTCTTGGTCCAGCTCGACAAATCGCTATTTACGATCGGCCGCGATTCTTATCTGACCGACCTCGTGGCGCGCGCCGGCGGGGTGTCGGCGACGGCGAACATTGAAAAGGCATACGCGCAGCTGAGCAAAGAGTCGGCGCTGGCTCTCGATCCGGAAGTGATCATTTTGTCCGACAGCAGCGACAACAGACAACCCGCAGACGTTTTCCAGAACTCGCGGGCGCTGAAAAACGGCCGCGTTTACCGGATCGATGCCGACGTTATGTCGCGTCCCGGTCCGCGCGCGGTCGATGCGCTTGAACAACTTGCATCCGCGCTCCATCCGGAAGTCTTCAAGAAGTGAAAGCGAACAACGCTGAAAACCTGGCAACACCGCGGCAATTCGGCGCTGCGCTCTTGGTGCTTCTGTTCGTCGCGCTGGCTACGGCGACTTATTTCGGCAGCGAACATTTGAATTTCTTCGACCTCAGCGCAACCGAATCGACGATCCTTTTCGACATCCGGCTGCCGCGCGTCTTTCTCGGCGCGACCGTCGGAGCGAGCCTCGCGATCGCCGGTGCCAGTCTGCAGTCGTTGCTCAGAAATCCGCTGGCGGAACCCTATCTGCTGGGTGTTTCGAACGGTGCGGCGCTGGGAACGATGCTCGCGTTCGTCCTGTTTGCCGACCTCGAGTTCGTCAGGCCGTTGATGGCCTTCGGCGGTGCCGCGCTGGCGACGTTCGCCGTCTATCAGATGGCGCAATCGCGAGCCGGGATGAACGTCGAACGGCTCGTTCTTTCAGGCGTCATCGTGACGACTTTCCTGTCGTCGATCATCGTTTTGCTGACATCCGTTCTCGACGCGACGCGGCTCCGGTCGTTCACGTTTTGGCTGCTCGGCGATCTTTCGCAAGCGACGAAGAACGGCTTTTACGTGACGCTGGCGGTCGTCGTCATCGGTACCGTCGTCCTGACTTCACAGGCACGGGCCCTGAATCTGATGATGATCGGCGAGCGCGATGCGTTCGACTTCGGCGTCGAGGTCAAACGCGTCCGTCTGATAGTTTTCGGAACGGCCGCGGCGCTCGTCGGAATTTCGGTCGCGGCGAGCGGATCGGTCGGCTATGTCGGACTGATCGTGCCCCACCTGATCCGTCTGACCGTCGGCAGCGACAACCGTTACGTGATTCCGTATTCGGCCGTCGCCGGAGCGGTTTTCGTGGTCTTCGCGGACACTTTCGCGCGAACCGTGATCTCGCCGCGCGAACTCCCGGTCGGAGCGATAACCGCCCTGATCGGGGCGCCGTTGTTCATATATTTGCTAAGGAAATCCTGATGGGATTTGGGATTGGTGATTTGGGATTGGTGATTTGCACGAGTCAATGCGGCTTTGCCGCCCGGATGTGCGTAAAGGCTGTGCCTTTCCGGGCGGGGCCGCTCTGTCCACGCGGCTGCGCCGCCAATCTCAGGCGTACGGCATAGCCGCCGGAGCGCGAGAGTTCTTCAAACTCCCCGAATTGTGACTGGATTTCTTGGAATTCGGAAGACGTGGAATCTGGAATTCCCACATCCGAAATCCGCATTCCCAAATTGAGAGATGTTAACTGTTAAAGACATTTCGGTTTCGTACGCGGACACGCCGATCGTTTCGGGCGTTTCGCTGGCGCTTGTTCCGGGAAAGACGATCGCCTTGGCCGGTGCGAACGGTGCCGGCAAGACGACTTTGCTGAAATCACTCAACGGTACGCTGCCGCTCACCTCGGGATCGATCATGCTCGGCGGGCGTCCGCTCGGAGAATACTCGCGCCGCGAGATCGCGCAGATGATCGCCGTCATCGCGCAGGAGAACGAGACGAGTTTCCCGGTTTCGGCGCTCGAATTCGTGCTCGCCGGAAGGTTCGCTCACGGCGCGGCGTTCGGTTGGGAAACGGCCGCCGATCACGGCGTGGCGCGCACGGCGCTCGAACTTTCCGATCTTGCGGGCTACGAGAAACGCCTGATGAACAAACTGTCCGGCGGCGAACGGCAGCGCGTTGTGCTTGCCCGCGCGCTCGCGACCGAGGCGCGGATACTTTTGCTTGACGAGCCGACGGCGAACCTCGACCTGGCGCATCAGGCGATGATGTTCAGGCTCGTCCGCGAACGCTGCCGCACGTGCGAATCGGCCGCGATCATCATCACCCACGATCTGAATCTGGCGTCCGAATTTGCGGACGAAGTGATTCTGCTCGACCGCGGCCGGATCGTCGCGAAGGGCACGCCGCGCGAAGTTTTGACGCGCGAGAATATTCAAAGGGTTTTCGACGTTAATGTCTTGCTTGATGAGAATCCGGCAAGCGGAAACGTCAGAGTGACGACAATTTATTAGTTTGAGCCGCAGGCTCGAATTTAGGGAGCAAACGCTGCATAGGAAGTTTGGTGAAATTCCAACACTGCCCACGCAACAGTGAATGCGATTTGGGAGTTGGGATTTGTGATTTCGGATTTTCAAAACCGAAATATCCGAAATCACCAATCTCCAATCCGAAATCGACTAAGTCTGGAACTTTGTTCCGTTTGCACAACTTTTGACCACTTTCCGCGATGGGCGGAAAAGGGGGAAACAATGAAATTTCCGGTACTCTTACTCATCGCTTTTTTTTCTGCAGCAACGATCTTCGGACAACAACCAACACCGTCGCCGACGGTTTCGCCGACTCCGGCAATTCGCGAATTCGTGACGATATCCGCCGATACTAACCAGTCCCCCGAAGAGGTCTCAAAAACAGTTAACGTGATCGACGGTCAGGAGATGCGGGACCGGGCGGACTTTTCGCTGGTTGAAAGCCTGCGCTCCGTTCCGGGCTTTCGCGTTCAGCAGCTCGGCGGGTTCGGGCGTACGGCGAACATAAAGTCGCGCGGACTGCGCAATCAGGACACCGCGATACTGATCGACGGCATTAGGTTTCGGGACGCGTCGTCGATCTCCGGCGACGCATCGGCGTTCCTCAGCGACATCACGCTGACGAGCGTCAGCAAAGTTGAGGTCTTGCGCGGCTCCGGATCGTCGCTTTACGGCACGAACGCCATCGGCGGCACGGTCGATTTTCAAACTCCGAGACCGAGGACCGGCTGGCACGGAAATCTGTCGGGCGCACTCGGCGATTACGGCCTCGGACGATTCCGGGGCAATCTGTCCAAGGGAATGCTCGACGGCAAATTCGGCTTCACGCTCGGACTGTCGCGCACCGCCTACACCAAGGGGATCGACGGTGATGATCGTGCGGACAATACGAATCTTCAGTCACGAGTCGAGCTTAATCCGTTCTCGAAGACAAACATCTCGGCGCGCCTTTTTGTTTCCGACGCGTATGTCAAACTCAACAGCAGTCCGGACACGTTGGGAACGCTCCCGACATCGAACGCGGCGATAATCGAAGCGCGTCCGGGCGTAACATTCGCCTTCGATGCGAACGATCCGGACAACCGCCAGCGTTCAAGTTTCTACAACGGACAGGTCGTGCTGACGCAGGCAATAACCTCCGAGTTGGTTTTTGAAGGAGTCTACTCGGGTATAAAGACAACCCGAAAAAATGAAAACGGGATACTCGGAGCCGGATTTCAGTCGGCCGCGAGATCGGTCTTCGAGGGCACGATCCAAACTGCGGGCGCCAAACTCAGATGGACGCCGGCCCGGTCAAACTCGCTGAGCGTCGGTTATGAATTTGAATCGGAAAAGTTCCGCAACGACGGGTTCACGCCGAGCGGTTCGGGCAACTTCTCGACGGTCGCCAAGCAATCGAGCAATACGCTTTTCGTCCAGGATCTCGCCAGTTTTCTGAGGGGCCGTTTGCAGTTTGCGGGCAGTTTCAGAACCCAGTTTTTCGATCTGAGCACGCCGTCGTTCAGCCGCGCCAACGGACCGTACCAGACGCTCGACCTGCAGAGCCCGCCGACCGCTTACGTGTTTGACGGTTCGGTTTCGTATTACATTGAAGGCTCGAAGACGAAGCTTCGATCGCATATTGGAAACGGCTACCGTGTGCCGAGTCTCTATGAGCGGTTCGGAACTTTTTACAGTTCGTTCTCGTCCGCCTTCGTCGCACTTGGCGATCCGGATCTGAAGCCGGAAAAGACGATCGCCTTCGACGCCGGCATCGACCAGCGGGCGTTCGCTGACCGCGCCGTCTTTTCGGCGGTTTATTTCTACACCAAACTCGACCGCACGATCGGCTACGGCAATGTCGTCCCGGACATCGGAACGACGACGCGGCCGTACGGCGGCTATCTCAACACGAAAGGCGGCATCGCCCGCGGCGGCGAATTCAGCGCGAACGTCAAGGCAACCCGATCGACCGATTTCAAGGTCTCTTATACGTTCACGAACAGCGACCAGCGAACGCCTCAGGTCACGGGAAATCCGTCAATCGAAACACTCGGAATTCCGAAACACCAGTTCACCGCGGTCGCGACGCAGCGATTCAAGGATTTCTGGGTCAACCTCGATTTTCTGGCGACGAGCGATTACCTCGCGCCGATCTTCAGCAATTCGACCTTCGGAACCTACGTCTATCGTTTCGACGGAAACCGTCGCGCCGATCTGACGGCCGGCTTCACATTCAAAATGCGTCGCGATAAACTGAACCTCAGATTGTTCGGAACGATAGAAAACCTGTTCGATTATGAGTATTATGAGAACGGTTTTCGAACCGCCGGGCGGAACGGCCGGATCGGTTTGAGTTTCGGATTTTAGATTGGTGCGCGAGTGGCCGGCCTGCAGCGGCTACTCCGACGAGTTGTTGCTCAGGTTCTTTTCGCGCTCTGCGCTCATTGCAAGCGGGGACGCTTGCGCTCCAGTCGCGGAAGCCTGCGCTTCGGTCGGTATCGAACGCTTGCGCCCAAGTCGGCATCAAACAGACGATGAAGACATTGATCCTAGTTCTTACTGCAGTGATCGCGGTCAGCGCGCAAACCCGAACCGTGACGAATTCGGACCTTGAGAAGTTCCGGCAGGAACGAGAGAGGGCCGAGGCCGATTATCGAGCCAATTACGCGAAGCGGGGAATGCCCTCGCCGGAAGAGCTGGCAAAGATAAATGAGCAAAAACGTCGCGAGCGCGATCAGTTTTCGGCTGAACTTCGCGCTCGTCGTGAATCCGCGGAAGGCGACATTGTTGACCGTGCCCGTCTGATCCGCTCGCAGCTTGCTTCGGTAAACGCGCAGATCAGCTATTTGCTCGGATTACGCGGAAGTTCGTTCGGTCAGCCCCAAACCTACTGGAGCTACGCATACCGGAATTACGGTTATCAGAGCCCGGTTTATCCCGCGCGCCGGACAACGCAGCTTCCGACGAATCTTCAAACGGTCACCGACATTTCGCGGATGTACCCGAACTCTACGGACGTTTACAACCGTTCGATCGGCAATTACGCGTTTCAGGATCAGCGTCAGCGCGGCAGTTTTTATCGCCGCGGCTATCTCACGCCGGTCCTGGTTACAGTCGGAGATTCAATTCAGGTCGACGCCCAACTGGTTTACCTCGAACAGATTCGGGCTGAGTTGCTGGCGGAATGGAGAATCGTTGAGGAAGAAGCGCGGCGGGCCGAGATCAGGATAGACTAATCACCGAAAACCAGACTTTTTATCTCGTCCATTTTCGCGAGCGCGGCCTCTTCGCCAAGCGTGATGAATTCGTCCATCTTGGCGATTTCGTCGGGCCGCAAATGGGCGATCTGCGGAATTATGACGACGTCGGCGCGATAGTGCTGGCTTTTTCCGGCCGTGCGAAGCAAGAGCATTGCGGACTGAAACAAAACTCCGAGAAATGTCGTCGGGGAACTCCAGTAGGTTGCGCCGCAGGCGTTGACGTCGACGGCAATGACGACCTCGGCACCCATCTGCTTGACGGTCTTTGCCGGCACGAGCGAAACAACGCCGCCGTCGATGAGGTTCTTCCCCTCGAACTCGACCGGAACAAACACGCCGGGGATCGCACAGCTCGCCCGAACCGCGATGATCAGATCGCCGCTGTCCCTGAAAACTATCTTCTCGCCGGTCTCAAGCGCGCAGGCGACGGCCGCGAACGGGATCGGCAGATTCTCGATGCGATCGGTCGGCAGGTTCTTTTGAAGAATTTCCCCCATCGGCGCGTTCGAAAGAAGTCCCTTCGTCGAATAGGGAAATCCCGAAACCTTGTACCAGCTCATCTCTTTCCCGATCTCAATTATTTCATCAACGGAAAGTCCGGAAGCGACCGCCGCGCCGACGATCGAGCCGGCGCTTGTTCCGGCAATGAAGTCGATCGGGATGCGGTTCTCCGCAAAGGCTTTAATGACGCCAAGATGGGCGAATCCGCGCGCCGCGCCGCCGGACAGAGCGAGACCTACTTTTTTTCTTGAAACCACAGTAATTAGACCGCAAATCGGGTAGAATAAAGCTGTAACCGGCGCCGGTTACAGCTTTTGATTTTACTCCTTGTTTATGGAAAACTTAAACCTCCAAAAATGACGGCGCAGGGCTCCTTACAACTTTCGAGACATCTGACGACGGCCGATATCGCCGCCGGTGAAGAGGTCTGTCCGGTTTGTGCGCGCGAATCGAAAGTCGAATACGTGCCATTGATCGCGCTCGACGAGGAACTCGCTCAGCTGATTCGCGCCAATGCGCCCGATTCAAAACAATTCGAAGCAGTTTGCGCCCGTTGCATCGATCTGTTCGAACGCGCGAAGGACCAGATCCTGACCGATGCGGCGCTCCAAAAGGACGGTTCGCGAGTGCTCTCGACGCCGCTCCGGCTCGACTCGGACGAGCGCTATACGGGCAAAGGCGTGACGATCGCTTTCCTCGATTCGGGATTCTATCCGCACGTCGATCTGACGACACCGAACAACCGAATCGTCGGTTATCGCAATATGATGCAGAACGACGGCGATCTGACCTCGCTGTTTCAGGCTGACGTCGCCAGCTGGCACGGGATGATGACGAGCGTCGTCGCCGCCGGAAACGGTTCGCTTTCGAACGGTTTCTATCGCGGAATCGCGCCTGAATCTGAAGTCGTGCTCGTCAAACTGGCGCGGACCGGTCGAATCACGGAACAGAATATCGAGGACGGGCTCGAGTGGATTCTGTCGAACCGCACGAAATACAACATCCGCATCATCAACATTTCGGCCGGCGGCGACTTTGAACAGAGCTATCTGCACGACTCGCTTTCGCAAATGGTTGAAGAATGCGCCGCGCAGGGCCTGACCGTCGTCTGCGCCGTCGGTAATGCCGGACACTTGCCGAATCACCCGGTTTTCCCGCCCGCATCCGCGCCGTCTGCGATCGCCGTCGGCGGACTCGACGACAACAATTCGCTGAACCGCGCCAGGCGGGGTATGTATCGCTCGAGTTACGGGCCGACGCTCGACGGTTTGCAAAAGCCCGAGATCATTGCGCCGTCGATCTGGGTGCCTGCGCCGATCCTGCCGAACACGCCGACGGCGCAGCAGGCCGAACTCCTCGAAAAACTTGACCAGGCAGACGACGGCGATCTTCACCGGATCATTCGCAGGAACCGGAATATAGACGCCGAACTCGACGCCGCGATCGACCGTGAGGTCCACTCGATCCGTCAGATCATCGCGCTCAAGCGTCGGCGTGAAAGCGTCATTACGGCCCATTACAAATATGTCGACGGAACATCGTTCGCCGCTCCGATCGTTTCAAGCGTGATCGCGCAGATGCTGGAGGCCAACCCCGAACTGAGTCCGCAGCAGGTCAAGCGTATCCTGATATCGACCTCCGAACGGTTGCCTCATTACGAGGTCGACCGTCAGGGTTGGGGTGTTCTCGATCCGCGCGGCGCCGTTGCAAAGGCGGAACAGATGCGGTTCGGATAGAAAAGGCCGCCTTTTCGGGCGACCTGAAAAATCGAAATAACAGTTTGATCAGTGGTTGTTGTTCGACGTGGGCTTTACCGTCGGATTGGCCGTCGGCGTTGCAGACGGCTTTGGCGGAGCAGACGTCGCCGATACCGTCGGCCGCGGCGATGGCGCGGTGTTGATATTCGGCTGGCTGTTGACGTTTGACTCGGGAGTCGGCGAAATCGACGGCGTCGGACTCGGCTTCGGCGTCCGATTGGCGTTGACGTTTGTATTCAGATTCAGCGCCAGATTGAAATTCGTCGACGTGTTTGTATTGATGTTGAAGTTGTAATTGCCGATATTCAGATTCGTGTTGAGATTCACGTTCATATTCGGCGGATTCGTATTGACGTTCAAGTTCGTATTCGCCGGAACATCATCTGATCTCAGCAAATAGAAGAGCGCGAATCCGAACGCGAGCACGCCGACCGTTCCAAGCACCGTCATGACGACTACCTTGGTGATATTCGGTTTCGGCGGCATCGGCTGATAGGGCGGGACATTGCGCGCGCGGACCCGCTGTTCCGAACCTTCGTCAGTCATTGGAATCACGATGCGGGGCGCCTCGCTGCGATCGATCTCAGGATCGGGCGGTGGTTTCGGAACCGACTTCTTTTCAAGCCGGATCACGGTCTCTTCGCCGAAATCCATCTCTTCGGCTTCGGTCGCTGCCGACGTTTCGACAAAATTCGGCTGACTTTCGTCGATCAGCGGTGTGCCGTCCTTCGTGCAAAAACGCAGAATTTCCTCGTCGTAGCGAGTTTCACAGGTAGGGCAGAATTTCATATTTCGGTTATTCGACGCGATGTCGAAGTTCGGGAGTTTTCGAACAAATCATAGCACAGCTTGAAGTTACGGAACATTCGAACCGAGATCTCAAAGCAATCCGATTTCCCTCAGGTCGGCGATCGGCTCGTCAAACGAGCAACTGCCGAAAGAAACGATGTTTCTTCGGCGAACGTGTTCGATTTGCGACGTGCTCAGATAGTAGTCCCCATGCCAGGCAACGCCCTCGTCCGCAAAATCGAAGCTCTCCTCGAATTCGTCTTCGAGAATCTCTTCGAGAATCGTCGGCTGGTATCCCGCGTAGGCATATCCGGTCGCGAGAAACAGGTTCAAGAAACCGTTCATCGTTCCCTTCGGCGCGTTCGCCTCGTAAGTCAGCGGCTTGAAACAGCGCAGCGGATGATGGAGACCCGCGGTCGCCTTGAACGGAACATTCGCCGCAAGGCAAAGGCGCATAAAGTGAATGACGGTCCGAATGGTCGGAAATTCTTCGGCTTTGATGCCACCGGTGCGGATCTTCGCACGCTGTCCGTGGACGGCGATCGCGGTGATCAGATCAGTCAGCCGGTCGTCCGTCGGAACTTCGAAATACGCCGTCAAAAACTCCGGAAGCGCGGAGACCGTGTTTTGGATCTTCGACTCGGTGTTTGCACGGACTTCAAGCGTGTCGCAAACAGCGTAAGGCGTGTTCTTGGTATTGAAATCCTCGACCAGCCGGATCGTTTGGTAAATATCCTCGCCGGCAAGGACGCTGAGCCGCCAGGGATCGTATGTTACCTGCGAAATAAAGTCGCGGGCGGCGTCGAGAAATTCGTCAAGACGCGCGACCGGTACAACGAACCGCCCGAGCATCCATTTATAGTTGCTCGCGCGGTATGTTGCGTAGTTTAGAACCGCCTCGTGCATCGACACCTGCGAGGGCGGGAACAGGCCCGCGTAGTCCACAACTTCCGTCAGCAACGCGCGAACCGATTCTTTGGGGTTTTCGATCATCTTGGGCGTAGGTCTTCTTGAAAACGTTAAACTCCGTTATATCTTAATTTTTTTTTCTGGGGTTGCCAATTTATTAGGATGACTTCGTGATTTTCATTGCGACAACTCCCAGGAGCCGGAAATCGGACCTGTCGCCTTCACAATTGTCCCGGAGACGGTTGACCGGGTAATTATTACAACCTGGACGCCCGCAGTGAACGTGACCATCGTACCATCTTTGCCCTGAACCGTTTCGGATCTTGCCGCCTGCGGATCGATATTGAACGCTCGGATGATCTGCTCATCAGACATTTTCGCCGTCAGATCCTTGCCGTTGACCTGCAGTTTCCTGACGGTCTTCGTTTCGCCAGAGCTCTCGTCTTTGACCTGACCGCTGCCGTTGCAAGAAACGGTCACGATGATGGCAACGAGCAAAATCAAGGCGACACGCGCCCTTGTGGAATTGATTTTCAGCATACTGCACGGTCCGCGGTTCAAGATCCAAAGTACTTTCTTAGTCCCTGCCAGCACTCGTAATAATCGGCCTGAAGCGTTTCGCTTTCCAATGCGAACTTGGTCGGTCGGATCAGATAGCGCGACTCGAACATAAACGCCATCGTGCCCGAGAGTTTCTGCGGCTGAAGGTCCGCGTTCGACGCCTTTTCAAACGCCTCGACGTCGGGTCCGTGCGCGGACATGCAGTTATGAAGCGAGCCGCCGCCCGGCACGAATCCCTCTTCCTTCGCATCGTATTGACCGTAGCAAAGCCCCATGTACTCGGACATATAATTGCGGTGATACCACGGCGGACGGAATGTATTCTCGGCGACGAGCCAGCGTTCGGGAAAGATCGCGAAATCGCAGTTGGCGACGCCCGGTTCGCCCGACGGCGCCGTCAGCACGGTGAAGATCGACGGATCGGGATGATCGTAAGAGATCGAACCGATGGTGTTGAAGCGACGCAGATCGTATTTGTACGGGGCGAAGTTTCCGTGCCACCCGACGACGTCGAGCGGCGAGTTTTTGATGTCGCATCTCCACAAATTGCCGGCGAATTTTGCGACGAGTTCGAAGTCGCCCTCGCGATCCTCGAACCACGCGACCGGGGTTTCGAAATCACGCGGGTTGGCGAGACCGTTGGCTCCGATCGGCCCGAGGTCTGGAAGACGAAACTGCTGACCATAGTTTTCGCAAATGTAGCCGCGCGCGTCGCCGTCGGGAAGTTCGACCCGGAATTTGAGTCCGCGCGGAATTACGGCGATCTCGCCTGAGCCGATCTCGAGAATTCCAAGTTCGGTCAGAAACCGGACGCGGTTCCGTTCTGCGACGACGAGCATTTCGCCGTCGGCGTTGTAGCAGAAGCGGTCGGTCATCGATTTGTTGCTAGCGTAGACGTGAATCCCGATTCCGGCCTGCGAGAAAAGGTCGCCGTTGCCGGCGATCGTGACGAAACCGTCTATGAAGTCGGTCGCGGTTTCAGGCATCGGGACCGGATCCCAACGCAGTTGGTTTGGAGTCACGTTCTCGACATCAAAGCGACTTTCCCAACGCCCGTTTGCGATCCGTTCAAACGGCTTATGCAGCACCGACGGACGGATGCGGTATTCCCACGTCCGCTTGTTCCAGGCGCGCGGGACGGTGAACGCCGTTCCGGAAAACTGTTCGGCATAGAGCCCAAGCGGTGCTTTCTGCGGCGAGTTCATCCCGATCGGAAGCGCTCCGCTTAAAGCCTCGGTCGCGAATTCATTGCCGAATCCGGATTGGTATTCAAGTTTTTCTTCACTGGCCATTGGATTCATATTTTCAGTTGTCAGTAAGCCGTGAGCAGTAAGCTGTTAGCGGTGAGCAGTAAGCAGTAAGTTTCAGTAAGCCGTGAGCCGTGTGCATTCCATTGGCTTGGCGACTCACTGCTCACCGCTCACCGCTCACCGCTTACTGCTCACTGCTCACTGCTCACCGCTCACTGCTCACTGCTTACCGCTCACCGCTCACCGCTCACTGTTCACTGCTCACCGCTTACTGCTCACTGCTCACTGCTCACTGCTTACTGCTCACTGCTTACCGCTCACCGCTCACCGCTCACTGCTCACCGCTCACTGCTCACTGCTCACTGCTCACTGCTCACCGCTCACTGCTTACCGCTCACCGCTCACGGTTAAAGATTTCCGCGCCGCCGCTGCTCTTCTTCGATGGAAACGAACAACGCTTTGAAATTCCCCTTGCCGAAGCCTTTGCAGCCTTTTCGTTGAAGGATCTCGTAAAAAACGGTTGGCCGATCTTCGACCGGCTTGGTGAAGACTTGGAGCAAGTAGCCCTCGTCGTCGCGATCGACCAGCAGTCCGAGCCGCTTCAGATCCTCAATGTTCTCGTCAATTTCACCGACGCGCTCGGGAATTTCGTCGTAGTACGTGTCCGGAACACGCAGAAACTCGATGCCGTTTTCCTGGAGTTTGGCGACCGTGTGCAAAATGTCCTTGCAGAGCAAAGCGACGTGCTGCGCGCCGGCCGAACGGTAAAAGTCGATGTATTCCTGGATCTGCGATTTTCCGCCTTTGCCCTCGGCGGGTTCGTTGATCGGGAACTTGATGTTGTGGCCGCCGTCCGACATGACGATCGACATCAACGCCGAATACTCGGTCGAAATATCGTTGTCATCGAACGTGATGTAACGGAAAAAGCCCAGCACGTCGCGATAAAAGTCGCACCAGCGGTGCATTTGTCCGATCTCGACATTGCCAACGATGTGATCTACAAGTTGAAGCCCGACGTCTTCGCCGGCGACTTCCTGCGCCGTGAATCCCGGTAGGAACGGACCCGAGTAATTGTGGCCGTTGTTGTTGTTGTAGGAGATCAGCGAGTGAATCGTGTCGCCGTAGGTGTGGATCGCGGCCTTGCGGACAGTGCCGTTCCCGTCGGTCCAGTCGTGCGGCTCGATGAACGGCTTCGCGCCGCGGCGGACCGCTTCGTTGAACGCGTGGTCAGCGTCTTCGACCATAAACGCGATGTCGCGAACGCCGTCGCCATGCTGCTTGATGTGCTCGGCCGCCGGGTGATCGGGCGTCAGAGGCGTCGTCAGAACAAAGTTGATCCGGTTCTGCCGCATCGCATAGCTCGTTGTCTCGCGATTTCCGGTCTCGAGTCCGGAATACGCGGCGCGTGAAAACCCGAACGCCTTGCGGTAGTAAAATTCCGCCTGCTTGGCGTTGCCGACATAAAATTCAACGTGATGTATCTTCTTTAGTCCTAATGGATTTTGTGTTGTCATGATTACAAGTAACCAAACCTAAATGTTTGGCTTCCAAATATATTTTCCTAATTTACTTTTCCGAAATCGGTTTACCTCCGTTAGCCTCACGGATCGATAGCATTTCGTAATATCGCTCTTGCAGATTGATAAGTTGAGCGATCTTGGCCTCGGGTGAAAGAGACCGGAGATAAGAGCGCGATATGTTCTTGCGTTTGGTTAGCTCTGCAATCTGGCTTTCGCTACCCATTCGTAAACCTCCATTTCTCCGTTTCCCATTTACCCGTAAATCGTGGCTTAAAGCTTGATCGCCAATTCAAGCTCACCGCCCAGACCGGATTCGATGATCTTTCGCAGCGTGGAAAGCCGAACGTCCTTAATATCGTTCTCGATTCGCGAAATATACGCCTTGTTCGTGCCGCATTTATCAGCGAGTTCCTGTTGGGTCATTCCTTTCTTTTTGCGGGCTTCCTGGATCATTAAGCCGAGCTTAAATTCCTCAAAGCCTTGCTCAACCGAGTCTCGTCCTTCCGTTCCAACCTCTCCGAATTTCTCAACGGCAAATTCGTCGATTGTTCTAATGTCACCCTTTTTCAGCATAGTATTCCTCTCTGATCCTCAATGCGCGGTTGATCTCATTTTGCGGGGTCTTTTCGGTTTTCTTCTGAAAACCATTCATCAGTACAACAATTTTCCCTTCGTCGAAGAAACAAAACACGCGATAGATATTGCCTCCAAACTGCCTACGCATTTCCATCAATCCGTCAGTGCCTGCTAGTGCTTTCAAATGATTTCGCGGTATCTCTTCGACAGTCCGCAGGATCTTGATCGACCAGTAGAGCTTCTCCTGGACCTTTCGTGGTTGCTTGTCAAAAAACTCATCAAAATAACGCTTGAATAGAATGATATCTCTTACATTCTCATCCATATCGATTCTACAGTAAGTTGTCCAATGAGACAACTATTTTCCGAAGCTCTCAATATATTTCCGGGTCTGTTCTTTCAGTTCCGCGTAGCTTGGAACTACATAAAGAACTTTCTGCATATCCGAGTAATTGAAATCGTGATTGATGACTTCTTCCAAGACGAACGGCCGGCGTTCGACCTTGTCGGAAAAAGCGTGCTCGATCTCTCCAAAACTTGAAAGCAGTCCCGCGCCGTAAGCCTTGATGTCGCCTTCGTCCTCGACCAGCCCGAATTCTACGGTGAACCAGTAAAGCCGCCCGAGTTGCTCAAGCTGTTCGTCGGTCGCGATCCGCGCGCCGTGGCCGATGAACTGCGAAAAGTCCGCGAAATTCGGATTAGTGAACATCGGAATGTGACCGATCGCTTCGTGGACGATGTCCGGTTCCGGCGTGTACGCGGGATGCGAATGATGGCGGATGTATTGCGTGCAGAGCATCGTCCGGTACGAGAGCCAGGACAGGAAGCCGCGCGTTTCGACCAGTCCCTCGATCGGCGCCAGTCTGAAACCCGTCAGCTCTTTGAGCCGCCGGTTCATTTCGGTAAGTTGCGGAATTCGTTCGGTTGAAATGCCGAGATCTTTTTTCGCGCGAAGGTAGAACGGCGAGGCGTATCTCTGCTGAAGTTCTTCAAGTTCTTCGGCAACGTAGCGCCAAACCCGTTGCTCGCGCGGGGTGTATTCAACGTCCGTAATAACGCCGGTCTGCCGAAAATTCTTGCCGAGAGATGCGATGTAATCGCGGCGTTTTCGGTATTCGACGTCGTTCGCGCCGGGATGATCGAGGTGAAGCTCGTTGATATGCTCGAACTCGAGCGCCGTGAACGCCGGAAGATCTTCATCCCGAATATCGTAATTCGAAATCTGACGCGCGGGATTGACGTTTGTTGCGAAACTTGTTTCTGTCAGCATTGTGTTGGAACTCCTTTGCCGGATAGACGCCTGATAGCCATCGATTATCACTGAATAACTAATTGTAATAGAAAGCGTAAGGAAACTGAATGGCAATCGTTTGTTTATTGCGGTTTGGTGATTTATTTTGTAAGGCAAAACTTCGAATTGACTTGAAATAGTAAAGTCAATTTGCTCCGAGCAGCCTGAGCGCGTGAGAATCAACGCCAGTTCCCGATCAGGACAAACGGCGCCCAAAATGCCGGATGAGAGAAATTCCGTTTCGTTGAGCCTGAATCGGAGGCTTCGCCCGTGAGCAGCTGCTTTTGCGAAAACTGCATCGCCTCGGCCTTGGTCGCCTTCGGGTTGGCCTTCAAATATCCGTAGAAACTGCTCATCAGCTTTGAAGTGCTCTGATCTTCAACCTCCCAGAGGGTCGCAAGCACAGCCTTGCCGTTGCGGGATTGTATCAAACTCGCGAAACTCTCGACCTCGGCACCGTTGGCATCGTCCTCCGACGCGGTGTTGCAGGCTGACAAAGTCACGAGTTCGACGTTCGAGAAATCCAACAGCGGCGAATTTCCAAGTTCTTCGAGCGTCAGGATCTTGCCTTTTCCCATCAACAAGAACGACGCGGACCAGTTTCCCGCAAGCCGGAAATGACTTGCGAAATGAACGACGTTAAACTCTTTCGCACCCTTTCCGGTTTGTTTTGCGAGCGAATCCGTCAGGTTCTTTAACGTAAAGTCGTCGTTCAAAAAGCGCTTTCCGGCGAGAATTCCAGTTTCCGCCGGCGCGTCCGAATCGCGGATCAGCGTCTTCAACTCGTCTTCGACCGCGGGAAGCGATTCGAGTTTGATCGCCTCGTCCGGATAATCCGGATAAAAAACGCTCTGTTCGGTCGAAACTCCCATCCCGAGCGCCTTCCACTCGACATTCGAATCGCCGATGTCGTCGCGCGTTTGTGAAGTTACGATAACATTTCGGTATTTTTCAACCAGATAGCTCTGACCGTCGGGCGACAACGCGCCGAGGGGTATGTAACGCAACGTACCGTCGAGCGACCAGACAAGCGTTTGCGCCTGACTGTCTTTCAAAATCGTTTCGATCGGCTTGATGAGAATTGTGTAGAGCTCCTTGCCGAGCGGCCGCGGATCGGATTTCGGATCCTGCAGCAATCGTCTGAAAGCGAAGATCTTCTTGTTCAACGCGGCGGCTTTGATCTCGGTCTTGGCGGCGACCTGAACGGTAGGCGTCGTGACGACCACCCGATAGCGTTCGTCGGTGACGATCGTCGAGACGGCGACGGTCCCGTTTCCGAACATACGAAGCTTTGACTGCAAGGCACGATCGGCCTGGACCTTACGGACGTTCTCGCGTCCGATCTCGTTGATCAACTCCTTCTCGAGAAAGAGTTTGAAGACCGAACTCGCGTCGGTGAGTTCAGCCGCCAGCTGCTGATACTCGTTTTCCTCATCCGCCGTCAACGATCCGTCCTGACCGATTAACAAGCGTCTTTTTTCGTCAAGCTTTTGGAACCGCTCACCGATCTGAGACACCTGACCGGCAAGCTTCGAATATCGTTCAATCAGCAACCGTTCGCGCTCGGTCAGATTTGCCCGCTGAGATAGGGCCTTAAGTTCGTCAGCGTCGCGCCGCACGAAGCCGGAGTACTCTTCTTCCTTAAGCATGCGAAGCACGTTTTCGGCATCCGAAAACTGACCGGCGCCAACCAGAATATCGGCGAGGAATCGATATTGGTCCTCGATCGACGACAAATAGGTCAATTGAGTTGAGCGGTCAAGGCCTTTGATCGACGCCCTCAGTTCCTGATATTTGTTGACGCACTGTTTGCCGAAAAAGACCGCCGGCCCGAATTGTGCCGCACGCTGATAAGCGCGCATCAAGTTGCTAAGCACGATCGCCTCGAGGCCGGCATCCTGAGTTTCCCGGGCAAGGACAAGCGACTGATTCAGGATTTCAAGATGCGGATTGCCGAGCTCAAGATTCGTGAATCCGATGTTGTTGAGCGCGGTCGCGACCCCGTGTTTTTCTCCGAACTTCCGGTGGATCTCGACGCTGCGGTTGAAATAATCGAGAGCCCGCCGCAGATCGTTCAGCTTCAAATAAGCGTTGCCGAGATTATTGAACAGCGTTGCCTTGGGTTGCTCGAATTCAAGTTCGGCGAAGATCGCGAGCGCGTCCTCGTAGTGTTTTATCGCCGATCGCGGCTCCGTTTCCGAAACGACCATTCCGAGATTGTTCAGCGTTGTCGCCTCGCCGTAGCGGTCGCCTGCCCGGCGGCGAAGAATCAACGACCGCTCGAAACTGCCTATCGCTCTTGCGGTGTCCCCGAGTTCCCGATAGACGAGACCGATATTGTTCAGCACGATGGCTTCCTCGCGAAACTCGCCGCGTTCGCGCCGGATCTTTAGCGCTTTGTTGAAGTTTTCAAGTGCCAACTGACGCTCGCCGACATCGGAGTATGCCGATCCGAGACTGTTGAGCGATTGCGCCTCGCCGCCCTGATCGACCACCAGTTTCCGGAAGACGATCGCGTCAAGATGATATTCGATGGCTTTCCGGCTGTCGCCGAGTTTGCTGTAAAGCAGACCGATGTTGTTCAGCGTCCGCGCCTGAAGGCCAATGTGTCCGACCTCACGGAAGACATTGAGAGCTTCGAAATAGATCTTCAGCGCAATTTCGTTCTCGCCCAAAAGGTCTCTGATCAGCCCGACTCCGAGCAGCGAACTTCCCGAATTCGCGCGGTCGCCGATCTCTGCGTATAGTTGCGACGATCTTTCGAACTTCCCGAGCGCCGACTGATAGGCTTGAAACGTACGCTGTTGGCGGAGTTCGATCGCTTCGTCGAAGAGAGCCTTCGCCTCTGTTCTTTTCCCGCGATCGTCGGTTTGAGCGATGGAGAAGGTGGGCGAGAGCGCTATTATGACGAGCGAAAAGATCGTCAGTCCGATTGAAAACGCATTTTTCATAAGCAGAGAACCCTGTGAACAGAACGAAGATCGTGCCGGAAGTTGCACCCGAATATGGTATCAAATCGGGCGACAGTTTCGACCCGAGATGGTAGAATGCGGGATTATTTCGAGTGAACCGTGAATTTCGAAACTCAAATGGACGGCATCAACTGGAAGATCTTATCGGAACTTCAGGATGATGCGCGGATATCGTACGCTGAACTCGGGCGACGCGTCGGATTGACGACACCGGCCGTCATCGAGCGCGTCCGCAAGCTTGAAGACAGCGGCGTTATCACGGGTTACCGCGTGGAAATAGACGCGGCGAAGATCGGTTTGCCGATAACCGCATTCATTCGGATGAGCATCACCGGAATCGATTATTCCCACATAATCGAAACGGTCCGCGCTTCGATCGAGGTTCTCGAATGTCATCGCGGAACCGGCGGAGATTCGTTCATTATGAAGGTCGCGGTTTCGGATGTCGGACATTTGCAAACGCTGATCGATAAGCTCACCCCTTACGGCATTACGACGACGTCGATCGTATTGTCTTCCCCGGTAAAAAGAAGAATCATCGAACCGAAAAAATAATCCGCAAAATCCTTTTGCGATCGCGTCATATCTGTTTGAATTTGATTCTTCAGGAGAGCATTTATCTATGGGTGATTCATCTTGGGTAGCGAAAAAGACCGTCACCGGCGATCTGCGGAATTCGGACGCGCAAAAGATCAAATCGTTTTCGTTTGCCGGAATCGGCTTTGACCCGAAGACGTTTCCGTTGCTTGCCGACTTTATCGATCGCGGGCAGATCAAGGTCGAATACGATTCGTCGCAAAACGGAATGGCCGAATATGATTACAAGACCAACACGATCCTTCTCGGTTTTACTTGGTGTATCGATCCCGTGAAGGACGCATTGATCATTCACGAATGCACGCACGCCGTTTACGATGTCGCCAAGACAAAGATGTCGACGGCGATTTCCGAATCGATCGCGTACATCGTCCAGTGTCAGTATCTGATCGTCAAAACCGGCGGAAACAAGCGATTGACCAGCCCGAACAAGGCGAAGGATCTGGTTTTCGAGCTTGCGTGGAAGATCGCGGCGAATCTTCAGAACGGTAAATCGATCGATCTCGTGGACAAGAACAATCTTCAGGAAGCGGTCTCGAAACACCCGTTTTATATGGGCAAGTCGGCTGGCGATGCCGGATTCGATGGAGTCTGACCATTGGGGATTGGGGATTTCGGATTGGGGATTTGGAATCTGGAGACTCGCGGTTGAACGATACGGTGTGTTTCACATTTGGATACAGATATTTTGCGGAGCAATGAGCTAGAAGATCCGCAAGAGTTTTTATCTCTTATCATAAAATCCACTCCATCCGTGTCCATCTGTGGATAAGGACCGTCGTCGATTTGAAACCGCTATCTCCTCTTTTCCGAAAGATAAAAATGCCAAAGGAGCCGCGCCGCCGATGCTCGGTGCGGTTTCCATCTTTCGGCGATCTTCTGAAACTCGTCCGCGTGGGGCGCGAGATCGAGGTTTTTCAGTTTCTTGTAAGCGACATGGAGCGCGAGGTCGCCTTTCGGCATTACGTCGGGTCGGCACATCGCCATCAGCAAGTAAATATCCGCCGTCCAGTCGCCGATTCCTTTCACCTTTTTCAGTTCGTGTTTCGCGTCGGCATCCGACAAATAGCGCAAGTTTTCCAGATCAAGAGTTCCTTCCGTGATCGATCTCGCAAGTTCCCGCGCATAGCCCGATTTCTGGCGTGAGAAGTAACAACACCGCAGTTCTTCATCCGTCAGCGTGATGAGTCTCTCCGGCGTAATCTCGATGATTCGTTCCTTCAGTTTATTGAATGCCGCGAGCGCGGACGCCAGCGAAACCTGTTGCTCGAGAATGATATGGACCAATGTCGCAAACGTTGCCTCGCGCGCCCACAGCGGCGGAGTCCCGAAGCGTTCAAGAACCCATCCGAACTCCGCCTCGACCTTTGCCAATTCGCGGCACGCGGATGCAAGAGTCTGTTCATTCAACTGCCTGATTTCCATTCGGAATAGCCTATAGCGGAAATCCGGAAACTGAAAGTGAGGATTCCGAACTGTCAGCTATTCTCTTTCAGCTTCCAGCTATTCCGAAGTCTTACCGAGTACAAACCCGTCTTCGACTTTCGTCGTCTTCGGATTACAATGGCGTCGATGCCTGAAAAACACTTTCGAACCTGTAACCTCTGCGAAGCGATCTGCGGAATCGAGATCGAACACGAAGGTCGCGAGATCTTGTCGATCAGGGGCGATAAGCTCGACCCGTTTTCGCGCGGTCACATTTGCCCGAAGGCGCTTGCGCTCAAGGATGTTTACGAATCCAAAGACCGTTTGCGAATGCCGGTCAAGCGGTTCGGAAGCGAGTTTCGCGAGATAAGCTGGGAAGCAGCGTTCGCCGAAACCGTGGATCGGCTGGCCGATATTCAGAAACGCTTCGGACGCGACGCGGTCGGCGTTTTTCAGGGAAATCCGTCGGTGCACAACCTTGGAACGATGCTCTCGAGCGGCGGACTACTGAAATCGCTGAAGACGCGGAACAATTACTCGGCAACGTCGGTCGATCAGCTTCCGCACCACTTCGCGGCCTGGGCGATGTTCGGACATCCGCTGCTGATCCCGATTCCGGACATTGATCGGACGGATTATTTCCTTGTTTTTGGTGCGAATCCGGTCGCATCGAACGGAAGCCTGATGA
Organism: Pyrinomonadaceae bacterium; assembly: GCA_041752475.1. Lineage (GTDB taxonomy): Bacteria > Acidobacteriota > Blastocatellia > Pyrinomonadales > Pyrinomonadaceae > JAFDVJ01. Next base: position 31,097 of record JBGSWK010000039.1, on the reverse strand, counting down.
CCGCGCCCGACGTTGTTAACCGGCTCGAAGCAATCACGAAGCGCGGCGGTAAGATCGTTCTCGTCGATCCGCGTCGCAACGAAACGGCGCGCGTCGCAAGCGAACATCACTTTATTCGTCCGGGCTCCGACGTTTATTTTCTGCTCGCGATCGTCAGCACGCTGTTCGCTGAGGAGTTGATAGAGCCGGGCCGGTTGGAAGAATTTACCGACGGAATCGAGCGGCTGCGTGACGCGTCGCGCGATTTCAACGCCGACGTCGCAGCGTCGAAAACCGGAATCGAAGCCGAGGAGATCAGACGGATCGCTCGCGAGTTCGCTGCCGCCGGTTCAGCGGTCTGTTACGGGAGAATGGGGGTCTCGGTTCAGGAGTTCGGCGGGTTGTGCCATTGGCTGATCAACGCGATCAACGTCCTGACAGGAAACTGCGATCGGGCGGGCGGCGCGATGTTCACGTCGCCGGCGTTCGATCTGCTGCAAACCGCAAAGCCGGGCGAGAACATCTACGACCGATGGCGATCGCGGGTCCGAAATCTGCCTGAGTTTATGGGCGAATTGCCGGTCGCCGCGCTCGCCGAGGAGATTCTGACCGAGGGCGAAGGACAAATTCGCGCGCTGGTCACGAGTTGCGCGAATCCGGTGCTTTCGACGCCGAACGGTTCGAGGCTCGAACACGCGATCAGCGGACTCGAATTTATGGTTTCGATCGACATCGCCGTCAACGAAACAACGCGCCATGCGTCGATCATTCTGCCGCCGGCAACGGGGCTCGAAGTTCCGCATTTTGACGCGATCTTCAATCTTCTCGCCGTCCGAAACGTGGCAAAATACTCGGCGCCGATGTTCGAAAAGGCCGATGGAGCGAAGTTTGACTGGGAAATTATTCAGGAACTGACGCACCGGCTGAGCAACGCGGACACACCGTTTCAACCGGTGCCTCCGGAAACGCGACTCGATCTCGGACTGAAATTCGGCCGTTACGGACTTTCCGTCGAAAAGCTCGCGGCGAACCCGCATGGAATTGATCTCGGCCCGCTCGAGCCGGTTCTTCCCGCACGGCTTTTGACTGCGGACAAGCGCGTCCAACTGGCTCCGGAAATGATGATCGCGGACCTCAATCGGGTTTCAACCGAGCCCGAGAGGAACGATGAAGGCAGCTTTGCATTGATCGGCCGCCGCAACCTGCGCGACAACAATTCCTGGCTTCACGCGAGCGAGGTCCTGATGAAGGGAAAGAACCGCTGCACGGTGATGATCAATTCGCGCGACGCCGAAACGCTGGGTCTCGGGAACGGCAAAACCGTCCGCGTCACCTCGCGAGCGGGAAGCGTCGAACTTCCGTGCGAGGTCACCGATGACATCGCGGCGGGTGTGGTTTCGATCCCTCACGGTTATGGGCACACGCGCAACGGGTTTTCGACCGATGCGGTCAATGCGGGAGTTTCGGTAAACGATTTGACGGACGAGATGCTGATCGACAAACTGACCGGAAATGCGGCGTTCAGCGGCGTTCGGGTAGCGGTGTCGGCGGTTTAGTCTTCAACCAACTTGCGAAGGCCCCTTATTAAATTGTCGCTTCGCCAGTTGCCCCAAAGCTCAAACGCGCCGCGATGATTGAGCGTTCGAATCTTGAAAAACTCCGCCATCAACCAGCGATTGAGGTGATCGTGAGGTTCGCGATTCAGCTTTTCGATCCAAATGTCCGCATCGTGAAGTTCGCCGAGAAAGGTTTGCATCGCGGCGACTTCCTTCGCGAACGGCTTGACTCGCTTGCCCCAACAAACGCCGAAAAATTCGACCGCGTAGCGAAGCCGTTTCGCCGCGATCCGCAGTTGATGAAGTCTCTCAACCTGCGAAGGTTTGTAAAGACTGTCGCTGAGCGCATTAAAGTCCGCGATCGACCTTTCAACAGCTTTCCCGCCGGCTTGCCCGAAACTGATATTTGCGACGGTGGCGGCCGGATTCGTGAAAACTCCGTTGAAGCTGATCAAAAGGTCGGTCAGCGCAGTGCTTGAGATCGATTCGACCAACGGTGGTTGAACCGCGTTCCGTTGTCGCCGCCGATCTTCGATCAAACTCGCGATTCCGTCGCGAACGGTCGGCTCATCCGTCTTCTCTGCCATCGTCGTCAAGGCAACGATGGAGACATCCAGGTCGCGCGCTTCGCCGAGCGAGTCGGCAAGAGATTTCAAACGCGATACGAAATCGGCAAAATAATCTCGATCTATCAGAGGATTCAGATCGCGCATAGCGCTTCGGATTCGACGCGTGACGACGCGCATATCGTGCACCGCCTCAATGTCGTCAGACTCGATGACCGCATCGCGCAGTTCAAAGATCTGCGCGATCCGACCGCGAAGGATCGTCCCGGCGGTTTCGAGCGCATCATCGGCGCAATTGATCTGAAGTTCGGGCATCATTTATTCATTTTGCGTATCTCTTCAACAGTCGCCGGATTCTCCAGCGCCGACAGATCGCCGGCGTCCTCGCCGAGATACGCCGATCGAATTACTCGTCGCATAACCTTTGCGTTGCGCGTTTTCGGCAGTGCCGATACGAAATGTATCTTCGAAGGCGCGAGCGGTTTTCCCATATCCTTGGCGACGAGTTTCTTGAGTTCGGCCTTGAGCGCGTCGTCGCCGCTGCGGCCCAAAACGCAAAACGCGACCATCGCGGTGCCCTTGATTTCGTCCGGGACGCCGATGACGGCCGCTTCGGTGACATCTCCGTGCGCAACCAACAGACTTTCGACCTCGGCCGGGCCGACGCGCTTGCCGGCGACTTTGAGCGTGTCGTCCGAACGCCCGAGGATGTACCAGTGCCCATCAGCGTCCTGCATCGACCAGTCGCCGTGCACCCAGATGTTCTCAAATCGCGACCAGTAAGTGTTTATGTAGCGCTCCGGTTCCTGCCAGAATCCGCGCGCCATTCCGATCCACGGTTTGCGGATCGCGAGTTCGCCGACCTTTCCGCGTTCGACCGGCAGGCCGTCTTCGCCGAGCAGGACGGCGTCGATCCCGGGGCACGGCGCGGGGAAGGAGCAAGGCTTGATCGGGAGCAGCGGATTTCCCATCAGGATCCCGCCCGAAATTTCTGTGCCGCCGGAGTAGTTGATGATCGGCAGTTTCGAATCGCCGACCTTCTCAAAAAGCCACCACCAGGGCGCGGGATTCCACGGTTCGCCGGTCGATGCGAACGCGCGAAGTGACGACAGATCGTGCTGTTTCGGCAGTTCGTCGCCTTTCGTCGCCAGCGCACGCACTAACGTCGGAGAGATTCCGAGTATCTCGACCTTGTGCTTCGCGCTGAACTCCCACATCCGGTCCGCCTCCGGATAGTCGGGCGCGCCGTCGTAGATGACGATCGTCGCGCCGTTTATGAGCGCGCCGTAGATCAGCCAAGGCCCCATCATCCAGCCGATGTCGGTGACCCACGAGATTCGCGTTCCTTTCCCGACGTCGGTCCCGAATGCCATATCCTGTGCGGCTTTGATCGGGAAACCGCAATGCGTGTGCGCGATTCCTTTCGGTTTTCCGGTCGTTCCGGAAGTGTAGAGAATGATCAGCGGGTCTTCGGCAAGCGTCGGTTCAACCGAAGAGAGCCGCTCGAATTCGTCCGGCGAGTCGAGCCGCATTTCCTCGCCGTCGCCGATCAGTTCGAGATCGTAAAACTCGACGTCCACACCGGGAAGGTCCCACGATATTGAACCCGATTGCAGTCTCGTGACAATAAAAAGATTCTTCACGGTCGGCGACACGGCGACGGCAGCCGTCGCGACATCGAAGGCGAGAAAGTCCTTGCCGCGACGCGGAAAGCCATCGCAGGTAAAAAGCGCCTTCGCACCGACCGCATTCAGGCGCGAGCTGATCGCGTCAACACCGTAGCCCGAAAACACCGGAACCGCGATCGCGCCAATCCGTGCAAGCGAGATCAGCACGACAACCGTCTCGATCATCATCGGAAGATGAATTCCAACCGCGTCGCCCTTTCTGATTCCGCGTTTGCGCATCGCCGCTGAAATAGTTTCAACCTCGTTCAGAAGTTGGCGGTATGTCAGCCGTCTGACCTCACCGTCCTCATCTTCCCAAATCACCGCGGGCTGGTTCTTCGGAGCGCCGTTGATCCAACGGTCAACGCACGCCGACGCAATGTTCAAGCCACCGTCAACACACCATTTCGACCATTCGATTCCGTCCGAAGTATCGAGAAGTTTTGAGTACGGCGGGTCGAAACCGATATCGAGAAACTTGAGTACGTGCGCGGTGAACTTCTCGATATCATCGACCGAATACGCAAATAGTGCGTCCCAATTCGTTACGCCTATCTGTTTCATGAATTGGGTTAGCTGCGACTGATTGATCACATCTTCGGTCGGTTGCCAGGCAATCGGCTGATCTTCGAAAGTGCTTTGCTCGTTCATACTTTTCGCGAAAAATCGGACTTGAGATCATTCTATATTGATTCGGGACGGATCGAAAGGTGTTTCTCCGGACTCACGCGGCCGCTGATAGTAGTTGTTTTGTCCAGTTTGCGATTATAATTGCTGCACCTGAGAAAATGTACAACGTCGGCGACCAAATCGGATCCTACATCCTGAAAGCCCAGATCGGCAGGGGCGCATTCGGGGTTGTCTGGCTCGCCGAAGAGGCGACCGCGCTAACGTCTCACACCGTCGCGCTGAAGCTGCCCAACTCGTCTGACATCGACCTGGATGCGATCAGGCAAGAGGCGACGCTTTGGGAACAGGTCAAAGGCCATCCGAACGTTTTGCCGATCATCAAGGCCGATATCGTCGGGAACCAGGTTTTCATCGCAAGCGAGTATACGCCGGACGGTTCACTGGCTGATCGGCTTGCGGCAAACGGCGGCGAGCCGCTGGCACCTGCCGATGCCGTCGAAATGGCGAAGGGAATACTTTCCGGACTCGCCCACTTGCATTCACGTTCCGTGATTCACAGGGACCTCAAGCCTGAGAACATCCTGCTTCAGGGCGAAACTCCGCGGATCGCGGATTTCGGAATTGCCCGAGCGATCCGGGAATCGGGCACGACGATGGTCGCCGGAACGCCAAGCTATATGGCTCCGGAGTGTTTTGACGGGATCAGGTCGGAACAGACGGACATTTGGGCGGCCGGCGTCATCCTTTGCCAAATGGTGACCGGTCGCTTGCCTTATCCGCAGCCTGACCTGGTTTCGATCGTCAAGGCAGTCGTTTACAATCCGCCTGACATTGACCGCTCGAAAGCGGCGCCCGAAATACTGCGGATCATCGACCGCGCACTTGAGAAAAGCGCGGCCGACCGATATCAGAGTGCGGCCGAAATGCTTCGTGACCTGCGAGCGCTTTCATCGTCGAGCCTTGAGGACTTCTCGGTGGGAGACACAATCAGCGAAGAGAATCTTCCGACGCGCCGCGTCGGTGCGCCGGCGGGACTTGCAACGGATGCGACGCTTCGCGCCCCGACCTTCGAGAAAGACGGATCCGCGGCCGCGACGGCGGTGATGGCTTCCGTGCCGACATCACGCGAACCGCGCAAACGAAATTTCGCACTGATCGCTGGTTCGCTGATAACGCTCGCCGCCGTCACGGGAGCGGGAGTCTATTTCGGGATCGGCCGAGGTCCGAGTCCTTCGCCTGACGAAATCTCGCAGACCAATTCGAACACGAAGCCGAAACCGGCCGCATCCGATGCGGTAAGGGAACGCACGATGTGGGCCGAATGGGCATTGCTTCTCGAAGTGGACGAATACGAGAAGATCGTTTCCGAGACAACGGCCGAGCTTGCCCGAAACCCCGAAAGCGTAGTTTCTTATCGGATGCGGGCGACGGCATATCAGGGACTTTCGGATAATGAATCGGCGCGGCTCGATGTCCGCGAGGTGGTGCGGTTGACCGTCGAACCCGCGACTGCCGAGCAGTCCGAGTGTCGATGCTATGCGTTGAAAATACTGAACAAACCGAACGAGGCGCTGGCAAGTTGCTCCAAGGCAATCGAACTCGATCCGCAAATGGCGCTTGCATACAACATACGCGGCACCGTCTATCATCAGAAACGTCAATTTGATCTTGCCGTTGCCGAATATACGAAGGCGATCGAACTAAGTCCGCGAAAGACGTTCTTTGAGAACCGCGCGCTCGCCTATCGGGAACAAGCGGATCTTCAGTCCGCGAAAAAGGACGAACGTCAGGCGATGGCGCTTGGCGAATACATCGAGTCGAAAAAAGTCTCGAAGACAAAGCCGGCCGGAACGCGCCAGGCCCAAGTGTCAAAGCCGGTCCGAACGCCGATTCCAAGACCTTACCCGATGGCGACTCCGCCAAAGGTAAAATCAGTCGGGCCTCCGTCCGGGAATAAGACTGATCAGTGACCGGAGGACGAAGCGGCGCACATCCGATCGAGTTTTTGCAGCATCCAAATACACTCGGTGACCGATTTTGCAGAACTAATCTATGACCGAGAATATTAAGCTTCCATCGAACCTGTTCGCCGGCAAAACCGCGATCGTCACGGGTGCGTCGCGCGGGGTCGGGCGGGCGACCGCGATGCGGCTTGCAGAGGCCGGCGCGAATGTAGTCGTGAACTATCTGAAGGAAGAGCAGAAGGCGAACAACGTCGTCGCGCTCTGCAAGGAAAAGGGCGTCGACGCGATCGCGGTTCAGGGCGATGTTTCAAACTGGCAGGATGCGCGGAATCTGGCACAGGCCGCGCTCGATAAATTCGGGCGGATCGATCTCTTGGTGCTGAACGCGGGAATTTGGGAAGGCGCGCCGATCGAGGAAATGTCGGAAGAAGTCTGGAACAAGGTCCTTAACACGAATTTGAAAGCCGCTTGGGCGATGACCAAAGCCTGCGTTCCGGCGATGAAGAAACAGGATTCGGCTTCGATCGTTTTGATCAGTTCGACGGCCGGCCAGCGCGGCGAGGCCAATTACTCGAACTACGCGGCCTCGAAAGGCGGGCAGATCAGTTTCACCAAAGCGCTCGCCAGCGAGCTGTGTCCGAAGATCCGCGTCAACTGCGTCGCGCCGGGCTGGATCGAAACCGCGATGGTCAGACCCGTTTTTGAAGACGCCGATTACAAGCAGAGCGTTATCAACTCGATCCCGATGAAGCGGATGGCGACGACCGACGACATCGCGCTTTCGATCTGCTTTCTCCTTTCGGACTGGTCGCGTCACACGACCGGTGAGATCCTCAACGTCAACGGCGGCGCGGTCCTTTGCGGATAGTTGGTTTGGAGTTCCGCCTTCAGGCGGCTTTTCGCCCTCCTCCCTGAGCACGGCCCGATCGCTACCGAGCCCGGTTCCGACTTCGTGACGCCAGTCACTACATAATCCGTATTTTGGTGGTATTTATTGAAGTATTATGAACTTCGCAAGTCTCGCCGAATACCAGAATCATTTCGCCCAAGCCGGAAAGTCGCTTTACGTCGAAAACCTGATCGGGAACACGCCTTTGCTCGCGGTCCATTTCAAGTATCGCGGCGAGCGCCGGACGATCTTTGCCAAGGCCGAACATTTGAATCTTTCGGGATCGATCAAGGACCGGATGGCGCTTCATATTCTGAAAGAGGCGTATCGCACGCAGCAGATCAAAAAAGGCGACACGATCGCCGAGGCGACGTCGGGCAACACCGGCATCGCATTCGCCGCGATCGGGCACGCATTCGGCAACCCGGTCAGGATCTATATGCCGAACTGGATGAGCGCCGAGCGCATCTCGCTGATCAAATCGTACGGCGCCGAGGTTGTTCTGGTGAGCCACGAAGAGGGCGGATTCCTTGGCAGCATCGCGATGTGCGATCGATTCGCCGACGAGCACGGCGGTATATTTCTGTCGCATCAGTTCTCGAACGAAGCGAATCCGCAGGCGCATTACGATACGACCGCGCCCGAGATCTGGAAGCAGCTCGCCGAGATCGGTCTAAAGCCGAACGCGTTCGTCGCCGGAGTCGGGACCGGAGGCACGATCATGGGCGTCGCTCGATTTATGCGTGAAAAGGACCCGACGATCAAACTTCACCCGCTCGAACCGATGGAGTCGCCGACGATGTCAACCGGTACGAAGGTCGGCAGCCACCGCATTCAGGGAATTTCGGACGAGTTCATTCCGGCGATTGTCGACCTTGAATCGCTCGACGAGATCGTCACCGTCTCGGACGGCGATTCGATCATTATGGCCCAACGGCTCGCAACCGAACTTGGCCTCGGAGTCGGCATTTCGTCCGGCGCCAACTTCATCGGCGCACTGATGGCGCTGGAAAAACTCGGCCCCGGCGCGGTCGTCACAACCGTTTTTTGCGACGACAACAAAAAATACCTCAGCACCGACCTCGTCAAACCGCAGCCGGTGAAAGAAGGTTACTATTCGCCCGATATCGAGTTGTTCGGTTACCAGACGATCGGACGATTGAACGCGTGAACTATGCGGTGAGCAGTAAGCGGTGACCGGGATGAAGTGCCGTCGCTGACAGATGCGGTAAGCCCGGATTCTTGGCTTTAACCCTCATCACATCAGATTTTTTCCTTGCAGAATCCAAAGTGCCACTTTAGTATCACAATATGAGAACCGAACTCGTTACGACACTGAAACGCCAGGCGACTGAGCTTCTCGCTGATTTGGAGAAAGACAAAGAGCCTATTTTGATAACTCAGCACGGTCTTCCGAGCGCCTATTTGGTCGATGTCGAGAGTTACGAACTAATGCAGAAGCGAATGGAGATTCTTGAGGGCATCGCCCGCGGGGAAATGGCGGTGGCCGAAGGCCGGACCGTGTCTCACGAGCAAGCGAAGACGCAAATGGAACGATGGCTGAAATAGTTTGGTCCGAGCCGGCTTTGTCGGATCTTGATGCGATTGCGGATTGCATAGCGCTCGACAAGCCGACGGCTGCGGCCGCTTTGGTCACACGGGTATTCGCGCTGGTTGAACAGTTGCAGCAACACCCGGAGAGCGGCAGCAGTCCGCTGGAGTTCGGTAAAAGGTCGAGGCATCGGCAGCTGATCGAAGGTCCTTGCCGGATCTTCTGTCGTTACGACGGTGAGCGTGCATACATACTCTTCATCATGCGCTCGGAGCGCCTCCTCCGCGTTGACGATTTGGATTCGAGAGAAAGGCGGATCTAGGACTTCACGAGCTTAACGTTGGCCACGAATGATTCGGCCGAGGTAATCTGCGAATCACCGGATTGCCGTTCTGACTTTTCCGTCATTTCCGTTAAAATGTTCCCGCAAATATGAGACCGACAATAATGAAATTCGGCGGCACGAGCGTCCAAGACGCGGCGGCGTTCGCGCGCGTGGCCGAGATCGTTGGCGGCGAAGCGGCGAATTCGCCGGTTGTCGTTACATCCGCGATGTCGAAAGTGACCGACGCGCTGCTCGCCGCGTTCGATACGGCAAAGCGCGGCGCGGTCGAGGACGCGATCCAATCATTCGAACCTCATCTCGAAAGACATCGTGAAGTTGCCCGCACTTTGCTCGACGAGGCGGGCCAAAAGTTGTTCCGGGTCGAGATCGAATTTGCAGAAAAGGAGCTCGGCGATCTGCTGATGCGCGTCACGCGGCGTTCGCTTCCGCTGGCGATGCTCAAGGACGCGATCGTTTCGTACGGCGAACAGCTTTCGTCGCGACTTCTGGCGCTGGTTTGCGCGAACGCCGGACTCAAATCGCGGCACGTCGATTCGCGCCGGCTGATCGTCACCGATGAAGAATACGGAGCGGCGGCGCCGATCTGGTCCGAGACCGAAAAGCTCGTGCGGTTGGAACTTGTGGGAACGATCGAGGCCGGCGAAGTTCCGGTGATGGGCGGATTCATCGCCGCCAGCCGTAGCGGCGAGACGACAACCTTGGGGCGCGGCGGATCGGATTACTCGGCGGCGATCGTCGGCGCTGCGCTCGGCGCGCGTGAGATCCAGATCTGGACCGACGTCACGGGCGTGCTCACCTGCGATCCGCGAATCTGCCCGACGGCGCGGACGCTGAAAACCTTGTCTTACGAAGAGGCAGCCGAGCTCGCGTATTTCGGCGCAAAAGTGCTGCATCCCAAAACGATCCAGCCGGCGGTCGATCTCAAGATTCCGGTCCGCGTCTGCAACTCGCATCAGCCGGCGGAGCGCGGCACGATGATCCTGCCGCAGACCGAAACGACGCCGCGCAAGGTCAAATCGATCGCGTATAAGAAAGGCATCACGATCCTCCGCATTTCATCGGCGCGGATGCTCGGTGCGTTCGGGTTTATGAGCGCGATCTTTCAAATATTCGAACGCCACCGGACGGTGATCGACGTTGTCACGACATCGGAAGTCTCGGTCTCGCTGACGCTCGACAACACGGATTCGCTCGACGCGGTAGTCAAAGACCTCGGACGCATCGGCAGGGTCGAGGTCGTCCCGAACAACGCCGTCGTTTGCGTCGTCGGCTTCGGCCTCCGCGGGGCCTCAGGAGTCGCCTCGCAGATCTTCGACGCGATCTCGGACTACAACATCTCGCTCATTTCCCACGGCGCATCGAGCGTCAATCTGACGTTCGTGGTCAAAGAAGAAGATGTCACCAGTGTCGTCAAACGCCTGCACGACGAGTTTTTCGGTTTTGAACTTATTATGAAATAGGAATGAGTATAAAAGTAAGAAATGTGCCTAGAGGATTTCATTTTCCGCTAAGTAGAAAAGACATTAAGGATTTAAAGAATAATTTTCCAAATATCTTTTCAGAAATAATACTTGAAGGCATATCATACAGTGAAAATTCTAGTTATAGCCCTAGTTATGGTAGATGGGTTGGGATTATTACTGGATCTAGGGTTGAGGGTAAGTGGCAGTTTTCATTGCAAATAAATGCTTTACGAGATGAACATATTCTCCCCATCAAAGATAAAGTTTCCTTTGTGCTGTTAGACGAGATAGAAAATTGGATTAATAAAAAATCTTCTTTACCTCTCACCGCTCCTGAAGAACCTAGGCAATTATTTTTGAAGTTTAGGCAAGAAGGTTCTTCTATTGTTGCTGCTTCTTTTGAAACTAGAAAAGATAAGTAGTAACTTATTAATTTTGTTCATTAATATGCTCCGAACAAACGTTGCAGCGGACTCTGGGCGTCGGCTCGCCATCGCTCGCCGACTGCCCCTCGCCGCTGAACTTTGGGTTAGGCGTCTCAGGAACGTCGCATCGTCCATTGATGGAGACACAAAATGTCATCAGTCACCGAGAAAAACATCGAAATCGTCCTCAGCTACTTCGAGGGCTGCAATACGGGGGAGCTCAGCGATCTACTCCCAACCCTTGATCCGGATGTAGTTCACTACTTTCTGCCGGACCGATTCAAGCCGATTCACGGGGCAGAGCACCTGGCCAAGTATTGGCGCAAGTTCAAGCTCCTCCTGAATCCGACCTGGAAGATTGACCATATCATCGGGCAGCACGATGAAGTCGTCAGCGAGTGGAGCTGCCTGTGGACACCCGAAGGAACCGATCAGCGGCTAATGTTTCGCGGCACCGAGTGGTACGTGCTGCGCAACGCAAAAATCGCTGAGGTTCGAGCCTACTTCGCTTTCAGCGACAGCCGCAGTCTTGGTCTCACTGGCTTCCCGTACGGCGATCGCGGTTACCTCGGCGACGCCTAACCCGCCGCTCAAGCGGACGCCATGCTCGGAGCGCCGCCTAGCTCAGCGTTATACCTTTGCTCTTTGAAATCGAAGGGCGTTTTGCTTGTAAAGAATACCAAATTATCTTATTATACGTGTACAATACGTATGAGCGAACGGAGCGAGGCAAAATGCAAAGGAAATTAACAATTACCGTAGACGAGCTGGTTTATGAGGGACTTCACCGCGTTATCGGGCAGGGCAAAATCAGTCAATTTATCGAATCGTTGGTTCGTCCGCACGTTGTCAAACACAGTCTTGAGGCTGCTTATCGGGAAATGGCTTTGAACGAGGCGCGTGAAACCGAAGCTCTTGAGTGGAGCGAGGCAACTATAGGAGACGTGGCAGATGAAACGCGGTGAAGTTTGGTGGGTAAGGTTCAACACGCCTTCGGTTGGCGGCGAGATTGAAAAGCAGCGTCCCGCCGTAATTGTCAGTAATGATGCGGCAAACAAGTATTTGAACCGTGTCCAAGTTGTTCCGCTGACGACGAACATCGACAAACTTTATCCAAGCGAAGCATACGTGCTCATGGGCCGAAAACAGAGCAAGGCGATTGCCGACCAGCTAACAACCGTCAGTAAATTGCGCTTGATGAATTTGGAAGGCAAGTTGTCGGCCGCGGATCTGCAAAAAGTCGAGCAAGCGATCAGAATACAACTTGATTTGTAGCAACGGGCGGCAAACAAGTCGATGGACGCGTGGACGAAACAGAAACTTTATTATCGGCTTGTCTATTTAACACTCGGCGGGCTTGACGTCGGTTTCGCCCCACGTCATCTCAATCGTTATGCGGACACGAGATTATGTCTGAGTGGTTTCGGAACACCGCCTGGAACGAAGCCATCGAGCGCGCCTTTCCTGACGGACTACATCGCGCGGGAGGAGTAGCTCTGTATTCAGTCATTCACCGTGGTAGCCGCGCATCCTGAGGTCTCTCTCCGCCGATCGCTCGGCGAACCGCGTCTTCGTAGTGCATGGTCAGAATGAGACCGCCCGAACTGCGGTCGTGCTTCTTTGGATAGCCTGGGACAGGTTGGAAACCGATCGCAAAATCCTACGCAACAAGCTTGCTCTTTCGGGCAGCTTTCTCGGACGTCTCGCCTTTCCGCGGTCGGCCGCCTTTTGCACCGTTGAGCCTTGCCGCTTTCGCCTTTGCGTCCGATGAAACCCGCCCGCCTTTGCGTCCGAGTTCGGCCATCCACGTCTTCGTGCCGAAAATACCGTTCAGCAGCCCGACCAGCCGATAGTGCGCGCGAGATCTTCCCAGTGAATCGCGGTGCCGTGCGTGGTGATCGATACCTTCGCGATCTCATCGGGCGACGCGTTCTGGAGTTCGCGAATGAAGTGCGGCGGAAAACCGAACACGCAACCGTTTGTCAGTCGGATCACGATAAGGTTCTGTTCACGGTCGAAACCCGCGCTCGACGCTTTCGCCGCCGAGTCGAGGAACTTCTGTCCGCGTTTCGTGGCCGATTTCAGGCTCTCCGAAACCGCTTCGTCAGAAATTGTCCATTTACCGATCTTCTTGTCCATGGATTCTCTTCCACTCCGAAAGAAAGTGGTCCTGCAATTCGTAGCAGATCTCAAGCGCGCGCACCGCGTCCGGCATTCGGTTCCCCTTTTTCTAACGTGAGATAAACCCAAACGGTTGGGTTAGTGGTGAAGAGTATATTACTGTACGAGCTGTTTGTAAATCGTGATCTTCGCGTTGGAAGGCGGAAGATCTCCGTCGCTCTACTGCGTGTCGTTTCGCGGTCGCAAAAAGCTGCGTTCAGTACCCGGAAGCAACTTCGGGAAACAGGTTTGGAAACCAGTACGCTGCGGCGCGGATCGGGAATCCGAGCCTGAGCGGGCTCCGATGCCAATCGGACGCCGGAATCAAGAGACCCTCATCGACCAGCAATTTAGTTACATTCCGCGCCGTTCGATCGCTCATTCCGACGATCTCAGCGATCGTGCTTCTCGGCAATTCACCCATCAGCGCGGCTTGGCCAAGGATCACGCCGGCCCTTGAATGAAGCGGTTCCGCCTTCGTTCCTTTTTCGTCGACGATCAGGCCTTGTACACTTCGGTCAACGTAGTTCTCGATCCGGGACAATAGGTCGGAAGGGTTTAGAATCGAAGACATATAAGTCGCTTGATCCATGCAGACTTCGAGAAAGAAACTGCAAAAATCGGTGAGGGTTCGATTTGATAGATTTCCGCGCCCATCGGGATCACCCTCGCGAGGAAAATCGGCGGCATCGAGGTATCGTTTGTAGTCTGAATTGCGCCGGGCGACACCCCTGCTTACATTCCAGATTCCGTAGCCAGACAAACCAATTCGAAAGAAGCAGGCATCGGTGAACAAACGAGCAACTCTGCCGTTTCCGTCGAGGAATGGATGAACCCACATCAGCCGATGATGGGCTGCCGCGATCGCGATGAGTTTCTTGGTGCCGTGAATTCGTGAGAAATCGTAGAACTCCTTGAAGCGGTCCAAAAACGCATTGATCGATGTGTGGGTCGGCGGAATATGGTGTCCGACCGCGACCTCGCGCGTCCGAAATTCGCCGGCTTCAACCCATTCCCGGACACCGTCTCCTTCAACAAAGCGGAGACTCTCGGGCAAATCATCGTAAAATTCGCGATGAATCCATCGCAGGAATTCAGGGTTCGCGACATCCGTATATGGATCGGATTCAAGTCGATTCTCGATCTTGCTCTGCACGTCGATGTGGATGAGGCTTTCAATCTGCCGATCGCGTTTCGCGGGATCGTTGGAGTAGTCCTCGTGCATCGCCCGCTCGACGTCGATCGGATGCGTGTTGTGACCTTCGATCAGATTGCTGTAGTAACTGTTGATAACTCTGAGCAGACTGCGTATACCGGAAATAGTGACCGGATGCAGTTCTCGAGACAGTTCGGCCGATCGGTTTGTAACTTCGAATGCCAAATCCTCAAGTTCCGCGGTGTTTTCCGGAATCAACGGTTCGAATTGGTGGATGCTATCGTACATATCAACGTTACGCGGTCACAGCATTTGCCTGTATCATTGCCGTTATTAATATCGGGCAACTTACTACGCTTGTTGATTATAACAGATATAGCGGTCGATATTCAAGGCAAGTTTTGCCGGTATTATTTCCTGTATTTTAAGATCTGAACCATCAGTGAGTTTGGACCGTCTTCGATTCGGGGAACCAAACGGATTAATATGTTAACGATGAAAACGATTTTAGTGGCGGTGTTGATGTCGATCGTAGGATTGATCGGAAATATGAACGCGCAGCAACCGGCGGTCGAGCCGGGCGTTCCAGCGGCGTTGGCGAAATGGCGGGCGGCGAACTATTCGGATATCCGGTACAAGCTCGACATCAGGCTTGAGAAGGGCGCGCCGCTGATGACAGGGTCACTGGAGATCAGCGTCGATCTGACTGAAGAAGGCTCGAAATATCCGCTCGTGCTCGACTGGCGCACGACGCCGTTCGCGAACGATAAGGATCAGCCGTATGCGAATATCGTGGAGGTCAACGGTTTGTCGCGCGATGCGCGCGATGCAAGCGGGACGCTTGCGCTCCAGTCAGTTTCGCTCCAGTCTGAGCATCTTCTGATTCCCAACGGACTCCTCAAGACCGGAACCAACACGATCAAGATCGAATTCGCGTCGCCGATCAAAACGAGCGGCGCGGCGGTGACGCGTTACATCGACAAACAGGACGGCGGCGAGTATGTCTATTCGCTTTTCGTCCCGTCCGACGCGAGCATGGCGTTCCCGGTTTTCGATCAGCCGGATCTTAAAGCGCGATTCAGACTCAGCGTAGAAATTGTCAATTCACCTTGGCTTGTCGTTAGTAACACTCAATCTCAAATGACGATCGGAACCAGTTCGCGTATTTTCCATATTTTTTACGAAACGAAACCCATCAGCACCTACGTCTTCGCGTTCGCCGCCGGCGACTTTGCAAAGATCGAACCGGAAGGAAATCCCAGCTCTGAAATCGCGAATCCGAAAACGGCCGTCTACGTTCGCCGCTCCCAAGCCGAGAAGTTCAAACCGCACGCCGCCGAGGTTTTCCGGCTCAATCGCGAAGCGGTCAAATATCTCGAGGATTACTTCGACTACAAATTCCCGTTCCCGAAATACGATCTGGTTCTGATCCCCGAATTTCCGTTCGGCGGAATGGAACACGCCGGGGCGACCTTTCTTCGAGAATCGTCGGTCATCTTTCCGTCGGAACCGACGAAGAACGATTACGTTTCGCGGGCGAGCGTGATCTTTCACGAAGCAGCGCACCAGTGGTTCGGCGATACGGTGACGATGAAATGGTTCGACGATCTGTGGCTCAAGGAAGGCTTTGCGACTTTTATGGCCTACAAGGCGATGGCCAAGGTAATGCCGGAATACAACTCGTGGAAGATCTTCTACGAGCGGACGAAGCAGGGCGCGTACCAGACAGATTCAACAAAGGGTACGACACCGATATATCAGGAGATCGCCAACCTCAACTCGGCAAAGTCGGCTTACGGAAACATCGTTTACAACAAGGCGCCGGCTTTTCTGAAACAGGCCGAGTTCTTTCTGGGCGAGGATAAATTCCGAACCGCCGTTCGCGCGTTTTTGAAGAAGCACGAGTTCGCGAACGCGACGTGGACCGATCTTGTAAACGAGTTCAGCGCATCGGCGGGGAAAGACTTTGCTGAACAGAACGGAATCGAAGTCGCCGAGTGGGCGCAGAAATGGGTGACGCAGCGGGGACTGCCGATAATCCGGATCCGGAACGACGAACTCCGAGCCTACCGAAGGTCGGAAGACATCGCCAAAACGGGCGGCGGACCCCACGACACCGCCGAGAATTATTCGTTCGAACAAACCGACGCGACATCTGAAAACAAACTTTGGAATCAAAACGTTCAAGTGTTGGTGCGTTATTCAACGCGACCCGACGAATTGAAGGACGCAAACATCAGGAAAGTGCGCAATTTTCCGTTTGCCTCGTACTGGGTGATCACCGGCGGGAAATACAATCCGAACAACGAAACTCCGGCCTTCATCTTCCCGAACTTCCGCGACTACGGCTACGGGATCTTCCTGCTTGACTCCAAAAGCCGCCATTACGTTTTGAAAAATATTCAGCTTGAAAAGGACGATTTTCTGCGGGCGATGATGTGGGGCGCGCTTTGGGATTCGGTGCGGGAGAACGAGCTGGACCCTGCGGAATACGTCGAACTGGTCGTCAAAAACATCGCGATCGAATCCGACGAAACCACCATCCAATCGCTGCTCGGCCGCGTCGGGACGGCGATGAACTACTACATCGACGATGTTCCCGGTTCCAAAATCCAGAATCTGAGAACCAAGATCGAGACGGTTATTCTGGAGCGTCTTGCGAACGCCAAAACGATGGGCCAGCGAATCACTTTTTACCGCTCATTTCTAAGTCTCGGCTCGAGTCTGAACGCGCAAAAGGTATTGAAGGATATTCTCGCGGGACGATCGAAGATCGCGCGTTTCGAACTCCGCCCGAAGGACAAGTTCGATATCGTCACGCGGCTTTTGATCCTCGGCGACAAGGCGGCGCCGGCGCTGCTCTCGAATCTTGAAAAGACGGAAACGTCCGACGAAGCCCGTCGGTACGCATATGCCGCGCGTGCCGGAATCGCGACAAACGAGAACAAAGCCAAGTATTGGAACGATTTCGTCAACAACAAGGAAATTTCGGAAAGCTGGATCGAATCCGCGTTCGTCGTTTTCAACAACCCGCGGCACGCGGCATTGACGCAACCCTATCTGGCACGGGCGCTTGCTGAACTGCCCAATTTCAAACGAACGCGCAAGATCTTTTTCGTCAACGGCTGGCTCGGTTCGTTCATCGGCGGCCAGCGCGACGGGAAGTCGCTGGAGATCGTGAACAAGTTTCTGGAATCGAATCCGGACCTCGATAAAGATTTGCGTTTGAAGATCCTCGAGAATTCGGACGGTCTCGAGCGGGCGGTGAAGATCCGGGCAAAATCCGCCCGATGATTGGTGCGCTGGATGAAATCACGCGTTCGGAATCAGATCAGACGGTGTTCCCGCAAAGGCGCGAAGGTGTCGGTAATAGATTCGCGATCAGTTAACTAACCGTTCCTGCTTAGCGACTTGGCGACTTTGCGGGAACATACTCTTGATTCATTCGGCAAGACCATTGACTACTCGTTTGAGTCCGAACTTGATCAGCTCAACATTGAAGTTGATCAGAAGGCCAAGCTTGAAATCAGTCAAAACCAAACAAGTTCGTAATTGCGCAATAGGAAAATTTTGAGCGCGAATTTCCGCGAATCCGCGCGAATGGAATCTGGTCGAAAGCGCTGCGAAAGAAACGGGTTTTTGAAATGGGGCCAAGGGACAGAGTGTTGAAAAGCGGTTTGCCGGTGCGGGTTCGGATAGAATCTTATTCGCGAGGATTCGCGGAAATTCGCGGGCAAAAACTCTCTAAAGAAACACATTTTCAAGTGACTGAAACAAACGGATTTATACAGTTCGTGTTTCTTCGGCGCGCCGTCCGGCGTCAAACCGATTGAACGGCTAATGCGCAATCTGGGTTCAACCGAAGCGATGGGAAGTTTAGCCCTCAAAATACGCGAGAAGACGCGCGGGCAAACAGTTTCATCGGGCTTATCCGGGCTTAAAAGCTCCGGCGGAAGAGATACGAAGCGCGAATGAAGAATGTCCGGCTGTTGCGTTCGAAGCGCGGCTCCGACTGCCCCGTGTACGGACTGAAGCCGTTGTAATTGACGTTGTCGTTGTAGCCGATGTAAAACGCCGTTCCCGGATTCGGGTTCCATCCGAATATCATCTGGCCGCTGACGTTGCGTGCCAAGGTGTCGTAATCAAGCCTCAGGCGAGTATACGTGAAACGCGTGAACTGGTAGGTCGATCGGATCGAAACGATGTTCGTATCGAACGCCAATCTGCCCGAGTCGTTCCGCTCGAGCCGGCTTTTTGTATAACTGAGCGAAACCCTGAACGGTTCTGCGGGCCGGTAATCGAAGCTAAACCCAAGATTTAGTTGATGGCCGGTTCCCGGATCGAGTCCGGGAGAGTCGCCGGCCGTACCCGGATCCTGTTGAAACCTCGCGAGCCAGGCGAGATAGGCCGGACTGACGCGCCCGAACGACCCGCCGGCGCCAAAGTCATAATCGAACGAACGCCAAATCGACGCCAGTGATGCGCTGGCGCTGAGTTGTCTGCTGAAGGTCTTGCTGACACTGAAGTTGAAATACGGCTGGTACGCCGAAC
The DNA here is from genome assembly GCA_041752475.1 of Pyrinomonadaceae bacterium. GTDB lineage: Bacteria > Acidobacteriota > Blastocatellia > Pyrinomonadales > Pyrinomonadaceae > JAFDVJ01. The sequence goes on along the minus strand of JBGSWK010000039.1, from coordinate 12,193 downwards.
GCTCCGAGTCACCGAAGAAGGCGCCGGACCGATCGATCGCGCGCTTTCGGCCAAACTCTTCTTCGTAAAGCCTTTCGTAGGTCGCGCCGGAAGATACTGACAGCGACATATTCCCCTGCAGACTCAGATTCAGACTGGTTCCGAGAGATCCGCTCTGCGAACGGCCTTCCCAATCGTATCCAAAGCGCGCCTGCTGGCTCCAGTTTGCGCGAATGATCGACGCCTTTGGCTTCGACGTCGTGCTGAATCGATTGATGAAAAAGGCGGAATTCGTGTTCGTTCGGCGGGTAAATCCGGAATCCGTCCGATAGTCACGGGTTTGCCCGGATAGCTCGACATACCAACCACGCGTGTCCGCCGTCCAGTCGAGCGCCCAGATGTACCCGAAGCCGTTTCCGCTGCGGTATGTCGAACGATTGGCTTCCGGATCGAAAAAGGTCTTTCGCGAATGCGTCCCGAGCACCTGAAACGTCATCACCGTCCGGTCGTCAAGCTTGAACGTCCCGTCGAATCCGCCGACGAAGTTGCGATTCTTCGGGAAGACCCGCGCGGTCCCGAAAAATCCGACGTTGTTGTTCTTCCCGAAGTCGCGCTTCACCCGCAGCACTCCGAAAAAGGCGTTCTTGTCGATGAACTCATCGATTCCGGGCCGGATCAGCGGATCGTTCCGCTCGTCGTCCGAGTAGTTTCCCGGAGCGTTGTCGGACGCCGCGATGAGGCCGAACGAGGTCTTTCCTATTTTTCCGGTCAGCTTCGCGGCGAAATCCGGATCCACGATCGTCCGCGAATAAAAGGGCTGCAGCGGCGAGTCGAAGATCTCTTTGCCCTCGAGAAAGAACGGCCGCTTTTCCTGAAAAAAGATCGGGAACCGCTGGTTGGCCGTAACGACCGGCGCATCGGCCTCGATCTCCGCAAAATCGGGATTTATCGCGGCGTCGAGCGTCACGTTTGGCGTGATCGTGTATTTCAGGGTCAAGCCGATGTCCTGCTTAACCGGCTCGTTTACGAATCGGCCCGGATCCTGAATTCCGTTCGGCCTCAAAACGGGATCAAAGCCGTTCGCCCTGACAGTCGAGATCGGCACCGTCCGCGTCCGCCGACCGGTCTCCGAAACCGTGATGCTCGGTACGATCTCGAGCGTTCGTTCAGTTTTGATCTCGTCGAGTCCGGTGATCTTCCCGTGTTTCACGAGGAGGCCCGAGATCTCGCGGTCGTCCGGCAGCCACTGGTCGGATTCGTCATTCAGACGCTCGATGTTGCGCGCGACGTTGAAACCCCAGAGTTTGCCCTTTCCGCCGGCGTAACGAATCGACTTGAAAGGGATCTTCGCCTCGACCGACCAGCCCCAGTCCTCGATCACGCCCTTCGATTCCATCACGATGTCGACCGAATAATCGGCTCCCTGGCGGCTTCCCTCCGTGAACACGCCGTCCTGCTGGATTCCGAGCGGGTTGAAACCGAGCAGATACGCGCGCCGCTGATCGTTGTATGTGTCCAGCCAAACGCGGACGTTGTCCTCGCTGAAGATCTGATCGCGCTTGGCAACGGTCGCCTGGATCTTGTCCCTGTCGTCCCAGCACTTGAAGGCGATATACAGGTGCGTTTCGTCGTAGACCATATACACCTCGGTCGGTTTCGACGGCGCGGTGTTGTAGCCGGGACTGGTCTGGTAGAAATCCTTGAAAACCGCGGCCTGCTTCCAGATCTCCTCGTCGGGCCTTCCGTCAATGACTATTCCGCCCTCTATTTTCGGAATTCTGACCGGGTTGCGCTTGTCTGCGGGGACTTCTGTATTGGGCTTGTTTTTTTCGGGGGAGGACGAAACGCTCGCCTTCTCGTCCGCCTGCGCCTGAATCAGGCCAGACAATAAGACGATCAAAATCAGAGTGCACAGAACTCTCATAAATCACAAAAATACGGCACAAGGAAAAACGAGAAAGAAACGGGTTAATCCCGGATCACGCAAAGGAAAGTTTGCCCGCGAGTCTTCGCGAATCCGCGCGAACAAACCGCTTTTCAACTTTTTGGCCGGTCCGGTGGCCCAATTTCAAAAACCCGCTTCTTTCGCAGCGCTTTGGACCAGATTTCCATTCGCGCGTATTCGCGAAGATTCGCGGGCAAAAATTTCCCTATTGCGCAATCTGGGTTAATTGAAGCCGACGCCGCTCGTCGGCGGAAATTACTTGCGGGCACTGACGGAAGAGTGGTTCCGCTTTCACCGCAAACGATAATTCTAACCGCCCGGGGCACGAAAACAAAAAGAGGCTGTCTGAAAAGTCAGTGACCTTTATTGTTTAGAGATCAAGATTGGGATCTTCAGCGTGTAACACGCGCAAAGGACGATAGCACCACGTGAAGCGAAGCGAAACGTGGTGCTATCGTCCTTGCGCATGCTACGCACGCTGAGAAGACTCTTCAGACAGCCTCAATCAGCTTGCGGCGTCAGAAGCTCTTTCGGAAGAGGTATGAAGCGCGGATGAAGAACGTCCGGCTGTTGCGTTCGAAGCGCGGTTCCAACTGTCCCGTGTATGGACTGAAGCCGTTGTAGTTCGCGTTGTCGTTGTATCCGACGTAAAACGCCGTTCCCGGATTCGGGTTCCAGCCGAAAAGCATCTGACCGCTGACGTTGCGGGTCAGCGTGTCGTAATCGATACGCAGCCGCGTGTAGGCGAACCGCGTGAACTGGTAGGTCGAGCGGATCGAGACGATGTTCGTATCGAATGCGACCTTGCCCGAATCGTTCCGCTTCAAACGGCTTTTGGTGTAGCTGAACGACATCCGCAGCGGATCCGTCGGCTTGTATTCGAGCCCGAACTCGGTGTCGAACTGGTAGCCTTTTCCGGGATCGAGCCCCGGATACGGTCCCGCGGTGTTCGGATCCTGCTGATAGCGCGCCAGCCAGGCGAGGTATGCCGGACTTACACGGTCAAAACTGCCGCCCGCTCCGAAGTCGTAATCGAACGAGTTGAAGATCGACCCGACGAATCCGTAGGCGTTGAACTGCTTGTTGAAGTTCTTGTTGATGTTGAAACTGAAATACGGTTGATAAGCGGAGCGCTCTGAATTTCCGAAGAACGCGCCGGTTCTCGTGAGCGACCGCTTCGGTCCGAATTCTTCTTCGAACAAACGGTCGAAGCTGACCCCGGATTCCGCATAGATGAACGTATTTCCCTGCAGACTGAGGTTGAGGTTCGCGCCCGCGACTCCGTTTTGCGAACGGCCCTGCCAGTCGAAACCAAGCCTGACGAACTGGTTCGTGTTGGCGCGAATGATCGTCGCCTTCGGATTGGACTTCGTGCTGAACCGGTTCGCGAGAAGTATCGAGTTGGTGTTCGTCCGTCTCGTGAAGCCGGAGTCGGCCCGATAATCCGCCGTCCGGCCGGACGCTTCGATGTACCAGCCGTGCGTGTCGGTGGTGTAATCGAGACTCCAGAAGTATCCGAATCCGTTGCCGCTGCGATACTGCGAGTTTCCGGCGTCCGCATCGAAAAAGAACTTCCTCGAATGCGTCCCGAGCGCCTGAAAGGTCATCACGGTCCGGTCGTTGAGCTTGAATGTGCCGTCGAATCCGCCGACGAAGTTTCGGTTCTTCGGAAACACCCGGGCCGTTCCGAAAAATCCGACGTTGTTGTTTTTTCCGAAGTCCCGCTTCAGCCGGAGGACGCCGAAGAATGCGTTCTTGTCGACGAACTCGTCGATCCCCGGACGGATCAGCGGATCGTTCCGCTCGTCGGCCGAATAGTTTCCGGGAGCGTTGTCCGATGCGGCCAGGAATCCGAACGAGGTCTTTCCGATCTTGCCGGTCAACTTCGCCGCAAAGTCCGGATCGACGATCGTCCGCGAATAGAACGGCTGCAGCGGCGAGTCGAAGATCTCCTTGCCCTCAAGAAAGAACGGCCGCTTTTCTTGAAAGTAGATCGGGAAACGCTGGTTCGCCGTGACGACCGGCGCATCCGCTTCGATCTCCGCAAAATCCGGATTGATCGCGGCGTCGAGCGTGACATTCGACGTGATCGTATATTTCAGCGTAACGCCGATGTCCTGCTTGACCGGTTCGTTGACGAAGCGGCCCGGATCCCGGACTCCAAACGGGTTGAAGATCGGATGATAGCCGTTCGCGTTCACCGTCGAGATCGGCACCGTCCGAGTCCGCCGTCCGGTCTCCGAAACCGTGATGCTCGGCACGATCTCGAGCGTGCGTTCCGCCTTGATCTCATCAAGTCCGGAGATCTTCCCGTGTTTCACGAGAAATCCGGAAACGTCTCGGTCGTCCGGCAGCCATTGGTCAAACTCGTCGTTGAAACGATCGATGTTACGCGCGACGTTGAATCCCCATTGCTTGCCTTTTCCGCCCGCGTATCGAAGCGACTTGAACGGCACCTTGACCTCGACCGACCAGCCCCAGTCCTCGATCACGCCCTTTGATTCCATCACGATGTCGACCGAAAAATCGGCCCCGTTCTGGCTTCCTTCGGTGATGATCCCGTCCTGCTGGATACCGAGCGGATTGAACCCGAGAACGTACGCCCGGCGCTGATCGTTGTACGTATCAAGCCAGACTCGAACGTTGTCCTCGTTGAAGATCTGGTCGCGCTTCGCGATCGTCGCGCGGATCTTGTCCTTTTCGTCCCAGCATTTGAACGCGATATAAAGGTTCTTTTCGTCGTAAACCATATAAACTTCGGTCGGTTTCGACGGCGCGATGTTGTATCCGGGATTGGTCTGGTAAAAGTCCTTGAAGACCGCGGCCTGCTTCCAGACATCTTCATCAGGTTTGCCGTCGATCACCGGACCGACCTCAACCTTCGGAATTCGGATCGGAACGCGCTTTTCGGCGGGAACCTCGACTTTCGCCCCCCTTGATGTATTTTTGGGTTCGTTGTCGTTCGCAACCGGTTTGGAATCGTTTAACGCAACCGGTTGGGCCTGTATGAAAAATGATAGAAATAAATGCAGAAAAAGGGCACAAAAAAATCTCATGCTTCACCTCGTAGTTATCGATGAAAATGGGTATTGGTACGACGGAATACAGGACTCAACCTATACAAACGACGCGTGGTATGAATTGTTTCAGGAAAATTACGGTGCTGCGTATTCAGTTCGCAGACCGCAGCTGCGACGAGCCACGAATGATCAGACGGCCGTCGACGGCCGAAAATTTGACGTTATTTCCGCCTTTCCCGATCCGGTAGGTGAACAATTGGTCGCCGCCCTCGAACGCCATCTGGATCCCGACGGCCTCGACCGAACGCGTGTTCGATTCGACCGTGACATCAGATGATTCGGGCAGCGTCAAAATGACCGTTCCGTCGGCGGAACCGGCTTTGAGACTGGAAAAATCGCCCTCAAGACTAATCTCGCCGTCGTTCGTTTCGGCAACGGCATCGCCGCGGAATCCGATCACACGGATCCGCCCGTCGATGTTCTTGACCGCGAGTGTGCCGTCAACATCACGGATGCTGACGGCTTCATCACCGCCTTCGACCCGTATATCGCCCGAGACATTTTCGAGACGCACCTCGCCGTGAGACGAGATCCGGAGATTCGACTTTTTTGGCACCGAGACCTCCACCCGGAGGTCCTCGCCGGCACCGAAGCATTCTTCGCACTCGCCATCTTTGACGGCGCCGACGTCGATCCGGACGTCGCTGCCGGTCTGCTTCGCGTCGACGGTCAACGGTTTCGTCCGACGCCCGTCCGAAACGCGCGTCACCATATAGCGAATCTCCGGCTTATCCCAGCCGCTGACACTTACTTCGGCGTCGTGCGCGTTGATCGTCACGGTCGGGACGCCCTTGACCTGAAACGAGTCGGTTTTCGTGTCGATAACCGGCGGGCCCGACAAGAACCGGACATTCCGAAAGCGCTCTTTCATCTGCCGGCGAAGACGGTCTGCCTGAATCCGCATTTCCTTGAATTCCGTCGAAGTCATAAGTTCCTTGGTGATCTTCATCGCGTCGACCGACTGGCGCATCGCATCCGCGGTGACCTTTTCGATCTCGGGCCTTGCCATTTCGATCTCCGTCTGCGCCTTCCGCATCGCTTTGACCGCTTCCTTGTTGGCCCGCTCAAGATCGACATTCATCTTTGAGATGGAATCCGTGTCGAGGTCGTCGGAATCATCGGACTCCGACTTTTGCGGCAAAAGATCGACGACCGGATTGACGTTGCGGCCGTCCGCGCGGCGCTTGATCGATAACCCGCCGTTCAAACTGTTGAGTTTGATCGATGACTCGCCGGTTCCGATCCGGCCGTACATATCGCGCCCGACGTATTTGCCCTTGCGCACCGGCAGCCCGAAGTCGTTTGCGATCGAGCCGTTCAGCGAATCCGCCTTGATCGTCGCGTTGATGTCCGAAGGAACCGTGAGATTCACCTGCCCGTTGACGGTGTTGAGCCGGATCTTGCTCGTCGCCGGGAGTTCGTCGAATTCCGCGACGACCGAGCCGTTGACGGTCGAAAGCTCGGCCGTACCGCGCAGGTTAAGCGCGCGCACCTGACCGTTGACCGCTTTCGCGTTCGTCACATTGCCGGAGTTCGTGATATTGATCGAGCCGTTGATCGTTTCGATCTCGTCGAGAACGGCGTTTTTCGGAACCGTCAAACGATAATCGACAACGAGTTTTGACGACTTGTTCCACATTCCGTCGTTGCGTTTTGGGTATTCGGTCTTGATCGTCAGCGAATCCGATTTTGCGTCGATGACGATCCGGGTCTCATCGAGACGCTCCTTCGTATCCGCCGTCCTCACGGCCTCGACCTTTACCTGGTCCTTGTCCCACGTTTCGATGGTGATCGAGCCGTTGATGTTTGAAACCGCGACGCGGCCGTTCGATGAAAGCGGATAAGTCTGCTCAAAACGATCGGTGACGTCAGTTGCGAAAACCGCCGGATCTTCGGGCCGCATCTCGCGTTCGACACGGGTCGGCGCGATCGGATCGGCGGTAAGAATGCTGCTTGCGAGTAATAAAGAAAATAGCCAAGACATTATGGTATAACTCCTGAATTTGTATGATTGTAAACGAGAAATTGTATCCTCTTAACACTGGAAAAACACCAGCGGCGAAACAGTTGTGACACTTTTTTTATGAGTCGCTCTATTTGTATATTTTGTCTTCCGCGTGTGTTAGAATCGGCTTTGTTTTCGCGTTCGCAAACCGGCGTCCATCGCACCTGGATCAGGCCACCCAGAAGCCTGCGTCTCGTTCCGTTTACAACGATTCGCAGATTTGATAGCCTTTTACGTTCGAGGGAGCGTGTTGAAAGCGGAGAAGTAGGATGAATTTAAGACGAACAAGACTCCACATACTGCATCGGGCCGAGGATCTCGGCAAGGAAGCCCGGGTCGGTGTCTCTCTCCATTGTCATACCGAACATTCAAGGGAAATGTTGGATTTCGTCCCGTATTACGCCGAAAAACTGCCGGTCATTGCCTATTTCTGGCGGAAAGAACGGGATAAGTACCAAAAGAAGGAAGGCAAGGGCATCGACTTTTCAACCGCCTACTGGTCGCCGCCGATGACGTCGCGCGACGTTTACGAGATCGAAAAGGATCAGATCGAGGGCGCCGGACTCGAAGCGATGGTTTCGCTTTCGGATCACGACAGCATCGACGGCAATCTTACCAATTGCGAGACGAAAAAGATCACGCACGCACCGATCTCTCTCGAATGGACGGTCCCATTCGAGTACGGGTTCTTTCACGTTGGGGTGCATAATCTGCCAAAGGACCGTGCGGTCGAGATCACGAAGGATCTTCTGGCTTACACCTTCAGCGGCGACGAAACGCCGTCGAACGCGAAACTCGCCGAGCTGTTCTCGATGCTCACCGAGATTCCGCAGGTTTTGATCATCCTCAACCATCCGTTGTGGGACATTGAGATGGTCGGGCAGGAGAAGCACGAGATTCTTTTGAGGCATTTCATCCGCGAGCACGGCCAGTGGATCCACGCCTTCGAGATCAACGGTTTCAGGACCTGGTCCGAAAACAAAGCGGTGATCGAGATGGCCGAGGCTCTCGGTATCCCGATTTCGACCGGAGGCGACCGTCACGGCTGCAAGCCGAACACGGTGATCAATTTGACGAACAGCAGCACGTTCGATGAGTTCGTCGAAGAAATCCGTGTCGAAAAGCGCAGCGAAGTCGTGCTGATGCCGGAATATGAACAGCCGCTCCATTCGCGGCAACTTCAGTCGTTCTCGGAGATCCTCAAGTTTTACCCGGAGTTTCCCGAAGCCCGGCGACGATGGTTTGACCGGGTGTTTTTTGACATCGGCAACGGTTCGGGGCTAAATCCGCTATCGGCGTACGGCTGGGAGAAAGGCGGGCCCGCGTGGCTCCGCGCGGCGATTTGGACGCTCGGCTTCTTGGGAAGCCCGAAACTCCGTCCGTTTTTCAAGGTCGCGCAAAAGCGAGAGGACCGCGTGCCGAAAGATGCCGCGGAAACCAAGTTTGAAATACCGAATCTCGAAGATATTGCGCCGAAAAGCCTCTCTTCGGACCCGGTTTAACAGGATTCGAGCAGATTCTTGAATCGATTAGGGGCGGTCCGATTGAGACTGCCTCTATGTATTTTTAGCTATTGTGAAGGAAGTTTTACGTGTCGCTTATTTCCCGGACTCGTTTTTGGAAGTCAACGGGGTGGCGATCACCAGCAACAAGTTCGTGCGTTTCGTCCGGAAAAACGGTTACCCGTTTCTGGTGGTTCATTCTGCGCCGAAAACGGAGACGATCCAGGACGAGAATATCACTTTCGTCCGCCTCAAACGGTCCCCAACCTCGTTCACGATGGACGAGGGACTAAAATACGACCCGTTGTTCCAGCGCCACGCGAACCGGGTCCGGATCGCGCTCGAGAAATTCAATCCGGATGTTTTCCATATCACCGGCCTCAACGACATCAGCATAATGGGTGCATATCTCGCCTGGCGGATGAAGCGGCCGATGGTCGGATCCTGGCACACGAATCTGCACGAGTATGCCGCGACGAGACTTCGAAAAAGGCTTTCCTTCATCCCGGAAAAACAACGATTCGGCTTTACCGGATTTCTCGAACGGAGGATCCTTGACGGGGCAAAGCTTTACTACAAAATGCCACAGGTTCTTCTCGCGCCGAACGACGAACTGGTCGAGATGCTTGAGACCGGGACCGGGCGCAAGGCGCGCCTAATGATCCGCGGGGTCGATACCGAGGTCTTTTCACCGGAAAAGCGGACGATCCACGACGGGGTCATTCGCTTCGGGTTCGTCGGCCGTCTTCGCGCCGAGAAGAATGTGAGGTTGCTCGCCGATCTCGAACGGGCGCTGCTCGCCGCCGGAAAGTCGAATTTCCGTTTTCTGATCATCGGCGAGGGCAACGAACGCGAATATCTCCGAAAATCAATGAAGACTGCGGATCTTACGGGTTTTCTTGAAGGTGAAGAGCTTTCGCAGGGCTATGCGAATATGGATGTCTTCATCTTCCCGTCCGATACGGACGCCTTCGGCAACGTCGTTCAGGAAGCGAACGCCGCGGGCGTGCCCTGTATCGTCACGGATCAGGGCGGACCGAAGTTCATCGTTCAGGAAGGAAAGACCGGGTTTGTCGCGCATTCGTTCGACGATTTCGTAAAGTATGCGATCGAGTTGTTAGACAATCCTCAGAAATTAGCCAAAATGAAAGTAGATTCGCGCGAGTTCGCGTTGACGCGTTCGTGGGATTCGGTCTTCGAGAAGGTCTACGTGGCATATGCCGAAGCCCGTGAAATCCTGGCGGAAAATCGACGAAAAAACCCGAAAAACAAATAGCAGCTTGCAGAAAGACCCAATGACCACCGAAGCAACATTTGAGAACGCTCCTGATTTCGCGCAAGCGAGAACGGTCAGCGAAGCATGGTCCAGCCTTGTCCGGAACCCTTCGCAGTTCATCCGGCACTGGAACTACAAGGGTGCGATTCTCAGCGGACTGCTTCGCGCGCCGATCTTTCTGATTACCTATCTGGTTGCCAAAGAAGGACTTAAGCTGGCGATCGCGGCGGCCGTCGTACAATTCACTTACCGTTTTGCGTTCGCCGGGATAACCGGCGCGATAATTCAGTCTTTCCGGCGCGTTGAACCCGCCTGGAAGGCTCTGGCGACGATCCTGCTTGCGGTTCCGGTCGTCAGCCACCTGTTTGAATTCGGCTTTCAGACCGCCTTCGCTTCGATCACCGGCACGGCCGACCACACGGATCAAGCCATCGTCCGGTCAATCTGCGTATCCATAATTTCGGCGCTTTTCACACTCTTCATTATGAGGCGCAACGTGATGATCGTCGGCGAAGAAGGAAGCAAATCACTTTTCCGCGACGTGGTCAGTATGCCGTTTCTGATCTTCGACTTTATCGCGTTTATTCCGAACGAGATCGCTTCGTTTTTCCGTCGGGGTGCGTACCTGTCGGTCGTCCTTGCGATCGCGGGATTCGGCGTCTTTTCGCAGATGCTCGTCTGGGCGGTGATGAACAAAGCGTTCTGGACATACGGCGGCGGGCGCTCGATAGCGTTCCTGAAATTTTGGGGAGTCGACGGCATGATCCTGCTGATTATTGCGACGATTCTTTCGATAATGGTGCCGACGCGCGGCCGCATTCACGTGACCAAGACCTGAGCCAAGCCGTGCCGATCAAATCCGTACACATCACCAACTATTACCATAAGAACTCCGGCGGCATCAGCACGAGTTTCAACAACCTGCTCGACGCCGCCGAGCGGCATCGCCGCGAGGTCCGCCTGATAGTCCCCGGCGAATCCGAAGCCGAAGAACAGATCAACGAATTCGCGAAGATCTACTACGTGCCCGCCAAATTCTCGCCGGTCTTCGACAAGCGTTACCGCATTTTGATGCCGTGGCAGTATATGGCCACGGACTCGCCGATCCGTCAGATCCTGCTCAAGGAAAAGCCGGACCTCATCGAGGTGACCGACAAGTACACGCTGAGCATCTTCGGCGCAATGGTCCGGATCGGCAAATTCAGTCAGCTCGGCCGGCCGATGCTGGTGCATTTCAGCGCCGAGCGGATGGACGACAATATCGGCTCGTTCCTTACATCAGGGAATATCGGCAATTGGTTCGCGAGGCGCGTGATCGGCAACTACACGCTGCCGAATTTCGATTTTCATATCGCAAACTCGGCGTACACGGCCGAAGAATTCCGTAACGCCTACAGATCCGAATCAAATCGAGGGCGTTCGGAAAAATTCTTTAACTTTTGCTGGCGCTTTTTCAAAGCACCGCGGATCCCGATCGAAGAACGTATTTTCGTCTGTCCGAGGGGCGTCAACACCGATGTTTTCCGCGCCGACCGCAAGAACGAAATGATCGGGAAGGAAATGCGCGAACGTTCCGGAATTCCCTCTGATTCGACCGTTTTGCTTTACGCGGGCCGTATTTCGCCCGAAAAGAACATCGGATTATTGGTCGAAATGATGACCGAACTGGCCCGCGACGAAGGACACGATTTTCGGCTCATCGTCGCCGGCGCGGGGCCTGAAGAGGAATGGCTGAAAGCGGAAACGGCGAAAAAGTTTCCCGGCAAGATCGTCTGCCTCGGCCACCTCGAAAAGGAAATACTCGCCGACTACTACGCGAACGCCGACGTTTTCGTGCATCCGAACCCGCGGGAGCCCTTCGGCATTGCGCCGCTCGAAGCGATGGTCTCGGGCACGCCGACCCTGGCGCCGAATTCGGGCGGGATCTTGTCATACGCCAACGCCGACAATTCCTGGCTGGTCGAGCCCTCCGGCGCGAACTTCGCCGACGCCGTGCGCGCGATCATCGACGACCCGGTTGAAACAAACCGGCGCACGGCGAACGCGGTCGAAACGGGCCTGGCGAACACGCGTGTTAAATCGACCGATAACCTCCTTGCAACTTACGACCGGATGTTCGAAGATTTTCAAAGTCGCAACGACCTGTTTACGGATGTCGAGGAATCGAAGAAGTTTGATTATTCCGAACTGCTTTGAGCCGTTGGCGGGCCTGATTGACCGGTCCTCGAAGCGGCACTTTGTTCGGAGCAGGTGATTGTTGATCACGAATCACTAGCGTTGCGTTAAGCAACAATACTGTTCTTTGAAATTATTGTAAATAAGTAGCTTACGGCCATTTCTGAGTTAAACGATTTGAAATTGTTCGAGATTTGTCGGATTCCTTACTATCAGGGAGATCGATATGAA
>JBGSWK010000038.1:0-101717 GCA_041752475.1 Pyrinomonadaceae bacterium | reverse complement strand
GGCAATCAAATGGCGAACGTCTTCGGCGGCGGCGGCGCGCAGCAGGGCGGCGGACAGGGACAGGCTCAGCCGGCCGCGATGGTCGCGTGCCCGTCTTGCGGCAAACAGAACGCGGTCGGAGTGAAATTTTGCGGCGATTGCGGCGGCAAGATGGAAGTTGCGAAGGTCCCGTGCGTCAAATGCGGCGCCGAACTCCGCGAGGGCGCAAAGTTCTGTTCCGAATGCGGTTCCACGCAGGAGAAACCGAAGTGCGCCAACTGCCAGGCCGAAATGAACCCCGGCGCGAAGTTCTGCAACGAATGCGGAACGAAAGTGGAATAACTTGGATTTGGGATTTGGGAATTCGGATTTGGGATTTCGGAACATCATCGCCCTGCGTGGATGACCGTTTTTTCCAAATCCGAAATCACAAATCACAAATCCGAAATTAAGATATGATCAGTCCTGAACTCTTAGAAATTCTCCGCTGTCCGAAATGCAAGTCGGAAGTGAAGATCAAAGACGACCAAAGCGGTCTCAAATGCGTCAATCCCGAATGCGCGTTGGTTTATCCGATCCGCGACGAGATTCCGGTGATGATTGTCGAAGAGGCCAAGGTCGAGAATTGATCCGTGTCCGAAGCTAAACGGCGGCAGGCAACTCTCCTTCTTCGCGGCAATTCGGATGTCGACGCCGTGCGCCGCGAATTCAATCCCATTCAAGCCGAACTTATCGATTCGCACGTAACGCTAATACGTGAGGATGATGTTTCCGACTGGAACGAACTCGGCAAGCGAATCGCCGGCCTCGATCTGAGCCCGATCACGATCAGGTTCGGATCGCCGGAACGCGATGGCGATCTTGTCCTGATCCGGGCCGCCGATCCCGAATCGTTCGACCGGTTGCGTGCGCAACTTCTCGACGCGCCGCGCAAACACGGCGCGCACGTCACACTTATTCATCCGCGCAACGGCGTCTGCTCCGACGCCGATTTCGAGATCATTTCGTCGCGGATTCGTCCGTTCGAACACACCTTTGACGAGCTCTCTCTGATCGAACAAGTAAATGGCGGCCGTTGGAAAGTGGTTGATCGTTTCCCGCTTGGCGATCAGCCGGGCTGAAACCCTTCGGCGGCGTTACCGTGCGCCATCAAGATCACTTCAATCCAAATTGCGCATTAGGGAGATTTTGCCCGCGAATTTCCGCGAATCCGCGCGAATCGAAATTTGGTCCAAAAGGGTTGCGGAAGAAGCGGGTTTTCCAAATTGAGTTACCGCACGGACCAAAGTGTTGAAAGTCGGTTTGCTCGTTCGCATTCAGATAAACCCAGATTGCGCATTAGCCGTCCAATCGGTTTGACGCCGCACGGCGCGCCGAAGAAACACGAACTGTATAAATCCTTTTGTTTCAGTCACTTGAAAATGTGTTTCTTGAGAGAAATTTCTTTCCCGCGAAACACGCAAAATACACGAAAACTGGCCGAACAAATGACATCTTTAGCGTTTTTCGCGGGCAAACAACTTTCCAATGCGTAATTCGGGATAAAATCTAATTCGCGCTGATCAGCGGAAATTCGCGGGCAATCTTTCCATTGCCGATTCCGTGCGGAACTCGGGTTCAATCCGTTTCCGGTGATAGAATAATCCGATGATTCAGGGACGTCCGATCGATTGGCGAAATGTTAAACGCGTGCTCGTCGTGCGTCTGCGTTCGATCGGCGACACGGTCCTGATCACGCCTTCGCTCGTTGCGCTGCGGCGTCATTTGCCCGACGCGAAGATCGACGTTCTGCTCGAGGATTGGGTCGCGCCGGTGCTTGACGGATTCGACGTGGTTGATGAGGTTCTGAGCTTTTCAAAATCGAGCAAGCGGTCGCGATTCACTCTCGCCCGCGAGATCAGAAGACGAAAATACGATGTCGCGATAAATCTTCACGGCGGCACGACCTCAACGTTTTTCGTACGAGTTTCGGGAGCCCGCGAACGCATCGGCTATGCGCATTATCGGTACAAGTTTCTTTACAATCACCTGCTCTCGTCGTCCGCCGATTTTTGGGGGCGGCCGGTAACGCACTCCGCCGAGCAGCACCTCGCCCTCATCGGAGCCTTTGGAATCCCGGTAGAAGATCGACCAAGAACGTCATTGGGCATTTCCGAATCGGCCGTCGCTGCGATCGATTCCAGGTTACACGGATTCCAAGATTCGAGGATTCAAGGATTCAAGATTCAAGATTCAAGGATTCAAGATTCCAGAATTCCAGGATTCAACATTCCCATCCAAAATCCAAAATCCAAAATCCAAAATCCAAAATCGGGCAATCCAAAATCCGAATTCCCAAATCCTAAATCCGAAATCGCTATCCTTCATCCCGTTGCCGCGTTCGCGACAAAGCAGTGGGCGATCGAAAATTTCGCCCGCGTCGCGGAGTTTCTTGACAGGCACGGCTATCTCGTCGTCGCCGTCGGCGCGGCGCACGAACACGGCGAACTCGAACGGCTAAAATCGACCGCATCTTCGCCGATCGAGATCTTCAGCGACCTCGCGTTGCCGGAGATCACGGCGCTCGCCGCCCGCGCCTCGATCTTCATCGGCAACGATTCGGGCATCGCCCATATCGCCTCGGCCGTCGGCTGCCCGTCGGTCGTCATCTTCGGATCATCGAACCGCGACCACTGGCGCCCCTGGACCGACGCCCCGCACCGGATCGTCTTCGAACCGTTCGACTGCCAACCGTGCGCCGGTTACCGTTGCGAAAAGTTCGATTCCCCGCGCTGCATAGAAGAGGTCGCGGTCGCGTCCGTAACCTCGGCGATCAATGAACTGATCCGCGTATCCAAGTGATTTGTTTTGGCGGCCAACCGGAATCCGTGACAAATCTGAACATCCGACTTTCAAGATATCAGACAACAAACCGTTCCTTAAAGGTCTGAATTCCGTTGCCGAAATCGGACATTCCCGTGCCGGCCCGATAATTGCCAACGACTGCAATGTTGGGTAGTGGATCATCAAGCCGGCCACTATCCGATTTTGAACCCAGATTACGCTTCAGAGAATTTCTTTCCCGCGAAACACGCCAAATACGCGAAAACGTGCTGGAAAGAATGTCTCTCAGCGTTTTTCGCGTATTTGGCGGGCAGACAGCTTTCTATCCCGTAATCCGTCGTTGAATCCTCTTGACGTTCGCGCGAAGCGGGCGTAGAAAAATAAAAAAAGGCAACATCGGTTATTTTCACTTGTTCTGAAGTTTGCAGTTTAGAGAGCAAACGCTCCTTTTTCACGGGAGGCCGAAAGCGCGTCACGGCTGTCCTGGCAATTGTTATCAGCGAATCAGATTTAGCCCTACCGGGATCGGTTGCCAGGCCCTTTCCGAAAGGTAGGTTTGACAGTCGAGCCGATCGATCTCGCTCTCAACGTCATCGAGCAGTTGATCCGGCGGAAGGTCTTCTGGGCGTTCGTAACAGGCGTGCGCGATGCACGCGGCCGGCTTGACGTCGTGGACGAGACAGCCGATTCCTTTTTCGAAGAGCGGGCAGGCGTAGGTCGCGGCGAACGTGTCGATCGCCTCGTCAATTTTGAATTTCGCGATCGTCTCGGTGATCCGGGCATTTACAGCTTTCTTCAGAGCGTCCGGAAGACCGTCGAGTTTCTGCCGCATCGCGACCGATTCCAGCCGCGAAATATGCACATTGACGAAGTGCGCATCCAGACAGCAAGCGCCCTGCGTTTCGCAAGTCAGGCAGTCTTTCGCCCGATGCTCGTAGCCCCGAACGATACGCTCCCGAAACCCGGCTTTCAGCGCGGCCAGTTTCTCCAATGCCTGTTTTTCCGAAAACCGTTTCATTTGCTACAATTTAAGAACTCCCTACAAATGTTTCGGAACCGTCCGGTTCAGGCCGGAGACGGTATCTTTGTTTAAGGACGAATTTTACAGGATTTTGGAGGAATATGCTGAAGGTTGGAGATATTGCGCCGGATTTTACGGCGAAAGACGAAAACGGTAGCGACGTTTCTCTCTCGGCTCTGCGCGGCAAACGCGTCGCGCTGTTTTTCTACCCGAAAGACGACACGCCTGGCTGAACGAAGGAAGCATGTTCGTTTCGTGATGCAAACGACAAACTTTCGGAAAACAACATTACGGCGATCGGAGTTTCGCTCGACAACGAGAAGAAGCACCTGAAATTCATCGCCAAGTACGGGCTGACATCGACCCTTATCGCCGACACCGAACATCAGGTCAGCGAACTCTACGGTGTTTACGGCGAGAAGAAGTTTATGGGAAAAACGTATATGGGTATCACCCGCAAGACGTTTTTGATCGATGCCGACGGTAAGATCGTCCATATTTTCGACAAAGTGAACGTTGACGATCACGCCAACGAAGTGCTCGCAGCGTTTGGATAGTGGACAGTGGACAGTGGTCGGTGGTCAGTGGTCAGTGGTCAGTGGGCAGGCGACAATGGACAGTGGTCGATAGGTACTTGAGAGTGCAAAAGGGATAGCTGTCACCAGAAAAAGGGATACTTGTCACCAGAAAAGAAACTATGATTTATGAACTGTCCATTGTCCATTGTCCATTGTCCATTGTCCACTGTCCATTGTCCATTGTCCATTGACCACTGATTAAACAATTATGCCCCCAAAGAGAATGCGCTGGGCTGAGTTGCTCGATGTACTGACCGACTCGGACCGCAAAAGGGAAGTAGTAGTTGAACGGGCGACCGAGACCGAGCGCTTGGCGCTATTTCTTTTGCGGCGTGACGGCTGGGCGGCGCAGATCGCGCCGCGCGACGTCCGCCAGTACTCATTCGAGATCTCAAAACCCGGTGCGCGCTCCGCCGTCGAGCTCCGCAACCAGCGCGCAAAGGTCCATCTCGGGCAGATCGAACGGTTTCTTGATTTCCTTTCCTCGTCGAATCCGAAAAATCTTTCGACCGGACTCTTCATTTCCACCAGCGGTTTTACGTCGTCGGTTTATGCCTATATGCGCGAAGAGAAGATCGCGAATCTTCAGCTCGCGATTTTGCGCGACAATCAGCTCCATTTCGACTGCGAACGCATCGATTCAGCCGAGGAACGCGACCGGACGATCTATATCGGCGTGTTCACTTGCAAGGGCGGAGTCGGGAAGACGACGATCTCGGCGCACCTCGCGGGCGCGTTTGCGATGAACGGCTACGATGTCGCGCTGATCGATCTTGACCACCAACAGAATCTCCGGAAGATCCTCGGCGAGGGTGTGTATCTGCCGGCGACGCGCGGGAACTTCGGCTCGGTCGTCTCGGTTTTGACGAAGGACGAATGGAGCGAGGGCGACTACCGCGAAACGAAGATCGTCGTTTGCGACTGCAATCCGGAGTTCGAGGCGAACCCGAAAGAGTATATCCAGAAATTCGACTACTGCATCATCCCGACGACGCTCAACCCGCTCGGGATCAACAAGAACGCGGATGTCATCAAACGGACGCTTGCGGCGATCCGCCGCGAGAATCAAAAGGCCGAGCTTTTTGTGCTGATCAATTCCCTCCAAACTGACGAGCCGAATCGAAATCAGTTACTGAATCAGGCCCTCAAGACGCAGTTCAAAGTGATGCGCGAAACCGATTCGCGGCTTCATTACATTGATCCGACGGAGTGCGCGATCCGCTTTTCAAAACAGTTGCTTTACTGGGGATTTCATCTTTTCGACGGCAGCAAGCCGCAACTTGCGTTCCGAACGGTCGGCCGTTATTCATACCCGCGGATGGATTTTCTCAAGCTTGTCGATCAGCTCGAGTTGCACACCGAGGTCGAAAAGGCGAAACGCGCGGGAGGATGATTCCCGATTTTGGATTTTGGATTTTGGATTTGGGAATTGGGAATTGGGATTGGCGATTTGGGATTTTTGGAGTCTGAAAAACCAAAGCCTCCCTGATCACAGATGAACACGGGATTGGGGGTCGGTGGACAGTGAGCAGTGAGCAGTAAGCAGAATTTGTTCCAATCGAATTTCGTATTTCAACCCGCAACATTTGTAACACGGAACACTGAATGCTCACTGCTCACTGCTTACTGCTTACTGCTCACTGCTCTTCCCAGTCAACCTCAATTTGTTTTCCCGCATCCAATAGGCTAGAATTACGTTCCCTCAATGTGGGGGCGACTGGCTTCGACAGGGGCTGGTATAGATCTTTGGATGCACGTCGGGCATGCTTGTAGGCTCGTTAAAACAATAAGCAAAACACAAATGCTAATCAAGAATTAGCTCTCGCTGCCTAATTAAACTTAGCAACAGCGATGTCTCGCCGGAAGTCTGCTTGATGCGACCGAACGAGGCATAACCCAGTTCAAGCTAGGGCGCGTCCCCCACCTGCGGTCGCGCGCGAAATGTTAGTCAGGTTAGTCTGCCGAAAGGTTTTGTCAGTTTGCTGACTTGCGGCGGGCGAAATTCGAGCAAATTGACTAAGCGTGTAGAGTTCACTGGTCGCCGTCTTTGGAAGCGGGTTCGATTCCCGCCGCCTCCACCAATTCAATTTTGGATTCCGGATTTGTGATTTTGGATTTTATTTTGGATTAGGATTTTGGAATGGTCGCCCGATTTGGGCGACCTTTTCTTTTTGAGCCGGATCAACCGTTGAATGCGGTGCGCAGCACGCCTGCCCAAATCGAGCCTTTGGCGTTGAATTCATTTAGCGGTTTCTGCTGGTGAGCGCCGTTCCAAGCGCCGTTCCCCTTCGCTGTAGCCTGCGGTTCCATCACCCGGACGCCAGCGTAATCGTCCACTCCCGACGCCCCATAGATCACGTTCACGTGCCTTTTGTTCGAATACGATTCGGTGTAAGCGATGTAGATCGGGCTGTAACCGAGTAGCCATTCCGCATCGCTCAGTTCAAACTTTGTCGCGTCCGGATATTCGACCAGCGTCATCGCGTTTTCGCGAACGATGTGCTTGATCCCCGAATCGGGCATTCCGCCAAGCGGTTCCCGCAAGTGTTTGTAATGATCCCAAAGTTTGGTTTGCGATGCGTTGATGGACATCACCGCGATATACCACCACTTCAGACTGGCGGCCCAGCAAGCCATGTTGTTGATTTGACCGACCGAATGAATGCTGCGATATTTTGAAGCCATTATTTACTGTTATTCTCCATTTCTCGATTTTTTTGTACGCAGAATCGCCTACCGAATTTGGACGGAGTCGATCAGGTTTTTTGCGGGCGTCGGTGCTTGAATGTTGTTCATCCTGAGGCGGATGTGGTCGGGAATCGTTCAAAATGACCGACTAAGTCGACTATCCGAAAATTCGGATATGTTCCGTAACCCGAACAAAAGCGACAGGTTGCACTTTGCCTGATCGGTTGGCACGAGCGTTGCAATCTCTCAAACGACGCCCGCGGGCGAAAATTCATTTTTCGAGAGGTGATCCCATTGAAACCAGTAGCCAGAAGAAATGATTTGGTCGTGAAACGCGACACCGGCGAGCTTTTTATCGAGGACGTGATCAATCACAAATATATTTATCTCAATCCCACTTCCGCCTACGTTTGGGAAAAGTGCGACGGTCAGCGCGATGCAAATCAGATCGCCGCCGAAATGGGCACCGAACTTGGGATTTCTGTGAGCGAACGAGTCGTGATAATGGCGATGCAACGCCTTGAATGCGAACTTCTTGTCGTTTGCAGTTGAATCCCTGACCGCTAACGGGATCGAGGTTATCTTGGACCGGGAGTTTTCGGGAGACCGGAAACTCTTTTTTTTGACAATTCACCGTGCAGAACATATTCTGGCAATTCGACTTATGAAGGCGCCGGAACTCAGCATCGAACAGAAACAGGGTTTGCCGATCGGCATTTTTGACAGCGGCGTCGGCGGTTTAACGGTTTACCGCGCGCTTCACAACCGTCTCCCGAACGAGCATTTCATTTACCTCGGAGACACCGCGCGCGTTCCGTACGGGACGAAGTCGCTCGCGACGGTCGAACGTTACGCGATCGAGAATTCGGTGTTTCTCGCCTCCCGCGGAATAAAGATGCTGGTGGTCGCTTGCAACACGGCGTCCGCGCTGGCGCTTCCGAAGATCCGCGCGACGATCGGTCTCGATGTTGTCGGCGTAATCGGGCCGGGGTCGCGAAAAGCGGTGGCCCTTTCCGGGACCGCTCCCCGGATCGCCGTGATCGCGACCGAGGCGACGGTTCAAAGCGACGCGTACGCCGCGTCCATAAGGTCCGCGACCGACGGCGCGCAGGTGATTCAAAGAGCGTGTCCGATGTTCGTTCCGTTGGCGGAGGAGAACTGGACGCACGAACCGGAAACTTATTCGATCGCGAAGCGTTATCTTCGCGACGTTGTTGAATTCGAACCCGAGGCTTTGGTTCTCGGGTGCACGCATTACCCGATCTTGAAAGACGTGATTCGCGCAACGGTTGGGCCGGACGTAAAATTGATCGACTCGGGCGAGGCTTGCGCCGAAGAAGTCGAACGGTTGCTGATCGAGAAGGACCTCGTTAATCCGCGGCGTGTGGAGGGCAGTCGCAGTCTTTGCGACGATCTCGACCATTTCTATGTCACGGACGCAGCCGAAAGGTTTGGAAACGTCGCCGAACGCTTCCTCGGCGCCAAGCCGTCTAAGTTGGAAGCGATAGAGGTCGGGGAAGTCAGGGGAAGCTAGCGTATGGAGTTCCGCCTTCAGGCGGCCTCGGTTCGGAGTTCCGCCTTCAGGCGGCTTGGTTCGGAGTTCCGCCTTCAGGCGGCTTGGTTCGGAGTTCCGCCTTCAGGCGGCCTCGGTTGACACCGTCTCGTAGATTCACGTGGATGCCGCGTAAACGCGGAACTCCAAACGCGGAACTCCAAACGCGGAATTCCAAACGCGGAACTCCAAACGGAAATCAAAACATTATGAGCAATGAAAGAACAGACGGCCGCGCTTTTGACCAACTGCGCGAAACGAAGATCACACCGAACGTTTCGCCGTACGCGGAAGGTTCGGCGCTGATCGAGATCGGCAATACCAAAGTTATCTGCACGGCATCGGTCGAGGAACGCGTTCCACCGTTTTTGCGGAATAAGGGAATCGGCTGGGTGACGGCCGAGTACGCGATGCTACCGCGTTCGACCCACACGCGGACGAATCGCGAAACGCTCCGCCCGTCGGGACGTACCCAGGAGATTCAACGCCTGATCGGCCGCAGCCTTCGGGCGGTTGTCGATACTTCGCTGCTTGGCGAACGCCAGATCCTGCTCGATTGTGACGTCCTGCAGGCGGACGGCGGGACGCGATGCGCCTCGATCACCGGCGCCTGCGTCGCGCTTGCCTTGGCAGTCAAGAAGATGCTGATCGATGGAAAGATCCGCAAGAATCCGATCATCTCCGAGGTCGCGGCGGTGAGCGTCGGCATCGTCGGCGGCTCGCCCGTGCTTGACCTTTGTTACGAGGAAGACTCGACCGCCGAGGTCGATATGAACGTCATTTGTACCGGGTCGGGAAAGTTTATCGAACTTCAGGGAACCGCCGAGCGCGAGCCGTTCAACCGGGATCAGATGAACGAGATGCTCGATCTCGCGGAAAAGGGAATCGGTCAGTTGTTCACGCTCCAACGATACGCGATCAAGTGATTCTGGGATTTGGGATTTGCGATTGGTGATTGCGGATTTGTGATTCGCGCGATTCCGTAACTTGAGTGGACGCGCAGTTCGCGGGGGGATCCAAAACCTCAAATCGCGGAGATTCCGAAACAACCAACCTATGAGCTTTTATCTATCAGCTCGAAGCTATTCCGAAACCCAAATGCCGAAACTGCGTTGACTTGATTACAGCGGCAGGGGATGGTTGGAGACGAACTTCCGGAAGTCAGTGTTTAGAGCCGCCGATCTTCAACCATCCGCTACCGCAGATGGTACTGACTCGAACACCACGCTCCACTACGTTTTTCAAAGGACGCGAATTGTGATTTGGGATTGCGGATTGGGGTGATCGTGCCGCGGATCCCGGACTCAAATATCGACGATTGGCGTCCCCAGAATGATTCCCGGCAGTTTCCCGGTCGACTTTCCATTTTCCCAAACCGCAACGCCGTTTACCCAAACGGTGATGATTCCGCTTGAGAGCTTTTGCGGATCCGAAAAGGTCGCGTTGTCGATCACCGTATCGCGGTCGAATAAAACAAGGTCGGCCATGTACCCTTTCTTGATCATCCCGCGGTCTTTGAGACCCAAACGCTTAGCCGGAGCCGAACTCATTTTCCGGATCGCCTCCTCGAGCGAAAACCACTTGTTCTCGCGGACGAATCTTCCCAAAACTCTAGTGAAAGTTCCGGTCCCGCGCGGATGGCGGCTGCCGATGCCGCCGTCGGACGAGACCATCGCCCACGGCGCGCTGATGAAGTTCCTGACGTCCGCCTCGTTCATCGAGTTGCAGACGACCCCGGCGCCGCCGTCTTTGACGATCTGAACATAGATGTCGACCGGCGACAGACCCTGCGCCGCGCCAATCTCCGCGAGCGTTTTGCCTTCGTAATCGCGATGCGCCTTGCAGCTCGTTACGAGGACCTTGTCCGCTCCGCCGACGTTGCTCAGGCCTTTTTCAACTTCGTCCCGGTCGTCGTGTTTCCGCGAGGGCACGAGCACGGTGATCGTCGACGCCCAGGCGGTGTACGGGTAAACGTCGGCGGTAACATCAAGCCCGCTGCGCCGCGCTTCGTCGACAACCGAGAGCGCCTCCGTCGATTTCCCCCAGACGTTGCGGTTTCCGGCCTTGAAATGCGATATCTGGACCGGCAGCTTCGCCTCGCGGCCGATGCGGATCGCTTCGCGCAACGCGTCGAGCAATCCTTCTTCCTCGTCACGCATATGGGTCATATAAATGCCCCCGTATTTCGCCGCCACCTTCGAAAGCGCGATCAGTTCCTCCGTCGACGCCGAAAAGCCGATGTCGTATTCAAGCCCGCTCGAAAGGCCGAAAGCGCCGTCGCGCATCGCCTGCTCCATCAAAACGAGCATTTTGGCCAACTCTTCGGGCGTTGTCTGTCGTTTGAAGTCGCCGTTCATTACCTGTTCGCGCAGCGTCGCGTGGCCGATGAACGCCCCGACGTTCGGCGCGATCTTTCCGTTGAGTTTTGCGAAGTAATCGCTGAGCGGAAAAGGCGATCCGCCGTCGGGACCGACGAGGATCGTCGTGATCCCTTGCGAAATCTGATTCGCCGCCGTGCCTTCTTCAAGCAACCCGTCTTCCGAGTGATTGTGGATATCGATGAAGCCCGGCGCGAGAACCTTTCCGGCGGCATCGACGACGATTTCGTCCTTTTTCGCCTTCAACTTGCCGATCTTGACGATTTTACCGGCCTTGACCCGTACGTCGCCCGCATACGCAGCGGCGCCCGAACCGTCAACGATGACCGCGTTCTTGATTAGAAACGTCTGCGAAAACGTGATCGAGGCGAGCAGCAACAGAACCAACCCGGCAAACGCCGTTTTCCGAACGAAGGATTTCATACGCGAGAATGATAGGCGAACGCGAGTAGTATTGACAATCACCGAGTGCGATGAATTGGCCGGGGAGCGTGTTAGACGCTAGGCGGTAGGCGGTTTGCTGGCTTTAAGCGAGAAGATGTTTGTTAAGATTCGATATAACGGAAGGATTATGACACGTTGTGTTTTTGACCAACCAAAACTACAACTCTACAATCAATTAAAGACTATGAACGAAAAACCATTTAGCGGAAAATCCGCGATCGTCACGGGCGGTACGCGCGGAATCGGAAAGGCGATCGTGCTCGAATTGGCGCGTCGCGGCTGCAACGTCGCGTTCAATTACGCGAAAAGCGCGGACGAAGCGGAAAAACTCATATCCGAGATCGAGGCGCTCGGCGTCAAGGCGTTTGCCGCCCAATGCGACGTCGCGAACACCGAAAATGCGGCCGCGTTTGTCAAACAGGCAACGGCCGAACTCGGCGGCATCGATTTTCTGGTCAACAACGCCGGCATCACCCGTGATACGCTTATTCTGCGGATGAAGGAAGACGACTGGGACGCGGTCATCGACACGAATCTCAAGGGCGCCTGGAACTTCTCGAAGGCTGTCCTGCGGCCGATGATGAAGAACGAGAACGGCGGGTCGATACTCAATATCTCGTCGATCTCGGGAGTTGTCGGGATGCTCGGCCAGTCAAACTATTCGGCTTCGAAGGCCGGAATGATCGGGCTCACGAAATCGCTCGCGAAAGAGGTGGCGAGCCGCAAGATCACGGTCAACGCGCTCGCGCTCGGGTTGATCGAAACCGAAATGGCGTCTGAGATGAATGCCGAGTTTCGCGAAAAGATACTCGCGCAGATACCGCTCGGACGGCTCGGAAACGTCACCGAGGTTGCGGAGATCGCGTGCTTCCTTTTGTCCGATTCGGCGCGTTACGTGACCGGACAGGTGATCCAGCCCGACGGCGGCCTGGCGATGTAAGTTATGGAGTTTGTAAACGACGACGAAGAGCGGCCGGCGCAGACGCCGGAAGAGTTTCTCGCCGAACGGAAACGCCGGATGCGGCGGAATTCATGGTGGAGCATCGGCGCGGGTACGATCGTCGTCGCTCTGAATATCGCGCTCGCGGCGTACATCTTGAACTCGCCCGATATGATCGCCGAGTTCAAGCTTGAGGGCCGCGGCTTTTTGTCGATTCTGCTGCGAAGCATCCTCTTTCTTCTCGGCCTGTTTTTTATTGCCGGCGGACTTTGGGGATTGTTTGAGTCGTCGCGGCTCACGTTGGAGGACATCATACCGTCGGCCGAAGCGGTCGAGTTTTTCCGCAAGGCCGAAGGTCTTGTTCCGATCTACTCGTATATCATTCTCGGCTGCCTGATCGCGGTTTTTGTCGCCCAGTACGTCGGCGGGACGGATGAGAACGGTCAATTCCGTTCGGTGCTGATCGCCGGTTTGATCAAGCCCGACGTGATTACGAAAGGCGAGTACTGGCGGATCCTGACGAGCGGAGTGCTGCACGCGAGCCTGCTTCATATCTATTTCAACGCGCAGGCGTTCTTCGGGTTCGGCGGACTGATCGAGATCGTCGCCGATCGCGCGAGAATGGCGATCGTGTTTGTCTTGGCGATCATCGGCGGTGCGCTTTTCAGCACGATGTTCACTCCGGAAGGGATCTCAGTCGGGGCGTCGGGCGGAATTATGGGTCTGATCGGATATCTGGCGGTTTACGGTCAGCGGCGAAAGCGCCAGCTTCCGGCGGATTTTCTCCGAAACATGCTGGTCAACATCGCGTTTGTCGCCGGATTCGGAATCGTCGGTTACCAGTTTATCGACAATTTCGCGCATTTTGGCGGATTGCTCGTCGGAGCGGTTTACGGCGTGCTGACGATCCCGCGCGATATGGCAGCGGACCCGCGAAAGATAAGCGCTTTGACCGATGGCGCAGGTCTCGTCGCCGTCGGGATAATCGTTTTCATCTCCGTCTTTACGATCCTGCTGGTCACGGGAGAGATCGCGTTCTAGATTTTGGATTTTGGATTTTGGATTTGGGATTTTGGATATTCGGGACGAGTCAGTACCAACTGCGGTAGCGGTTGGTTGGACGCGGCAGTTCCGGACCAGAATGTTGAGAACCGCCAATCTACAACCAACCGCTACCGCAGTTGGTACTGACTCGTCCCGAATATCCAAAATCCCAAATCCCAAATCCAAAATCCAATATGGCCAGGGTTAGAGTTCATCAACACGTCAATCCGCTAGCGCCGTTCTACCGGTTCAAACCGAAGCCGCTCGATCTCGGCGCGGCGTTCTCGAATCCGGAACGGCCGCTGCTGGTCGATCTCGGCTGCGCGCGCGGACGGTTTCTGCTGAAAATGGCGCGGCTCGACACGGCGCGCAATTTTCTCGGAGTCGAGATCCGTGAACCGCTCGTCGAAGAGGCCAACCGCATCGGTGAGACTGAAGGGCTGACGAATCTTCATTACGAATTCTGCAACGCGATGCTCGAATTGGACGCTCTTCTGGCGAAAATTCCGGCAGGCCGCGTCGATCTGTTCACGATTCAGTTTCCCGATCCGTGGTTCAAAAAGAAGCATGCCAAGCGGCGGATGGTCAACGAACATCTTGTTCAGACCGTCGCACAACATCTCGCGCCGGGCGGTCGGGTTTTTATCCAGACCGACATCGAATTTCTCGCCGCGGAGATGTTCGGTTTGTTCCGCCAATGCGAATTTCTTCGCGAGACCGTTTGCGACGAGAATCCTTTCCCGGTGAAAACGGAGCGCGAACAAGCGGTCGAAGATAAGTCGCTTACGGTCTATCGCCGAATTTTTCAGCGGTAGTCGATCAAAAGGAGCAGACCCGAACCGTTTGCACGATTCGGGTCTTCCTGTTCCGACATAAATTCCCTTAATCGTTAAGGCGAATCGACCGAATCATATTGCGAAACGTCGAGTTGTAGCGCGTCTGTTCGTTTTGCGGCACGACCGTGACGATCGAGAAAAGCTGACCGTCCCTCAAAAGCGATGTATAAACGGTCGCAACCTCGGTCTGGTTCGTGACCGGTGAACGTCCGCTGAGAACGATCGCATAGGCTGTTCGGCCCGAGATCGCCGTTCGGGTGTAGCCGCCCTGACGATTCAGATAATTGTTGTTCTGAAGCAGTCCGTCGACATACGTTTGCGTGGCGCTGCTCAGGTCGCGACTCTGTGTGCTCGTGATCGCGAACAACGCGCCGTGGGTTATTCCCTGATCGCCGTAGGCGCCTTCCGGAGCAAAATCGACGTTGCTTTCGCCCGGAAACTCCTTCCAGTTATCGGGGACGTTCATTTGAATCCAGCTTCCGCTCGAGTACGAACGCGTCCGGGTCGACGGGTACGGAACACGCGACGAATATCTGCCCTGATTCATCGTTCCCTGGTTCTGCTGCTTGTTGCGGTTGTACTCGTCTTCGATCTCCTTCATCGACTTGGCCTTCGGCAACGACCGGAATTTCGCTTTGATACGTTCAAAACCGCGGGTGATCTTGATCGGATTGTTCGACGTTCTGAGCTGATCCGACTCGCGGTTGATGTTATCGTAGCGGCTTTGCGGGTTCGGGTGGCTGCTGAACCAATCGGGGCCGTTGTTCCCGCCGCTTGCTTTTTCGATGGTCTTGAACATATTCGCCAGATCGCGCGGGTCGTAACCGGCGTTCGCCATTATCTGCGCGCCGAGCGTATCCGCCTGCGTTTCGTATTCGCGACTGTACGGGAGGACGAACAAGCCGCTGTAGATCGTCTGGCCGATCGCCGCTCCGGTTTCACCGAGAACGATCGCGCCGCCGAGAATCGCTCCGATCCCGAGGATCTGCTTGAGCGGATTGCTTTGCTGCGTCATCTGCGCGGTCGAATGCCGCAGCATCGCGTGACTGATCTCGTGCGCCATTACGCCGGCCATCTCGCCCTCGTTCGTCGCGGCTTCGATCATTCCGCGGTTAACGTACAGATAACACGCGGGAAGCGCGAATGCGTTGATGTCCCGAGCGTTGACAATCTTGAACCCGCAGTTGAAACGCGGTTGTCGATATCTTGACGGGATCGCTCCTTCAAGCCTGTCGCCGACGCTCTGCAAGTATCTCGTGGATTCGTAATCATTCAGGATCGGCAACTGCTGCTCGACCTGTTTTGAATAATCGGCCCCGAGCTTCTGATCGTCCTCGATCTTGTATTTGTTCTTCGGAATACTGATTTCGGTCTGCCCGAAAACGAGTAAAGGCGCGGCGAGCAATAACCAGATCATCGCGAAAGCCGCTAAGTTGAATCCAAGTCCTTTTAATTTCATCTTTCTCCTCCGTTGGCGAGTGTCTTTCGGAGAGTTTAACCGATAAGCTCCCCAAGACCAAAAACTTCCAGTTAGGATGACGGAGTTTGGCTTCGGAGTTTGCCGTTACTCTCAGCCGGCGAATAATCCCCTCGATGTTAATTCTACGTTAAATACTCCTTGCTCTTTTCAACGATTCGGATTGTCCGGCGCATATAATCGGTGGCGTGCCGCAAGGATTCGTTGAACGCATTCGGCCAGCCGGGTTGGTTGGTTGGGAAAAGCGCGTATCTGCTATATTTAAGAAACGAAATTCAATTTATTTACGGAGAGCTTAAATGGGATTCAGTCTTATTCCACGTGAAGACGAGTACTTCACCTTTTTCGCAGAGATAGGCAGCAAACTGCAGGAAGCCGCATCGGCCTTGGTCGACATGCTTCAGGAAGACAGCGACAGTTTCGAAAAATTCGCTTGGCGCATCAAGGACCTTGAACATGTGTGCGACGACCTGACCCACAAGATCACGACGAAACTAAACAAATCTTTCATCACGCCGTTCGACCGCGAAGACATCTTTGCCTTATCTGTTTCGCTCGATGACGTCTGCGACTACATCGATGCGGCGGCCCGTGCGATCTTGATGTACGACATTCGCGATATCAACGAGCATATCAAGCATCAGGCGAAAGTGATTCAAGGGCTCACGATGGAGATCAACTCCGCATTATTGCTGCTCAAACATCCGAACGGGATCAACCAGCATATTGTCGAGATCCATCGTCTCGAAAACGAGGCCGACGACGGGTATTTCCGCGCGATCGCCGAGCTCTTTCAAAAAGAATCGGATCCGATAAACGTGATCAAGCTGAAAGAACTTTACGAGATCCTGGAAAACACGACGGATCGATGTGAAAGCGTCGCGAATATCATCGAGAGCATTATTCTGAAGCACAACTAAACCGATTTGTGATTTGTGATTTGTGATTCCGGATTCGAATCCGGGTTTGAGTACAAATCCAAATTCACAACTCCCAAATCCGAAATTGCATCATGGAGCCAATAACTGTTTTAGTCATCTTTATCATCGCCGTCGCGTTGATTTTCGACTACACAAACGGGATGCACGACGCCGCGAATTCGATCGCGACGGTGGTGTCGACGCGTGTCCTTTCACCAGGTGTCGCGGTGGTTTGGGCGGCGTTTTTCAATTTTATCGCGTTTGCTGTTTTCGGAACCGCCGTCGCGAAGATGATCGGCGGAGGTCTTGTGGATCTCAATCCTATTCCGAAGGAACTGCACCTGTATGTGCTCCTCGCCGGTCTGATAGGCGTCATCACGTGGAACATCATCACGTGGTATCTTGGACTCCCGACTTCTAGTTCACATGCTCTAATCGGCGGTTACGCCGGGGCAGCAATTTGTGCTTCGCTCGTCGTTGGAACGGGCGGTTTTTCGGTGATCATTCCGGCCGGATGGTATCTGACCCTGGCGTTCATCATCGGCGCGCCGCTGATGGGAATGACGCTTGGATTGATAATGATGACTTCGGTCTTCTGGATATTCCAGCGGACGCCGCTCGCAAAGGTAGATAAATTCTTCCGTGTCGGCCAGTTGTTTTCAGCGGCGGCGTACTCGCTCGGCCACGGCGGAAACGATGCGCAGAAAACGATGGGAATCATCACCGCGGTGCTCGTCGCGGGCGGATTTATGGCGTCTGCGCCCGGAGGAAAATTACCTGATATTCCGCTCTGGGTCGTCCTGTCGGCACATACGGCGATCGGTCTGGGAACATTGACTGGCGGATGGCGCATCGTCAAGACAATGGGTTCGAAGATCACAAAACTCCAGCCGGTCGGCGGTTTCTGCGCCGAAACGGGCGGAGCGATCACGCTCGCCGTCGCGACGCACTTTGGAATCCCGGTTTCGACCACGCACACCATCACCGGAGCGATCGTCGGCGTTGGAGCGACCAAGAGGCTTTCGGCGGTAAAATGGGGAGTTGCCGGCAAGATCGTTTGGGCGTGGGTTCTGACGATACCGATGTCCGCCCTTATCGCGGCGGTAACTTACCTGATCGTGCTGCTGATCCACAATCAAACCGGACTATGACAATTTGGGAATTGTGATTTCGGATTTCGGATTTCGGATTTGGGATTTCAAACCAATCCCGTCCTAAATGTCGATAATCTTTGACGCAAAACGGAAAGCTCCAAGATCACGAAACGGTTCGTTCGCGCTCCGCGCTCATTGCAAGCGGGGACGCTTGCGCTCCAGTCTGATTGTGATGCGTGGGTCATAGGCGTTGCCGTGGCTTGCAACACGGGAAGATTTGTCGAAGCGTGTCGGACAGCTGGTCGCAAATCCCCAATCCCCAATCCCCAATCCCAAATCCCAAATCCCGTTCATTCCTTGTCTTTTCCGCCCCAATAGAACGCGCGGACGACCAACACGTAGACCGCCACCACCAGAAGACATAGAATTACAAAAAAGAAGATCAGCCAGGCAAGCGGCGACATCATTCAACCTCCGGTTCGTCATCGGACCCTTCCGACATGGCAATTTCTTTCGGTTCGAGCCAACCGGCGAAGAATCCCGTCGTTCCGCTGTGCTCCAGCGTATGTTTGTACAAAACGGTCGCAATGGCGACTATCGGGATGGAAAGAAAAACGCCCGAAATGCCGGCGATCTGCTCGCCGGCCAAAACTGAAATAATGATCGCCAGCGGATGCAAATGGACCCCTTTGCGGACGATGCGCGGATACGTCACATAGTCGTGAACGATTCGCAGCGCGACCAGAAAGATCGCCACATAAAGCCCCGTTTTAGGGGAGTCTGAGACCGCCGCGACGACGGTCGCCGTCAAGCCGAGCGTCAATGGTCCGATCAGCGGAATAAACTCGAGAATGCCTGCCATAATCCCGAGCAACAGAGCGTAGTTGAGTCCGAACGCGTAAAATCCGGCCGTACAGACGAAACCGATCAAAACGCAGGAGATCATTTGCGCCCGTGTGTATGCCGCAAGCGTTGTGTTGACATCCGACAAAAACCCTTCGGCCCGGGCACGCCAACGGCCCGACGGAAACGCCCTCAGGAAAGATTGACGAAACATCTGAACGTCTTTCAGGAAGAAGAACGAGAGTATCGGAATCAATATCAGCCACGGCAGGAACGAAATTATCCCGATAGCGAAAATTCCGAGATAAACGGGAATCGTTTCGGCCAACGTACCTCCGAGTTCGTTGATCTTCTTGGTGACCGCTTCCTGGAATTCGCGTGGAATCTTATAGTTCTCGTAACGTGTTGCGAGATTTGTCAGGCTTTCCTGGGCGGATTTCGCGTATGCCGGGACATTTTCGGCAAATTGCCGTGCCTGATTTGCTACGCGTGGTGCGAGATACGAGATCGCAATTCCTAAAATACTGAAAACAATTACGTAGGCGATCGCGATCGCAAGTGACCGCGGCATCAGCTTCTCGAGCTGACGCTCCTTGAACGGCCGGCGGATCAAACGGACCAAAGGGTCGATCAGATAGGCGAAGAAGATCGAAAGGATGATCATAAAGATCAGGCTTCGAATCTGAAATAAGAGAAATCCGACCGCACTGATGATCGACGAAACGACAATGAAGGTCAACACGACGCGCATGACCGAGCGCATCGGCGGAGTCGTCGGATCGATGAATACCCGCCGCGCAGTGCGATGCATCTCAGGTATCTTCTTGTCTGGCATCCTCTAATTCTCCTTTCCGCGTTAACGCTCGCTTTCGACCTTTTCGGTCGGCTTGGAATGCTCTTCCACCACGTAGCGCTTTTCCCAGGTCTGAATACTCTTGATATCGATCGCGAATCCCGAACCGAAAATGAATGCTTTGCCGTCGTCGCTGGAAACGCGCCGATTTATTTCGTGCGGCATTGACTCGCGCAGAAACTTCCGGTCATCGTCTTCAAATTGTTTCCCGTCCTTCCGCCGCAAGACGAAAATGTACTCGAAACCGGCGTCCTTCATTTCCGCAAGGTCCTGCTCGAAACTTGTCCTGCGCGGCGCCAGCGTCGCGGCCGGGTCGGCCCGCAAGGAGTTGTTCCGGCCCGACTTCAATATCGCTTCGTTCGGCTGGCAGCCGGTGAAAACGAGACAGAAAAATGACAGTGCCAATAATGGTCTCATAAGAATCGGTGAAAGTGCGCGCTTACGGTGTTTCGTCCTCATCGTTGGCCGGCAAATTCGAATTGACCGTCGCATCATTCTTTTCCATCTCGTCGAGTTCTCTTTCTTCTTCAGGTGTCGGCGGCGTATTGTCAATCGCGTCCTTAGGCGCCTCGCCTTTGCGGTCCCGAATCTTAAGAAAACGTGCCTCGTCGTCCTCGTAAGCTATTTCGGCCCAACCGCTATCGAGCAGTTTCGCGATCATATCCTCGTTCTCTTTGGCATCCGTCATCACATAGTGCGCGCCGAACTTGTCCACAATTACGGGTCCGGCCTCTTCGGTCCGCCCGCTGGTGATGTCGGTCAGATCCTTGTAAAGCTCGGGATTTTTTGAATAAAGATAGTTCGGATCGAGTCCGAAGACGTAGGTGTGTTTGCGGTCGTAAAAGAACATCTTCGGAAAATCATCCCAGTTGCAGTTAAAGATCCGCTCGCCGGCGGGAATGTTCTCGTTCGCCCAGGTCATCGCCCGTTTGTATTTGTCGTTCGCCTCGTTGCCGCGGATGTCGCTCAGCAATCCGATCTGTTTGATGCCGCCGAGCCAACTCAGCCACGGCGTTTTCTGAATGCGCTCATTGGTGCTGAAATCGATGCCGATGAAGTTGTAGAACATTACTCCGCCGAGGATCAGACCCAAGGTCCAGAGCCCGACCGCCCTTACGGTATTCCAAATATGCTCTTTTTCCGAGGGTTTGTCGGCGTCAAGAAACGGCTCGATGTCCCGGCGGAAATCGTCCGGCAGCAAAGCGACCGCGGGCGTGACGAATTCCTTCCAGCTGAATGCGGCGAACAGGATCGCGAACGGCGGAAAGTACTCGGCGAAGCGTTTCGAGCGAAACTGCGACATCAGCAGGATCGTCACGAACATCAGGAAAAACGTCGATTTTTCCGGGAGCTTCCCGCGCTTTGGCGAGAAAAGGATATAACCGAGCAGCATCGCCACGAGCGCGATCGGGAAATGCGTCAGAAGCTCCTGACCGGTATACGGGTACCACTCGCCGCCGACCGGCACCGCAAAATCCGTCCCGATCTTGATCTTGGTAATGAAATGTTCGAGGAAAAGACCGATGTTCTGGGGAAAATACGGGTTGATAATGTTGCCGAGGACCATTCCGGCACCCGTATACGCCAACGGCCGCCATTCGAACCGTCTTTCGTTCCAGGCGATTATCACCGTCCAGATGAACGCGGCGATGATCAGCAGCGGAAACAGGCTGTAGGTCCAGACGAAGGCGAACATCAGCGGCATCAGCCAGACATATTTTCGTTCAAAGAGCAGATAAATCCCGATGACCGAAATGATGATCGTCAGCGGCGGCGCCTTGGCCATATTCATCCGGTAAAAGAAGGGGTTGGCGCACGTCAGGAGTGCGAGCAGCCAGATCAGAAGGTAATCGACGCCGTACCGATACATCAGCCAGAAGACCGAAAAGATCGCCACCGATGAGTAGAAGATCGCCGCGATCTTTGCCGCCGTGACGGGTTCAAAGACCCACAAGAACGGGATCTGCAGAAGGTGGAACAGAAAATGGTGGTCGGCATACTGATCGGGCGCGAGCACGGTCAGCGGCAGCCATTTGAATTCCGGGAGCCAATGTCCGGATTTGAAACTGTTCCAGAGTTCCTGGCTCCAGCCGATGTGATAGTAGCCGTCCCAATCGCCGCAGCAGATCGCCTCGGTCGAATACTGCAAGCGCGTCATCAGCAGCGCGATGACCAGAAATCCAAAGACGAGATAAACGATCCGGACAGCGGTGTCGGTCTCGAGCCATTGCCGCCAGGTCTGCTTCAGGACCGGTTCCCCGGCCGGTTTTTGGGCGGCGCTTTCGTTGTTAAGTTCTTCCATTTGAGATTGTTCGCTTGCGGTGTTCTCCGAGCCGTTTCAAACGTCAAATTCTACCAAAAAAAGCCGCGAAACCGAACACGGGCGGTTCCGAATCCGAAAACCGTTTGCAAAAGCCATACGCGCAACCTAAAATCGGAAGTTCGCCTATGTATCCACAGGGAAATCTATTTATTCCGGCAGCGGTCGGCCGTCTCGAAGCGATCTTGAAGGAACCGTCCGGTACCGCGCGCGGTGCCGCGCTGGTCTGCCATCCGCATCCGCTCGGCGGCGGGACGATGCACAACAAGGTGGTATTTCGGGCTGCCGCGGGTCTCGTCGACGCCGGGCTTGCAACGCTTCGTTTCAACTTTCGCGGCGTCGGCGCATCGGACGGTGAACACGACGGAGTTGCCGAGACGCAAGACGTCCGCGACGTGCTCGATTATCTCGGCGACTGTTTTCCGGGCCTTCCGATCACGCTCGCCGGGTTTTCATTCGGTTCGCGAATCGGAAACGAGGTCGGAATGACGGACGAGCGGGTCGCGCGTTTGATCAGCATCGGAACGCCGGTCGATAAATACGACGATTTCGACTTTCTCGTCGATGTCCGCAAACCGATCCTGTTCGTACATGGCGACCGAGATGAATTCGGGGCGCTCGAACACGTCCGCGAACTTGTCGCCCGCGTTGCTGCAAATACTGACGCCGAGCTCGTCTGGTTCGAGAACTGCGGCCACTTTTTCGAGGCGCATCTCAACGAGTTGCGCGCGGCGGTCAGTGACTGGGTCTTGCGGAAAAGCTAAGGTGCTCGCCCGCGAAACGCTTGAAGAGACGCGAAATGGTCTGCCCGCGAATTTTCGCGAATCAACGCGAAATAGTTTTGGTTTTGAGATTTCGCGATCTAACACGATTGTCATCAATCGAAGTTTTTAGCGATTTTCGCGTATTTAGCGGGCAGAATAACAGGTCAAATAAACGTATGGAACAAACCACTGACAGACTTCGCAACGCGGCGATCCGTTTGACGATGATGCCGCGCGACACGAATGCGCACGGAACGATCTTTGGCGGCGTGATCCTGAGTTACATCGACGTCGCCGGCGGCGTCGAGGCGGTCCGTCACACCGGACACGACCGCTTCGTGACCGTGGCGATGAAGGAGGTCATCTTCCACGAACCGGTCTTCGTCGGCGATCTTGTCAGTTTCTATGCGACGACCACCAAGACCGGAAACACGTCGATCTCGATCAAGGTCATCGTTGAATCGGAACGCTTCGGTTCGCAGGGTCAGGTCGTCCGCGTGACCGAAGCCGAGGTCGTTTATGTGGCGATCAACCAATACCGCGAAAAGGTCAGGATCGCGAGTTAGCCGAGTCGTCAATGTCGCCGAATTTCTCCGACTGATGCCACTTCCAGGCGCTTTCGATGATCGTGTCCAGGTCCGCAAATTCCGGCATCCAGCCGAGGACCGACCGGACACGTTGCGAGTCCGCGACGAGCTTTGACGGATCGCCCGGACGGCGCGGAGCGTTCGTCACTTCGATCGGCCGAGCCGTAACCCGACGAGCCGCGTCGATGACTTCCAAAACCGAAAAGCCATTGCCGTTGCCGAGATTCATAAACTCGGACGTTCCGCCGCGTTCGAGATGCTTGAGCGCCCGAATATGGGCCTGAGCAAGATCGGAAACGTGGACGTAATCACGGACGCAGGTGCCGTCCGGCGTCGGGTAATCGTCACCGAATACCGTGATCGACTTTAGTTTTCCGGCCGCGGCGTCGAGGATAAGCGGGATCAGGTGCGTTTCAGGGTCGTGGAGCTCCCCCTTTTCCGGCGTCGCGCCGCAGGCGTTGAAATACCGAAGCGATACGAATTTCGTGCCGTAAGCAACTTCAAAGTCGCGCAACGCCTGTTCGATGAATAGTTTTGACCAACCGTAAGGGTTCGTCGGCGACTGCGGATGCGATTCGTCGATCGGCAGATATTGCGGCTCGCCGTACGTCGCGCAGGTTGAAGAAAAAACGATTCGATTTACGCCGCACAGGCGCAATTCGTCGATCAGTTCGATCGATTGCATCGTATTCATGCGGTAATAAAGTTCGGGCTTCTCGACCGATTCGCCGACATATGCGACCGCTGCAAAATGTATCGCGGCAGTGATCTCATGTTTGTTGCAAATCCGTCGCACGAGCGCGCGGTCGCCGACGTCACCTTGGTAAAACGCCGCTCGCGGCGAAACGGCTTCGCGGTGACCGCGAATCAGATTATCGAGCACGACAACCTCGCGTCCGCGGTTCAAAAGATCGTCCGCGACGATGCTTCCGATATATCCCGCGCCGCCTGTTACAAGAATTGCCATACGGGACAAGTATATTGTCCGCGGGCGTTCTCTGACAAACGGGAAACCGCGTGAGTTCCCAAAACCCGCGGCGTTCGTTAAAGTAATAGCTTATGCGGAAAACCAATCCTGGCCGGCCGAAGCCGATCGGCGAAAAAGATGACGGATCGGGATCGCCCGTAACCTGGAAACTCGAGATCGAATATGAGGGCACGCGTTATCGCGGCTGGCAGATTCAACATAACGCGAAGTCGGTGCAGGGCGAACTGATGGCCGTGGCGCACCAGCTGTTTTCGTCGCGCGCCGAGATCGGCGGCGCCGGCCGCACCGACGCCGGCGTTCACGCGATCGCGCAGTTTGCGCATCTAAAGGTCCCGGAACTTAACGCAAACGTCACGCCGCGGCAGATCCAGCATGGCTTTAACGATCTTTTGCCGCACGATATCAATATCAAAAAGGTGACGAACGCGCCGCCGGACTTCAACGCGCGCTTCGATGCGGTATCGCGGTCGTATCTCTATCAGATCTCGACCCGGCGCACCGCGTTCGGCAAGAATTTTGTCTGGTGGATCAAGGATCAGCTCGATCCGAAGGCGATGCAGATCGCTGCCGAAATGCTCGCCGGGCGCCACGATTTCGCATCATTTTGCGAGACGGAAGAGGGCAAGAAACAGTCGACGACGGTTGTCGTCGAGCGTTCCGAGATCTTCACCGACGGCGATCTCATCTGCTTCCGCATCGGCGCGAGCCATTTCCTGTGGAAAATGGTCCGCCGCATCGTCGGGATGCTCGCCGAAGTCGGCCGCGGAAACCTCGGTTACGACGGCTTTCAGCGATTGCTGAAATTTCCGTCGAACGTCCCGGCGAAATTCACCGCGCCGCCGTCGGGGCTGTTTCTCGAAAACGTCATTTACAAGGGAGAGAAGGCGGAATTTGAGCGCAAGTCGGTTTTTCCGGTTCGTTGATCGTTTCAAATGTTGCGCGTCTGGAAAATTCGATCGAGTTGTGCCAAAGTCATAAGTTAAGATATTAAAAACCAAACAGAGGAGTTTTCATAAGAAGTTATGCCAAAGATAACTGCACAGACGGCCAATGGAACCGTGGCGTTCGAAGCCGAGGCCGGACGCAAACTGGTTCTTTGTCTTGAGGACAACGGAGTCGACATCCTTCACCGCTGCGGCGGCAACGCGCGTTGCACGACCTGCCGCGTCGAAGTGTTGTCGGGCGACCCGGGCGAAATTCACGAGGCCGAACGCGCGATTCTCGCGTCAAAATCGGATCTCGGAGATCACACGCGTTTGTCGTGTCAGGTTCGTTTGAATGACGACCTGAACGTCAAGGTTATGCGACAGGCGAGCGTCGAGGGAATCGACGCCGGCGGCAGGCCCGAAGAGTAATTTGCGGATCGCGGGTTGTGATTTGCGGTTTTGATTACGAACAAGGAGAGCAAGAAATGTTTAATAAAAAAGCGATTGAAGTTGCCGAGGCGCATTGCGATGCGCCGTGCGGCGTTTATGATTCGGCGTCGGCGCGGGTCGCAGGCGAAGCGGTTTTGTCGATGACCAAGAAGATCCTCGACCTGAAAGTTCCCGACGGTGGCGATGCCGCGGCGATGGCGTCGTACCACAACACGCTGACCCGCTACATTATGGTCAAGGAAGAGCAGGCGCGCCTCGCCAAGGAAGAGATCCTGATCCTTTGGACGGATTATTTCAAGCCGGTTCATCTCGAAACGTACCCGAACCTCCACGACATCTTCTGGAAAGCGGCGAAACTGTGTTCGGCGTGCAAGGTCGAAGTCAGTCTCGATCACGCCAATGAACTGATGGCGGCGATCAAGGAGATCCACGACATCTTCTTCGCCTCAAAGAACCGTGAAGTCGCGTGGTACACGGCGGCGTAGATCGATTTTAGATTTTAGATTTTAGAATTTGGATTGCGGAGCGCCTTTTGCTTCGCAATCCAAAACTGTTTGCAAAACCGAGCGATCCAAAATCGAAGATCCAACAATGGAGAACTTACCCAAAGCCGATTGGTTCGAAAAGACCGCCTGCTTTCTCGGTTGGCGCGAGATCTTTCTGATCGAGGGCGGGTCGATGTATCCGACGCTTCGGGACGGCGACCGCGTGATGATCAATCCTCACGATCAGATCCGCGTCGGCGACATCGTCCTCGCGCGGCATCCGTTCAAATCGAGTGTCAAGATCATCAAACGCGTCGCGCAGATACTCGAGGACGGCCGCTATTTTCTGGTCGGCGACGATGCGATGGAGAGTATCGACAGCCGCTCGTTCGGCGCGATCAAGCCGGAAGACATTCTCGGGCGCGCGACTTGTCGATTTTAGATTTTAGATTTTGGATTTTGGATTCCTTGAATTCCGAATTCCCGAATCACCGCAACCGCTATCGCAAACTTCAATAGCCGAATGATAGAATGTTTTTTTCAGGGGTCTTATGATCGAAGAGAAGGTTTTAATACAAAAATTCGTGTCCCGCAAAAAACGCGAGCGGTTGCCGAAGCCCGACTGGCTGCGGATCAAACTCGGCGATCCGACGAATCAGAACGCGGTGCTCAAACTCATCGAGGGTTTGAATCTGCACACCGTCTGCCAGGAAGCGCGTTGCCCGAACATCTTTGAATGCTGGACCGACCGCACTGCGACCTTTATGCTCGGCGGCGACACCTGCACGCGGCACTGCGGATTCTGCGCCGTCAACAAGGGAAAACCGATGGATCTCGACCCGCTCGAACCGTCGAATGTCGCGCGGGCAGTTTCGCATCTGAATCTCGCCCACGCGGTCATCACGTCCGTCAATCGAGACGATCTCGCGGACGGTGGTTCGATGCACTGGGCGGAGACGATCACGAAGGTCCGCGAACTGAGCCCCGACTGCAAGGTCGAGGTTTTGATTCCCGATTTCAACGGCGACGAGCAGGCGCTGAACAACGTTTTGAACGCTCGTCCGGATGTTCTGAACCACAACACCGAAACGATCGCGCGTCTTTACTGGCGTGTTCGCCCCGATGCTAAGTATCAGCAAACGCTTGAGTTGCTTGAGCGTTCGGCGCATTATCGCGACACGCAGTTTCCCGGAATGCTGACCAAAAGCGGAATCATGGCCGGCCTCGGAGAGGAGTTTGAAGAAGTCGTCGAACTGATGCGCGATCTGCGCAAGGTCTCGTGCGACATTATGACCATCGGCCAGTATCTGCAACCCTACGAAAAACGGCTTCCGGTCGAAAGATACGTGACGCCGGAAGAGTTCGCCGAATGGAAGCGCATCGGGCTCGATCTCGGGTTCAAGCACGTCGAATCGTCGCCGCTGACGCGTTCCTCGTATCATGCGCGCCAGCAAACAGAGAGCGGGGAAGCGAAGGGCGAGTAGAGAAAAGGGGCCGAAATTTTCAATTCTCAGTTCTCAACTTTCAATTATTGGTTTGAGCACCGTGCAAATTCTCGAAACCGAAAGGCTGATCTTACGTGAACTGGAGACGACCGATGCGGCGTTCATTCTCGATCTTCTGAATCAGCCGTCGTTCATCAGATATATCGGCGACCGCGGCGTCCGAACCGTCGAGGAAGCCGGTGATTTCATCGAAAGCCGATATTGCCAAAGCTATCGCGATCACGGGTTCGGGCTCTACGCCGTGGTTTTGAAATCACAAATCACAGATCCCATCTCCCAAATCGGAATTTGCGGTTTCGTCCGCCGCCCGGGCCTTGACGATCCCGATATCGGCTTCGCTTTCCTGCCGCAGTTTGAGGGTAAAGGGTATGCCTTTGAATCGTCCGCTAAAATGCTTGAATACGGGCGCAATGACCTTGGAATTGAAAGAGTGTTGGCGATCACGACGCTCGACAATGAAGCGTCGGTCAAACTGCTGCTCAAACTCGGATTCGAACTCCGGCAAACGATGGAATTGCCCGGCAGCGACGAAGAACTCAACCTGTTCGTAAAGGAATGATACGGCGGATCATCTCATCAGTTTGCCTGCTTTTTCTTCTGGCCAACGCGTCGGGCGCGACCACGATCGTCGCGGTCAAGACGAAGAACACGATCGTCGTCGGCGCTGACAGCAAGACCACGGACACTTTCGGGAACTCGCGCGAAAGGCTGGCCTGCAAGATCGTTTCGGCCGGCGGGGTCGTTTTCGCCTACGCGGGATTTGCGCGCGACACGCGGACCGGATTCAATACACCGGCGATCGTCTCGGAGTCGTTGGCACAAAACTCGAAACAAACGGTCGCGTCGAAGACGGAGCTTTTGACGAAGACGCTGATCGAGAGGCTCAACATCGAACTTCCCCAACTCAAGCAAAACGACTTTGTGACCTATCGAGAAAAGATCGAGGGAAAAGTCTTCTTGCGGATTCTCATAGCCGGATTCGAGAAAAAGAAACCGGTCCTGCTGGTGCGGCAGTTCAGACTCGGGATTCTGTCCGACGGATCGGTCGGCGTGATCGTTTCAAACGACAACTGCGACGCCAAATGCAAGGGAAAGAACGTGACCCGCTTTCTCGGCGAGACCGACGCCATCGACGGTTTGCCCGAAGAGACGAAAGACTTCTGGAAACAGGGACTCGTGGCCGGTGTGCGGAAACTGGTCGAGATCGAGATCGCGGCGCGCGATGACTATGTCGGACCTCCGATCGACATCGTCTCAATGACCTCCAAGGGAACCGATTGGATTCAGAGAAAGCCTCAATGCGACGGGACGAGCACCGTCGGGCAGTTCGCAGGCGGCTACACCTCCCTGCAGTAAGCTTCTGTAAACCTCGTGATCTCGTTGTTCTCGCCGATTATTATCAAGACGTCATTTTCGCTGATCACCTCGTCGTCGGAAGGGACAAGCGTTGGCTGTTGCTGTCCCTTGTGCTGGAGCGCAACGATCTGCACGTTTCGCGTCTCGAGCGCGCCGACCTTTTTGCCGACAACGGCGCGCGTCGCCTGCATCGAAACGACCGAGTAGCCCGAAAGCATCGGCAGAAAGTCCGTGACGTTGTTCAGCGAGAGCCGCATCGCCAGGCGTATCGCCGACTCCTCCTCGGGATGAATGATCTCGTTGACGCCGATCGCCCGCAGAATCTTCGCGTGATCGGGCGAGAGAGCCTTGACACAGGTGTAGGGGACGCCGATCTCGATAAGATGAAGCGCGACCAGGGTGATCACGTCCATCCGCTCGCCGAGACTGACGATCGCGACGTCGATGTCCTCCAACCCGAGCGCCTGCAGCGCCCTTTTGTCGGTGGCATCCGCTTGAATCGCCTGCGTCGAGAAATCCGCCGCGTCCTGCACGATCTCTTTGTCGATGTCGATGGCGACCACTTCGGCGCCGGTTTCATAGAGCGTCCGCGCCGTAGTGGCCCCAAAATGTCCGATGCCGAAGACTGCAAATCGTTTCATAAGTTGTTCTCAAGGTTCAAGTTTCAAGATTCAAGGTTCAAGATTCAAGATTCAAAGGTTCAAGATTCAAGGTTCAAGATTCAAGGTTCAAGATTCAAGGTTCAAGGTTCAAGATTCGAGCTTTTCCGCACATCCGGGCGGCAAGCCGCATTGAGCAACGCAAATCACAGGTCTCGCAAATCGCAATTCCCACATCCCAAATCCGCAAATCCGCAAATCCAAAATCCCGAATCCCGAATCCCGAATCCCGAATCCCGAATCCCGAATCCCGAATCCCAAATCCCAAATCCCGAATCCCAAATCCCGAATCCCAAATCCCGAATCCCAAATCCCGAATCCCAAATCCCAAATCCCAAATCCCAAATCGGCTCAGCCGATCATTATGTTCTCTTCCGCGTACGAGAACTTCGCCTGTCGGGCGTTGATGCTGATCGCGAGGGCAAGCGTGACCGCGCCGACGCGTCCGACGAACATCAGAACCGTCACTATCAATTTTCCCGCGGTCGTCAGATGCGGGGTAAAATCCAGCGTCAGTCCGACGGTGCCGAATGCCGAGATCGTTTCAAACAAGATCGGCGTTAATCTGGCCTGGCTCTCGGCCGCGCTCAGGCCGCGGGTTTCCGTAAACATCAGAACCATGGTTCCGACGAGCACCGTCGCGGCAGATGCGACAACGACCGCCGTTGCCTTGTCTATCGACGACTGCGGAATCGTCCGGTTCCAGAGATCGAGCTTCGATTTGCCGCGGAAACGCGCGATCGAATAGGCCACGAGCAATCCGAATGTTGTCGTCTTGATCCCGCCGCCGGTCGATCCCGGACTCGCTCCGATAAACATCAGGATCATAAAGAAATAGCTCGCGGCGCCGCCGAATTCGTTCATCTGGACGGTGTTGAAGCCGGCAGTTCGCGGCACGATCGAAAAGAAATACGAGTTCATCAAGGCTTCGCCCGTGGTCATTGCGCCGAAAACGCCGTGGCGTTCGAGCGCGAAGATGGCGATCGTTCCGCCGGCGATGAGCAAGCCCGTCGTGATCAGCGTCAGGCGCGACTGAACACCGATCCGGACACGCCTGGAATTTTCGAGGACGCGCATCCGGAAAAACTCCTTCAATTCGAAGACGACGAGGAACCCGAGCCCGCCGAGAAAGATCAGACCCGAGATCACGGCCAACACGAAGTAGTCGTGCTGAAAGTCGATCAGACTGTTCGGGAAAAGCGCCAGCGAGCCGTTGGTGAACGCCGAGACGGAATGAAACGCCGCGTTCCATAACGTCGCCGAAAAGCTCCCGAAACGCGACGTCGCCGTCCAGTAGGCGGTCAGCAGCAGTATCCC
Organism: Pyrinomonadaceae bacterium; assembly: GCA_041752475.1. Taxonomy (GTDB): domain Bacteria; phylum Acidobacteriota; class Blastocatellia; order Pyrinomonadales; family Pyrinomonadaceae; genus JAFDVJ01. Next base: position 70,890 of record JBGSWK010000038.1, on the reverse strand, counting down.
GATCGATTCAACGATGAACGTGAAGCCGAAGACGTAGACGAGAATCCGCTTGATCGGCGTCGCGGAATTCGGCAGAAAGCTGTCCTGGACCGTGAGCTTTTCGGTGATCGACATCCGCTCGCCGAGCCATATGTAAAGCGTCGTCGTGAATGTCATCAGCCCGAGCCCGCCGAGCTGCATCAAAAGCAGAATCACGGCCTGGCCGAAAGTCGACAGTTCGCGGCTGATATCGATCGGCGACAGACCGGTGACGCATACCGCGGATGTGGAAATAAACAGCGCATTTACAGGGTCCAGCCACTGTCCGGAAGCGTTTGAAAACGGCAACGAGAGCAGGAGCGTCCCCGCAGAAACGAGCATCGCGAAACTCGTCACCGTCACCCGCGTCGGGGTAAAGAACTGGCGGAAGAAATGTTTGAGCATTGTTCGGTTCAGAGTTCCAACAACCCGTGAAACACGTTCAAGATGAATCGTCAACGCCGAACTGTCAAGCCCTAATTCCCCAGGAGTTCGCGGACCGCGCGATCAAGCTGCGAGTCTTTTCCCGTCAGCGACTCGCCGACCGGCCGCGTGACCGCTGCATCGACCTGCCGCGGGTTCAGCTCCATATCCTTTCCGTCGCTGCCGAGAACGAGCTGGCGGGGCAGGCGGACCGTCGTGCCGTCGAACAGTCCGGCGTTCCACGTGTAGATGATCCAGCCGGCGGTCGGTTCGCCGACAACCTTCCCGAGTTTCAGCGAGCGGTAGCCTTCCGTCAGGTCCTCGGCATCTGATAGTGAATGCTGGTTGGTGACGAGAACCGTCGGCCGTTCGAGCGAACGCTGCCCGAGCGCCGACCGGGCCGGAACGTTCCAAAGCCCGCGTTCGCGCATTGTCAGATAGCCGCGCCGCGAGAGGATGTCGATGACGTAAGGATTTATGAACCCGCCGTTGTTGTTGCGAATGTCGATGACGACGCCTTCTTTCGACTGATTCTCGGCATCGAGATCCACGTAAAGCTGCGCCAGCGTTCCGCCGCCCATATCCGGCAGATGAACATAGCCGAATTTGCCGCCGCTGATCTTATCGACGTACGCGCGGTTCGCCTCGACCCATTGCCGGTAAACCAGATTCTTTTCCGCGCCGGTCGAGACGGGTTTGACGATCACCTCGCGCTTGTCGGACCCGTCGGGTGCTTTTGAGATCATCAGCGATACGCGTTTTCCCGATTTGTTCTCGAGCAGCTCATCGAGATTCGTCCGATTCGTGATCGCAACACCGTCGACGGCCTGCAGGTATTCTCCGACATTGATCGATCTGACGATCGCGGCCGGTCCGAGGGTGATGATCTCCGTGATCTTCAGTCGGCCGTTTGTCTCGTATTCGTCGCGGTCGAATCGCAGCCCAAGCTTTCCGACCGGAACGGGCGTAAAGCCTGAGGCTCCCGTCACGCCGAGATGCGAGGCGTTGAGTTCGCCGACCATCAGCGCCATCAGCCGCCGGACCTCGTCGGTCGTACGCGCATCGCGGACCATCGGTTCGTACGTTGCATAAACCGAATTCCAGTCGGCGCCGTGATACTTGTCGTCGTAAAAATGGTCGCGCAAATAGCGCCAGCCCTGTTTGAAGATCTCCATCTTCTCCTCGTTGAAATTGACGCTGATCTCGATCGAAGCACTGACGGGCTTGATCTCGCGTTTTTCCAGATTGACGTTGTTGACGCGGCCGTTTTCAAGGAAATAGACATCTTTCGAATCCGGCGTAAACTGCGCGTTCGATTTGAAGCCCGGCGTCGATGTCAATTGCCGCGCCGATGTATCGGTCGCAAGTTCGTCCAGGTTGATGGTGTAGAGATTGAACTGGCCCTCTGCGGAGGCGGTGACGAGCAGCGTCTTGCCGTCGGGGCTGATCGTTTGTTCATTGACGCTGATGCCCGGACGCAGCAGGCTCAAACGCCGGCGGATATCTTCAAAGACGATCTCGGTCGGTTTCGACTCGTCCTTCTTTTCCACTGTTGCCGCGCCCGGACTCGGCGATGCCGCCGGTGTTGCGGACGGAACCGGCGCCTGCCGGTCTTTCGGGTTTTCCTGTTTGAACAAGTCACGGAACTTGTCCTCGCTGAATTTCGGCGAGCGGAGCTTAAGATCGACGCGTGCGATGGTTCCGTCCTCGGTGCGCTGCGACGTATCGAACAACAGATAGGTGCCGTCGGGACTCCACGAAAGCGATCCGGTATTCGAGTTTGCGAGGAAGCTGACGGGCCGTGCGTCGCCGCCCGCGAGCGACACTACCGACGCGTTCGTATAGGAACGCGACTGCGGCGAATAGGTGAGAAACGCGAGCCATTTACTGTCGGGCGACCAGGCGATCGTGTCGCTGCCGACCAGCGGCGGAAGGTCGTTGAACATTTTGGTCAGTTCGCGTTCCTGTTTCTTTTCCGTGTCATAAACGAAGATCGCGCGCCCGTTGCGGACGAAGGCGATGTTCTTTCCGTCGGGCGAAAAGAGCGGCGAATAGTCCTGATTGGCGCCGCGCGTCAGCTGGGTTTCGGTTTCGGTCGCGAACTCGTATTGGAAGAGCTCCATCGCGCCGTTTCGCTCCGACGAGTAAACGATGCGCTTGCTGTCGTTCGACCAACTGACAAACGACTCCGCCGCCAGCGTTTTTGTGACGCGCACCGCCTCGCCGCCTTCTTTGGCCGCGACCGCGAACACCTCGCCGCGGGCGACGACGGCGATCTTTTTGCCGTCAGGCGAGAGCGAAAACTCCCGGATCTGTGAGGACAGGTTTACACGTTCAGAGATCGCGTTGACCGTCGCCCCCCTCAGATTGATCTGAACTTCCGCTGCCTTTCCGCCATCGGTATTCATCTTCCAGATCCGGAAGTTGCGCTCGAAAACGAGTTCCTTTCCGTCATACGAAAGGTTCATCCACAAAACCCGCCCGTCGGTGAAATTCGTGATCTGTCTCGCGGCGCCGCCCCGCGGTTGTGTCCAGATGTTCTGCGTGCCGTTTCGGTCGGAAACAAAGTAAAGTTTCGAACCGTCGGCCGTCGCCGAAACCCAGAGCTGTTTCGCTCCGCGTTCCGCGATCTGCCGGTAGGAATCACCCGATTTTTGCCAGATCTCCGTCTCGTCGATATGGCTCCGTCCCTTGCGCCACCATTGACCGTTCGAGATTCCGCGGGCCGAAAAGATGATCGATCCGTCGGAGAGATTTGTTGACCAAAATTCGTTTGTGTATCGATCCGCAGAAACCTGCTGCGGTGTGCCGCCCGATGCCGAAACGCGGAAAATATCGTTCATCCCGGCGATGTCCTTGCTCGTCGAACTGAAATAGATCCAATTCCCGTCGCGCGACCAGGCGTCGAGCTGATCGCTGGCGTCGTCGAACGTGAGACGCTGAAGATCGCTTGTTTCGAGGTTCAAAATATAGATGTCGCCGGCGCCGGTGCGGTTCGAGACAAACGCGAGTCGTTTACCGTCGGGCGAAAACATCGGACGCGACTCGTTCGCCGGGTGCGAAACCAGCAGCGACGCGGTTCCGCCAGCCGCCGGCACGGTCCAAATGTCGCCGCCCGAAACAAACGCGATCTCGGCGCGGTCGGGCGAAAGCGACGGCTCGGTCAGATACGGCGCCGCAAACGAGTTTGCGGCAAACAACAACACGGCGACAAGAACGGTTCGGATTTTCATAGTTTGTTTTTAGCGGAAAACGGATTGAAAATCACCCTTCGGCGGGCAATCGTGTTTGATACGAGATCCTATGTCCAAAAGTTTTGAGGCGCGATTTGACCGCCGGTTCCGGATTCGGAATAGCTGACAGCTGATAGCGGTTAGCTGACAGGCAACGATCGGTTCTCTGCAGCAATCCGCCGTCGGGTTAAATTCGGAATAGCTGATAGCGGACAGCTGTTAGCTGACGGTTGCCCGGATCAGCGAACGGCGCGCCGGGAACGCAGAACGTCCAACACGTCGTCAAGCCGAATCTCCTTTTCGGCGAAAAGGACGAGCATGTGGAAAAGAAGGTCCGCCGATTCGTTGAGGAAAAGTTCTTTATTGTCGTCCTTCGATTCGATGACAAGCTCGACCGCTTCTTCGCCGACCTTTTGGGCGATCTTGTTCAGCCCGAGTTTGAAAAGGCCTGACGTATAGGATTCTTCGAGCGGCTGCGACTTACGTTTGCGTATCAGACTCTCCAATTCAGACAAGACGTCCACGCTCCGGTTCGTCTCTCCGAAACAGGTGTCGGCGCCGGTGTGGCAAATGGGACCGGCTGGATCGGCCTTGACAAGGATCGTGTCGTCGTCGCAATCGGTCAGGATCGTGACGACCTTGAGAAAATTGCCGCTCGTCTCGCCTTTCGTCCAGAGTGCCTGCCGGGACCGGGAAAAGAATGTTACGACGCCGCTTTCGAGTGTTTTTGCAAACGATTCGGCACTCATAAATCCGAGCATCAGGACCTTTCCCGAGGACGCGTCCTGAACGATCGCCGGCGCAAGGTGGTCCGCGTATTTTTGAAAATCTATTTTCATAAGTTTCCGTGACTGGTGCTTACTCAAATTCTGACCTCAATACTCTTCGACCGCAGGAATTTTTTGAGATCCGGTATTTCTATCTCGCCGAAGTGGAAAATACTCGCAGCGAGCGCCGCGTCGGCCTTTCCCTCGGTGAAAACGCGGGCAAAATGTTCGGGAATTCCGGCGCCGCCGGAAGCGATGACGGGAACATTCACGGACTCCGAAACGCGCCTTGTAAGTTCGATCTCGAATCCGTTTCGCGTACCGTCCGCCGCCATCGAGGTCAGGAGAATTTCACCCGCTCCGAGCCCGACGCCGCGAATTACCCAGTCCACCGCGTCGAGATCGGTCGCGACGCGGCCTCCGTTCAAAAAGACCCTCCAACTGCCGTTAACCGGTTTCGCGTCAACCGCGAGCACGATGCATTGCGATCCGAAACGCTTTGCGGCTTCCGCCAAAAGCTGCGGGTTTTTGACAGCTGCCGTGTTGATCGAAACCTTGTCGGCTCCGGATGCAAGCAGGACCTCAATGTCGGCAACCGTGTTTATGCCGCCGCCGACGGTGAACGGGATATTCAACTCCGCGGCGACCCGTTTTACGAGTCCGGCGAAGGTCCGGCGCTTTTCGTCGGTTGCCGTAATGTCGAGAAAGACGAGTTCGTCGGCGCCGCGCGCGCAGTACGCGCGTGCCAGCTGAACCGCATCACCGGCATCGCGCAGATCGACGAAGTTCGTTCCTTTCACGGTTCGACCGTCCTTTACGTCAAGACATGGGATTATTCGTTTTGCCAACATATCAAAAGTGAAAAAGTTTCGAACCGCTCGGGCGTTTCTGCCGGTCCGCGTCTTTGGCGTATTATCGACGCATTCCTTCGTAGAGCGCCTTCCCGACAATCGCGGCGCGGCATCCCGCCGCCGCGAGCAGATCCAGATCGGCTCGTGACGAGACGCCGCCGGATGCGATCAGTTCAAGTTCGGGAAGCGCTTCGTTGATTTCGCGATAAAGTTGGACCGAAGGCCCCGCAAGCAGGCCGTCTTTCGCAATATCGGTGACGAACGCCTTCACCACGCCGCGACCGACACAGATCTTCAAAAAGTCGATCACCTCGATCTCGGTTTCCGTTTGCCAGCCGTGTATCGCCAGATTGCGCCCGCGAACGTCGGCGCCGAGTAGCATGCGCTCGGCGCCGAACTTCTCGATCCAGCCGAAGAAGGTCGCGGGTGCTTTGACAGCGACGCTTCCGACGGCAGCCATTGCGGCGCCGGCGTCGAAAACGCTCTGAATGTCTTCGTCGGTCTTGATCCCGCCGCCGAAGTCGATGATCGATCCGGTCGCGGCGGCAATGCGTTCGAGAACCGCCAGATTCGCAATTCGTCCGCGCTTCGCCCCGTCGAGATCGACGATATGAAGCCGCCCGAAACCCTGCGATTCGAACGACCTGGCCGTTTCGACCGGATCGTCGCTGTAAACCGTCTTTCGGTCAAAATCGCCTTGCGCGAGCCGCACGCAGCGGCCGTCGATAAGGTCGATCGCCGGAATTATCTCGATCATATTTCCCCCGTTGATCGAATCCTCAGGAAATTCTCAAGGATCTTCGCTCCCGTCTCGCCGGATTTCTCGGGGTGAAATTGCGTCGCGAAGAAGTTCCTGTGCTCGACCGCAGCTGAAAATTCCGCGCCGTAATGGCACCTTGCCGTCGTTACGGGACCTGACTCGACATAAAAACCGTGAACGAAATAGACGAACGAACGGTCCTCGACATCTGCGAAGAGGCGCCCTCCGAGACCGTAAATATCATTCCATCCGATATGCGGGACTTTAATTTTCGGGTCGGCGAAACGACGCACCCGAAACGGAATGATCCCGAGGCATTCCGTCTCGTTTTCCTCCGATGTTTCGCACAAGAGCTGCATGCCGAGACAGACTCCGAGCACCGGCTGCTTGAGCGATCGAATAACGCGATGAAGCCCTTTCTGGCGCAAATGGCCCATCGCCGACGACGCTTCGCCGACGCCGGGAAAGATGACGCGGTCGGCCGACCGAAGCGCGTCCGCATCATCGGTAAGAATCGGCTCGATGCCGAGCCGTCGCAGAGCGTTCCGGACCGATTCGACGTTGCCGGCATTGTATTTCAGGATTGCGACAGTCATATCAACCTCGTTTGAGTTTCGCTCGACTCTCAGAGCGTTCCCTTGGTGCTCGGCAGCGTCAGGCTTCCGGCGTCCCGCCGTACGGCCATCTTCACGGCCTTCGCAAAGGCCTTGAAGATCGCCTCGATCTTGTGGTGCTCGATCGTGCCCTCGGCACGGATATTCAGGTTGCACAGCGCTTTGTCCGAAAACGATTTGAAGAAATGAAAGAACATCTCGGTCGGCATCTTTCCGATCATCTCGCGTTTGAATTCGGCGTTCCAGACGATCCAGCTCCGGCCGCCGAAATCGATCGCCACTTGCGCCAGGCAGTCGTCCATCGGGAGGCAGAAACCGTATCGCTCCAACCCCAGTTTATCGCGCAGTGCCATCGCAAAGGCTTCGCCGAGCGCGATGGCGGTATCCTCGATGGTGTGATGTTCGTCTACCTCGAGATCGCCCGACGCTTTGATCTCGAGGTCAAGACCGCCGTGCCGCGCGATCTGTTCGAGCATATGATCGAAGAACGCGATTCCCGTGGAAATCGATGCCCGACCGGAACCGTCAAGATCGAGTTTGACGCGGATGTCCGTTTCTTTGGTCTCCCGCCGGTGTTCTGCGCGCCGCGGCGGCAGTCGCAGGAACTCGTAAACCGCAATCCAGTCGGCAGCGATCAGAACGTCGCCGGATGCCGGCGGTTCGAAATTCGGGTTTGCGATGAATATCGACTGCGCGCCGAGGTTTCGGGCGAGCTGGACGTCGGTCTCGCGGTCGCCGATGACGAACGAACCGGCGAGATCGTAATCGCCGCCGAGATACTTCGTCAACAATCCGGTACCGGGTTTGCGCGTCGGCCGGTTTTCGTGCGCGAACGATCTGTCGATCAATTGGTCCGCAAAGTTGATTCCTTCGTCTGAAAAGGCCCGGATCATAAAATCGTGCGCCAGGCGGAACGTCTCTTCGGGAAACGAATCGGTTCCGAGACCGTCTTGGTTCGTCACCATAACGAGTTCGTAATCCAACTCGCGGGCGATCTTCCCGAGATTGGTGAAGACGCCCGGAAGAAATCGGAGTTTCGACAGCGAATCGACTTGAAAATCGTCCGGCTCAAAAATCAGGGTTCCGTCGCGATCTATAAAAAGTACTTTTTTCATAAGCTTTCGTATTTGTTCAATGCCGCCAGAAGCTGTTCATTTTCCCACGGCGTTCCGACGGTGATCCGCAGACAGCCTTCACAAAGCTCGACCGTATTCCGGTTGCGGACGACGATCAGTTCGCCGAGCAGGAAGCGATATATCGAATCGGCATCGTCGGTCCGGACAAGCACGAAGTTCGCGTCCGATGGGTAAACGCGCCGGACGAACGGAAGACGACCGAGTTCGGATGTCAGGATCTCACGCTCGGCGACGATCGCATCGATATTCGTGCCGACCGTTTCGCGGTCGCGAAGCGCTTCGAGAATTGCCTCCTGCGCAATTTGCGAGACGTTATACGGAGGCTTCACGTTGTTGAAAAGTCGGATGATCGCCTCGTCCGCAACCGCGAGTCCGACCCGCAGACCCGCGAGTCCCCAGGCCTTCGAGAAAGTTCGGAGGACGACGAGGTTTCGTACCGAGTCGATCTCGCCGATCAGCGACCCGCCCCGCGAAAATTCAACGTACGCCTCGTCGATCACGACGATCCCTTCGAAACCGCGCGCGATCCCTTTGATCTCGTTTGCCGGAAACGCGTTTCCCGTCGGATTGTTTGGCGAGCAAACGAAGATGATCTTCGTTTGCTTGTCGATGGAACGCCGGATCGCGTCCGGATCGAGCGCGAATTCGTCGTTCAGCGGCGCGCGGCGGACCGCGACGTCGTTGATCGCCGCCGAAACCTCGTACATTCCGTATGTCGGCGGACAGATCAAGACGTTGTCGCGCCGCGGCTCGCAAAAGATCCGAAAAAGCAAGTCGATCGCTTCGTCCGAACCGTTGCCGATGAACATCCGTTCGGGAGCGACGCCGATCTGCGGCGCCAATTGCCGTTTGACCTCAAGCTGCAGCGGATCGGGATAGCGGTTGAAGGCGCGCGGCGACGGCGATCCGAACGAGTTCTCGTTGGCGTCCAGAAATATCCGCCCGTCGCCCGTAAATTCCTTTCGCGCCGAGGAATACGGCGTGAGCTTCCGGATATTGTCGCGAATCAAGTCTTCGAGTCTCATAGATTCGACTCCGTCCGAGCGCCGTTCAGAGATTCCAGGCGAATCGCTACGGCGTTTCTGTGCGCCCGCAGATTCTCGGCTTCCGCCATCGTTTCGATCGCCGGGCCGATGTTTCGGATGCCGTTTGCGGTGACTTTCTGAAAAGTGATCTTTTTGACGAACGAATCGAGCGAGACGCCGCTAAACGACCGCGCGAAACCGTTGGTCGGCAGCGTGTGATTCGTTCCCGACGCGTAGTCGCCGATGGCTTCGCACGAGAAGTTGCCAACGAAGACGGAGCCGGCGTTGACGACATATTCGGCGACCTCGTCGGCCTTTTCGACCGCGAGGATCAAGTGTTCGGGCGCATATTCGTTCAGCAGTTCGGTCGCCGTCGGGACGTCCTCGACAAGGATCGCCCTCGAATTCACAAGCGACTCGCGGGCGATTTCAACGCGCGGAAGCGATTCGATCTGTCGTTCGATCTCGGCAAGCGTCCGCGCGATCACGCGTTCACTCGTCGTGACCAGCAAGACCTGGCTGTCCGGGCCGTGCTCGGCCTGCGACAGCAGGTCGGCGGCGACAAACGCCGGGACGCACGTTTCGTCGGCAAAGACGGCTACTTCGGACGGGCCGGCGGGCATATCGATCGCCGTTCCGGTCAACGATACCTGAAGTTTGGCTTCGGTGACGAACTGATTTCCAGGACCGAAGATCTTGAAAACCCGCGGAACGCTTTCGGTGCCGAACGCCATCGCCGCGATCGCCTGCGCGCCGCCGATCTTGAAAACCTGCGTGACGCCGCAGAGCCGGGCGGCATACAGGGTCGCCGGGTTTATCTTCCCGGACTTGTCCGGCGGCGAGCAGAGCACGATCTCGCGGCAGCCTGCCAGTTTTGCGGGAGCAGCGAGCATCAGCACGGTTGAGAAGAGGGGCGCCGTTCCGGCCGGGACATAGAGCCCGACTCGTTCGATCGCGATGCTTTTGCGCCAGCAGATAACCCCGTCGGTAGTTTCGACCGGTTTCGGGATTTCGGTTTGCGTCGAATGAAACCGCTCGATGTTTCGTTTTGCGGTCGCGATCGCAACTTTCAGCTCGGCGCTGATCTGAGATTCCGCTTCGGCGAACTCTTCCTCGCGGACGCGAAGTTCATCGAGCAATACTCCGTCGAATTTGTCGGTCAGCTGCCTTAAGGTCTGATCGCCGCCGGAACGCACCTGACCGATGATCTCGGCGACTGCCGGCCGCAAAACCCCGGTGTCGAGGGCCGGCCGTTCCAGTAGTTTCACCCATTGTTGTCGTTCGGGAAATTTAATTACTTTCATATTGCCTGCCTCGGGCGTTGTCGCCCGCACTCGGATTCACCTGATCATTTGATCGATCGCGAGGACGAGAATTCCTTCCGCGCCTTCGTTTTTAAGATTTTCGACGATCTCCCAAAAGTCGTTCTCGTTGATCACCGAATGCACCGAACTCCAGCCTGTTTCGGCGAGCGGCATTACGGTCGGACTCTTTATCCCGGGGATGAGCGAAATTATGCGCTCTAATTTTTGGTCCGGGGCGTTGAGCAGAATATATTTGTTCTCGCGCGCTGAGTTGACGGCCCTGATCCGAAAAACGAGCTTGCCCAGCGTTTGCCCAAGCTCGCCCTCGAGATCCGGCCGCGAGAAGAGGACCGCTTCCGATTCCAAAACCGTCACCGTTTCGCGCAGCCCGTTTGAAAGCAGCGTGCTGCCCGAACTGACCAGGTCGCAGACGGCGTCGGCCAGCCCGATCGACGGCGCGATCTCGACGGATCCGCTGATGGTGTGAATTTCGGCGCTGACCCCGTTCTCCTCAAGAAATCGTCCGAGGATGTTCGGATAACTGGTCGCGATTCGCAGGCCCTGCAGGCTCGCAACGCTCTCGAACGCGAAGTTTTTCGGAACGGCAACTGCCAGGCGGCAGCGGCCGAAGCCGAGCCGTTCAACCCGAACCGTGTTCCGCGTCGTTTCGGCGAGGACGTTTTCGCCGACGATGCCGACGTCAGCCACGCCGTCGGCGACGTATTCGGGAATATCGTCATCACGCAGAAAAAAGACCTCGAGCGGGAAATTCTCGGCCTCGGTCCGGAGCTTTCCCGCGCCGTTGCTGAATCTGATCCCGCATTTTTTCAGCAAGGCGAGCGACTCTTCACTGAGCCGGCCGGATTTCTGGAGTGCAATTCTTAACTTTCGTAAACTCATTTGATGATTGAAAAAACGACAAAGCGACGCCTTTGGAAACTTGTTCAAAAGTTCGCGCTCGTTGTATGGAAACTAATTCTTCGGAATTGAAACAGAAAACTAGTCCGCGCGATGGTGGATATGCGCGTGATGATGCAGATGATGAAACTGGTTTGAAAAAACTCTCATCGGTGAATCTATTTTTGCCACAGCTGCCGGCAGATTGCAAATCCGCCTTCGAAAAAATGCTGTCGGATAACCGAACGGGACCTAGTCCTTCTTTCCGGCGGTGAAGACCCGCGAACCGAACTCGGTCGGCCGACGGAAGATAACGCGTGACGGCGTGATCTCTTTGGTGATCTCGACGCTGTTGACTTCAAGCGTCGTTCCGGTGGCGCGCTGGAAGTTGGAGATCGCCTTGTTGAGATCGGTCTGCGCCTGAAGCTCGCGGCCGCGGGCGGCGATCAGGTCGTTCTGACGCTGGAACACAAGAAACGACGTCGTCGTGCCGGCCTTGAATTGGCGCTCCTCGCTTTCATAGAGCTGCTCGGCCGAAGCGCGGGTCGCCGCTGCCGCCTGCAGACGCGCTTCCGCCGACCGGAGCGACTGAAGCGCGTTGCGGACATCGGCCTCGATCGACTGCTCAACCTGCGCCGTCGAATACTCGATCTGACCCGCTTCCGCGAGCGTCCGCCCGAGGTTTGCCTTGGCGACGCGGTTGCCGAACGGGAACGTGATCGTCAAGCCGACGCGGAACGTCGGATATTCCTGTGCGACGAGGTTCCCGATCGATTTGAAATAGCCTCCGACCAAATTGTCGGGAACGCGGCTCAGGCCCGTCGCGGGATTGATTGCCGCCGCGGTCGTCGTCCCGGCGAGGCCGCTCGATGTGTAACTGCCGGTCAGATCCACCTGCGGCTTTGTCTGGTCCCGGTAGAATCGTTCGTTGATCTTGTTGATCTCGGCGGACGTCTTGAGCTGAGCGATCTCCTGCCGGTTCGCAAGGGCCGTTTCGACGGCTTTTTCGAGCGGAACACGCGGCACGTCAAGCTCGATCGGCGAAACCGGAACCAGGGCCCGTGACCAGATCTCGCTGCTTCGGTTCGGCAGCATCAGCGTTTTCAAACGGTTCTCGGCCTGCGTTATTACGTCCTGCGCCGAGTAGACGCCCTGTTCGAAGGTAGTTATCTGAGCGTTCGCGGCGACGATATCGATCGGTGCGAGGACGCCCTTCGCGACCAGTCGCTGGTTGCTTTCGAGTTGGAGCCGAGCCTGTTTGACGGCGTCGATCTGCACCTGAAGATTACGCAGCGCGTAAGCGAGGTCCCAGTATGCCTGTTCGACATTGGAGATGACCTCGACCGCCTTTTGCCGAAACTGCTCATCCGTAATGCTCAGCGACTTCTTCGCGATCTCAAGCGTCCGGCGCCGGTTGTCGAATCGGCGTCCGCGATAGAGCGGCTGAACGTAAACGAACGAAAGCGCGGTCGGAAACTGGGGATTGATCGTCGCGTTCAGGTTCGATGTGTTCGTTCGCGACGAACTGAAGCCGAAATTGTAAGATCCGCCGGCAATCCGTGAAAAACCGCCGACGCCGACCGTGTTCGACATCGTGCTGACGGTGACGGCGCCGTTTATCGCGCCTCCGATGGTCGATGCCGTCGCTGTCGTCCGGCGTTCGTAAAAAGTGTCCGACGTAAAGCCCGGCGCGTAAACTCCGTCCGCACCCCGAAGGTCGAACTCCGCGATCTCGACGTCCTTTTTCGCCGTGGCGATCTCGTTGTTGTTTTCGAGAGCGAGTTTGATGGCGTCATTGAGCGAGACCGGCAATTGATTGGCAACATCTACTCCGACGCGCTCAAGCGAAGGCATCGGACGCACCGGCGCCCTGAAATCAGGCGCGATCGGCGGGACGTCGTTCGGTAGTTGCGCGGGCGTCGCGGTCGGCGACGGACTCTGCGCCAGCGAAGAATACGCCGCCAGCAGTCCGATCGTCCAAATCAAAACAAACTTCTTCATAAGATCAAACCTCGTCGGCCCCTTGCTCGTCATTCTTCTTTTTGCGACGCGTGAAAAGCGTTGCGAGGTCGGCCAGAAAGCCGGTCACCGGGCGAAGCCAAACTCCGACGATGCTCAGACGGTCGCCGACGCGGCGAATTACGTGCGACTGGCCGACATCGTCAAAGAGTGAGTAAAAGACCGGGACCGCAAGCAGCGTCAGCAACAGGCAGAGCGACTGGCCGCCGACTACCAGGACACCGATCGAGCGGTTCGTCGCCGCGCCGGCGCCGCTTCCGAGGATCAACGGGATCATTCCCGCGACGAGCGCAAGCGTCGTCATCAGAATCGGGCGCAGTCGGTCCCGGTTGGCCTGAATGATCGCGTCGTACCGGTTCATTCCCTTTTCCCGGAGGTGATTTGTATGGTCGATCTGCAGAATCGCATTCTTTTTGACGACGCCGAAAAGAAGCAAGATCCCAAGCGCCGAAAATATGTTAAGCGTCTGCCCGGCGATCGCCGTCGAAAGAAGCGCAAACGGCACCGACAACGGCAGCGTCAAAAGAATCGTGACCGGATGGATAAACGATTCGAACTGCGCCGCGAGGATCAGGTACATAAAGACGAAGGACAACAGAAACGCCAGCAGAAAGGCGTCGTAGGCCTTTTTCAATTCCTTTGACTGACCCGTCACTCCCGACGAGTACTCCGCCGGCAGATTGAGTTCCTTCACATAGCCCTCGAGTTTCCGCAACGCATCCGACTCCGACGCGTTCTGGGGAAGTCCCGCGCTGACGCTGATCTGCCGCTGCCGGTTAAGGCGGCTGATCGACGACGGGCTCCGGCCCTCTTCGATCTTGACCAGCCGATCAAGCCCGATCGACCCGCCGCGTGCCGAAAGGACCGTGAAATACTGCAGGCTGTTGCGATCGCGGCGATAACTCTCGTCGGCCTGCAGGACGACATCGTACTGTTTGTTGTTTTGGCTGAAGGTCGTGACGCGCTGTCCTGCCTGGAGCGTGTTGACCGCGACGGCGACATCGCCCGCCTTGACGCCGAGGTCGGCCGCCTTCGCGCGGTCGATCGTGATCTGAATTTCCGGCGTTCCGACTTCGTACGAACTGTCGGGATCGCGGAAGGTCGGATCCTGTTTCATCTTTTCGACAAGCTGATCGGCGTACCTCGCCAGCTGATCCATATCCGGACCCGAGAGGTAATAACCGATCGCCGAGCCGCCCCGCCCGAGTCCGAGACTGCCCGAGATCGAAGACTGTGCGGAAGTGTTGATCCGGTATTCCGGCGACTGATATTTCTTGATGATCTGGCGCGTCTTGTTCATCAACTCCGCCTGCGAGAACTTTCGTTCATTCGTCGGAACAAGGCTCACGTTGACGTTCCCGGAATTGCTCCCACCGCCGCCAAAGAAACCGCCCGCCTGCACCAGCGTCGCCCGAACTCCCGGAAGCTGCTCGCGGATGTCGCGCGCGATCCGGTCGAGAATCGACTGCGTCGCCGAAAGCGACGTGCCTTGCGGACCTCGAAGCGAAACCTGGAAAGACGATTCGTCCTCGTCCGGCAAAAAGGCCATTCCGACGAAACTGAACAAGGGATAGATCGAAGCGACGACGAGAACGCAGATCAGGATGACAAGCCAACGAAAGCGCATCGCGCCCTTCAAGAGCCACGTATAGCTTCGATCGATCTTGCGGTAGAACCAGCTTTCCTTGCTGTCGCCCGACGGTTCGGGGCCTTGTTCGCCGCCCTCATCACTCATCTTTCTCTTCGGTTTGATCCAGCGCGCGGCGAGCATCGGGGTCAGCGTGAACGAAACGATCAAGGAAACGGCGATCGCCGCGGCGGCGGTGAGCCCGAAACTCGACATAAAGCGGCCGACCATCCCCGTCATAAAACCGACCGGGACGAAAACTGCCAGCAAACTCAGGGTCGTCGCGAGAACCGCGAGACCGATCTCGCGCGTGCCCTCGACGGCCGCTTGGACCGGGCTCATTCCCTTTTCCTCGACGAATCGGTAAATGTTCTCGAGAACCACGATCGCGTCGTCGATAACGATGCCGACCATCAATGTCAGGGCGAGCATCGTCATTTGATTCAGGGAGTAGCCGAGCGCGGCAATGGCCGCAAAGGCGGCGATGATCGAAGTCGGGATAGCCAGCGCCGCAATGATCGTTGAACGGACGTTCCAAAGGAAAAAGAAAACGATCAACGCCGCGAAAACGCCGCCGAGCACGAGATGTTCCTCGATCGAACTCAGGCTGTTTTCGATGAACTCGGATTGGTCGCGGGTGATCACGACCTTCATATCGGGCGGAAGCGTCGGGATGATCTGATCCATCCGCGCTTTGACCCCGCGGATCAGCGCGATCGTATTTGAACCGGACTGTTTGCGGATCGCCAGGTACAAGGACTGGACGCCGTTCAGCGAAGCCGCGGAACTGGCATCCTCCGCTCCGTCCTCGACCGTGCCGACGTCCCGGATCTTGATCGGAAACCCGTTCCGCGTCGTGACCACGATGTCGTTGAACTGGCTCACCTCGGACAGTTTGCTGATGGTTCGAAGTCCCGAGGTGCGCGAGCCCTCGGTGATGTCTCCGCCGGGAAGTTCAAGGTTTTGGCTGCGGATCGCCGCCGAAACGTCGGTGATCGAAAGATTGAACGCGCGAAGCCTGGTCGGGTCGATGCGTACCTTGATCTGCCGCTGGCGGCCGCCGAAGATGACTACTTCGCCGATACCGTCAACGGACTGAATTCGCTCCTGGATCGCTGTTTCGACGAAGTCGTTTAGCGCCACCAGGTCGCGCGGCGCACTGATCGCGTAGATCAAGACCGGCGACGAATCGGGATCGCTCTTGCGGATGGTCGGCGGATCTGCGGTTTCGGGCAGACGGTTGATGACAGTCGAGATCTTCTGCTGGATCTCCTGAAATGCCTGATCGGGGTCTTTTTCGAGGTTGAAATTGAGAGTTACGTTTGACCGGCCGCGCGAAGACGACGAGGTCATTTGGTCGATCCCCGGAACCGTGTTGACGGCGCCTTCGATAAGGTCCGTTACCTCGGTCTCGATCTCCGCCGGCGCCGCGCCCTGGTTCGACGTTGAGATCGAAATGGTCGGCACGTCGATCTTCGGAAACCGGTCGACACCGAGCGTAAAGAAGCTGAATCCGCCCACGACGGTCAAAAACATCACGATGACGGTCGCGAAGACCGGGCGATGAACACAAATTTCGGCTAACCACTGCATAAGACGATATTGGATTTCGAATTTGTGATTTCGGATTCGTGATTTCAGATGTTCGGAATTTCGAAGAACCTCCAAAAATCCGAATTCCGAAATCACAAATCCGAAATCAAAAGATTACCTTCGCACCTTCGTACAACTGCGCAAGATTGCTTGTTGCAACCGTTTCATCGGCTTCGACGCCGTTCAGTATTTGATACATTCCGTTTTCTTCGCCGCCGCGTTGAACCGTCCTTAGTTTCGCGATGCCGTCGACGATCACAAAGATTCGGAAATTCTGAGTGCTCTGATCGTCGAGAACGGCCTCTTTCGGGACAAAAATACCGACGTTTCCGCCCTCCCTCGTGATCCTCGACGTGACGAACATACCGGCGCGAAGCGCGTTGTCGCCATTTTCGACCTCGGCTTCGACGGTCGCCGAGCGCGAGTTAAGGTCGATCGACGGATTGACCGCCGTCACTCTTCCGGCAAAGTTCCGGTCTTTGTAGGCGTCAACTTGCAGCGTGACCCCGCGACCGATCGCCACGTACGGAACATCGGCCTCCGCCACCTGAATCTGGGCCTTGATCGGATTCGTGCGGAGCAGCGTAACGATCACGGACGACGATGAAACATATTCACCGACCGCCGTCGGACGCTGGCTGACGAAGCCCGAGAACGGCGCCTTGATGACCGTGTCGGCCACCGCCTTTTCCGCGCTCGCGACGTCGAGCCGCGCGGATTCGACGGATGTTTCGGCCGATTTGATCGCCTGATTGTTCTGCTTGGCGGCGTTGACCGCCATCTCGAGCTGTTGTTTCGCGCTGTTCGCCCGCGACCGCGCGGTGTCGCGGGTCGTCCGGAACTGCTCGTAAGTGATCATCGCGACGTCGCCGGTCTCGACAAGTTCGCGGTAACGCTTTTCGTTCGCCTCGGCCTGACGGAGTTCCGCCTCCGCCTGTTCGAAGTTTGACGCGGCGACGCGGACTTCGGGGATGAGGCTCGAGTCGAACTTTCCGTTCGGGGAAAGGCCGAGTTTGATCTCCGCCTGACGGACGCCGGCGACCGCCTGATCGAGTTTCGATTTGGACTGTGCCAGGGCCATCCGGGCGTCGCGGTCGTCGATGCGGGCAATGATCGCATCCTGTTTGACGAATTGACCGACGTTGATCGTAACGCTGACGACCTTGCCGGCGACCTTCGGGGCGACGTCCGAGATTTCGTCCGCGACCAATGTGCCGGACGATGGTATGAACGTCGGGACGTCACGTGAAACTGCTTTCGCCCACGTCACCGTTATGACTTCGGATTCGGGCTTGAAGGAAATATTTCCGTTGTCCGATGACCGCGAATCGGATCCGCCGCAAGAGCATATGAAAAGGCAAGACGCGAGTACCGGAAGAAGAACACCGGCGACTCGGCCGCGGGTTAGAAAACTCATATAAGTATTAAAGATTGCTCCGGGATAAAAATCGCCGGCGCGCCGCCGCGCGCCCCAGCAGAAAAGCAACGGATGTCCTCCCGGGTGACACCTGTTCCGATTGACGATCCGTCTTAAAACTGCAATCAAGTTTTGCAATTTTGCTCCGCTTGCACCCGACAGGCGACCGGCCGGGGCTTCGAACGAAATCGGTTAACTGCTCGAATAACCAGACAAATCAAATTGCGTATCGGTTACAGAAACTTGGCGGGCCGACGAAACTTCGAATGTAACCATTCTACAATTTTTCGTGTCTAAGCCAACGGAAACAGTTTCGGTTTTTTGAAATTTTCGTGTCGAACGCTATAGAATCTTCAAGAACAATTTGATCGGCGGATTTTTGCGCGGTGGAAGGCTTGGCGGACGAATACGGAACAATGAGCGAGATCGATATCGCCCGGCTTGCAGTCGGCGGCGATGAACTCGCGTTCGCGGAGATCGTTCGGCGTTTCAGTCCGCGGGTGTTCAGTTATTCGTCAAGATTCTTCAGACGACACAGTTTGGTCGAGGAAGCGGCGCAGGAGGTTTTTCTGAAGGCGTTCACGCAGCTCAAGAATTTCGAAGGACGCGGTTCGCTCGAGGGCTGGCTGACGCGGATCACGGTGACGACGTGCATCAACATCCTGCGGTCGTCGAAACCGCAGGCCGAGTTGACGGTGTCGGATCTGACCGACGATGAATCGTCGTGGATCGAGGAGCGGCTGATGAACGCCGCCTCGCTCGAACATCAGACTCAGGAGGACAAGTTCATCGCGGCGGACCTTCTCGGGAGAGTTTTGGAGACGCTTCCGCCCGAAGAATCTTTTTTGGTTCAGATGCTTGACGGCGAGGGCGCATCGGTCAAAGAGGTCGCAAAGGCAACCGGCTGGAGCGAGGCGAAGATAAAAACGAAGGCGTTTCGGATCCGGCGTCGACTGCGGGAGTCGATCACGAAGTTGCTGAACGCAAAGGACGGAAGACTCCGAAAGAGTTGAGAGAGCGGAATATGAGAACAGATCATATAAGGGATTTTATTGACGAACGAGGACTGTCGGCGATCGACGGGGCCGAACGCGAGCGGCTTGAGGTGCACGCGGCGGGATGCCCGGAATGCTCTGAGGCCCTGATCGCGGCTCGGTTTTCGGCCGAAATGCTGCGCAGCCGGGCTGAGGTTTCAGTGGTCACGCCGCCGCCGTTTTTCGAGGCCCGCGTGATGGCGGCGGTTCGCGAACGCCAGGCGCAAAAGTTGCCGTTCTGGTCGTTTGGTCGTTGGTGGCAGGCATCGTCCGGAATGGTCGGAGCGATGGTCCTGATGGCCGCCGTTTTCGCGATACTGACGATCTTTGCGCCGTCCGATCCGAGACAGGCCGATATGTCGAACTACAACATTTATTCGACCGAGGCGGATATTTTGAGTCAGCGCTCGGCCCGCGATGTCACGCGAGAGCAGATGCTCGAGGTGATCTACAGCGAACGAAAGGAACAGGGGAAACGGTGATGAACTTGGAAAGCAAAAGCAAATGGCAGTTGCGGCTCGCGACGCTGAGCATTTTTCTGATCGGCTTTGTCGCCGGCGCATTTGCGCTCAACGCCTTTAATTTGTGGTTCGGCACCGGAAACCGGCAGACGCGCCGGGAGAAGTACGAGGTGGTTTTCAGCGATCTCGGCCTGAACGAGAATCAGAAGACCGACGTCGAGCGTATATTCGGCGAGACGCGTGAGATCATCCAGAAAATGCGGCAGGAATCAGAACCGCGGATACAGGAGATTCGCGGTCAGCACGATGAAAAGCTCCAGAAGGTTTTGACGCCGGAGCAATGGGCGACGTTCCAGAAAGAAAGGGAAAAGATCCGCGAATCAGATAAGGCGCCGACCCCCAGGCCGCTGGATATAAAGTAAGGGGAGAAGGCACGGGCATTGGAAAAAGAGGCTGTCTGAATCGATATTTCAGACAGCCTCTTTTCTTTGCGATCCGGGCCCACGCTACTTCAGCATATTGCCGTCTGCGTCAAGGTAACGGATCGAATCGCCCCAGCCCTTGATCTCCTTCAGCTTCGGTTCGATGAGCTGCCGGTCGCCGACGATCAGGATCGCCATCCGGTCCGGCATCAGGTATTTGTTCGCAACCCGATTTACGTCGTCAAGCGAGACGCTGTTGATCTTCTGAATGTACTCGTTGAAGTACGAATCATTCAGTCCGTAAATCACCAAATTCGCGAGTTGGTTCGACACCTGTCCAACGGTTTCAAATCCCTGCGGATACCGCCGGATGATGCTTTGTTTGTTGTATTCAAGCTCCGCCGGCGTCACCGGGATCGCGCCTCGGATGCCGTTCAGTTCCTTCATAAACTCGACAACGGACTCCTTCGTCACCGCCGTCTGGACATCCGCCGAAGCCTCGAACGGACCCGCGCCGCGCCGGAAACTCCAACCCGTGCGCGCTCCGTAGGTGTAGCCCTTGTCCTCACGCAGGTTCATATTGACGCGAGCCGAAAACTGTCCGCCGAGAATCGAATTCATAACCAGTAACGGAAAGTAATCCGGATTATCGCGTGAAACGCCGACCTGTCCGATGCTCAGAACCGATTGTGCGGCGCCCGGCTTGTCGACGATGAAGATCCCCGAATTATTCTGGCTCGAAGCGCCCGGGACATCGATCTTCGGCAGATCGCCGGCCTTCCAGTTCGCGAACGCGGTTTCAAGTTTCGGAAGCAGCGTCTTCGCGTCGGTATCGCCGACGACGATCAGCGCAGCATTGTTCGGACGGTAGAAGGTCGAGTAAAACTGCTCGATCTCCGCGCGCTTCAGCGCTTTGATCGAAGCCTCGTCACCGGTCGAGGATTTCCCGTACGGATGATCCTTGCCGAAAAGCAGCTTGCTGTAGGCGACGTTCGAGATCGCGTTCGGATTGTCCTTTCGCTGGAGCAAACTGACCAGCGCGCGGCGTCGGAGCGTCTCAAACTCCGTTTCGGGAAACGTCGGGTTCGTTACGATATCGGAATATATCTCGAGTGCCTTGTCGAGATTCTTCGTCAGCGTCTGCATCGAAACGTTCGCCGAATCCCAGTTGGCGCCGGCGCCGATATTGGCACCGATCGACTGAAGCTGATTCGCGACGTCGACCGCCGTGCGGGTCTTTGTTCCGGTGTTCAAAAGGCTCGCCGTGAATGACGCGAGTCCCGCGCGGTCCTGCGGATCGGCGGTCGCGCCGGAATTAAGAACCATATTCATCGAGATGATCGGCAATTCCGGCTGCCGGACGATCCAGACGTTCATCCCGTTCGACAGTTTGCGTTTGTCGATCGCCGGAAGAGTGAATGACGGGTTCGGCCCGGGTTTCGGAAGATTGGCCGAATAGTCCTTTTTGTCAGCTTCTTTGGTCGTTGGCGCTGAGGTCGGTTTGTTCTCCGAAGTATTCCTCTGTGCGACCGCTTTCGTGGTTCGCGGAACAAAGCTCATCACCAGCCGATTGCCGTTGAGGTATTCCTTCGCGACCCTCTGGATCTCGGCCGGAGTGACTTTGCGGTACCGGTCGAGATCAGCCTGAAAGCCGTCGGGGTTGCCCTGGAACGTCGCGTAGCTGTTCATCTGATCTGCCTTTCCGAGAACGTTCTGCATTCCGAAGATCGTCTGCGATTCGATGACGTTCAGAGCCCGCGACATCTCTTCCGCCGTCGGCGGCTCGTTCTTGATGCGTTCGATCTCGAGGTTTATCTCTTTCTCGATGTCGTCAAGCGACTTCTGCGGCCTCGCCGTCGAGGTGATCTGGAATTGTCCGGCGATCTCGCGCGAGAAGTGCGAGGCGAAAGCATCCTGGGAAAGCTGTTTGCCGTACACCAGGTTGCT
Source organism: Pyrinomonadaceae bacterium (assembly GCA_041752475.1). Lineage (GTDB taxonomy): Bacteria > Acidobacteriota > Blastocatellia > Pyrinomonadales > Pyrinomonadaceae > JAFDVJ01. The sequence continues at coordinate 49,342 of JBGSWK010000038.1, read as the reverse complement.
CTGAAGGCGCGAACCGCGTCCGGCCGAAAGAATGAACTGGAGCATATCGAGCGCCGGTTGGTCGGGATGCGAATCGCGGACCGTGTGCCAAACCATATAGAGACGCGGAAGCTGTACCGAATCCTCGTACGATTTGCGGACCTCGCCGTCGATCTTCGGTGTCGGCGGATTCGGCCGGGTTATCGCGGCCCCCGTCGGAATGACGCCGAAGTACTTCTCCGCCCATGCCTTGGCCTGTTTCGGATCGAAGTCGCCGGCGATCACGAGCGAGGTGTTGTTCGGCACGTAATACTGCCGGAAAAACGCCTTGACATCCTCCATCGACGCATTCGAGAGGTCTGTCAGCGAACCGATGGTCGTCCAGTTGTACGGATGGTCCTTCGGGTAGATCAGTTCCGAGATCTTCTCAAAAGCGGTGCCGTAGGGCTGATTGTCGTAACGCTGGCGACGTTCGTTCTTGACGACGTCGCGCTGGTTGTCGAGCTTTTCCTGAGTCATCGCGTCGAGCAAGCCGCCGAGACGGTCCGCTTCCATAAAGAGCGCGAGTTCGAGGAAATTCGACGGCACGACCTCGTAATAATTCGTGCGGTCGGCATTGGTCGAGCCGTTGATGTTCGCGCCGGCTTCCTGAAGCGGCTTGAAATAGTCGTCGTTATAATTCTTCGAGCCCTGGAACATCATATGCTCGAAAAGGTGCGCGAAACCGGTGCGTCCGACGACCTCGTTCTTCGAACCGACGTGATACCAAAGGTTTACGGCGACGATCGGTGTCGATTTGTCGACGTGCATTATCACGCGCAAGCCGTTTTTCAGACGAAATTCGTCGTACTGCAGTTTTGGCAGTTTATCGCTATTTTTCTGGGCGAAGCTCATTGTGGTCATGAATGATACGAGAATGAACAGCACCGCGATTGATCGCTTCATTGTGTTTTGAAACTCCTTGTTCTTTCTAAATTCGGATAAAATCCGGCGCGCGCGTGCATTTGCCGTCGCGATCGGGCCGGATAATTTTATAGGCGAATGTTAGACGCAATTACGACGATTCAGGTTTCAGCGCCGCGCTTGTTTTTTGGTGATCACAATCTCATTTTCGGCGAGTCTTCCAAGCCGGTCCGAAAAGCGAAGTTCGAGTTGGAACCGGGCGCCGTCGACGTCGAATTCGACCGGTCCGATGTCTCCGGTTCCGCTCGACCAGGAAACCGTCCGGGTCAATGCCGCCGAACCGATACTGAAGTCGTAAAACGTGAAGCCTGACGCGAACCGCTCGGACGTAACGCTTCGGGTTCCGAGAAACTTCAGTTTGAAGTCGGGAAATTGAAGTTCGAGGTCTTTTTCGAAGACGGTCTTTTTGTCGTAAACGGCCTTTCCGCCGGCGCAGAAGCTTGAAAAGATCCCGAGAAGAACGGTGATGAACAAGAGTGACCTGATCATTGCGGACGCCAAAATCGCGAGACGACGGCGATCACGAAAAGTGTTGCGCTGGTAAGCGCCGACAAAAGACAGTACTGGCAAAAGGACTCGATCACAAAGCCCTGAAGATACAATAAAACTCCGGAAAAAACCGCCATCATTGAGACGTGTATCCCGAAAAGCCGCCGGAGTTTACGGTTGCCTTTGATCGAGACCGCAGCAAGCAAAAAAGCGACCAAATACGCCGCCAGGCCGAGACCTGCCAACGGAATCGCCGCCAGCGCCGGGACATCGACGGGAAGAAATCCGCCGAGCGTGGCCCACTGGCTCGTCAGGACCTGCTCGCAACCCGAGACGATGCTGCACGGGACCGGTTCGGCCATGTAGTGGTGATAGGTCAGATAGGCGGTGTCGCAGATGCCGATCAGCGCGACAACGGCCGCCAGGATCTGGAATCCGGCGGCCCTTGCGGTCGATTGTCCATTGGTTTTCATTGATCGGTAGACGGTTTGCTGTTTGCCGCCGGCTTCGCTGTGTTCGAGCCTGCAGCCGGTTTCGAAGCGGTTGAGTTGCCCGGCGTGCTGCTCGGCGCGACCGTCTGCTGCGGAGCCGGATTCTTGGCGAGTTCGGCGTCGATGACCTGCCGCAGCGTTTCGAGGTTCATCTGTTCGTACGGGATCGACTGACCGTTGATGATGATCGTCGGCGTCGATGAGATGTTCAGGGCGCGGCCGCGTTCCATATCCCGGTCGACGCGCTGCTTCGCCTCAAACCCCGCAGCGTCGGTCTTGAAGCGCTCGACGTCCATCCCGAGTTTTTCGGCATAGCCGGAGAAAACGGCCCTCGAATCCGACGAATTCGACCAGGCTTGCTGGTTCTGAAAGATCATATTCTGCATATCCCAGAATTTGCCCTGACGACCCGCCGCTTCGGCCGCTACAGCGGCTTCGTAGGCGTTCTTGTGAATCTGGGTCAGCGGATAGTTCCTGAAAATGAACTTGATGCGCGAGCCGTAAGCGGCCTGCACATTCTTCATTACGTTATGGATCTGTGCACAGGTCGGGCATTGGAAATCGGCGAACTCCTCGATCGTCACCGTCGCATTCGGATTCCCGAGCATATTCGGCGGCTGGGCTCCGACGGGCGCCGAAGGGTTGACGGTCTGCTGCGTTACCGGCCGGTTTGCCGTCGGAGTGTTGGCGGGCTTCTTGGCGTCGCCGCAGCCGGCGGCAAAAGCGATCAAACCCAAAATAAGAAGACTTATGCAAAACGTTATTTTTCTCATATTAAACAAAATAGCTTTACGTGTTCGGAGTCATTTGACTATTGTAAGTTTCTTCCGCGTCGACTGGCGGTCTTCGAGCCCTTCAACCAGCTCGAGAGCCTTGCGGTAAATGCCGTCGGCGTCGAGTCCGTATTTTGCGAGCAGCAGTTTCGGATCTCCGTGCGTGATGATCCTGTCCGGAACTCCCATTCGGACGACCTTCACTTTATCAAGCAAACCGCGTTCTTCCAAAAGTTCGATGACCGCCGAACCGAATCCGCCAGCGAGGTATGCCTCTTCGACGGTGACGATCACGCGGTTCGAGCGCGCGATCTCGCAGATCAGTTCCGCATCGAGCGGTTTGACCCAGCGCGCGTTTACCACGGTCGCATCGACGCCGTCCTTTTCAAGATTCTCGCCAGCGCGCATCGCCGGGTAAACCATCGACCCGTAAGCGATGATCGCCGCTTCGCCGGCGCCTTTTCGCAGCACCTCGCCGCGCCCGATCTCGATCTTCTTCGGCGGTGCGGTGATGTCGGTTCCGTGACCGCTGCCGCGCGGGTAGCGGATCGCCGCGGCACCGGGATGGTCAATCGCCGTCAGCATCATATCGCGGAGTTCCGTCTCATCCTTCGGGGCACCGAGAACGATGTTCGGATAGCCGCGGAGATAGGCGATGTCGAGCAGGCCGTGGTGCGTCGGACCGTCGGCACCGACGATGCCGGCGCGGTCCATCGCGAACGTGACGTTCAGATCCTGAAGGCAAACGTCGTGTATCAGCTGATCGAATCCGCGCTGCAGGAAGGTCGAATAGATCGCCGCCACCGGCTTCAAACCCTCGCACGCCATCCCGGCGCAGAACGTGACCGCGTGCTGTTCGGCGATGCCGACGTCGAATGCGCGTTCGGGGAATTTTTCGAGTACTTTGTCGATGCCCGTACCGTCCGGCATCGCCGCGGTTAGGGCGACGATCGTCTCGTCAGCCGCCATCAGTTCGCACATCGTCTCGCCAAAAACTTCGGTATAGCTGGGCGGGGCGACCTTGTTCGATTTGTAGGGCAGTCCGGTCTTCGGGTCGAACGGACCGGTCGCGTGATATGCGTAGTAGTTTTTTTCGGGGTTCGGGAAGCCTTTGCCTTTGGTCGTCAAAGCGTGAACGATGACCGGCCCGTCATCGACCCGCTTCGCTTCTTCGAGCGCGCGGACCAGTTGCGGAACATTGTGGCCGTCGACATATCCGATGTACTTGAAACCGAGTTCGTTGACGAGCGCGCCGGGTAGAACGGCGGCCGCGATCGCGTCCTTGAAGCTTTTCGCGGCGCGGCGCAGGCTGTGCCCGAACCCGGGAACGCTCTCGAGCGCGTCGCCGATCTCTTCTTTCAGGTGCTGATAACTCTGCGCTCCCTTGATTCGGTTGAGGTATCGCGACAGTGCGCCGACCGCCGGCGCGATCGACATCTCGTTGTCGTTCAGCAGAACAATCAGCCGTGATTTCAGATGTCCGGCCTGATTGATCGCTTCCATCGCCATTCCGCCCGCGAGCGACGAATCGCCGATCAAGGCGCAAACATGAAAATCCTCGTCCTTTTTGTCGCGCGCGACCGCCATTCCAAGCGCCGCCGAGATCGAGGTCGAAGCGTGTCCGGCGCCGAAGGTGTCATACTCGGATTCGTCGCGGCGCAGAAAGCCCGACAGCCCGTCATACTGTTTTATCGTATGAAGCTGGTCGCGCCGGCCGGTCAGGATCTTGTGCGCATAAGCCTGATGCCCGACGTCCCAGACCAGCCGGTCGTTCGGCGTGTCGAACACATAATGCATCGCCACCGCCAGTTCGACCGCCCCGAGGCTTGCACCCGTGTGGCCGCCGACACGCGAACAGGTGTCGATGATAAACTGGCGAACTTCGTCGGCGACTTCCTGCAGATCTTCGACCTTCAGCTGTCGCAAATCGGCCGGCGAGTTAATTTCGGATAGGAATCTCATTTGGTTCGTTTGGCCTCAGTCTCAAATTCGCATTTTACAGTGGTGAAAAGCAAAAGTTAAATACGTCGGTCATTTAATTTCGGGAAAGTCGCGCTCCGAGGGGCGTTGCTGCGTTTACAATTCTTTACGTCGTCGGCGAAAAAACGTTAGACTAAACTCCCGGATCCGGCGTCTTATCCAGTGTACGGCGCAATTCGCCGAAAGAAATCAAAAACACGAGGTAAAAAAAATGTCATTAAAAACAAAATTAGTTTCGGCTCTGACGGCCGGCACCGCAATCATCGCTTTTTCCACTTTCATTTCGGCGCAGGAGACGAAGACCGAAACCCAGACCGAACCGACACAGAAGCAGGAGCGCCGTGAATGGCGCGGCGGCAAGCGCGACGGGTTGGGCAAGCGTGACGGCAGAGGAATGCGTCGTGGCGGGATGTTCGCAAAGCGCGGCGGAATGATGCGCGGACTCCGCGGGATCGAGCTTTCGGAAGGCCAGAAACTGCAGATGAAGACGATTATGGAGAATCGCCGCAGCTCTTTCTCGGTCAATCGTGAAGAGATGAAAACGATTATGACCGCGAAACGCGACGGCACGATCACTCCGGACCAGCAGCAGAGGCTCGACGCGTTCAAGACCCAGATGAAGGAAAATGAACGCCAGACCCGCGAACAGGTCCTCGCGATCCTGACTCCGGAACAGCGCACTCAACTCGAAACCAAGAAGGCTGAGATGAAGCAAAAGCGTGAAGAGCGCCGGCAGATGCGCGATCAGATGAAACAAACCCCGACCGAAAAGAAGGACAACGAATAACTCTCGATTCGTTGAATGATCGAAGGCGCCCGCGACCACTGCGGGCGCCTTCGTCGTTTGCGTACGCACTCTGTGCAACGCGTGACGGACAAGTTGTTGGCAGTACCATCGGCGTTAGAGGCAGTGTCAAAACTCACGTCCACGATTCTGTCGCATCTAGCTTTGTGCTCTGATGTTGCCGCTAGCTTCCGAGGTTATGTCAAAACGCCTGATTGGCGCCTTGTTTTAGTGTTGCCACAAGCTTGAGCTAGTGGATTGCCAACAAATAGAAACCCGGCTTTAGCCGAATCATGGCGCGGGTTCGGATTAAGCCGGGATCATCTACTCCCGGCCGTCATCGGAGCAGAAATCCAGTTGCAACAGAATGGCTGACATGGAGTTTTGAAAGATTCTCTGGAGCTGGTCCAAACATTAAGACAGAAAGCGAAGACGCAACCGCGCGCTTTGAGAGAGTCTGTGAAGTCCGTGGAAATACTGAAAACAGTACGCAACGCAACGACTCGCGCGTTGGCGAATGATGCAAGCCGGCGAGTCGAGGCGCTTCACTCTTCAAAATCCACCGATCCGCTGACCTGGCAGGAACGGTGCTTTCAGATTGACGGGAGCGGTCCGGGAAATCAGGGGCAATGGATCAGCCGATAAACATCTCGTCGTCGACGTAAACCCGGTCGATCTGTTTCGGCGCGGGCGCAAACAGGACTTCGAGCCCTTTGCGGACACCGGCCATGATCGCCGCGATCTCGCGGGCCGGTTCAACGACTTTCTTCTGAATGAAATCGGTTGTCGAGATCACCTGCAGCTGAGTGCGGTCGATGGTGTTGCTGACGAGTTCGACCTTGTCCTTCGCCACGATCGCCGTTTGTCCGACGAGCAGTTTGAGCTCGGCAACTTCTTCGCGAACAAGTCCGGCGGATTCGGCAAAATACTTCGTCGCCGAGGCGAGGTTTTCGGAAATATCGTTAAATTGCGCCGAGATCAGTTTTCCCTGGTCGCCGATCGCGTTGACCTTTTCGATCAGCGGTTCGACGCGCTCTTCGACATTCTTCACGGTCGCAACGACGCGCTTGACGGTGACCGCGATCGCAATCAGCGCGACCGCCATCACTACAAAGCAAATCGCGATCACGATCGACGCGATCATCATCCAAAATTGGGGATTATCAAAAGACATATCAATCTCGGATTACGGATTTGTGATTTCGGATTTCAAAAGGAACTTCTCAAATCCCGAATCCGAAATCACAATTCCCAAATCAGACTAGTTTTCTTTCTTCTCTACCGGATAGCTCGGTCGGCCTTCGGCGATGACCTTGACTTCCGTTTTGCGCTTTTCTTCCGTGTACGCTTCCTTTCCGGCTTCGATGGCGGCGGTGAACGGATTCGTCGAACGGACCGCGGCTTCCTTTGCCTTTTCGGTCAGGTCGGCCGCCATTTCTTTGATCTCGCCGGCTTTTTCCTGCGCGTTCTGGTAAAGTTCGCCGGCGCGTTCGCGGGTCACTTCGTAGTATTCGCCGGCGCGCTCTCTGGCAGCGACCGCCGTTTCCTTGCCCTTTTCAATTCCTTTCCGGGTCACATCGGCAATGTCGCCGCGAAGTTCTTCGCCCGATTTGGGCGCGAACAGCAATGCGAGGATCGCGCCGATGCCGCCGCCGATCAAAAGATAGGTCAATTTGGTTGTCGCGCTGGTTTCTTCGCGTTCGTCTTCGTGTCTCATAATCTCCTCCCGACCGCAAAACGAGAGTTTTCCGGTCAACACAAACTAAATTCTCGATAGATTGAATATAACAGAAAAATAATGAAGTCGGAAGCTGAGAATTTCCCGGTGGGCGGGCGGTTCAAACGTCGGAAATCGAAGGATCGCGCCGCCAATCGGCGCGGTTAAGGTAAACCGGGATGCCCCACGCTCGATGCCGACGATCAGGACGAAGCGTTTCGTTCAAGCTCTATCCTCAACGTCCGGGGAATGCCCTGAAGATCGAGGATAAACTGCGGCGTGGACCAGATCGACGGATCTACAAAAGACACGACTTCGGCCGACTGTCCGATACCGATCTCGATCAGCAAAAGACCGCCCGGACGGAGAAAGCGGGGCGCGTCCCCGATGATCCGGCGGACGATCGACAACCCGTCCGCTCCGTCGGTGAGCGCGCCACGCGGTTCGAAATCCCGGACCTCTGGCTGAAGTCCGGCGATGTCGGCTGCAGGCACATACGGCGGATTCGAAACGATGGCGTCGAAGCGCTCCGTCGTCGCTATCGCGCTGAAAACATCCGACTCCCTGAGATCGATTCGAGACTCGATGCCGTGCCGCGCCGCGTTCGTGCGGGCAGATTCAAGCGCCGTCCCTGAAATGTCCAGCCCAACGCCTTCCGCGTTCGGCACGTTCGCGAGGATCGCGATCGAAATGCAGCCGGAACCGACGCCAACCTCACAAAAATGCGAACGCCCGCGGCCGCCGAGAAACCCGATCGACTGTTCGACGATGATCTCGGTTTCAGGGCGCGGAATGAGAACGCCGGGGGCAACCGCGAAGTCGAGACCGTAAAACTCCTGGTTCCCCGTAATATATTGCAGCGGCTCGCGTTGCGCGCGTCGCGCAAGAATCGAAGCAAACAAGCTCAGTTCCGAAAATGAAGGTTCGTATTCAGAGTGGGCGATGATAAATGTCCGGTCACGGCCGAGCGCAAACGCCATCAGCGACGACGCTTCGCGCCGCGGTTCGGTGAGCCCGGCGTGTTGCATATCCGCGGTGGCGGAGACAAGAATTTCAGCGATGGTCGGCAAGAGATTTCAAGAATTCAAGGTTCAAAAATCAAAATTCAAGAGCCGGATTCCGGGTACAAGATTCAACCCGGATTCCGCACTGAGAAGATCGCCCGCGAATTGCCGCGGACCCGCGCGAAAAAGATTCGGTCCGAATCCGCACGAACAATGGCTTTTCGACACTTTGGCCGGCGGCTCGATTTCAAAACAGCGCTTCGTTCGCCGCGCTCTGCCGTTCGCTGGGCAGCGCGGAACTTCGCGGGCAAAATTTCCCTATCGCGGAATTCAAGATTCGGATCCCAGGCTCCGATCCCAGGATTCCACGGACCATCAAGTTCCGCGGAGGACGGCCGGGAGCGTCAAGAGGATGATCTTCAGGTCGAGCCAGATCGACCAGTTTTCAATGTAGTAAAGATCGATCCGGACCATTTCCTCGAACGACAGGCGATTTCGTCCCGACACCTGCCACAAACCGGTGATTCCCGGCTTCATATCCAATCGCCGCCGATGCCGGACGTTGTAATTTTCGACCTCGTACGGTATCGGCGGACGCGCGCCGACAACGCTCATATCGCCCTTCAGCACATTCAGAAACTGCGGCAGTTCATCAAGGCTGGTACGGCGCAAAAATCGCCCGACGCGTGTGATCCGCGGATCGTTTTTCACCTTTCCGAACAATGGTTCGTCGTCGTCGCCGGCATTTGCGTCGGCCGCGCCCTCGATATTTTTCAAATAAGATTCGCGATGGATCGAATCATCGGCATCGGCGAGCATCGTGCGGAATTTGTAGCAAAGAAAAACCCGGCCGTCCATCCCGACGCGCTCCTGCTTAAAGAACACCGCGCCGGGCGAATCCAGTTTGACGGCGAGCGAGATGATAAGAGTGACCGGCGCGGTCACGATCAGCGCGACGGTCGAGATGACGATATCCGAAGCGCGTTTCAAAAACCTCTGGGCGTCCGTCAGCGGTTCCTGAAAGAGCGTGACGACCGGCAAAACGCCGATCTGCTCGACCTCGGTTTTTTGCGGCATCAGATTGAACAGGCTGGGCGCAAACCGAAACTCGACACGCCGCGTGCGGTCGATCTGCATCATCGCTTCGAACAGCCGGTCGCTGGAAACCTGTTCGTCGGTAATGATCACTTCCTGGATCGCGAATTCGCGGATCAGATCGGGCAGTCCGTCAAGGCCCTCGACGGTTCCGACAACCTCATATCCGAGTTCCGGCGAATCGGCCAGTTCGATGCGCGTCCGTTCGGCATCGACGCTATTGCCGACGATCAGCGTCGGGATCAAATTGATGCCGCGACGTCGGAAAATCGTCTGAATATATCGGATCGCAAGATGAAACGCCGCGAATACCACGAGCGCGAGTGCGAAATCGAGCAGAAAGACGCCGCGCGAATAGGAGAAATCGCGAAATGCGAAGCCGCCGCGAAACAGAAAGGCGACGGCGATGATCAGAAGCGAACCGACAAGCACCGCCTTGAAAACCCTGAACGCTTCGGCAGTGTACGAAAACGCGCCCTGAAGGCGATAGGCGCGCTGATAGATCATCATCGCTCCGCGAATCGGCAAGACAAGAAAAAATATGCCGGCATACGGCACAAAGTCTTTGGACCACGCCCAGGCGGTGTCGGAAAAGACGGGCTTTCCCTCGCGCAGGACGAATGCGGCGAGGAAGCAGGCCGCCGACAGCGCCACGTCGGTCAGGAAGATGACGAACTTCAGGGTCGGCATCAGCCATTCGGGCACGCGCCGTTCCGAGCGCTTCAGATCTATGTTCTTTCGTTCCGCAATCACGATTCGTTAAGGATGAAGTTTACCACCTGATGCTTCACGTCCGAGGCGTTGCGGACGTCCAAACCGGTTTTTTTGCGCATTTGTATTTCCGAGAGATCGGCCGATCTTTCGATTCGCATCAGCCGGCCCTCGCGAAACAGATAATCGTCAACGGCCGCCGAACGCCCTGCGAAAACGGTCGCCGTCGGGACGCCGAGCGCGGCGGCCTCGCGGTTCATCGTGCCGCCGCCGCTGACCACGAGGTCGGCGGCGGCCAGCAGGTTCGCGCCGTCAAGAACGCGTTCCGGAAAGATCACGTTCGGCTGCGGATGACGCCGGCGCAATTCGTCGCCCTGATAGGATTTTCGCGGCAGGACGACTATCCGCGCATTTGGTTCGGCGGCCAATTTGTCGAGCAATTCGTCGAGCAGCTCGTTGGCGACGCCGCGATGATAGAGCGCTTCAGGTGCGTGCGGGCGGACGACGACGAGGATGTGGCCGGGACCGACGCCGAGTTTTGCGAGTTCGTGTGGAAATTCGGGATCGGCAATGAAATCGGCCAGATAAACGTCTTCCTTGATTCCCTGAAATTTCTTTGTTTTGTCTTTCGCGCCCAGTTTTTCGAGAATCGCATCGGGAAAACTCTCCGGCACGACGAGCCGCGTGGCGAGCCTGAATGAAAGACGATTCGCCGGATGATGTTCGTAATCCATCAGGTTGACGGATTCGATCCCGAGCAGACGCGCGACGGCCAGCGGCTCGTGTGAGTTGTGCGACAGCGTCAGCCCGATATCCCGGCCGCGGGCCCAGTTCGCCAGTTGGGCGATCCGGGACGCATATTTCCAACCTTTTCCGACTAGACTTTTGCCGCCGTGCGCACCGAAGATCTCGATCGGAAGTCCGGCCTTGTGCGCGAGTTCGACCGTTTGCGCATAATCGCGTGCGGTCCACAGAATCTCGTGGCCGAGTTTCTCAAACTCCGGCGCCAGCGCCCGAAAAAATGGCACGTGCGGCGAGTTTCCGAGGTCGATCCAAATACGCATAAACTAAAAGGGAAAAAAGGGAAACAAGCGGCGACGGACGTTGTTTTTACGCCGCCTTGCGGTTTTCATTGATGCCGGTTTTCTCGGCAGCCCGTTCTCCGTCGATTCCGTCGGCCAGTTTCCCCGCCTCCAAAAGTCGCGCGAGCGCATACGCGGTCCAGGCGTTCGACCATCGAATGAACGACGTCTTGACCGTCACCGACCGTCGTTTCTGATAATAAAAATAGCCCGATTCGTCGCGCATATTTTCGATAAGCCATTCGGCGACCTTGTGCGCGAGCGGCAGACAGCGTCGATCAACCTCGTCGAGCTCGCACAGCGCGACGATCGCCGCTGACGCCGAATGGATATCGATCGGACACGTCTCGCCGTCAAAGTACTTCGGCGCGCCGTCTTCACGAAAGAAATTCCCGAGCCAAAAGTCGAGTCCGCGGCCGATCGACTCCCGGCAATCAAGCCCCGGAACGACCGATTGCAACCGGTTCAGCGACAATAGAATATATGCCGTGTGAAAATTGTCGATCCAAGCGTGGCGCAGTTTCGATCCGTAGGCCCAGGCGCCGTCGCCCCGTTGGCGGGCGACAACAAAGTTCGCTGCTTTCCCGGCCAACTCAAGATTTTCATCGCCGCCCGTTTTGGCGAGAATCTCGGCCGCCAGCAGCGACGCATTGAAGATGACGCTGCGGTCGAGCGGCGTGTAACTGAAACAGACCTCGGTTTCCGACTCGAAGGAACGATTAAGGCCGGAAACAACGAAAGCGCCGACTTCGCCGAGCACCCGGCGAAAATCGCCGTCACCGAATGATTCGAAGGCTTCGGCAAACGCCTGCGCGGCGAACGCGGTCGGGACAACGGTCGGTGTCCCGCGCGGCGCGAAAAAGGCCCGCGATTGCCAATCGAAATTGTAACCCCAAGCCCGTTTTCGGATCTCGGAATTTGGATTTTGGATCGAGAGATCGACAAGTTGATCGAGGAACTTTCGCGCGTTCAACTCACACGCCGGGTTTCCGGTCGCCCGGAACCTGGAAAGCTCGGCAAGCGCGAAAAGCGCGATTCCTTTCGGGTTAACGCCTTTTTCGATCTTCAGAAACGGGCGCAGGTTGCGAGCCGAACGCTTTACCAACTGAAGAAAAACCAGTCGCGCGGGCGCAAAGTATTTCAGCGGCGTTGCCTGAAAATAGCGGCTGCTGAGTCCGTCAAACGGATCCCAACCCGCGAAATTGTCCGCTTCGCAGCAGGCAAACAGAAGGTCGTACGCCCGTTCGATTTTTTCGACATCACTCAAAGCGACACAATTATCGGCGAATCGTCGGCAAATTCAAAAGCTGATTCCCTAAATGGCGGTCGCAAAGTGATCGGATTCCGGATTCCAGGGATTCCAAATTACAAGTATTCCAAGCTTCGGATTCTCAATTCCGGGGATTCCAAATTCCAGATATTCCAGATTCCAGGGCTTCCAGGGATTCCGATTCTGGAATCCAAAATCCAAAATCCAAAATCCAAAATCGCTAAAGTCTCGGCAGTGCGATGCTGAACTTCGATCCGCGTCCGACCTCGGAATCGACGGAGACGTTTCCGCCATGCTGCTCGGCGACCTCTTTCACCAACGCCAGTCCCAGTCCGGTTGAGTCCTCTTCTTTGTCCCGGCCCTCGCGCGCCACGCGGTAGAACTTCTGCCAGATCTTCTCGTGCTCGCTGCGGTCAATGCCGTAGCCGCGGTCTTCAACGACGACCCGCAGGAAATCGGCTTCGAGTATCGTCGAGATCATCACCTGCGTCCGTTCGGGACTGTAGCGGATGGCGTTGTCGAGAAGATTCGAAATCGCGCGCCTGATAAGTCCTTTGTCGGCGGCGATCGGCGGCAGATTGTCCGAATTCGCCTTCACCAATCGAATGCGTTTGCGTCGCGCATTGTCTTCGAACTCGCCAACCACTTCATCCACGACGGTATCAAGTTTGACCGCCGTCTTCGATACTTCCTTTTTGTCCGACTGCTCAAGATTCGAAACCGAAAGAAATGTCGAAAGCATCTTCGACAGCCTTTCCGACTCGCCGGCAATGATCTCCAGAAACTCCCGATTCTCCGTCGACATCGAATCGTCCATCAGCAGAAGCTCCGCAAAGCCCTTGATGCTCGTGACCGGCGTCCGCAATTCGTGCGACATCAGGCTCGCCATATCCGAACGCAGCTTTTCGTTTTCTTTCGCCGCCGTGATGTCCGTCAGCGTGATCAGGAAACATGCCGGTTTTAGTGCGACGTTCGTGTCGTGAATCGAAACGTTGTCGGACGGAACTTTGACGAGCGAGATCTGCAGATTGAGGATCTTGTTCTTTTCCTGAAAATCGAGTTCGTTTCGATATGCCTCACCCGTTTGCAGGACGCGCCGGATCGCAAGGTGCGGTTCGCTGAAGGTTTCGGTGCGGAAGGTTGAAAGGAGTCCGAACAGGTCAAGTTCCGCGATATCCTTGGGTTTGACATCTGCGAGATGGCGCATCCGGCGGTTGATGTAAGCGAGCGTCCCGTCGAGATATGCAATTGCGTGCGCTTCCTTCAGGTATGAGCTGGCAACTGCGCTGAATGATTGCTCCTTGATCAGGCTATGGATCAAACCGGTGGTTCCGACACGGTTTTCGGCCGATCGGGTCGATAGAAAGCTCCACCAAAACGTGTTCGGCATCTGTTTGCGACGCAGTTCCTGACGCTTGAAATTCCGGGCCAACTGCCCGCAAAATGCCTCGAGCATGTACTGGTCGGCCCGCTCGAAATTCTGATGGACCTTGACGAAAAGCACGCCGGCGCTATTTCCCTCGTAAACGAGCGGCAACGCCACCCGGGCCGAATTCGCTGCGTTATCGTCCTGGTCGATGATTGTCCGGCAATCGCGGAATGCCCGTTCGCAGAACGCGACCGTCTTACGCCATTCCGCATGCCGGTGGAGCATACTCAATTCGTGTCCGCCGTTTCGCGACCGACCGATGGGTTTGTAGTTGTGTTGACGGTCAACCCGGAAAACGATCGCCTCGGAAAGCGGAAGCACGGTTTCGAGAAGTTTGAGTCCGTGCTCAATACGCGATTCGGCGGATTTCGCTTCTATCAGGTTCCCGGTGGTCGCCAAATTCACCAGATTTTCGGTAAGTTCCTGATCGATTCGCCACAGTTTCTTCAAGTGGGTTGCGAAAACTACCGAGAAGGTTATGGCTGCGATGCGCAAGAAGTAAAGATTGACGTCGAAATAACTGAGCGCTATCAAACTCAAAACGAGCCAAACCAACAGAAAGGCGAATAGCACCGGCAATACACGTCGGATCGAAATGCGGTCCGCAACTATCCCCGTAGCAACGCCGAAGGCAAGAAGTATCGGGAAATGCCACCAGATGACCTTCATCTCGCTGGGCGGGATATGTTCACGAACAAATAGAAGATAACGCAGCGACGCGCCCCAAACGATCAAGATCATTGCCGTCAAAATCAGCGGAATCGCACTGACCGAAATGAGTTTTCTAATGTTTGCGGAATACATCGTTGCTGGGACAGTAGGCGGCGAGGAGCGCAAAACATTGTTTTGCACAGTAAGTATGCCCCATCCAATCGACTGATTTCAAGCATTTTGTCGGAATGTGAACCCGCGAAAGCCGCAAATGGCGGTCGGTTGCCCTTTTGCCCGAAAAACTACATAATGAGAACCTGATTGAAGCGATGAAATTTCTCTCGAACATCCGGGTTCTGCTACTGATTTTATGGCTTGGTGCGGCCGTCTTCTTTAGCTTTGCGGTCGCTCCGGGCGCGTTCGCGGTGCTCCGTGCGGCGGAAGTTTCGAACTTCCAGCAAATCGCCGGGTCTCTAGTTCAGAGAAATTTGATGATCGTCAACCTGAGCGGGTTGGTGATCGGTCTTTTGTTGCTTTTCACTTCGTTCGCCAACCCGAAGGGAGCGAACAGGTTCGTCGTTTGGGTCGAGCGGATCCTGCTCGCGGTCGTGGCCGCGGCGTGCGGCGCCGGGCACTTTGTGATCGGTCTCTGGATGTCGTTCCTGCGCACCGAGATCGGCCGTCCGATCGATGAACTCGTCGCGGAAGATCCGTTGCGCGTCAGGTTCGACGCGTTGCACGAGTATTCGGTCTGGATCCTGATCACGGCAATGATCGCCGCGCTCCTCGTGTTCTTCCTGATGTCGGCGAAGGATTTTTCGGGATCCGCGAAAAAGGCGGATCCATTTGATTTTCAAAAGGAATTCAAGATTTGATTTGATATGGACGTGATTGAGAAGATCGATGAATTTTCGAACCGCTTCCGGAACTGGAGCCGCAATGAAAACCTTAACGGCTACCCGTTTGTGCAGAACGTTCGTGCGCCGTTCAGTCCGGCGCGCCGGGCGCTGCCGATGACGAACCTGGCGCTGATCGCATCGGCCGGCGCCTATATCGACGGCACCGAGCCGTTCGATCTGGAAGCCGCTGACGGCGATCTCAATTTTCGCGAGATACCGGTCGAGGTTGAAGCCGAGGACCTTCTTTATTCGGCCAAAGGCTATGATCCGGCCGCCGTCAGAGAAGACCGCAACTCGCTGATCCCGATCGACCGTTTGCTCGAATATGAGGCGAACGCCGTGATCGGAAGTCTGAACAATGTTTGGTGGAGTCTTTCGCCCTGGATTCCGAACGCCGCCCGCGTAGCGACCGAACTCGGTCCGAAGATCGCCGACCGTTTGGCCGGCTACGATGTTCAGGCTGCCATCCTTATTCCAGCATCGAAACTTTGTCATCAGACGCTCGGGATCGTCGCCCGCGCGATCGAGATGAAGGGAATTCCGACAATGCTCGTTTCGGTCGACCGTAAAACGACG
This sequence comes from Pyrinomonadaceae bacterium, assembly GCA_041752475.1. Taxonomy (GTDB): domain Bacteria; phylum Acidobacteriota; class Blastocatellia; order Pyrinomonadales; family Pyrinomonadaceae; genus JAFDVJ01. Next base: position 33,449 of record JBGSWK010000038.1, on the reverse strand, counting down.
GATCTCGTCCGGCCTCCGCGAACCGCCTATTATGACGGCGAATTCGGCGCGACCGCCGGAAAGCCGAATTGGAGCGAGTATCAGTTGAGGGTTCTCGACGAGGCCATCCGCTGGATCGAAACATTCGACCAGCCGACGTCACGCAAACTCGGCGTCGAACTCGAAACCAAGACCGAAGCCGCCCGCGGCGAAAGATGAAAGGGAAATCGGAATTCGGAATTCGGATTTGTGATTTCGGAATTCGGATTTGTGATTTTGGACAGCCTTTCCGCACATCCGGGCGGCAAAGCCGCGGTGAAACCGGATTCCCAAATCCAAAATCCCAAATCCAAAATCCGAAATCCGAAATCCGAAATCCCAAATCCCAAATCCCAAATCCAAAATTCACTGCCCCATCTGCCAGTGCTTTACCGATTCAAGCGGATAGATCAGCATCACGATGTTCAGGAGAAGTCCGTCGCGGATCCAGAGGAGCAGGATGACCTCCACGGCCAGGAAGAACAGCAGCGAGCGCAGCCAGCCGAGTCTGACGGCGATCGCGAAGCCGACCGCGCAGGCGGCGACGTCGCCCACCGAGTTGAATATCGAATCGCCGAAGTAATCCAGCGAAGCCGTGTTCTCGCGGTACTTGTCGATGATAAAGTTGCTGTTCTCGAGAACTTCCCACGCCGACTCCGCGACGACCGCGATCGCGAATCGCCAGGCGCCGGAAAGCCTCGCGAACAAAACGCCCGCGATCCAGAAAAACAAGACTCCGTGGAGGACGTGTGTAAAGGTATACGGATCGAAAAGATGCTGCGACGTGTGGCCGCTGTTCCACGCTTCGTTGATGTAAATCGAATAATCGCCGAATTTACACCACCAGAGCCGGCCCTGGAACCACAGTCCGCCGATCATCGCCACGACCGAGGCGAGCGCGACCGCAAGCGGCACCCGGTAGTTTCTTTTTTCGATCTCCTGTTCCGTTTTCACAACCCGTCGATCTTACCTATTTTCGCCTTATTTTGCTAAAGTCATTCTAATGAATCCAGTCGTCAACTTCGCAGAAAGGTCTCAAACATGCTCCGATTTTGCTGCCGTCGCGTCTGATCCGGCGCCGGGGATCCTTCATCGTTCGCTCTACCTTAGCTCTTCGTCACCGAAAACCCAATGAACCGAGCCAACATGCTCGCAGCGGCGGGCGAACGAAACAAAACCTGGGATTTTTTGATCATCGGCGGCGGCGCGACCGGACTCGGCTGTGCGCTCGACGCCGCGTCGCGCGGATTTTCGGTCTTGCTGCTCGAGCAAAACGACTTCGGCAAGGGAACGTCGAGCCGTTCGACAAAACTCGTCCACGGCGGCGTGCGATATCTGGCGCAGGGAAACCTGGCGCTCGTCAAAGAGGCGCTCAAAGAACGCGGGCTTCTGCTCAAAAACGCGCCGCACATCGTTTCAAAACAGGCGTTCGTCGTCCCGGTTTACAGTTATTGGGACAAGTTCTTTTACGGCGCGGGACTCAAGACCTACAACCTCCTTTCCGGAAAATACGGTTTCGGAAAATCGCGGATCTTGTCGAAAAAGGAAACGCTGAAACGGCTGCCGACGGTACTCGAAAAAAACCTCGAAGGCGGAATCCTATATTACGACGGACAGTTTGACGACACGCGTCTTTTGGTGGATATCGCCGCGGCCTCGGCGGCGAACGGCGCGGTACTGCTCAACCACGCCCGCGTCTTTTCGCTGCATCGCGATGCGGACGGGAAGATCGACGGCGCGGCGTTTTCCGATGAACTGACGGGTCAGGTCTACCTCGCCCGCGCCCGGAGCGTGATCAACGCGACCGGCGCGTTCTGCGACTCGGTCCGTCGGATGTCGGATCGCGTCGCCAAAGACATCATCGCTCCCAGCCAGGGTATTCACCTCGTCTTCGATCAGCGGTTCCTGCCGGGACCGACCGCGTTGATGGTCCCCAAAACCCGCGACGGCCGCGTTCTGTTTGCGATCCCGTGGCACGACCGCGCGGTGTTCGGAACGACCGACACGCCGGTCGAGAGAGCCGAACTCGAACCGCGCGCGCTCGAAGAAGAGATCGATTTCATCATCGAAACCGCCGCCGAGTATCTCGCCGATCCGCCCAAGCGTTCCGACATTCTCAGTATTTTTGCAGGAATCAGACCGCTCGTGAAAACTTCGGAATCGAAGAACACCGCGGCGCTCTCGCGCGACCACACGATCGAGATCGATCTTTCGGGCCTGCTGACGATCACCGGCGGAAAATGGACGACCTATCGCCGAATGGCGGAGGACGCCGTGAATCAAGCTTCGGAACACGCCGGACTCGAACGCCGCAGATGCGTGACCGCGGAACTCGCCATCGAAGATACATCGACAACGGCGGATAAGCTTGCCGCGAACGAACCGGCATTGAACGAACGTCTGTCGGAAAAGCTTCCATATCGAGCCGCCGATGTCGTCGCCGCCGTCCGGTTCGAAATGGCGCAGACGCTCGAAGACGTGCTCGCCCGACGCACGCGGGCCCTGTTTCTGGACGCGGCGGCGGCGCTCGAAAGCGCGCCGCGAGCCGCCGCATTTATGGCGTCGGAACTGGGCCGCGATCAGGCTTGGATCGACGACCAGTTGAAACAATTCCGCGATGTCGCTTCCGGATTTTTGCCGGCGGATTAGGATCGCGTGACGGCTATTCGCGTCAGCCTGAAGACAACCGTTTAGAGAGAATGCCCTGTGAATCTATTCACGCCGTGAATGATATCCATTCACGGCGTTATTTGCGTGAGCGCAAAATTGTCTTGCATAAAATTTCAATTCTGTGGTACAAAATTCCCACTCTAGTTAGTTTCACGATCGTTTCAACCTTGCGAACCGATCATTACACTCAGGCCTTTTGACCCTCGCGGTACACGCGAAAGGAATTAACCATAACCCACGGACGGACTTCGAGTCTTGCTCCGCCTCTAAACATATGAGCGAAATCACCATCAATATCATCGATAACTCACGTACTATCAGCGGTTACGCGCACGGTTCGTTCGGCGACGAACTGGTCGCGACGCTGACGGCCGATCCCGAAACCATCGCCGAATTCGAAGAAGCCTATTCGCGTTTCCGGCAAAAGGACTCGGATTACAACCCGTTTGGCTGGTTTTACGAGGGATTCGATCCCGAACCTTACGACGCCGGAATTCTCGTCATCGATCTCGCCGCGCGCGTGATCGCCTGCGAATCGACGTATTCGTCGCCCTCGACCGAAGGGACCGTTTCCGTTCGAACCGACGAAGGCGAGCGTTTCCCTTTGCGGTACAAACTCTCCGACGACTGGGAATGCGTCCACACGATCCCGGAATACGAGGGGCGCGCCGCAGAGCGCCGGGAGGCGCGCGCGGCAAGAACCAGGATCGATCCGCGCCCGGTTCTCTACGGCGATCCGCTGTTCGAATTCCTCATCGAAGAGCGGGAAATCAACCTCGGCAACGACGACGAGGACCTCTTGTCCGACATCCACGCGCGGTGGCTGATGACGCCGCGCGACGATCTCGGCGACCGCACGCCGCGCGAGGTCCTTCTCGATCGTCGCGACTTCATCGAAAGCGATCTTCAATCGCGCGCGCTGCAGTGGTCGTTTACCAAGGATTGCCCACTGCCGCTGTCGGTCGAGTCCGACGCATTCAAGTTTGCCGGCTTCGGAACGAACGAGATCGTCGTCTATTACGACTTCGTCCGTGAACTTCTTATCGCCGCAATGTGCGAGGACAAGGCCGACGTTCAGACGCTCAGGGAACTGGCGTCCGAATGGATGAAGCGCGGACAGGAGGACCTTGCGGGGCGTGTCCCCGCCGAGATCGTCGAATCCGAACGGCGGCGGATCAACCTCACCGCGTCGCCGCTCGAATACATCATCGACGACGACTGCGAGATCTGCCGGATGATGGCCGCCGAGTTCGACACGCCGATGTTCTGGCATCTCGACGGCTGCAATATGGACGACCGGTTCGAATTCTCGTTCTTCGCGACCCGCGAAGAATGGGACGAAGACAAGCGGCGTTTCGAGGAATTCAACATCGAGTTCGAAAGAAAGTACGCTTCGACGGTCGCCGACTGAAAACGCGAACTGAAGGCCGCGAGAGAGTTCCTTTCGCGGCCCTAGTTCGGACACGCTCGGTTTCCGTGAGACAGCCGACTCCGCAAAAAGTCCGGCATCTGCCGTCTTTTTCAACGGAGGTTAGATCAAGAATGGCAGATGAATACGCGCAGATGCGCAAACTCGCCGTCGAGATTGCGCTCGGCGAGGTTGCAAAAAATATCAAGGAATCGGACGGGCCGAACCGCAGCCCGGACATCGACAAATATATGCGCCGGGCGACGATGAATCCGGCAAACGGGCAGAATTGGTGCGGGGTTTTCGTGAATTACGTTTTTACCGAAGCCGGCCTCAGGTTCGGACAGAACTTTCCCGTTCCGCCGGGAACGATGTGGAGCGGACCGAAACTCAGAAAATGGCTTTACGGCCATTGGGACAAGGCCGTCTGGGATCTGCCGCTCCAGCCGGGCGACATCTATATTCTCTTCAGCGGACACATCGGAATGGTCGCCGGATCCTACTCGATGGACGACATCTTCGCCGGTTCGACGGTGACGACGATCGACGGCAATCAAGAGGTGGGAACCTGGGAACCGGAAAAGAAGAGCCTCAAAAAACGCCACCGCGATTTCGCGGATATGGAATACGTCATCCGGATCTGAACGTTCTCAGAGTCCGCCGCGGGTTAACGATATGGTGAGAATTCCGTCTGTTCGCGGCCGAACCGATGGCCGTGCCGAAGTTGAGGCGGATCGCAACGGCGCCCGTTCCGATCGTGTCACGAGAACAAGGGGGTGCCGAAATCTCGAGGTTCGCATATAGCTATTTTGACAATGCTTCGAAGCCGGAGACGACGTCGAAAAGTTCCTCGTCGATGCTGCCCTGACGCAGTCGATGATATTTGCCGTTCAAGTTCTCCAAGAGGTCGTCGATATTTTTGTCGGCTCTCTGCATCGCGGCCAGGCGGCTGGCATTCTCGCTGGCGAGAGATTCGGCGCAGGCCCGGAAAAGTGAGACGAAAAGATATCCTCCGATCAGCGCCCGCAGAGTTTCAGTATGTCCGCCTATTACCTCGGGCAAGTTTTTCGAAGGCCACGGAATTTCGGCCAGCTGGCTGCGCCAAGTTTCGTCCAGCGGCAACAGCCGTTGGCTGAATGGAGTGTAAGAAGCACCTGATGTCGGGCGGTTATAGAAAAGGTATAGTTCGGTGACATCGCCGCCGTGGTTTTGGCGGAGTTCGGTTTCTGCCAGGATCTGTCCGATCAGCGGGGTTATGCCAGCCGCAGACGACGGCACGTCAAATACGCCCATTACCGGCAATTCGGTGTCTGACAAACGAGCATGAACCCGTTCACCTACCGCCCAAAGTTGAGGTCTCCCGGCGAGTCCGGCGAGCGTCTTGAGTGCAAAATCCGCGATTTCGTCATTGAACTGGCCCACCAGGCCTTGGTCGGAACCGAATACGACGGCATCTATCGTCCCGGCAGAAGCGTCTCCGTTCGCCTCGGGAGCCAAAGCCTCGGAACCAATTTCGCGGATGCAAACACTTAATCCCAGTTCTACGGTGCGATAGTAATCAGCCAGCGCTTTTACCGAGTTTTCGTACTGTCCGATGCTGGATGCGGCGGCGGCCTTCATCGTGCGCACTACCGACTGCAGATCGCCGGCACCGGCGATCTTTCGGCGCAAACTGGAAGTGGTGTTGCTCATGTTTTCTCCGTTGAGGACGCCGATTGATTCGTGTCGGCCGCATCTTGCCCGGTTGGATCGGCTTCTGAATCCGAATTTGAATCGGGTCTGGATCCCGGCTTGGGCAGAAACGGAGAGAGAGAGGTTCGGGCGATCTCGGTGATCGATTCGCGATCCTCATCGCTCAGCTTTTCGGAAGTGATCAGCCGCTCACATACATCCGTCGGGATGCCGGCCGCCGCATCTCTCAAAGCTTTTCCGGCGTCCTCCATACGGTTTAGGGGCACATCGTCAAATAGCCTCGCGGTCAGCGCCAGCAACACCGCGATTTGAGCAGGAACAGAGATGGGCGCGAGTTGCGGTTGTTCAAGGCACGCGCGAATTCGCAATCCATGATCGATGATCTTGCGTGTGCTTTCGTCAACCCGGGCTCCGAATCTGGAAAAGGTCTCCAGTTCCTCAAACTGCGCATATGCAAGTTTCAGGTCTCCGGCCACCGAGCGATATGACGCTAGCTGAGCTTTGCCGCCGACGCGGGACACCGACTTGCCGACATCGACTGCCGGGAGTACGCCAAGTTCGAAGAGTGTCGGGGACAGGTAGATCTGTCCGTCCGTGATCGAGATCAGGTTGGTCGGAATATAGGCGGAAATGTCCTGAGCCTCCGTTTCGATGATCGGTAATGCCGTCAACGAGCCGCCGCCGAGTTCCTTGCTCAAATGCGTCGCACGCTCGAGCAGTCGCGAATGGATATAAAAGATATCGCCGGGAAATGCTTCGCGGCCGGGAGGGCGGCGCAGCAGGAGCGAGATCTCGCGGTACGCCCGTGCATGATGGGTGAGGTCATCGTAAACGATCAAAACGTCGCGGCCGACTTCCATAAAAGATTCGGCGACCGTGGTCGCTGCATAAGGGGCGATATACGCGAGCCCCGGCGGGTCGTTGCCCTCGGCTACGACCACGACGGTGTAATCCATCGCGCCCTTTTCCTGCAAGCTGGCTACCACCTTTGCGACCGCCGATGCCCGCTGGCCGATCGCGCAATACACGCAGACGACGTCCTCGCCTTTCTGGTTCAGTATCGCGTCGACCGCGATCGCGGTTTTGCCGGTCTGCCGGTCGCCGAGGATCAGCTCTCTTTGACCGCGTCCGACGGGAATGAGTGCATCGATCGCCATAATACCGGTCTGGAGCGGCACGTCGACCGGCGACCGGTCCATGATGGCGGCGGCGGGGCGTTCGATCGGCAGGCGTTTGCTGGTGGAAACCGGCCCTTTGTCATCGAGGGGGCGGCCAAGCGGGTCGATGACCCGGCCGAGCAGCGCATCGCCAACCCCGACATCCATCACGCGGCCCGTTCGTCCGACTTCTTCACCTGCCTCAAGCTGCGAATGGTCGCCCAGCAAAACGACGCCGATCTCATCCGCATCCAAGTTGAACGCGATACCGAGCACGTCATTGGGAAACTTGATCAGCTCATCAAATCCCGCGCCGGGAAGGCCTGAGACCTTTGCAATACCGGTGGCCACGCTCGTGATGGTACCGACCTCGCGAGGCCCAAGGCTTGGCTTGAACGTCTCGAGAACATGACCAATCCCGTCAAAGGCGTTATCGAAAATGTTCTTGAGGTCCGTGGTTTCCATTTCTATTCGCTGGCTTCTACAACATCGTTTTTCTTCGAAGCGTGGCCGGCCTTGCTGTTATGCTTCGTCCGCGCTCTTTGGTTTGGGGCCTTCAGTTCTTCCTTCCTTCTTCTTGGCAGCCGACGTCGTTCCGGACGCAGGCTTCGGGCCGGATTCTGACGGCGGTCGAGGCTTGGAGTTGCTTTTGACTTTCGAAATCGCCGGGTCGTCGGTTCTTATCTTGGCTTTGGATTTTGTTTCCGCTTTCTTTGCCGCTCCGGCCTTGCCGGCTTCGTTCTTTTTCAGAATTTCATTGACGCCGTCTTCCATTGAGGTCAGATAGCCCGCAATGCTCCACGCCACTCTTTGTCCACCGGCGGTAAGTTCAATGCCGCTTATCAGATCAGGTTCGGTCTCAAACTGTAATTGGGTTTGAGCCGAAAAGGTTTTTTCAAATGATTGTTGAATTGCCGCACGTTGTCTTCCCGGCAATTCAAACGCGCTGCGAACGGTCGCGCGGGCGGATGATTTCGTCAGAGCGGCCGCGAATCTTTCTTTTGTCGTATCGTCGATGCTGTCCAAACGGCTGATAAGAACATCAGCCATACGGTCTTCAAGATTCGCGGAGGCGAGATCCGTAAGAGTTTTTCGCGCGATTGCAAATACTTCCTGCTCGGTGCGTTGCCGGATAGCCTTATTGAGGCTGCGGGCGTCTCTTGCCAGAGCCTCTTGGCGTTTGGCGCTTAACGCGTCGGCCGTCTTTTCCGCCTCGGCAAGAAGCCGTTCAAGTTCGGCTTTCGCCTCGTCATTCGCCTTCTTCAAAAGAGCGGCCCGCTGCTCGTCGAATTTGTCGTTCTTGGACTGAAACTCGTCGCGATCCTTTTTCGCCTCGTCCTTCTTTGCCGCTGCATCGGCGAGTTCGGCGGCGATCAGCTTCTCTCTCGCGTCAATCGCGTTGAGGATCGGTGTGTAAAGATACCGCTTCATCAGCCACACCAGAATGAGAAAGTTGACCGCCTGCGCCACGACCGTGAACCAATCGATTAACATCGCTTTATTTCCCCGCGGCCTGCGCGATTGCGTGGTTCCAGAACGGATTGGCAAAGATCAGGATCATCGAAACCACAAAGCAATATATCGCCATCGACTCGATCATTGCCAGACCGACAAATAGTGTTCGTGTAATGGTCGCCGAGGCGTCGGGCTGCTGCGCCAGCGCCGTAAGCGCCGTCGCGACCGCCCTGCCTTCGGCAATTGCCGGGCCCATGCAGCCAAGACTGGTTCCCAGACCCGCGATGACAATAGATGCCACCGCGACGATAGTCATGTTATCCATAAGATCTCCTTTTGAGTCATTCGTTTGTGATTCAAGTTGGTGTCTCCGGTTCAAGTTCAGGTTTACGGACCCGAGTCGCCGCCGCGATGTAAACTGCCGCAAGAATGCTGAAAATATATGCCTGCACCATACCGGTCAACAGACCGAGGGCGGTCATCACGATCGGAAAAATGAAAGGCGTGATGGTCAGCAGAATGGCGACGATCATCGCTCCGCTCATCATATTGCCGAACAGGCGAACGGCGAGAGCGAGCGTCCGTGAAAGTTCGCTGATGATGTTGAACGGCAGCATGATGAAGGTCGGCTTCACAAATGACTTGAGATAGCCAACGACGCCTTGTTCCTCGATGCCGAACATTGGCACGGCCACAAACACCGACAAAGCGAGCGCGGTTGTTGTTGACAGAGATGCCGTCGGCGTTTCAAATCCGGGAATTACCGTGCAGAGGCTTGCCGCCGCCACAAATAAGAAAAGGGTGCCGAGAAAGCCGATGTACTTCCGGGGTTGGGTCAGGCCGACGTTTTCGATCTGGTTTACGATCCCGGTGATGACGATTTCCAGCAGGTTCTGCCAGCGTGAACGTTTAAGGTCCGTGGAGAGTTTGCGGGTGATAAGTTTTGACCCGACGACGAGCGCGAACATCAGCCCCCAAGTGAAGACGATCGTACCGTTGAGCACAAGGAATCCGTACTGCCAATAGATCAGCTGATCCGGACTAAGGCGCATGGCTGGCCTCCTGACCGGAATAGGCTGGCGTATCCGCCCTTGTAAGGCGTGTCACCAAATACCGGGCAATGATAAACCCAAGCAGGCACACGAGTACGCTCTCCCAACCCCTGCGGGCAAAAATGTAGAAACCGCCGAGAACAACTATCGTTCGCAAAAGCATGCTGCCGATGAGCCAAAGTGCGGGCCGGGCGGACGAAACCAATAATTTGACCGTCCACCATAGCCCGCCGAAAAAGATTCCGCCGAGCAAGACCCCGGAGCCCAAAGCCAAAACCAGCGTCAATGCTTCGTTCATTGGAATTATTGTTCCTCCTGCATATCCTTTTCCTCTTTTGCAACCCAATGCCACGCATTCAAGCAGCCGATCGCCAGGCCGATGATCAGCAGCGTCAGCGTCCACGAATGGCTTCCCGGATGCCGGTCGTCGATCCAGATGCCGAGCGCGACGGCGATCAGCGTCGGAACAACAACGGACCAGCCGATCAACCCCGTCATTCCGAGGCCGATCCAGACGCTTCGATCCCTATTTCGCCGGGCTTTGATCTTTCGCTTTGCTTTTGCGGCAATCTCCCCGCTGAATCCCGTCGGGTCGTTCTGAATCTTATCTTCTGATTCTTTACTCATGACGAAACTCCGCCAATCGGCTGATGAAACTGCTCTCCATCTTCGCCATAACGGACCGCATTTCCCGCTCCTGCCGGTTAAGATCCACGAACTCGCTTTCCACGGCCTCGTGAAGTTTGGCCAGGTCGGTCCCTTCGATTGCGTTGCGAACGGAAATCAGCACATCAAAGCCTTTCTTTACCAGAAAACCTTCATCGACCGCGATGTAAACTTCGCCTTCCTTTCCCAGTTCGTAAATGAGGATCCCCGGAGCAAGAGCGGCGACGCAATCGAGCCGGCGCGGCAAAAGTCCGAACGAGCCGTTTCCGCTTTCCGCAACGATCCGCGAAACGCCCGTCTTTTCGGCGAAAACCCGAAATGGCAGGAGAATCTTAAGATTCATCAGTGTTTCCGTCATTCGTCTCCTTTTTAGTATCAGACGCTGTATCTGGTCTTTTCGCTTCGTCAATTGCGCCGATCATGTAAAGATCGCTTTCCGGGTAGTCTTCGAATTCGTCATTTAGTATTCGTTCGCACCCGTCGAGCGAGTCATTCAGGCTTACCTGCTTTCCCTTGATTCCGCTGAATTGCTCCGTGGCGAAAAACGGCTGCGTAAGAAATCGCTCCAACCGCCGCGCTCGCCCGACCACCTTTCGGTCGTCCGGTGACAACTGGTCGAGCCCGAGCATCGCGATAACATCCTTGAGATCTTCGTATTGTGCGAGCGTTTGCCTGATCTCCTGCGCCAGCAGATAGTGGCGTTTGCCGACGATGCCGGGTGTCGCCATCTTTGAGTTGGATTGGAGCAGGTCAATTGCCGGATAGAGCCCTTCGCTCGCCCGCTTGCGGGAAAGCACGATCGAGGCCGAAAGATGCGAAAACGCGTGAACCGCGGCCGGATCGGTCAGGTCGTCCGCCGGGACGTATACCGCCTGGATCGACGTGATCGCTCCCGAGTCGGTATTTGCGATCCGTTCCTCGAGCCCGGCCAATTCCGTACCCATGGTCGGCTGATAGCCCAAACGCGAGGGCATTTGCCCCATCAATCCGGACACCTCCATCCCCGCCTGAATAAATCGGAAAATATTGTCGATCAGAAGGAGCACCTCGCGGTGCTGGTCATCGCGGAAGTATTCGGCCATTGTGAGCGCCGCCAGCCCGACCCGGAATCGGGCGCCGGGAGGCTCGTTCATCTGCCCAAACAGCATGACCATGTGCGGGAGCACACCCGCTTCCTTCATATCGTGGTAGAGTTCTTCTCCTTCGCGGCAACGTTCGCCGATACCGCAAAAGAGGCTGATGCCCTTTTGAGTTCCGACCATATTGTGGATCATTTCGGTCAGCAAAACGGTCTTGCCGACACCGGCACCGCCGAACAGTCCGGCCTTGCCGCCGCGTTCGATAGGGACCAGAACGTCAATTGCCTTGATGCCCGTTTCAAAAATTTCGGTCGTAATCGAACGCTCGGACAATGGCGGCGGATCCCGATGAATGGTCCGCCATTCAACATCGATCGGTTCCGGCTTGCGGTCAATTGCTTTGCCAAACACGTCGAACATTCGGGAAAGAATTGCGTTACCCACCGGCACTTTCAGCGGGCCGCCGGTGTCCGTAACCGCCATGCCGCGAGCAAGCCCCTGAGTCGGATTAAGAGCGATTCCGCGCACCGTTCGGTCATCAAGCTGCATAAGCACCTCGATCGCAATTTTTTCGTCCGGCCCGGCACGCAGCAGTGAGTAGATCGGCGGTAAGCTATCCGCGAATCGCACATCGACCACGCTGCCGCGGACTGACGTTACAACCCCGAGGTTTACTGAATTGTTTTGATTACTCGTCATCCCCCTCGCGTAAAAGCTCTTTGCGGATCGCATTCAGTTCTTTGAGACGAGCTGCGTCCGGTTGCGGATAACTCATTTTGAGATCTCCCAGCGTCTTGAGAACGATGTGTGAAACTATCAACCGTGCGTTCTTCTTATCGTCGGCCGGGACTACGTACCAGGGAGCGACCGTGGTGCTCGTCGCGCTAAGACACTGTTCGTAGGCCTGCATATACAGAGGCCAGCTTTTTCTCTCGTGAATATCCGAACGGCTGAATTTCCAGTTTTTGTCCGGGTCCTCGAGACGTTCGAGGAATCGCTTTCGTTGCTCATCTTTTGAAAGGTGGAGAAAGAACTTGATGGTCCGGGTTCCGCTCCGGTAGAGATGCTCCTCCGACTCGACGATCGAACGAAAACGGTCTTTCCAAATCGTCTTTCCTTCCGGCAGCTTTTCCGGAAGCCTTTCGCCGGCGAGAAGTTCCGGATGAACGCGGACAATGAGCACTTCTTCGTAATACGATCGATTGAAAATGCCGATCCTGCCGCGTTCGGGCAAACGGCGAGTCGTGCGCCAGAGAAAATCGTGATCTAATTCTTCGGCGCTGGGCTGCTGAAAACTGAATACCTGGCAGCCTTGCGGATTAACTCCGGACATAACATGCCGGATCGCACCATCCTTGCCGCCGGCGTCCATTCCCTGAAAAATAAGCAGCAGCGCGTATCGGTCGGACGCATAGTGAAGCCGTTGGAGCGAACTCAGATCGGCGACATGTTCTTCCAGAAGGTTCTTATAATGCTTTTTCGATTTATAGACTGCCTCGACCTGGGTCGGCCATTCTTTGAGTTTGATCATTTTTCCCGGCGGCACGCGAAAATCCTTTGAGTCTATTTTTGATTTCATATTCATCTCCTTTCCATCGAAACGGTTCTTTCACAACGCCATTGCAGCGCGCCCGATGATTCAGAATTTGCTGTACCGCTTGCGTATTGGCATCATTCCCGTTCAGGATCGGCCCCGCTTCGGCCGCGAGACGGCTACGCCTGCTCCAACCATTTCCGCGCTTCGGCCTCGTCCGCTCGATCAAAATAGCGGATCTTCGCCCTCGCGAAGGGTTTGAAGATTATCTCGATGGCATGCTGCCACCTTTTGTCCCCGACCATCGCCATTCGTTCCAGGTCGTTATAGTGGTGGATGCCAAACTTGAGGTCCTCCCAAGCGCCACCAGCATCCCAGCCTTCGAAACCGATCATGTCGAACAACAATCGCGGTTTTCCGTGCTTCTCCAAAAGCCGCTCGAATTCCGACACGAAATCCGGGTAATCTTCTTTTACCAAGGTCCCGCTTGCTTGAATGACGAGAATCTTCCCGCCGTTTTCTTCGTTCAATTTAATAGGCATTTTGGAATTCCTCCTGTTTGGTTCAATGCAAGTCGCATGCCGACGACCCTATTGTGACCGTATCGTCCCGCCGCCGCCGATCATCAGCTCACGAATACCGAAACCGCCGGCAGCGAGACATTCAATGAGCTTGTATTTGGGCTTAAACCCGGATTACGCAATCGAGTTTTTGCCCCCTAATTTCCGCGAACCCGCGCGATTAAGATTCTATCCGAACCCGCACGGGCAAAACGCTTTTCAACACTTTGGCCGTGGCCCCCGTTTCTTTCGCAGCGCTTTGGATCAGATTTCCATTCGCGCGGATTCGCGGAAATTAGCGGGCAAAATTACCCTGTTGCGCAATTTGGGCCCAAAAGCCACCATTGCCGGCCACCGCTGCCATACTTGCAGGGCGCTGTTTGTACTTCATCAGTTTCACCGCCAAAAACGTGGCTCAAGGCGAAACCCTGAACACTGGACCGAGCCAGGCGGTCGATGGCGTCTATGACGAGCTGAAGACGATCCAGGTCCGCATCAGCTCACCGACTTCTCCTCCGGCTTAGCACCGGCGGGCGTGGACAGAAACTTTTGCCGGCAGTGGTCGCTGCAAAAGTAGAATGTCTTTCCATCGCGTTCGGCGTGGAGAGCTGTGGCTTCGTCCACGGTCATTCCGCAGATCGGATCTTTGGTAATTGATTTCGTTTCTTTCATAATGTTGCTCCTTTTAAGGCAATGTTTTGAGATAAGTGATCAAGTCAGCCAAATCGTCGTTGCCGATGTTCCAGCGCGGCATATTGGCATTCAACTGCGTGCCGTCCGGGTCCTGACCTTTCGTAACCGCCAGACGGAATTTTTCGGCGTCGAATTCTTCTTTTAAGGCTGACCAGCGAATGTCCTTGGCAGTCATTGTTTGCGTCGCGTTCATGTTGGGCATCATGCCCATGTCGTGTACGCCGCCGCGTCCATTCGGACCGTGGCACGACGCGCACGCCAGTTGCCCGCCCCTCATCATCATCCCGCCGCCCGATCCCTGGCCGCCCGCGTACGTGATTGCCGTGCCGCGCTCGCTCGTGGCGGTGAAATAGATGCGCTCACCGTTCGATTGAAAGGCCCCTGTCCCCCAGGCGGTTCCATTCCACTCAACCGGCTCCACGCGTGGTGAACAGGCCGCGAGTAGCAGAGAAACGATGACGGCCAAGGATCCCTTTGCCATAGTTCCGATTCCGTGTTTCATTATTTCTCCAATTCTTACGCCCGAAAATTCCTGTTCCCGTTCGTTGTCAGCGGGCTCATTTCTTCAGATTCAGCAACCGTGCATTAAAGGCCACGATCACCGTGCTAGCGGCCATCAGCGCTGCACCAAGGGCGGGGCTGAGCAGCACGCCCCAGGCATAGAGCACTCCGGCCGCGAGCGGAATGGCGACGACGTTGTAGCCCGTGGCCCAGACGAGGTTCTGAATCATCTTCCGGTACGTGGCGCGGGAAAGCTGGACAATGGCCACGACATCCAGCGGATTGCTCCGCACCAGGATCACGTCCGCGGTTTCGACCGCGACATCGGAGCCGGCGCCAATGGCGATGCCCACATCAGCCTGAGCGAGTGCCGGGGCATCGTTCACGCCGTCGCCGGTCATGGCGACCAAAACTCCCCGTGATTGAACTTCTTTCACCTTGGCGGCCTTGTCCCGGGGCAAGACTTCGGCGAAATACTCATCCAAGCCGACTTGGTCGGAAACCCATTGAGCCGTCGCTTTGTTATCGCCGGTGAGCATCATGCAGCGGATGCCGAGCGCCTTCAGGGCAGTGATGGCTTGCTTCGCTTCGGGCCGAACAATGTCGGCGAGCCCAATCGCGCCTTTCAATTTCCCGTCAACGAGAACAAACACTACTGTTTTGCCCTGGGCTTGCAGCGGCTCGACGCGCTTGTCGGTGAGCGCGATGTTCTGTTCGCGCAGGTAACCTGGACTAACTACCTTGATGTCTTTGCCCCCGACCCGGCCTTCAGCCCCTTTGCCCGTGATGCTGTTGAAGCCTTCGACGGGCATCTTCTCTTCCGAAGCATCGGCGATCGCCTTGGCGATGGGATGTTCCGAGTTCGCTTCCACGGAGGCCGCGTACTTGCGCAGCGTTTCTTCATCAACGTCCTGCGAAAGCACCAGTGTGTCGGTCACGCCAAAGCGTCCCTCGGTCAGCGTGCCGGTCTTGTCGAAAATGATCGCCTGCAGTTTTCGGGCGGATTCAAAGGCCACCCGATTACGAATCAGCAGCCCGTTGCTCGCGGCCAGGGCGGTAGAGACCGCGACCACCAGCGGCACCGCCAGGCCGAGCGCGTGCGGACAGGTGATGACCATGACGGTTACGGCGCGTTCGATGGCGAAGGCAAATTCATGGTTCATGAAAACCAACCAGATCACCAGCGTGATCGCGCCGCTGCCGAGAGCAATAAAGGTGAGCCACATCGCGGCATTGTCCGCCAGATTTTGGGTCTTTGATTTACTTTCCTGCGCCTGTTTGACCAGGTCGATAACCTGCGACAGGAACGAGTCCTTGCCGGTGCCTTTGACCTCGATGGTCAGCGAGCCTTCGCCGTTGATTGACCCGCCGATGACTTTCGCGTCGGTCTTTTTGGTGACGGGAGTGGATTCCCCGGTGAGCATCGCCTCGTTGACCGAACTTTCGCCCTTCACAATGACCCCGTCCGCGGGGATCTTCTCACCCGGTTTGATAAGGACTTTGTCATTGACGACCAGTTCGCCGAGCGGCACGTCCTTCACGCTGCCGTCGGGCATGAGTTTGTGAGCGTCCGATGGCATGAGTTTGGCCAGTTCCTCGAGTGCCTTTGAGGCGCCCATCACCGACTTCATCTCGATCCAGTGCCCCAGAAGCATGATGTCGACCAAGGTGGCCAGCTCCCAGAAGAACATCTTGCCGGTAAGGCCAAACACCACGGCGCCGCTGTAAAGATAAGCGGTCGCGATGGCGACGGCGACGAGCGTCATCATACCGGGCTGCCGGGATTTGATCTCCTTGAACAAACCGTTGAGGAACGGCCAGCCGCCATACCAAAAGACGGCGGAGGAAAAGCCAAACAGAACGTAGAGATCGCCGGTAAAACGAATTGCTTCGCGCAGACCCACCAGCGATTGGAGCATCGGCGACAGGACGAGAATCGGCAGGGTCAGGACCAGGGAGATCCAAAACCGTTTGCGGAAATCCGCCGCCATTTGAGCATGGTGGTCCTGATGTTCGTGGTGGCCTGAATGGCTCGAGCCTGCTTGCTGCATTTGTTCCTCCGCCTCCAGACGGACTTGGCATTGTTGACTAATGACCGCTAACGACTCGCTCAGTCTCCCTCTACATTATGAAAGGATGGCCTTCAATTCCGTGGTGCACTGTATTCGAAAGAGTGCCCTCGATCTTGCTCACATCGTGCGGTTGGCCGTGGGCGATGACCAGGAACTTACCGGCTTTGATCTGGGTTTCATATTCGACGATGCTGTCTTTCGGAATTCCCATTCCGTACAGTCCGGCTCCCAGCGCGCTGAGGCCGCCAATTACCAACGCGCCTTCCAACGCGCCGAGGATCCATCCAACGATCGGGCCGGCAAGCAACAGTGGTCCAACGCCCGGGATGACGAAGAACGCCCATCCGAAGAGCATTCCCCATATTCCGCCCCAGAAGGCGCCTCGCTTGCCCCACGCCATCATTCGGTCGCCATTGTTGTAATACCCGACGACGTCTTCTTCCAATTGGAAATCTTTGCCGACAATGGACAGCCGTTTCATATCGAAACCAGACTTCTGGATCTCATGAACAGCCTTTTCCGCCTCTTCGTGGCTATCGTAGACTGCGACAACCGCGCCTTTGCTCTGTGCCTGTGAATCGTCCAATTTCTCTTTAATTAGCTCAGCTTGTGTTTGCATTTCTTGTCTCCCCTTATCTTTCGTTTCGTTTGATCACCGCCGCGACGGTTACCCTCGTTTTTTGATTGTCTTCGCTGCGGCGTTGGGCTTACGCATCATTGATTTCTCGAAGGCTCGTCATCAGACGCCAAGTGCGTCGTTGCTCCGCCTTCGTTCTCCCACCTTTCCTTAGCCCTTTCCTCACTGCTCATTTGAGTCCCCTCAGTCCCGTGTTTGAAGGTTGTAGTGTTTGTGAAGCCGGGTTTCGTATTCGCGCGAGATCTCGGTGACTTTATCGTAGTCGGGACTGTCCTCGATTTGAGAGCGCGTCAGATTGACGCTGATCGTTCTCTCGGACCAGTTAAACGGACCGATCGACATCGACGAGATCAAAACGTGTTTTCCCGGCAACCAGCTGCTCGTGTCGACACCGATATAACGAATTGACCAGTCGTCCATTTCCAGGAAAAAATCTTCCAATCGTCCGAGGTCGCCGTCATTCGCGGTGATGGCGTACATTGAGATCTCCTGCATACTTCGCAGATGAATATCCGGTGCGGCTGCTGCGGCACTTCCGGGTTCGATCGCGGATTTGACCATTGCTGAGGTCGCGTTTGCGCGAGCGAGTTGCCCGGGGCTGATATTCGGGCGTTCATCCCAGTAATACCTGTTCCCGTAATAATCCGAAACGATCTTCTCCATCTGACGCGAAACAGGCTTGTGTTTATCAACGCCGGGGCATTTTTCCACCTGATCTTTCGTAAGCGAGACACGAATTTCCCGTTTATTCCTGTCAAGATGCGTAACTGCCAAAGGCGAAATCAAATTCTGTTTGCCCTTAAGCCAGTTGCCTATATTGGCGACGACATAGCGGACGACCAAATCCTGATCGTCGAAGTAAAATTCCTCGATATTCCCGATTTTGCCGTCGACGGCGATAATGTCGTACCCTTTCAAATCATTTGCACTTTGTAACATCGTTCCTCCATTTGTGGCTGAAAACACATTTCATAAAACTTCCCTTAAGCTTCGAGCATCGGGAACAACAGAAACTTCAAAAAATTTGAAGATCGGTCCCTCGCTCCCCTGTCGCCAAAAGAGTTTGATCAACACAAGAGTGTTGACCGAGTGCGAATTTGGCGGCGCACTCAATTCTCATTCGAAGGACACGGGCTTACTTTCAAGTTGACCAAAAAAATGTGCCGCCGTCCGTGCGCTAACACACAATCCGGAGGGTTTTACCGGTCAACCGAGGGATTCATAAAGGCGGGTTTTTCTGATTTGGCTATCTGCCGCTTGTCCCGGATATGACAAGCGCGTTGAGAGTTTTCACCAAAAACCGAGATGTTTAAGAGATCTTATTCGGAGTTACGCAACGGCGGTCCAGTCGGCAGATTGGCGAGGGGCGTGCCGGTTTAATGCCTTTGCATCGGGCACTTGAAATTGGCTTCTTGGGAGTTTGTTCACCACATAGACACAGAGAACACATAGGTGTTTAAGAGAGATTGGCGATCGGCGTGCCGGGCACTTGAAATTGGTTTCTTGGGAGCTTTTTCACCACATAGACACAGAGAACACATAGGCGTTTAAGAGATCTTATTCGGAATTACGCAATGGCGGTCCAGTTGGCAGATTGGCGATGGGCGTGCCAGTTTAATGCCTTTGCATCGGGCACTTGAAATTGGTTTCTTGGGAGTCTATTCACCACATAGACACAGAGAACACATAGATGTTTAAGAGACTCGATCCGGAATTACTCAATGGCGGTCCATTCGGCAGATTGGCGAACGATGTGCTGAAGAAACGCGGGCTAAGTTAAATCAGTTTGGATCAAGCACTGCCATCCTTGGTTTCTTCCGTATTTGACCTTCGCCCAGCCGCCCTTGCACGCGACGAGCGTGACTTCTTTGTCTCCGGGCAAGCTTGCCAAAACCCGGCTTTTTGTATCCGGTCGGGAATATAACTTGGTTTTCATCCGGGTGTTGGTCGCCAGCAGTGAAGAAAATACCCAACCGCTTCCCAAGAATGGTGATTCGCCCTCGATCCTTTGGGCGTTTTCTGTTTTCAGCCAATTTCTATCGGAACTGACCACCCCAACGATCACACCATTTTCATCCGGCCCGATCTGACCCAGCATGTCGAAATCCATACCGGCACCGGAGCGCACATTTAAGCCGTTCGGTTCGGCGAAAGCGGCATCTAGTTTTTCCGGACATAATCTGCAAACCAGCCTGATCGGACTCAAAAACTGACAAGCGATAACAGGACTTATTTCGGCAAATCAGGGGCTTTAAGCACAGCCGGGAAAAGTTCACGGTCATCAATTTCAATTCCGATCGGTTCTGCGCCGGCGGCTTTCACGGCTTCGACCAACTTAACGAAGTCACCGTATTTGGTGGATTTCGAAACCCTGAGGAAAATAGTTTTCTCAACTTCATTTGTTCCCTCACGCAAAACGCCTTCGTTCTCGCGTCGCTTAAACACCGAAGTCAACATATTTGTCAATCTTTCAGGATTTGAAATCGTCCCCATTTCGTCGACGTTCAGTTTCAATTTTCCGTCTTTATCCAGAATCGCAAACAGTGCATTTGGATCCGGCTTTCGCAGTTCTTCTGCTTTGTCCGGCAACGCGGGTAATTTCACTTCAAACTTTGAGGCGGATACCTGATTTTGATCAAGATCATTCTTCGCCTTGATTACGACCAATCCGACCTTGTCGATATCGGCCTTTCTGATAACTTCAAAAACCTGCAAAACATTCTCATATGAGGCGCCGACATCCGCTTTGAGATAAACGATCCGCTTATCGGGCGGCTTCGTCTCGAAGAATTTGGTGAGATTGTCCGGCAATACTTCCTTTGTGATCGGTTTCTCCGTTCTTTCCGACTTATTCCCCGTCGTTTGTATCTGTTCCAAATACAGCTTGTTGTCGGAGGCCACAAGCAAGATCATTGAAGATCCGTTGTCTATGTCGCTGTCATCAACTGCGTATTTGACACCGACCGGCAAATTCACCGTTTCCTTTTTCCGTTGCGGTTCGGTGATCAGAAACGGTATCGCGATGGCGGTTGCGATCAGCAGAATTTCAATCGCTGCCGCGGTAATCAGGGAACCCCAGTTCTTGCTTTTGCGGGACGACAAAGGCAGGAAAGATGCAACCAACAAAACGACGAAGACGATCAGTGCTGCAATAACGCTGAAACCCGCAAACTGGTTGATATCTGATACCACACCCCCGACACCGCCCGCCGCAATCGAACTGCCCGGACTAAGCGCCTCGACAATCAGCGAATCGGCTTTCCAAAAAAGACCGGCAGGAATCAAACAGAGAATGCCTCCAATCGCAAAAAACCAAAATGGCGGTGAGGCGGTTTTGGTTTGAACGAACAATCGGACTACGAGCATGACAATCAGCGCAATTCCGAGCACTGCCGCCAGATAAAGAGAAACGATCGCCGGGATGCGCGCTTCCTTCAGGCCGGCCATAACCACTTCAATTCCGGCGGCTTCGTTCTGACTGAGAGCCCGAAACATAGTAAAAAGCAGAATCGAACTCAGCGCCCCGCCGATCAGGGGAATCGTATATGACAAAGCGGCGATCAAGCGGGCAATGACAGAAACCCTCAAACGGGGCTGAGTTCCTTGAGCATTCAATGAAGCGTCCATTGTACAGTTCCTTTCTAAATTTGAGTTTTGATGAATTGAATCGTGGCAACTATAACATCTTTTTTTGACGATAATACGATCTTTCTTGAGCAATTTGAACATTCGGCAGCATTACGCGGGAATCGGCGACCACCAGTGATTTCAAGCTGAACCAAATGGGCTCAAAACAGAAGGTGTTGAGGCACTAGTACTGTCACAACATAGTTCTGGTGCGGTGAGCGATTAAGTAGTATGATATGGCAGGTTTGCCATGAAACATACACGAATCAGTCTGACAGCGGGACAGGTGAAATTTCTCAAGGAATTTAAGGGAGATGAGAAAAGGAGTCTGAGGGAGATCAACAGGGCGAATATTTTGTTGCTGCTGAACAAGGGAAAACTTGCGGAAGAGATCGCGGAGTTCCTGGATATCGGACGCAACACGGTGAGTCGCACAAAACAAAAGTTCCTGCGTGCGGGCCTGGACGCGGCGCTCGAGGAAGAGTCGCGGTCGGGGCAGCCGAAGATCCATACGGAGGCGCGGGAAGCCGAGGTCATTGCGTTGGCGTGCAGCGATGCTCCGGACGGCAGAACGAGATGGACATTGGAATTGCTGACGGAGACTCTCAACAAGCAAAAAGGGTTTAGGAAGATCAACCGGGAAAGTATCCGGTTGATGTTAAAAAAAACGAATGCAAGCCGTGGCTGAAAAAGATGTGGTGTATCGCGGAGATCACGCCCGAGTACAGGGAGCGGATGTACCGGTTGCTCGATCTTTACGCGGAGGACTACGATGCCGACTTTCCGGTGGTCTGCATTGACCCAGATTACGCGATAGAGAAATTTCGGCAAAGTTGGGTTAGAATCTCTAATGCGTAGCAATAGGGGAAAATGCCGGTGGAATTCGAGATAAGTTATACAAACAAAGAGATTACGCCGTGGGGCGGATTGGCGCTTGTGAAGCAGATGCTCGGAAAAATGGGGTTTCGGGAGATGGTTGAGCGGAATCCGGACCTTCCGCAGCCGGGATCGAACCGGGGATACGATGCGGCGACGATAATCGAGAGTTTCATCACGAGCATCTGGTGCGGGGCGAACCGGTTCCTGCACACGGAAGTGACGCGCCACGACGCGGCGCTGGGGAAGATCTTCGATTGGAAGCGGACACCGGGGCAGGATGTTTACAAGCGGTTTTTCGGGAAGTTCACGCAGGCGAAGAATCTTCGGGTGGGGGAGTATTTCTACAAGTGGATCTGCCCTTTGATAATCTGCCTTTTGCCGGTCTTCTCCGCGTTGCTTTCAGCTTCCCTTCCGCCTAAAATTGCGGCTTGCGTTTCCCGAACGTAAACCTCTCTTCCTTTTAATTAAGAACAACATTGTAAATTTGTGAAATAAATAATCTGTTATAAGATCGGTTTTACTTTTTGAGGTGAATTTTTATGAAAACTCGAATTAAAGTTACCTACTTTTTTCTGTCAATGTCCCTTCTATTTTCTCTAAGCTGTGTTCGAAATTCGCAATTGCCCAAAGAAATTCCAAGCAATTCAGAGATCAGGTATGAGCAAACTTATGCGAGAGAAAGTATAAGCCTTGCCAAGTGGGCAGTTATTTCCGGTAACCAATTAAAATATGAGCGCGTTAGGTGCGATGGAATTATGAATAAAAAGATCCCTGATTCGGAAATAATAAAGATTTACAAAACTTTCGTCGAAGAAAAGTTTGATTTAATTGAAAAGAAAGAAACTGTAGACGATAAAGAACTGAAAGAATTCCAACAAATTAGTCTTAAAGCCGGTAGCATTTCTAAAGTAATCAGATACGGCAATACTTCCCCGTTTTCAAAAAAAGATGATGAATCATTGGGTAGAATTCGGACTGATATTGCCGAACTGCTTGAGCATTATGTAGAACGTTGTCAGAATTGAACTTACAAAGTCTATAGTTAGTCATTTGATTTTTTTAAGATAGTTCAGCAATTTCAGCAATCTGTGTTTAATCAATAATTACCGACATTTCTACTCACCTTACTATTACGCTGATATTGGCGAAGGACACGTTTTTCCGATTCGTAAATTTGAGTTAGTTAAAGATGTTTAGTTGCTGAAAACACACTTCTACCTCACGAAATTATTGAGCCGCCAGCTGCAAAGGTTGAACACATTTGCGGCAACTCTAAAGCACGGTAAACGGACTATTGTGAGCATATTCGGCGGTGTTGCGGATTCGAGCAAAAAGTAGCAGTTTTTGATGCAATAAGGGAAAAGATAAGCGAAAGGGAAACGGGCGCCGAATGTCGGCGCCCGTAAGTCATTGATTCTAATGGAGCCACCCGTCGGATTTGAACCGACGACCTTTCGATTACGAATCGAATGCTCTACCAACTGAGCTAGGGTGGCTGATCTTTTTGAACCGCCTGCGAAAAGGCGAATGAAATTTATATCAAAAACGGTTGGCGAAAGGCAAATCTTCTGTTTGGATAATTGTTGATTGTTGATTGTTGATTGTTGATTGTTGATTGTTGATTGTTGATTGTTGATTGTTGATTGTTAGTTGTTAATAGTTAGTTGTTCATTGTTAATCGTGAATTGTTGATCGTTGAGTCGGGGCGTTGGTTTATCTGTTTGTTGCCGGCACGACGAGCAAACTGCCGGTAGCCCCTAAAGAGCAACAATTAACAAATTACAATCAACAATTAACTTCGAATTAGACCGGTTCGGCTAAAGCCGGTTTTCTAGTTGCTGCCGGTCCACTAGCTGAAGCTAGTGGCAATTATGAAGCAATTATGAAGACAGAAAGCAGACAATTGACCGTTTTCGCGTCTTTTCGCGAATTTCGCGGGCAAAACGCTCTATCGCTGAATTTGGGATCAACAAAATTGCCATTTCCTCCCATTTCGCTTATATTTTACGCACCTTAGACCGGCTTTCCATTTTGACAACCAACAATTTGAAGTACTTGTTATCAACAATCAACAATCAACAATTCACAACTAACAATTAACAATCAACAACGAGCAAAAAAAAGCCTATGAACCCGACAGAAAAGAAATCAACCGTTTCCGAGGCCGTCCGCAAGCATAAAGAGTTTTTGTTTCCGGCCGTCGCGAATTACTATCAGGAGCCGCTCGAACTCGTCCGCGGCGAGGGCGAACACGTTTGGGACAGCGACGGCAACCGTTATCTCGACTGTTTCGGCGGCGTTTTGACGGTCAGCGTCGGGCACGCCAACCCGAAGATCAATGAGGCGGTCATCGCGCAAACGAACAAACTGCAGCACACGTCGACGCTCTACGCCAACGAAAACCAGTCGAACCTCGCCGAGAAACTCGCCGAGATCACGCCCGGAAATCTCAAGAAATCGTTCTTCACGTCAAGCGGGACCGAAGCCGACGACACCGCCGTATTCGCCGCAAAGGTCGCGACCGGACGTCACGAGATCGTCGTTTTGCGCCACAGCTATTCGGGCCGCAGTGCGACCGCGCTGTCGCACGTCGGACACGCGACCTGGCGTCCGCTGCCCGCCCAGGTCGCCGGCGTCGTTCACGCCCACGCGCCGTACTGCTATCGCTGCCCGTTCAAGCTCGAATATCCGTCGTGCGACGTTGCCTGCGCCAAAGATATCAAGGAGCTGATCCAGACGACGACGACCGGCGAGATCGCGGCGTTTATGGCTGAACCGATCCTCGGTGTCGGCGGCTTCATCACGCCGCCGAAAGAGTATTTCGAGATCGCCTACGGCATCGCGCGCGAGCACGGCGGCGTCTGCATCGCCGACGAGGTCCAAACCGGCTGGGGCCGCACCGGTGACAAATGGTTCGGCATCGAGCACTGGGGCGTCGAGCCGGACATCATCACCTCGGCGAAAGGAATGGCCAACGGAGTGCCGATCGGCTGGACGATCGCGACGCCCGAGATTGCCGACAAATTCCCGGGACTGACGTTCGCGACATTCGGCGGAAATCCCGTCTCGATGGCCGCCGGACTGGCGGTCGTCAAATTGATCGAGGACGAGGACCTCCGGACCAACTGCCGCATCGTCGGCGATTATCTCAGTGAGCGGCTCCACGAACTGAAGGAAAAGTATCAGGTCATCGGCGACATCCGCGGAAAGGGCCTGATGCAGGGAATCGAGCTGGTCGTCGACCGAAAAACGAAGGAACCGAATCCGCAGGCAGTTTTGAAGGTTTTCGAGGAAACGAAACGCCGCGGCGTGCTGATCGGAAAGGGCGGCCTGTTTGGCAACGTGATCCGCACGGGAATGATGCTCAATTCGACGAAAGACAACGTCGACGAGTTGATCACCGCACTCGATCACGGCTTCGCGGTCGTGTGATAGGCAGTTTTTGAAGTCTAAACAATAAAAGGAGAATTGAATGCGAATTTCGATGAAGGTCTTTTTGTGTTTGCTGGTCGCGGCGTTTGCCGTGACCGCGTTCGGGCAGAAAACGAGAACGCTTCCGGCGAGCGAGTTCAAGCAGCTCGGCGGCGGTGCCGACGAGATTGACTCGATGCGGCAGCCGAATCCGGCGGAAAACGGTTTGAGTTCGAAAGCGTCAATGATCCCGATCCGCGAGGGTTTTCAGTCGATCGAAATTCCGGTCGAGACGGCCGGCAATTTTCAGGTGATGATAATCGCCCGCAACGGCGAGGCGTTTGACGTCAAGGCGGTTCTGCCCGGCGGCGAGCAGTTTAACCCGCGCCTCGAATCGGCCTTTATCGAGCGCGTGGAGACCAGTTACGGGCTTGGCGACGCAACTTATCCCGCCGAAGTTTTCAGATTTGCGGGACTCGGCGCGGGCATATTGCGCTTCAACATCGAAACTCCGAAAGACGGACTCGCGGGCGAAGCGACCGTCGGCTATCTCGTCGCCTCGAGCGATTCCCCGTACCGGCTTTATTCGTTCATCAACACGAACGAAACGATCCGGGGCCGGCAGATCGGCGTCGTCGCGCGGATGTTCGATGTTTCGGCCAAGGACCTTCGGGCATCGACCGGGACCGTGGCGCGGTCCGACGTCGAGATCCGCACGCCGTCGGGTTCGATCTCGAGGATCCCGATGTTCGATGACGGCGCACACGCCGACGGGCTCGCCGGCGACGGAACGTTCGGCGGATTATTCACGCCCGGCGAACCGGGCCAATATATTCTGCAGGTCGCGACGCGCGGCAGGACCGCGATCGGCGAGGATTTCGTCCGAACGGGCGAGCACGTGATCAGCGTTGCCGAGTCCGGCGCGGCTTTCTCCGGCGACGCGTACGTCCGTCAGTCGGACGAGACTCGTTTCCGGCTCGACCTTCCCGTTTCGGGACTGCGTGCCGGCCAAAGGGTCATCGCCTATGCCGAGGTCTCGGGGCGGGACTCGGAGACGCCGGTCGCGTGGATCGGCGGAATGACGACGGTTGAGAAAGGCTTCGGATATCGGCAGGTCAACGTGCCGTTGTCGATCGACGCCCGCTGGCTCGTCCGCTCGGGCGGGAAAGGCGGTTTCGAACTCCGCAACGTCCGGATCGAGGACGCCGACGGCACCGTCACCCTTGGAACTTCGGGACGCATCATCTTGCCTGAGATCAAGATTCCCGAAAGCCTCAAGGCGAACTATTTCGGCGAGGTCAACGAAGAAATGCGGGTCGGCAAACGCCCGGTCAGAATCGTGGACGACGCGGTCGGCGGGAAACTGATGCTGATCCACGGATATTGCTCGGGCGGGAATACGTTTCCGACTTCGCAATTCTCGAACAACATCGTGTTCAACGATCCGAACCAAAACCGGACGCACGATCAGTTTGCGAATCTGATCAAGAACTTTGGCGCCGCGTACCCGTCGTTCGGCGCGGTCGCGCACAGCCAGGGCGGCGCTGCGACGCTCCATCTTTACACTTATTACTGGAGCGGACTCGATTACGCGACCGGGCCCGGGACGCGTCTGATCCAGTCCGTCGGGACGCCTTATCAGGGCACGGCGCTCGCGGGGAATCTGGCGCTGCTCGGCCAGATCTTTGGCGCCGGCTGCGGCTCGAATTCGAACCTGAGCTATTCGGGCGCGGCCTCGTGGCTCGCGGGGATCCCGTCGTGGGCGCGGGCAAAGGTCTTCTATCACACGACGTCGTTCAAGGATGTGTGGTGGCGTTACGATTACTGCAACTTCGCGACCGACCCGTTCCTGTCGGATCCGGACGACGGTGTTGTCGAAAAGGCCTACGGACAGCTTTCCGGTGCGAACAACCTCGGCCACAAGACGGGCTGGTGCCACACATCGGGAATGCGCGATCCGGCGCAGACGGGCGATTCGTCGCGTAATTCGAATATGAATTCGAATGCGATGAGATAGTCGGGATTTATATATGCCGAAGTTTGCGCCTTCGCGCCTTTGCGGGAAAACCGGCGCCTGCGCATATGGACACGGGCGTTCCCGCAAAGACGCGAAGGCGCTAAGTTCGGTCCTTTTACGCAAGCAGAAACTCTTGTCTGTTTTGGAAAACCGGAGTGTTTGTTGCCCGCGAATGGGCGCGAATCACGAATCGTCATCCGGCTCTCAAAACAACGCCCGCTGATCGTCCAGACTCTTCGGGTCCACCGTCGAAAGTCCCAACAATGCCGATAATTTTCGTGCGCTCTCCGGAGCGTGGCCTTCGTACAGATTGCTGAAATAGACGAATTTCTCATTCGCCGCTATCGAACGGATGACGTCCGCCCAGCCGGTGAGGCTTTCGTCGCGATTTCGCCAGATGCGGTCGAATGACGTCAGGTCGCGCTCGCCCATAAAGCGTATGTACGAAAATTCGCCGTGAAGTCCCTTTGCCGCCGCGAAGACGGTCTCGCGCGGGATCCATTTGCCGTCGACGAGCGCGGGCGTCGCGCCGTGTTTGGCGAGTTCACCGAACGTCCAGTCGACAAACCACTCGCGCCGGCGAAATTCGACGGCGAACCGAATGTCGCGCGGCAAGCGGTCGAGAAAAGATCGCAAACGGATGGCGTTCGTGCGCGTCGCGTCAAACTGCGGCGGCAGTTGGATCAGACATGCTGCGAGCTTCTTGCCGAGTCCGCGGATGCGTCCGCAAAACTTCTCGAGCAACGGAAACGAGTCTTCGCCGAGCCTAAGTTCGTGGGTGATCTCCTGCGGCATTTTCGGGGAGAACGTGAAGTTCGCGGGCGTCTTCCGATGCCAGTTCTCGATGTTCGAAGCCGGCGGGATCGCGTAAAACGTCGAGTCGATCTCGGTCGTCGCGAACGCCTTGGCGTAAATGCTCAGCATCTCGCCGGACCGCGTCCCGCGCGGATAGAAAACCGGCGCGTCCGCCGAGCGTGTCGTCCAATCATCGTAGTTCCAGCCCTGACAGCCGATTTGCAATTCGGGATTTGTGATTTCGGATTCCGCCGTCATAAGTCCGCGCGAATGGTTTCGCGGCAATTATTGTATAATTTTGCGGCAAATCCAAAAAAAACTTCAACTGAATGTAACCGTCCCCGATAGCCGCGCGTCATTTGAAGTGACACGCAGTTTTTGGAGTTTCAAATGAAGAATCAATTTTCGGACGAAAAACTTGATCTGATCCTGAAAGCGATCGTGGATGATGCCCGCTTGAGCGACGAAACGATCGGCGAGATAGCCGATTCGCCGCAGCTCTGGTGGGGAGTTCAGCGCACGATCGCCGGTCAGAAGCCGGCGCCGCGGTTTGGATGGCTGCCGAGTTTCGACTGGCGCATCGTGACATTTGCGGGGCTCGTCATCGCCGCGTTTCTCGGGTTGATCGTGTTCACTCGTTCGGGTGACGGGCTGAACGTCGCCGGAAGCCGCACGACCGAGACGATCCTGATCGAGCGGCCCGTCGCATCGTCGCCGGTTGCCGAGACTGTGTCGGAACCGTCGGACGAAGTACGTGTCGCCCGGACCGTTTCGAAACGTCAGATCCGCAGACGAACGGCGGATCCGGTCCGCAGCGTTGAACGGAGTCCTTCCGAACAAACGGTGAAGATCGAGACCAAGTCGGAATTTATCGCGCTGATGTACTCGCAAGAGCCGGAAAGCGGGCAACTGCTAAAGGTCAAGGTTCCGCGCTCGATGATGGTCGCCCTCGGAGTGTCGACGAACGTGCAGAACAGTTCAGAATTTGTAAACGCAGAGGTTTTGATGGGTGACGACGGATCCGCTCGCGCGATTCGGTTCATTCAATAGTTTTTTTGAGGTGAAATTATGGGATCCGCTATTTTGACTTTGATCGCATTGGTTACTTTTTCGATGGCCGTATCGGCACAGCGCCCGCGGATGGAAGGTCCGCCGGAATGGGCGAAGATCGTCGATGTGAACAAGAATGGACGCATCGACAGGGAAGAGTTTCGCGCGGCTGCGGAGACGTTCTTTCAGCAGAGCGATGAGAATAAGAACGCAGTCGTCGAACGCACCGAACTCCGTCGCCCGGACGGGAAGCCGGGAAGGATCGAAACGGACAAGGTTCCGCCGTTTCTTTTCCTGGAACCGGGTGACAGCGATCTGAGTCGCGAAGCGTTCTTTGAGATGGCAAACGCCAAGTTTGCAAAGATCGACTCGAACGGCGACGGCGCGCTCGACTGGGAAGAGATCAAAGCGGTGCGTCCGAACCGCATGGGTCCCCTCGGCGGTCCTGAAGGTCCGATCGGCCCCGAACGCCGCGACAATCCGAACCGCGCGATGGCCGAATTCGTCGGCGCGGAGATGCGTTTCGGCGACAAACTCGTCAAGGGCGCGCCGTTTTCCGCGGAGACCGTACGCGAGGAGTCGAAACGATTGTTCGACGGATCGCTCGTCAAATCTCAGACCACGGGGCAGATCTACCGGGACGGCGAAGGCCGTGTCCGGCGGGAAATGCCGTTTGAAACGATCGCCGGATTTCCGGTGCTCGGGCGCGAAGATCAGCCTTTGAAGCTGGTTCATATCGTCGATCACGTCGCCGGCAAAACATACTCGCTGAATACGACCAACAAGACGTATTTCAACGTTCCGTTCAGACAGCCGAATCCGCTCGAACCGCGAAACGAGCCGCTTGAGGCGAAAAAGGAATCGCTCGGAACACGGACCATCGAAGGGGTTTCCGCCGAAGGCACGCGGACGACGATCGAGATTCCGGTCGGCCAGATCGGCAACGACAAGCCCGTTCAGGTCGTTACCGAAAAGTGGTTTTCGCCCGATCTTCAGATGATCGTGATGTCGAAGCATACCGATCCGTTCATCGGCGAAGTTACCTTCCGGCTGGTGAACATCAAACTCGGTGAACCGGCGGCCGAACTTTTCAAGGTGCCCGCCGACTACAAACAGTCAGAGATGCGTCCCCCCGGAGACAAACGTGCGCAGCCTGACAAGCGACGTCCGCCGATGGATGACCGACGTCCGACGCCGGGCGACAGACAGCCGCCGGTAAGGCCCAGAAACTAGTCTTCGGTAAGAATTTCGATATTCCGAATTTCGATGATTGAGGAAGCCTTAAACTTGGATCAGTCACTCAACGTGCGTCCGGCAGCGACCGGCGGAGCCGAAACCGACGAGGAGCTTGTGCAGGCTGTCCTTGCCGGCGACGAGGCAGCCTTTGCGGTGCTGTTTGAAAGATACAAGCGACTGGTCGTGCATCTCGTCGGACGCTTTTTCAGTCAGCGTGAACTGGTCGAGGAGTTTTCACAGGTCGTTTTTACGAAGGCTTACTTCTCTTTGAAAAATTTTCGCGGCGGGCAGGAAAAGTCGTTCACGTCGTGGATCTCGCGGGTGACGGTCAATGTCTGCTACGACGAGCTTCGCCGACGTCAGCGTCGCCCCGAGGATCTGTTCGCCGAACTCGGAACGGCCGAATCGGAATACATCGACGGTGTCGCGGCAGGGGGTTCGTTTGAAAACGAGAGCGCGTTGATCAATCGGGACCTGGCAGAGAAGCTTTTGTCCGGTCTCGATGCCAAAGACAGGCTTGCGGTCACGCTGTTTCACGGCGAGGAAATGTCGATCAAGGAGGTCGCGAAGGCGGTCGGTTGGTCGGAGAGCAATGTTAAGGTCCGCCTGATGCGGACACGCAATTATTTACGTTCATTATTGGATAGGTTGGGTTGAAGGTTATGAAGAGTTTGAAATTATTTGCAATTGTCATATTTGCCGGATCGGCACTGATCTTTGGGTTGTTCAAGACGTCCCCGACGGCATCGGGGCAGACGTCGCTGGCGACGCCGACCGGTTTTTCGGCAACGACGAATCGCTACAACAACAAAGTCGGGCTCTATTGGGACGCGATTCGCGGGGCGACCACGTACCGTGTTTTCCGCAATACTCTGAATGATTCCGGAACCGCGACGTCGATCGCCACGACGCAGCTCAATTTCTTTTTTGACGCGACGGCGCCGGCCGGACAGACCGTTTTTTATTGGGTACGTGCCGAGAATCAAACGACGACGAGCGCGCTGACGGCAGTGGCCACCGGCGTTCGTGCCAATACCATCAATCAGGGACCCATTCCGCCGCTTGAACCGCCTCCGCCGGGACCGCCGGCAAATCCGGTGACCGCCGCGAAAGCGTATCTCGGCAAGGCCCTTTTCTGGGACGAACAGCTTTCGGCGACCAAGACCGTTTCATGCGGCTCCTGCCACCGTGCGGGAACGGGGGGCAGCGATCCGCGATCTCTCGTAAATCTTCTCAACGCAAAGAATCCGGGCTTTGACAGTATTTTCAACACGGCCGACGACGTTGTCGGTTCGCCTGGAGTGCCGATGAGCAACGCCGACGGCACGTATTCGTGGTCGACGAACTTTGGTTTCGGGGCCCAGGTTACGGGACGCAAAACGAATTCGCACATCAACGCGGTGTACTCGCCGGTGCTCTTTTGGGACGGCCGCGCGACCGGGCAATTTCGCGATCCGGTGACGAACGCGATCGTGATCAACAACGGCGGAGCGCTCGAGAGCCAGTCCGTCGCCCCGCCGGTGAGCGGTGTCGAAATGGGTCATTCAACAAGCAACTGGACCGCGCTTGCGGACAGGATTTCAACTGCAAAACCGCTGGTCTTGACCACAAACGTACCGGCCGCGCTTGAGACCTGGATCGGCGGCCGCTCGTATCCGGAACTCTTCCAGGAGGCGTTTGGCACGTCAGACGTTTCCCCGTCGCGAATTGCGTTGGCGATCGCGTCCTACGAACGCACCTTGTTCTCGGACCAGACTCCGGCAGATCTCGACGCCGCCGGAATCACTCCGCTGCCGCCTGCGGAACAGCGTGGTCGGGGCGTGTTCGGCGGCACGCAATGCGGCGCTTGCCACGCCGGCAACCTGTTCACCAACAATGCTTTCATCAATATCGGACTTCGTCCGGTGAATGAGGATACCGGACGCTTTCAGGTCACCGGAGCGCAGGCAAACCTCGGTGAGTTTCGCGTGCCGTCGCTCCGAAACGTTTCACTCCGCTCGTCGTTTATGCATAACGGAAGGTTCTCGACCCTCGAAGAGGTTGTCGAGTTTTACAATCGCGGCGGAGATTTTCCGAACGAGCCGAATTTCGCTGCCAATCTGGTTCGTCCCCGAAACCTGAGCGCCGGACAGAAGGCCGATCTCGTCGCGTTTCTTCGGAATTCGCTGGTTGATCAGCGAGTTCGAAACGAATTGCCGCCGTTCGACGCGCCGCGCCCGTATGCCGATACAAACCGTGTTCCGGTAATCGTCGGCACCGGGCTTGCAGGTTCAAACGCGCTCGTCCCGCAGGCGATGGCGATCGAACCGCCGCTGGTCGGAAATCCGAGCTTCACCGTAGCGGTTTCGAGAACGCTCGGCAATACGAACGCGGTGCTGGTCGTCGATGAGACCGATCCGGGCGCGACTTCGAACATACCGGCCACGGGCAGTTTCGCGCGGGTGGCGGTGACAACGCAGGGCACGGGAGCCGGCAACGGATTCGCGTCCGTAAGTCTGTCGATTCCCGACAATGCTTCGTTTGTCGGCAGGACCTTCTTCGGGCGCTGGTACGTGACGGACCCAGGTGCCGCGGGCGGCGTGGCTGTCTCGCAAGCGTTTCGCTTTACCGTGTTCGGGACGGCGTCGGTCGGTTCCGGAGGATTCGTTGATTTCGACGGCGACGGCCGGACGGATATTTCGGTTGTGCGGCCCGACGTCGCCGAATGGTGGTATCTCAGAAGTTCGGACGGCGGAAATCGTGCCTTCCAGTTCGGCGCGACGACGGATACGATCGCACCGGCGGACTTCACGGGCGACGGCAAAACGGACATCGCGGTCTTCAGGCCGGAAACGGGCGAATGGTATGTGATGCGGAGCGAGGACGCGAGCTTTTACTCGTTCCCGTTCGGTGCGTCGGACGACATTCCGGCGCCGGGTGATTTCGATGCCGACGGTAAGGCGGACGCGGCCGTGTTCCGGCCTTCGACGGCGACCTGGTACATTCAGCGCTCGTCCGACGGCGGCACGACGATCGAGCAGTTCGGCGCGAACGGCGACGTTCCGCAGGTCGGCGACTACGATGGCGACGGCCGCGCGGCTATGGCGATCTACCGTCCGAGCGTCGGCCAGTGGTGGCTCAACCGTTCGACCTCGGGCGTCATCGCGGCGACATTCGGGATCTCGACCGACAAGCCGATGGCCCGCGACTTCACCGGTGACGGCAAGACGGACCTCGCGTTCTGGCGGCCTTCGTCGGGCG
>JBGSWK010000037.1:0-62500 GCA_041752475.1 Pyrinomonadaceae bacterium | reverse complement strand
GAATGCGGTCTCCTCCAAAGTTGTTGCGGATTCTTCAAGTATTGAAGCCAGGTCCTGAACTTTATCTTTTGAATGCGTCCTCACAAACCGCATTCCGAGCTCGTCTGCACGCGCCCTCAAGATCGAATGTGCCCCGCGCCCCGAAATAATCCCCGACTGGAAACCGTGAGAATGCCACGTCGCGATTCCCTGCCCGTCGTGAACGTGAAAAACCTTGAGATCCTCGCCCGAACCTGAAAAGTAGAGCCGGCCGTCAGTCATCACACCGTCACAGTCCATCAACAGCAGACGGACGCGCTGCGCCCGGGCAATCGCATCTTTTTTACTGGTTCCCTTCTCTGTTGGCTTCACGTTTCTCAGCGCACCTCAAACGACTCGACGCCGCTCAATTTCCATCCCGAACCCGTCTTCGTCAAACGGAAGACAGCGGTTCCGCTTTCGGGGCTCTTATTAATGATCTTGATACTCAACGAGACCTCGACCAAAACGTTCTGCGGATCAAGCACATCGACCTGCATCACCTTTGACGTCCATTCCTGGGCCTGTCCCGCAATTCCGGTCGCAAACGCCTTGGGTGTTTCCCCTGCCAACAGCACCCCTTCAAGCGCCGCTTTGCTCGCCGAAACGGCCGCCTTGTCGAAGTCCGCGAAGAAGCCCTTGATCGATTCGTCGGAAACACCCCCGATATTTGCCTTGAGCCTCCCCTGGCGCGCGGCGAACGATGCGCCGACCTCAGCCCCGGCCTGAACCGCCAGATCGAAAAAACCGATCGCCTGCGTCGGTTGGCCATTCTTGAGCGCGATGTCACCGAGACCCACGTTCAACCACGCAAGACTGCGAGCCGAAGGCAACCGCTCGTCGAGGACCGCGCGAAACTCGCGTTCGGCCTCCGATGTCTTCCCCTGTGCGAGGAGCGATCGCGCCAAAAGCACCCTGACATCATCGAATCTCGGAGTGTCACTGAGTACAAGCCGGGCATTCTTCTCGCCCGCCGGAAAATCCTGCCGGTCAAAAGAACGTTTCACGAACAGCAGCGCATCGCTTTCGTCGATCTCCATCGGCTTTACATCGTTCGCATAGTTGATCTGCGGAAAGAGTTTGTCCGAATCGACCTCGACCCGAACGATCTTCGACGAGGTCTTGAATACCGTTTCAGCGAACCCCTGTGCGGGAATCTTCGCAACGTTCCGAAGCTTCTCACCCTTATCGGTCGTCGCGGTAACGTCTACCTGAGCCTCGATCGAACCCGTGTTGCGAAGCGCCATTTTCGACTCCCCGGCCCCCGGCTGCGGCAATCCGACGATCAGGTCAACGTCCGTCACCTTGTCGAAACAGTATTCGAGCAGATCCTTCTGCTGTCCAAACGCGCCGCGAAGTACAGCGAGATCAAGCTGGCCGGTTTTCATTTGCGCCTTGAGGACAGCGAAAAAGGCGTCCGCGCCGACCCTTTTCGACAGCAGCCGCCAGATCATCGCCCCCTTGTTCGCGTTCGTGACGAAGAAATAATCGTCGAGCGGCGTGATCTGGGAAAGCGGCGCGTCACGCTTCGAGACGGCCGCGTAGGCCGTCCGCTGACGCATTCGCTCAATGTCGGCGATCTCTTTTCCAAACTTCGCCTCAAGGAACTCGGTCGCCAAAAATCGCACGAGACCCTCACGAATGGCGCCGCCGCCGTCTCCGCTAATCGGCGTCGAAGCTCCGATCCAATTTCGAATGACCGATTCGGAGATCGTCATCGCCGTCTGTGCATCCAGCTTCTGGCGGCGAAAGACGTTTTCATCCAACAGGACCGTCCCGGCATCGGCATATCCGCTTCCACGCCGGACTGAGACTATTCGCAGCGGCACATTTGGCGACGACCCGAACAAAACCTCAAAATATGTCTTTGCGTCGGCAGTCAGCGCCGCGACCTCCTCAGCCCTTTTGCGCTCTTCGGCTCCCGCGCCCTTGCCGAGAAAAACATCAACGTTCTTGGCCGAGAGACTGTCAAAACCGCCTGAAACAAAAAACGGCTGTCCGAACAGACTCTGCTCGCTGCCGTCGGCAGCCAACACCCCGGCCGACAGGACCTTTTGTCCGGCGGGCGCGGCCACGCGGACGCGGTACGGCGCAAAATCGGCGCCGCGCGGAAAGAACCAGCTGTTCGGCGTCGGGTACCAAAACGACATCGGAAGCAGTTGCGCGCCGAGCGGCGTCAACGCCGCCAAACCCGAATTCTCATCGATCCGCAAACGGTAATCGACCTCCGCCGTCAAACTGCCTGCGGACGGCACTGAAATCGAACGGATGACAAGCCGCTGCAGGCTGCCGGCCCCGATCTTCTCTTCGTTCTTTGAGAAGTCTACGGTTCCGGTACCGATCTTGATCCCGGTTATCTCCGCATTCCGGCTAATCCGGAGCGAAAGGCTATTTGCGGCAGCTGCCGAAACGTTTCTCAAAGAAAGCACTGCTTTTATCGTGACGAACCGGTCGCTTTCCGCGGCCGGCAACGCGACGCTGATGTCATACTTCGACACCTCCCACGTTT
The DNA here is from genome assembly GCA_041752475.1 of Pyrinomonadaceae bacterium. GTDB lineage: Bacteria > Acidobacteriota > Blastocatellia > Pyrinomonadales > Pyrinomonadaceae > JAFDVJ01. Next base: position 59,973 of record JBGSWK010000037.1, on the reverse strand, counting down.
TCGAAGCCCGCGAATCCGTTTGAGCCGCCACCGTCAGCCCCGAAACCAACGCGATGAATATCAAAGTGAACGCTGCTTGTAAGATTTTCATATAGATTTGAGATGCCGAAATTACCGCTCGGCGCCGATCAATTCGTGAATCGCCTTCAGCTTAATCAAAAGCGGCTTAAGCCGGGCAAGGGGCAACTGGTTCGGACCGTCCGACGGCGCGACCGACGGATCGTTGTGGACTTCCATAAAGACCGCATCGACCCCGCACGCCACTCCCGCCCGCGCGAAATGTTCGATGTATTCGCCCTGACCGCCGGTTGCCTTCCCGAGCCCGCCCGGAAGCTGGAGCGAGTGCGTCACATCAAAAACGACCGGAACACCGAACGAACGCATGATCGGAAAACTCCGAAGGTCGACGACCAGGTTGTTGTAGCCGAAACTTGCCCCGCGCTCGGTCAGGAGAATCCGTTCACAACCCGCGTTCTCAAGCTTGTCGACGATGTTCTTCGCATCCCACGGAGCCAGGAATTGTCCCTTTTTGACGTTCACCGCGCGTCCGGAACGCGCCGCCTCGACAAGCAGGTCCGTTTGGCGACAGAGAAACGCGGGGATCTGGATTATGTCCGCGACCTCGGCCGTTCGTTCAACTTGCCACGGCTCGTGGACGTCGGTGATCACCGGCAGTCCGAGTTCGGACTTAACGGTCTTCAGCACATCGAGGCCGAATTCCATGCCGTCCCCGCGGAAACTGTCGATCGAACTTCGATTCGCCTTATCGAACGAGGACTTGTAAATGAATTCGACGCCGACTTCGGCACAGATGTCTTTTATCGAGCGCGCCATATACAGCGCATGCTCCGCCGATTCGACCACGCATGGCCCGAGGATAAAACTCAGCGCTCCGCCACCGAATGGGACGTTTCCAACATTGAATGAACTCGATTTTTGCATCGCCGATAAAATAAAAGACAACAGCCGTTTCGAATAACCGGGAGTTTACCAAAAAACGCACCTCGTTGTTTCTATTCGGCGATAAGCTCGGATCGCTCCGGCATCTCAACTTGCTTGTCGCTCTTCACGTCATCCGTCAGATTCTCGCTGCTGAGCCGGTGATCGTGCGCCGCCTTTACGAATGATCCGAACAGCGGATGGACCGCCAGCGGCTTCGACTTATATTCCGGATGAAACTGGCAGCCGATGAAGAACGGGTGAACATCGCGCGGCAACTCGACCATCTCGACAAACTTCCCGTCGGGCGAAACGCCGCTGAAGATCAATCCTTCGCGCTCGAGCGCCGACCGGAATTCCGGATTGAACTCGAAGCGATGCCGATGGCGTTCGCTGATCTGCGTCGCGCCGCCGTAAACGTCGCGCGCCAGCGTTCCTTCCTTCAAGCTGCAATCCCAGGCTCCGAGCCGCATCGTACCGCCGAGTTCATCGACGCCGACCAGGTCGCGCAATTTGAAGATCACCGGAAACGGCGTGTCGGGCGCAAATTCGGTCGAATCCGCATCGCGCAGCCCGCAGACGTTCCGGGCGTACTCGATACACGCGGTCTGCATTCCCAGGCAGATGCCGAAATACGGCGTCCCCGATTTGCGGGCGTATTTGATCGCCCGGATCATCCCGGCGACGCCGCGTTTGCCGAATCCTCCGGGGACTAGGATCGCGTCGTAATCCTGAAGTTCCGTCTCGTAATCGTCTTTGACAAGATTTTCCGACTCCAGCCAGTCGATCTTCACGCGCAGGTTGTTCGCGACGCCGGCGTGCGTCAACGCTTCGCGCAAACTCTTGTACGCATCTTCCAATTCGACATATTTGCCGACGATCGCGATCTTGACTTCGCCGTCGGTCGGTTCTTTGATGGTCGAAACCAATTCGCGCCATTTCTTGAGATTTGCATCCGGAAATCTCTCGCGGAGGTGCAGATCGTCGAGGATCAGCGAGTCAAGTCCCTGCTCGTGAAACGCGAGCGGAACCTCGTAAATTGTTTTGACGTCGAGCGCCGAAATCACCGCATTTTCGTGAACGTTGCAGAAAAGCGCGATCTTGCGCCGCAGATCGAGCGGCAACGGGCGATCGGAACGGCACAGTAGAATGTCGGGCGCGATACCGATCTCGCGGAGTTCCTTGACGGAATGCTGTGTCGGCTTCGTTTTGAGTTCGCCGGCCGCGGCAATGAACGGAACTAGCGTAACGTGTACGAAGATCGCGTTGTTGCGGCCTTCTTCGTTGCCGATCTGCCGGATGGCCTCCATAAACGGGAGCGATTCGATGTCGCCCACCGTTCCGCCGATCTCGACGATCAAAACATCCGGCGCTCCCTTTTCCGCAACCGTCCGAACCGCGGCTTTGATCTCGTCGGTGATATGCGGAATTACCTGAATCGTCTTTCCGAGATAATCGCCGCGACGCTCCTTTTCGATCACGCTCAAATAAATGCGGCCGCTTGTCCAGTTATTCGCCTGTGAAAGTTTCGCTCCGGTGAATCGTTCGTAGTGCCCCAGATCGAGATCCGTCTCAGCTCCGTCGTCGGTGACGAACACTTCGCCGTGCTGAAACGGTGACATCGTCCCCGGATCGACATTAATGTACGGATCGAGTTTCATCATCTGAACCGACATACCACGCGATTCGAGCAGGCATCCGATCGATGCCGCCGCCAGACCTTTTCCGAGACTTGAAACAACCCCGCCGGTTACAAAGATGTATTTAGTCATTGATTTCCTTGAAGTATTCTATGATTTTTCAGTTTCGTCTTCGCCGTTCGCTTTCCCTTCGCGTTTTTTCCGGCTGAAGCGCCCTTCTTTCAGTTGCGTCTGAACCTCACGAGCCTTCGCGGCCTCCGGATTCAGCATTTCCTGCAGCGCGTTCATACTTGCCCCAAGCATTGACGCGCTTTCGCTTACGTTCCTTTCAAACTCCTGTTCCGTCCGCTTGACGGGCTTCGCCAATTGTCTGAGTCCGAGGTAAATCGCGAAGCCGAGCCCGAGAAAAAACAAGCTGCCGATCCAGTCGCTCATAATCGTTCCCCCTCGATCAGCCGCCTCACTCTCTCGAAATCCGCCGCGGTATCGACTCCGACCGACCTTTCGGAAACATCGACGACCCGGATCGTTGCTCCGTTTTCGAGCGCCCGCAGCTGTTCCAGCATTTCCAGTGTTTCAAGTCCTGACCGCTCCAACGCCGCAAACCGCAGAAGGAATTCACGACGGTAAACATAAAGCCCGGTGTGCTTTCGAAAAACGGAAAGCAACGACGGGTCGCTTGTCAGGGCTGTCTCGAGAGTCTCGTATCTGCCGACAGCTTCGCGCGGAAACGGGATCGGCGACCTTGAAAAATAAAGAGCGTTGGATCGTTTGTCGCGGACGACCTTGACGACGTTCGGATCGAGAACATCGGCGACATCGCCTATCGCCTCGCAAGTCGTCGCGACATCAACGGCATTGTCGCTCAGAATCGCAGCGAGAGCGCTTTCAATGGTCGATGGCGGTATCAGCGGCTCGTCTCCCTGTACGTTGACGATGATCGAACCTTCGGGCAGAAACTTCCCGGCGACCTCCGCGATCCGGTCGCTCCCGCTCTGATGCGAAGATGATGTGATCACCGCTTCGCCGCCGAAATCTTCGACCGCACGGACTATCCGCTGATCGTCCGCGGCAACGATCACGCGCGAAATTCCTTGCGCCTTTTTGACCTGATTCAATGTATGAACGATCAACGGAATCCCGCCGATCTCAAGCAACAATTTTCCCGCCAGTCGTGTCGATCCATACCGCGCCGGAATTATTGCTGTCACATTTTGTTCGGGATTGTTTCCGTGTTGCTCCACGGGATTTTAGGTTATCCCGATTTATCCGAAAATTCAAACTTGGAACTCGTTTAAGTTTTCGCTACACTCGTTCGCGTGCAGAACGAAGAAACCATCGAACCGGTTCGGATGCCGGATTCGGAAACTTTGAGTCACGAGAACGTCATAGCCTCTCCCGACAACCCTTCGTGGGGTCTGTTGGCCGCGGTCGGATTCTGGTTTCTCAGTGTTTTGTTGATTCTCCTCTTACCGGCCTTTGCCGTTTTGCCGTATGCGGCAATCAATGACGTCGACACAAAAAACCTGAGTGCTTTCGTTGAGAAGGACAAAATGGCCGTCATCTTGAACATCGCGGCGATAATTCCCGCCCACATTTTGACATTGGTGGTCTCTTGGTTCCTCGTCAAACGGTCGCGCGCTACGGGTTACTTTGAAAGTTTCGGTTGGGATTTCGGGAGTTTTCGACTTTGGCACGGAGCGGTCATTATCGTTGGATTCTTTGCGTTTTCGATGGTTGTCGGGACGTATTTCCCGGAACAGGACAATCAACTTCTAAAGATTCTGCGGAGCTCGCGCGAGGTGACTGTCCTGGTCGCGATCATCGCGACTTTCTCGGCGCCGCTGGTTGAAGAGATTGTCTATCGCGGTGTTCTCTATTCGGCCGCGCGAAAATCGCTTGGAACGACACCGGCGATCGCTCTCGTGACGACGCTGTTCACCATCGTCCACGTTCCGCAGTATCTCCCAAGTTATTCGACGATCCTGCTTTTGATGGTACTGAGCCTGATACTGACCTTGGTCCGGGCCCGGACCGGTCGTCTTCTCCCGTGCGTCATTCTTCATTTCGTTTTCAACGGCATCCAGTCGCTGATCCTTGTCTCCCAGCAGTTCCTGCCCGAGCCGGTCGCCGCGGTTTCGTCGATCTTGCGGTTCGGCAACTAAAAAAGGCGGACCTCGCAGCCCGCCTATTTCATTTATTTCCCTTTCGGTTCCTAGTTATCCTTGTCGTTCTTCGGATTCCGCGACGGCGGCACGATGATCGGTGTCGACGGAGCGGGGGTAAAGACCGGTTTTCGATCTACCGACGGAGACTCGTATTTCGGTGAATCGTAGTTGTCGTTTTGCTTGCGGCGGTTATTGCGGTCAAAACTTCCGTCGTCCGAAGTCGGATTCGGAAAACCGTTTCGAGTCGGCTCGACGCGGTTGCCGCTCTGATCTGTTCGCTGAAAAGGCGGTCTCGGGCCGCGCGTCTCGCGGTCAGTCGGTGAAGTGGTCGGAACAGTGTTCGGATTCGTCGTCGGATTCGTCGAGCCCCCGCCGCGCGGATAAACGTAAACGTAATACGGCATATCGCAGTACCACATATTAAGCCGATAATCGAAGCCGTACGGCGATCCCCAACCGACACCGAACGGGAGGAAACTCCACATCCGCCGGAACGGGTCAAATGCCCACACGCCGAACGAGTTGAAGGCGTTCCACATTCCGTTATTGTACGAGGACAGCAATGAATTGCGCATCGCACCACGGTCGAGGCGCGAGTTGACCGCCGTTATTTCTTTCGCCCGGAGTTTGCTCCAAAGGTCGAGATCATCACCACCGTCGCGATCGAATTTTTCAATCGCCAACCGATCGCCGCGGACTTCGACCGAACGTCCGCTCTTGATCTCGGTATTGGCGTTGACAAACATCTTGCCTTTCCAAACCGCGACGTTTCCGCCGCCGTCCGCGAGAACATCGATACGGAACACTCCTGATCGCGTCAAATTTACGTTCGCGTTCGGAAGGGCGACCGCGACGCGGAACTCGTCAGACGCCAACACTTCGATCACCGCGCTGCCGCTTCCCAACTTGATCTTGAGATCATCGAGGTTCGTAGTCACAAACTCAAACACCGAGTTTGAACCGAGCCGCAAATAAGATCCGGGATTGAGCATGATCTCCGCCTTGGAATCAGCACCGGTTACAACCTTGTCACCGACTTCAAGCTGATCGTTCCGCAGCAGCATTCCGCTCTTGCCGTTAACTCTGGCGACACTGACCTTGCCCTCCACGTAACTCACGCCCCCGGCCTTCGCCGAAATAACGTAAAGTTCGCTGACCGGCGAAACCGTACGGTCGTTTTGAGCGAACAACATTCCCGAGAACAGCAGGGTTAGTGCGATCCCAAAAACAAATTGCCTGTTCGTATTCATTCCTTTTGCTCCTTATTCGACGATGCCGCGTTGACCCTACTCTAATACTTATCGGACAAAAACACAATTTTTTGCTTCTGTCTTTAAGAGTGTTCGGGAAGCGATTTGGTTGTCAAAAGATTTCAAAACAACCAATTAGGCGTATGCGTAATCTAAAGATATGTCTGCGTCACTTTCGGCGCGGTGGAAATGGGGTTTCAAATGGCAACTTATAACGATCCGGTAAAATGCTTCGCACCGCTTGAAGTTATCGAGCGTTTGCTCGAAATTCGAGCGGAACTCGGATTCGCGGAGGTCGTTTACGTCGACCGGTCGATCGAACTTGTCCAGTTCTTTGATGCGTTCGGCTTCGACGTTTACGCTTTTTCGACCGGAAATGAGAAGGTCAATTACGGCGACTATCGCGCGCCGATCGTCCCGGGCGGCGACAACGTCCACTCATCGGTCACGGGACACTAATTAAGTTCAACGACAAAAGAAGGAACGCGGAAGGAATTCAGAAGGAACCCCCGCGTTCTTTCTTTTTTTCTTTGATTCGGCGTTAAGACATTATTTTTCCAGAACGTTTTCGCGTATTTCGCGTGTTTCGCGGGCAAAAGATTCTCCATTGCGGATTCTGGGTTAAAGTTGTTTCCGTGCGATGCGTTCCAGCAAAGGCGTCATTGTGTCGTTGCAACCGTTCCGCTCGGAAAGTCAAAGCGGCTTCACGATGAACAACGTCCCGTCGTCATCAAGAAATTTCCGCTCGGTAAAGTCGGCGACGTCCTTCCGGATAAAATCGATAAGTTCCTTCGCCGAGAGATCGATCCCTTCAAGGACCCGCCGGGCAAATCGCTCACGACCGTACTCCTCTCCGTCTTCGCGCGCCGCCTCGGTGATCCCGTCGGTATAGAGAACCAGAATCTGTCCCTCGTCAAACTTGATAAAATGCTGGTGATAGCGCATCTCCCGAAACATCCCGAGCGGCAGGTCGCCGTATTCAACGAACCGGTAGTCGCCGTTAGGTTTGACGAGGAGCGGCGGATTGTGACCCGCGTTTGAGAATACGAATGTCTTGTTCGTCGCGTCGAGGATCCCGTAGATCGCGGTGATGAACTGGTGTGACTCGACCGAATCCCACAAAAGGTTGCTGACCTTCGAGAGCGCAATATGCGGCGCATATCCGATCTGAACCGCGAGTCTTAGCGAGGCGCGCAGGAAAGCGGTCAGCAGCGCCGCCGGAATTCCCTTCCCGACCGCATCGGCGACGATGATTCCAACCTGATCATCAAAAACCTTGACCCAGTCGTAATAGTCGCCGGAAACCTGTTCCGTCGGGAAAACATAGGCGCTGATGTCGAATCCCGCGACCTTCGGATCGTGATCCGGAAGCAACTCGAGTTGGACCTGACGAGCGATCTCCAGTTGCGCCTGAAGCCGCTTTTTCTCGACAAGCTGTTCGTGAAGTTCGACCTTTTCGATAATGATCGCAACCTGCGACGCAAGGAGTTGCAGGATCTGAAGGTCGTCCGCCGTGTAAGCATCGGGCTGGTCGCTTTCGAGGTCGAATACCCCGATCACCTGATCGTTCGAGACGATCGGAGCAACCATCTCCGAAATCGTGTTGTCGCGCGCATGGAAATAGCGCGGGTCTTTACTGACGTCTCCGGAGATGATCGAACGGCCGGTCTGCGCACAATATCCGATAAACCCTTCGCCGAGTTTGAGTTGCGGCTCGACCAGCGAAGAAGGGACGGCATACCCGCTGATTGCCCTCGATTTGAAGATATACGGGTTTTCGCCCGACTTATCGTTCTCGATGAGATAGATCCCGGCCGCATCGTAATGGATCAGCGAATCGAGCGTGTCCATGACGAGCGTCAAAACCTCCTCGAGATCCAGTGACCGGCTGATCGTCTTCGTGATGTCGAGGAGCATTCTCAGCTTGTCGACGACGGTCAGGTTCGGGTCAGGCGCTGTGCTTTCCGGATGGTGTTCTTCCATTAGTCGAAATTGTAGATCGGTAGCGATTGAAATTCAATAATCGCGGTTTATCAGGAGCGAGTTGGCGTACTCGTCCCACAAACGCGATATCTTAATGCGATACTCGACAAGTTCGCGGCTGACATTGAAATGCCGCGCGATCTCGCGCGATGTCTTGCCGCGGCGAATGACGCGCTTGAGCGCCGAATACGGTACAAGCGCCGCGGCGCCGACGCCGTATGCCTCTTCCTCGATGTCGGGTCGATAGTCGCGGGCGATCGGCTTACCCTGCTTGTTGACCGCCTTGATCGCGAGCCGCGACGGCTGATGTCCGAGAAAAACGTGACTGATCTCTTCCATCAGCGTGGCGTTTTGACGGTTCGCCCCGTGGGTCGGATTAAGAACGATCAGCTTTCGGCCGTCCGGAAGTTTTTGGGAGCACGCACCGCCCGACCAGGCATCCTTGCCGCCGTTCAGGAGATGGTCGCGCGTGTCGCCCGAGAGGAACGGCGCGATCTGTTCGTAAGAAACAACAAGCAACTTTGCATACCGGGCGAGTTCGAACGGATCGAGCCGCTGCTCGTCCGTGCGAAGTCCCGCAAAATCCCGCAACCCAAGCGCTTTAAGCTCGAAATTTCGGCCCTTCGGCGTCGGCGGAAGATCGGTGACTCTCATAGAAAAACGTCGGCCGGAACGATCCGCGACCAGCAGATCATTCCGGCCGGGCTTCAGAACCGAGATGCTTAAACTTCCTTGTATTCCGAATCGACGTCTTCGGTCGACAACGCGACCCGGTAGTTCTTCGACTGCTTCTGTTTGGTGATCAGCAGATCGTCCTTCGTCTTCAAAAGGTCGGCGCGATTGTAAACCGAGATCTCGAAGTTGTAGCCGTGCGTGATGGCATCTTTCGGACAGGCTTCGACGCAGAATCCGCAGAAAATACAGCGTCCGTAGTCGATGTTGTAAACCTTTGCGTAGCGTTCGTCACGACCGACCCTTTCATCGTACGGACGGGGATCGTTGACGGCCTCGATGTAGATACAATCCGACGGACAGGCTGCGGCGCAAAGATAACACGCGACGCATTTTTCTTTGCCGTTTTCGTCGACGTGCAGGAGATGCTGTCCGCGGTATCGCGGCTGGACGGTGACCGGCACATCAGGATACTGCACGGTCCACTTTTCGCGCGGAATCTCGGAGATGGTACGTTTCATCCCCTTGATGACCGCGACGGTTGATCTTAAGACATCTGAAACTATAGACATAGGACTGAAGTATAACTAACCCCGGTTCGCCAGGAATGCGAGGCCAAAAAACAAGACGAACAACCCGACCACGATGAGGATTCCGAGTGCGCCGAGGATGATTCCGCCGAGCGCCAAACCCTTTCCGCCGTATTGCTCGGGATCCTTATTTGCCCGTCCGCGCGCCAAAAACCCCGTAATGATTCCGGCGACTCCAAACAGGAACGAACCCGGGATACACGCCAACGACAGGAGCGGGATGATCGAACCAAAACTGGTTAAGAATCCGAGTAGCCCGGTAACCAAAGATATTATCGCCAAAACCTTGCTCTGCCCCGCAACCGCGGGCGGTTGAAACGGAGTATTAGCGCCGATGCCTTGATTCCCCCACTCTCCTACCGGTGTCGGCGGCGGATTCCATTCGGCCGGCTGAAACGCCTGATTGGCTGACGGCTCGGGAGCGAACGGCGAACTCGGAGATTCAAACGGCGAACTCGGAGCGTCGAACGGAGTCGGAGCAAACGCCGGAACCGGTTCGGCCGGCGCGGGAACCGGATCGCTCGGCGGTGGTTGGAAAGGCGTCGGCTGAAACTGCTGCGCCGGCGGAGGAAGAGCTTCGCTGACCGGTGGCGGAAGAGGTTCACTCTCCCACGAAGCGACAGGTTCATTGACCGGCTGATTGAAAGTCGGCGGAGGCGCCGAAAACGGCGACGGGATCTCCGGTTCCGCCGGCACTGCGGGAGCGCTGACGTTGTCGAAATGAGATTGGAAAACAGTCGCGGGAATGTCGTCGTCCTCCGCGGCCGAAGCCGAAGGTGACGGAGCCGAAAAACTGGGCGCCTCGACGATCGGTTCGTTGAAAACCGGTGGGGGCGGTTCGTTCACCGGCGGAGCGCTCGGCGTCTCGAAAGTATTCGGGGGAGCTTCAGGCTGAATCTCTTCTTTGATCGAATCGAAAGCGGCCGCTGACAGATCCGGAACCAGTTCCTCAAGCGACGGTTTTTCCGGTGCGGTGATCGGAGCGACAACCATCGTCGCCATCGGATCGAAGTCGTCCGGAAGCTGTAGGACGTCTTCCTCGTCTTCCTTCTCTTCGGTGCGGTCTTCGACGCGCGACGCGATCATCGTCCTGAACGGATCGTCCGGCGGTATCATCGCCGCGATCTCGTCCTGCCTGACGACAGTCGTCTTCAACGGATCGTCAGGCGGCGGCGGTTCGACCGCATCCGGGAGAGGTGTGCCGTCCGTTTGACAAAATCGCATCGTGTCCGGAAATTCACGCTGACAATTCGGGCATGTTTTCATCAGTTGATCGTCCTTGAGAATTGGATTAGAGTCCGCAAATTCGCCGAACAGAAACTGTCTTAATTCCGCGAACTTACGGACTTTTATATCCTGTTAACTAAACTAATTCAAGCTTGCTGAAGAAATATGCGATCTCGATCGCGGCATTTTCGTCCGAATCAGAACCGTGCACCGCGTTCTCGCCGATCGATCCGGCAAAATCCTTTCGGAGCGTTCCCTCCGCGGCTTCGGCCGGGTTTGTCGCGCCCATCAGATCGCGCCACGACTTGACCGCATTCTCTTTTTCAAGGCAAAGCACGACGCACGGTCCGCTCGACATAAATTCAGTCAGTTCGCCAAAGAACGGACGCGCGGCGTGAACGGCGTAGAAGCCTTCGGCCTGTTTTCTTGTCTGATGGATGAGTTTCATCCCGCGAATCTGAAAACCGGCATCGACAATACGGTCGACGATCTTTCCCGTGTGTCCTTTCGCAACCGCGTCAGGCTTGATAATTCCAAATGTTAAATTGCTCATTATGATAATTTTCCCTTGTTTTGAATTGCGCGGCGTTTCCAAGCCGCAAAAAAAGTAAATAAACTGCTCAAATTCCCCCGCATCAGGTTATGTCATTCCGAAGACAGTTCGAATATCATCCGAGATCCGTACCGGCTTCAGGGTCTCGCGATCGATCAGGCACCAAACGCTCCTGGCGCGAATCAATACCTGTTCACCGCGGACGATCTCCGTAAACCGTTCGCATGTCACCCGTGTCGCCTTACCGACCCACGTGGTCGCCGTCACCTCTTCGTTTTCAAACGTCTGGCGAAGATAGTCGATCTCATGGCGCGTCAACATCCAGGTCAACGCATTTCGGGTCTCCACTCCGACGGCCGCATTCCAGTGCCCGACAGCGACATCCTGAATCCATCGAACGTAGGCGACATTGTTGACGTGCCCCTGTTCGTCGATATCGCTCGGGACAACCCGAAATGAATGCGAAAATCTCATTTCCACAACGGACGCAAAAACCAAATCCTACGCCGACGCCTTCGAGCCCAGAAGATCGACGATGGCGCGTCCGATGTCGGCCGGAGATTCGACGACGCGGATTCCGGCTTCGCGCAACGCCTTCATTTTCTCGCCGGCCGTCCCTTTGCCGCCCGAGATGATCGCGCCGGCGTGACCCATACGGCGTCCCGGAGGCGCGGTCTGGCCGGCGATGAAGGCGACGATCGGCTTCGTGACGTGATCTTTTGCAAACGCCGCCGCGTCTTCTTCGGCCGTGCCGCCGATCTCGCCGATCATGATGATGGCGTCCGTCTCGTCGTCAGCCTCGAACAAACGCAGCGCGTCGGTATGGTTCGTCCCGATGATCGGGTCGCCGCCGATACCGATCGCCGTCGATTGCCCGAGTCCGAGCGAGGTCAGCTGTCCGACCGCTTCGTAGGTCAACGTTCCGGAACGCGAAACGACGCCGATCCGGCCTTCTTTATGGATATGTCCGGGCATGATCCCGATCTTGCATTTTCCGGGAGAGATGATGCCGGGACAGTTCGGGCCGATAACGCGCGTGTTCTTGTCGCGGAGATACTCCTTGACAGCGACCATATCGGCGATCGGAATCCCTTCGGTGATCGTCACGACGAGCGGTATTCCCGCGTCGGCCGCTTCCATTATCGCGTCCGCGGCGAATGCCGGAGGAACGTAAATGACCGAGGCGTTCGCGCCCGTCTCGCGGACGGCGTCAGCGACCGTATTGAACACCGCCACGCCCTCATGCGTCGTTCCGCCTTTTCCGGGCGTTACGCCGCCGACGACGTTCGTGCCGTAATCGATCATTTGAAGAGTGTGGAACGTACCCTCCCTCCCGGTAATGCCCTGCACGATCAGGCGCGTGTTTTTGTCAACTAAAACGCTCAAAACTGATTTCTCCTGGAATTCAACTTGGTAAAAACAAAGGAAAAGTATAGCACGCTCACCGATTTGCGATGCAAACCGGACTCAACGAACTTTTCACGAAACTTAACCGCCGGGCATGTCGTTAACATTTTTGTCCGACCTGTTAGCGGGCAAACTTTTCGTATTCATTCTAATCAAGCGGAGATTTCGGATTATGCCTTCGAGATCTCCGAAAACCATTAATATGCGGCAGTTATATTCCTTCTACATCGACGCCTTCGGAATCGCCATAAAGTCGATCTTCGAACATAAACTCCGCGCGTTTCTGACGCTCATCGGAATCATCATCGGCGTTGCCGCGGTCGTCATCGTCGGCGCGTCGATCGACGGCCTGAAAACGTACGTCGTCGACAAGGTCTCGAAGGTGCTCGGCTCAAATCACTTTATGATGACCCGGATGGCAAACACCGGAAGGCTATCGGACGAAGAGTACGAGCGGCGCAACCGCCGCAACAAAGACGTCAACTGGGAAGAATTCCTGTACATTCGCGACAACTGCAAAATGTGCCTTTCGGTCGGCGCCGCGATGGGCGCCGGCGCCGACATCACGCAGGACGGACTCGAGATGCCCTCGGTTCGGATTCAGGGCGTCACGGCGAATATGGTCGAGATCGAAGACAAGACGATCGGCGAGGGCCGGTTCGTATCCGATTCCGAGGTCGAACGGTCGGCCAAGGTCTGCGTCATCGGATACGACCTCAAGGAGAAGTTCTATCCGATCGGAAGCCCCGTCGGAAAAACCATCAAACTTCGAGGCGTTCCGCTGACGATCATCGGCGTCGAGGAAAAGCGCGGTTCGTTTTTCGGCGATTCGATGGACCGCAATATGTATATTCCGGTGACGCTCCATAACCAGATCTTTTCGCGCGACGGCGGTCTTCAGATTCACGGCAAGGCGGCCGACGCGGAAACGCTGCAGGAGGCGATCGAAAATGCGCGCCTCGTGCTGCGCAACAAACGCTCATTGATCGGCAGCGAGGAAGACAATTTCAGCGTCGTCAACACCGACGAGTTCGGTTCGCAAATGGATCAGTTCACGAACGCGATCGCGATCGTCGTCATTCCGATCACGATGATCACGCTCATCGTCGGCGGTATCGTCGTGATGAACATAATGCTCGTGTCGGTCACGGAACGGACATTTGAGGTCGGACTGCGTAAAGCGCTCGGAGCGACGCGAAATCAGATCATGCTCCAGTTCCTGATCGAGTCGGCAGCGCTTTGCATCGTCGGCGGACTGCTCGGACTGATCGTCGCCGCCGGCGCGACGCAGATCGTCGGTGCCCTTTTGGAAATGACGATGACGATAACCGTCAAATATATGGCGATCGCGGTCATTGTTTCGAGCGTTATCGGAATCCTCGCCGGTCTCTATCCGGCTTGGAAGGCATCAAAGCTGGATCCGATCGTCGCGCTCGCGAAAGTTTGAGGTTGAAGAAATGCAATTATCCGGAACATTACCAAAAGAAGTATTGAAGATGGCGTATGAGAGCATTATGGCTCACAAGTTCCGTTCGGGTCTGACCGTGCTCGGAATCGTCATCGGACTGATCACCGGCATCGTCGTTTTTTCGATCCTCAACGGGATGAGCCAGTCGATCGTCTCGATCATCGAAGAATACGGCTCGAACAACATCTACGCATTTCACCTTTCGACCGGATTCGGAAACCGGAACCGCGACGAGCGGAACCGCAAGCCGCTGACCGAAGACGACGCGAACGCAATTCTCGCGCAATCCACCTCGGTCGAGGACCTTGCGCTGGTCGCGATCAACATCGGTTCCTGGGGCAGCGGCTTCGACGATAATCTCGTTTACGAAGGAAAGAACTATCGCTGGGCACTGACCGACGGGGTGACGCCGAACTATATGCAGATCACGAATCTGGTCATTCGCCAGGGTCGTTGGATCACGGACTCCGACAACTATCAGCGCCGTAACGTGGTCGTTCTCGGCGTCAACGCCGTTGAAGCGCTGTTCCCCGACAATCAGGACGATGTCGTCGGCAAGGTTGTGAGAATGAACGGCACGACGTGGGAGGTCATCGGCGTGATCGAAAAACGAAAAGCCGGATTCTTCGGCGAAAACGAAGAGGACCGGAAAGTCTATCTTCCCTATCGAACGGCCCGCAAGGCAGCTCCGACGCGAGATGCGGTTCTGCAGGTCATCCAAGCGAAACCGGGACAAGTCACCGACGCCGCGCTTGAGGTCGAGGGAATCCTTCGCCAGCGCCGGGGCGTGAAATTCGAGGAACCGAACAACTTCGACATAAAGACTGCCAGCGACTTCATTTCTCAGTTCGAGGGAATCGTCTTCGGCGTCAAATCGGCGGCGATCGCGATCTCGATGCTCGGGCTGCTCGTCGGCGGCATCGGCGTGATGAACATCATGCTGGTTTCCGTCACCGAAAGGACGAAGGAGATCGGCATCCGAAAGGCCATCGGCGCGACAAAAGGTGCGATCGTGCTACAGTTTTTGCTGGAAGCGATGACCTTAACGTTTTTCGGCGGAATTGTCGGAGTCACCTTGGCAGTCGGAATCAGCAAACTGATAATGCTCGTGTTCCCGTCGCTTCCGGCGATCATCGAATTCGGCGCGATCGCGTTCAGCCTCTTCATATCGATCGGGATCGGCCTCGTTTTCGGCGTCGTCCCGGCCCTGCGCGCCGCCAAACTCGATCCGATCGAGTGCCTGAGATACGAGTGACCGTGGTTCGAGACTCAAGATTCAAGGTTCAAAGTTCAAGATTCAAGGTTGATTTAAGATTCAAGGTTCAAGATTCAAGATTCAAGGTTGGTTCGAGATTCAAGATTCAAGATTAGATTCAAGATTGAAGTTTCGCGACTCAAGGTTCAAGTTCGGATTCAGAATCGTGATCCGTGAATCTTGAATCTTGAATCAACCTTGAATCTTGAATCTAATCTTGAATCTTGAACCTTGAATCTTGAACCTTCAATCTTGAACCTTCAATCGAGTTCAACTGTTTGCAGATATTCCGGAACCGTTACCTTCCAGCCGAACCGGTCGCGGATGTGGCCGGCCATCGCTTCGGCGGCTTCGGGTTCGCCGTGCGTCGTGAAGACCATTTTCGGCGTATTCGGAAGCCCTTCGAGCCAGCGGATGACCGCCTTCCAGTCGGCGTGGGCGGAAAAACCCTGAACCTTTTCAATCCGACAGCGGACCGGGATCCACTGCTTCATTATCCGGACCTCCTGCTCGCCGTTGAGGATCCGGCGGCCGGTCGTGCCTGCCGCTTGATAGCCCACGAATACGACGGTCGCCCGCGGATCGGGCAGCATTCTCATCGCGTGGTGCAGAACGCGGCCTCCGGTCATCATTCCAGACGCCGAAATGATGATCCGCGCACCCTTCATATCGTTGAGGCGTTTCGATTCCTCTCGCGAGGAAGTCGTCTTCATCCAGTCCGTTCGAAGCGGATGTACTTTCTTGGAGAGGATCGAGACGTATTCCTCGTCGTGCTCCTCGTTCCAACGGTTGTAGACCTGCGTCGCCTGCGAAGCCATCGGCGAGTCGACGATCACCGGCATCGACGGAATGCGTTTGTCGTCTTCCAACTCGCGGATCATATAAAGCAGCTCCTGCGTCCGTCCGACCGCAAAGGCCGGGATGAGGATCGGGGCGTCCCGCCGGGCGGCGTCATTGATTATCTTCGCCAACTGGACGTCAGAGGTCACTTCGCCGTGAAGCCGATCACCGTAAGTCGATTCGCACATCAGATAGTCGCAGGCCGGCGGCGGAGCGGGGTCCTTCACGATCGGCTGGTCATAGTGGCCGAGATCTCCCGAGAACAGAAATTTAATGGATGAACCGTCCGGGCGGGCATTTGCCATCTCGACGAGTACGAGGCTCGCGCCCATAATGTGGCCGGCGACCATAAAACTGGCCTTGAATCCCTCAGCTACTTCGTTCGGTTGACCGTCGTTCGCGACCGGAACGAGAAGTTCGAGCGTTGCGCGGGCGTCAGCCTCGTCGTAGAGCGGGAGTGCCGGTGTGTGAGACGTCAGATTGTGCCGGTTTCGGTAATCCGCTTCTTCCTGTTGAAGTCTGCCGGAATCCGGCAACAGTATCTTCAACAGATCGCACGTCGCTCGCGACGAAAAAACCGGTCCGGAAAAACCGAGTTTGACCAGTCGCGGCAAAAATCCGGTGTGGTCGATGTGAGCGTGAGTGATGATCACCGCGTCGATCGATTTCGGGTCGAACGGCGGATCCGCCCAGTTTCGCTCGCGAAGTTCCTTTTCCCCCTGGAACAAACCGCAATCGACCAGAAGCCGTTTGCCGTTCGATTCCACCAAATACTTTGAGCCGGTCACCGAACCGACGCCGCCCAGGAATGTGATCTTTGCCATTAATTGCTCCGTCTGAAAAATTTGGGGCCAATGCACCACCGATTTTGCACAGTTTCCCGGCAAAATCAAAAAGCCCCGATTTCTTTATTCGGGGGCTTCGAACAGGCGACGAGAGTTTCGATGAGGTCGCTGCTGCCAAATGCAAACGCGTTGCCCCGCGAAATTGCGCGTATCTTAGAAATTCGCGATTGACCGGATTCCTGAGAGCAAGAACCCTTTCGCGAAAATTCACGGGCCAACTCTTTCATTCTTGCCCGCGAAACCAACCGAGGATCCTATTCGCCAACCACAAATCACCATTCGCCAATCACGAATCTCTAATCGCCAATCACAGATCCCTGCCCGCCGCGTCCTTGATCAAAACCAGGTCGGAACTGGCGGTCGCGCGAACAACGAACAGCGTCTTCCCGTCCCGGGACCACTGAAAGTTTGAGATCAGCCCGGAAGTGAACTCCGTCAACGCGACTTCCTTCTTATCGGCAATCGTCAGTGTCCGAAGATTCGGTATGCCGGTTCGGTTCAGGTAAGTAAGCGATCGGCCGTCCGGCGCCCAGCGATATTCCGGAGCGGCGCTCAATTCGATTTCCTTGACATCCGGATCGACAGTGCCGCCGATCAATCCGACGACCCTCACCGAAGACACGAAGTTACTGGTCTTTGGGTCGTAATCGAAAGTGTGGAAAGCGAGGCGCTTACCGTCCGGCGACAACTCGGGCGCCATTTCGGATTTCGGATCTTCCGGAAACATCGGCGACGAGTCACCGCCGTCGATCGGGACCTTCATCAGCTTTGGACTCCCGCCGTCGCTCGTCTGACGCATAAAGATCACGAACTTTCCGTCAGAAGTGATCTTCGGGTGGCTGTCGTTCGAATTTTCGGCGCGCGTCAATTGTATCGGATTGGCGGCATCGGCATTTGCTCGCCATATCGTGAAGAGGCTGCCGCCGCGCGAAGAACTATAGACAATAAACCGGCCGTCGGGGGAGACCGATGGAAACACGTTCTGTCCCGTTCCGGTCGTCAGTTGTTTTTCATTTCTGCCGTCTTCGCTGACCGAAAAGATATGCAGATCGCGTCCGGTGTTCTTGACGAATAAAATTCTACCGTCGGCCGTCGGAGCAAATCCCGCCGGGCCGATCAGGTTCTTGCTGTCCGGTATGATCTGCCGCTGCTGTCCTTTAGCGGCACCAACTCCCCACAGACCGGAGATCGTGTCAACGCGGGCGGCAACGAGCGTTGAACCGTTTCGCGAAAGGCTTACCGAGCCGTAATCACTTGTATCGGTCGTGATCTGACGCTGAACTCCGTCTGAAAGCGATAGATACCAAACCTGTACATTTTCGCCGGCGCTCTGTTTGCCGACAAGGATCACGCCCTTGGCGTCGTTCGACCACTGAAAGCTTTTGACGCCGAGCCATCCGCGGTCGCCGACGATCTCCACTTTCTTGTCATCGAGGCTGACCTTCGCAAACTTCACTTTTTGAACCGTATCGCCGGCATTGCGAAAAACCGCAACGAGCAAATTCTTGTTGTCCGGAGACCAGTCGACTCCCGTAAACTGATCGACCCCGACATCCTTCGTCTGCAAAAAAGATTCAGTCCCGGAACCGTCGGCGTTTTCGACAAAGATCGTATCGCCGCCGACATTCGGGTTATGCCTGATAAAAGCCAGCCGTTTCCCGTCCGGCGAAAAAGTCACCCTGGAATCGACGTCAACCGTTATTTTCTCGCGTTCGCCGCCGAACGCCGGAACCTTGTAAAGAGTCCCGATGCTCTTGTCGGTCTCGGTGAAATAAACGAATTCACCGTCCGGGGTGAACGTCGGTTGCTGAAACTCGTTGAGCGTCGCACCCGCCAAGGTCACCAGACTGCCGGTGGCGATCTGTTTCACGAGAAGACTGCGACGTCCGTCCCGGCGGCTCACAAACGCGACAAATCGGCCGTCGGGCGAGATGCCCGCGAGTCCGGAGCTAAGATCGTCTGTCAGCCTCGACGCCTGGATCGACTCGAACGGCGGCGGCCCCTTGCCGAAGATCCCGGGGAACAGAAACAATCCCGCGGCGACAAGCACAACCGCAACGACCGCAAACAGCGCCAGCGCCGAGCGGCGAATGCCGAAAATCGCCCCCGTATGGTTCGCCGACGCCGGATGTGCGCCCCCGGTCGGGGTTGCCTCATTATCGGCAGACAAGGTTCGATGGATCAGGGTCGCGTTTTCGGTCGTGTTGTGGCGCCGAACGCTGATTGTCCGAGCCGTTTCGCGGAGCCGGTTCTCGCCGGACGAATTCTGAGATTCGGATCCGAGATCGCGCAGGTCGAGGGCGAGGTCGCGAATGTTCTGATAACGATCTTCCGCTTTCTTCTTGAGCGCCTTGCGGACAATGCGGCGCAACTCCTCGGGAATATCATCGACGGGTTCCGGCTCGACGTGAATCACGGCGGCGAGCGAATCACTGACCGTTTCGCCATCGAACGGGTTCCGGCCGGAGATCATCTCGTAAAGAACGACACCGAGACTCCAGACGTCGGTCCGGCCATCGGTTTCTTTGCCGCGCGCCTGCTCCGGCGACATATACCGCACGCTTCCCATCACGATTCCGGGCTGTGTATGAACCAACTGGACGGTTTCGTCCTCGGCGCCGACGACCTGCCCGGAAATCGGTTTGGCGAGCCCGAAATCGAGAATCTTCACGATCCCGTCGCGACGGACCATTATGTTTTCCGGCTTGATGTCCCGATGAACGATCTGCGCTTCGTGAGCGACAGCAAGGGCTTCGGCGGCACTCTGTGCGATTCTGACCGCCTCGCCGGCGGTTAGTTCGCCCTGGTCGAGCAATTCGCGAACAGTGCTGCCGTCGACCAGTTCGGTGGCGATAAACAGCTTGCCGTCGTCTTCATTGATCTCGTAGATCGTGATGATGTTCGGATGATTGAGGGCGGACGCGGCTTTCGCTTCCATCTTGAAACGACGAACGCGTTCAAGATCGGAGCAGAATTCCGGCAACAGGACCTTCAGGGCGACCTCGCGATCAAGCTGCTCGTCGCGGGCGGCAAAAACCTCGCCCATTCCGCCGGCTCCGATCTTGCGGGAAATAGTGTATCGTCCTAGTTTCGTTCCTGGCTGCATATGCGTTCCGTTTCGATAATCTTCTTAACGCAGCGCACAGCCGAAAAGTTTAGATAAATGCAGTCTGACGAGAATGGTTCGTCGTCGTCCGGACCCTCGCAAACGCCAGCACGAGTTCTAGTTGATGTATTCTTTCGGAAACCAGAGAACTTTGCCGCGGACGCTTTGCTTGTCCTGGTCCTTTTTGACGCGGGCCGTCCGCAGGAGATCCGGAGCCGTTTCGCCGTCACGCCAGATCGTCGCCGACCCGAAGTTCAGCTCCAAATATACCTTTTCACCGGACTGCCGTTCGAACGGCGAAGTGACGAACACGCGGGCGATACGTTCCTTTATTTCTTCGGCGACCCTTTCTCCGGCAGTCGGCAGCACCGCGAGAAACTCATCACCGGCCGACCTTGTCAGAACGTCCATCTGGCGCAACTGTTTCTTGATAAGATCCGACGCGAATTCGAGTATCGAGTCGCCGGCGATGTGGCCGAATTTCGAGTTGAGCTCGTCAAAATTGCGAATATCGAGTGCCAGCACGGTCAGCGGGCGTTCGTCACGATAACGCTGAGATTCGGCGATCTGGTTTTCAAGGACCAAAAAGAAGGCCCGCTCGTTCGGGAGGTGGGTGACGTTGTCGGTAAGGGCATTGGAAACACTTTGCTCGAAGGCGAACGAACTCCTGAAAAGCGGGGCGACGCGCTCGGCGATCGCTTCAGCCAGGGTCAGCGAACTTCCGTCGTATTTTTCCGATTTGTTGGAGAACAAGGCAACGACTCCGAAGATCTCCGTGTTTCGGAACAAGGGAACAGCGATCGAGGAACCGAACTTGTCCGTGAGTTCGCGCGGAAACACGCGGCGGTCGAACGCTGCAGTCGGGTCAAACTGGGCGGTGCGACTCAGAAACGCTTTGGCGGCGAGACTCAAACCGATCTCAACATCCGCATTCGCGAACTTTTCCGGGGTTTCCCCGAACGCATACTTCAAAAAGATGGTCTTCGCTTCGTCGTCTGCAAGAAAAAGAACGCACGCCGAAAACGGAAGAATGTCGTTGATTCGGCTCGCAACCAGTCGAAACATATCGGCCGATTTCAACGAAGCGCCGAAGAACTCGCTTGCTTCCTCGAGAGCAAAGAGCTTGCCCTCGACCGC
Organism: Pyrinomonadaceae bacterium; assembly: GCA_041752475.1. GTDB lineage: Bacteria > Acidobacteriota > Blastocatellia > Pyrinomonadales > Pyrinomonadaceae > JAFDVJ01. Next base: position 38,893 of record JBGSWK010000037.1, on the reverse strand, counting down.
CGCGTTCATTTCCTCGCCCGGAAGCGCGCCGGGGACCGCGCGCGAACGCTGCCAAAAATGGAAGCCGGCGGAAAGCGCGACATAGCCGGCGGCGATCCCGATGAATATGAACCGTTTCGCCTCAAAAGCCAGGTCTGCGTTTGTCATTGCAAATGTCGCCGTGAGCGCGGCAAGTGCCAAAAGGGCCGTCAGCACGAAGTGTGCGGTTTGTGAACTCGCGGCCGTCACCGGGGTCTTCGATGATCTCATAGGAAAAGTTGGCAGTTAATTGCGATCAAATTCGGGTGAAATTGCAGTAACGGCCGGAATCGTGCCGCAAACTGAAGATAACGTTTCGCCGCGGGCCAAGTCAATAGCGATGATCCCGCACAATTCGTTTGTTTTCTTGAATTTGTTTGGTGAAAAAGACCGACGCATTTCGGTTTTTTTTCCGAAATTCCGATTTTTTGACAATTTTTGGGTTGACTTAGTATTTTTCACCTTTTATATTGTCGAATGTTCCGAAATAAAGAATCGAGAACAACGACTGTCTTAGGGCGGTCGTAAAATAACAAAACAATCTTTGAAGAAGACAGGAGAATTTTACAAATGAAAAAAGTTATTGCTCTTTCAGCAATGTTGACGCTGGGCCTGATGGGCGCCGCTTGCGGTGACACGGCTCCGGCCAACAACTCGAACACCAAACCGGCGAACGCCAACAACACGACGAACACGACGACGACGACGAACACGACGACGACCTCGAACTCGACCACCACGTCGAATACGGCCGCTTCGAACACGAACGCCAAACCGGCGACGAACTCGGCTTCGAACATGGAGAAGAAGGACGAAAAGGCTGCCAACACGTCGAGCAACATGGAAAAGAAAGAAGAGAAGAAATAGTTTCTTTTTCGACGCTATGAAGCGAAAACGCGCTGCTTTCGGGCAGCGTGTTTTTTTTGCTTTCGGCGTCAGATCGCTGCGCGTCTATTGACTTCGCGGGTGCCGAGGAACTATATTGCCGCTATTCCAAACACAAAGGGATGCAGTATTTATTTTTGGTTTTCTTAAAACCTTGTCGAACGGGAGAACGGGTACTTATGAAGAAGATTTTTGGACTTTCGTCCATTTTGGCCCTCGGAATGATGTCGTTTGCGTGCGGCGAATCGGCCGGCAATATGGCCAACAAGGCGGCGAATTCCGCCGGCAATATGACGAACACGGCGGCCAATATGACCAAGGAAGCGGCGAACACGGTTTCGAACGCTACCAAGGAAGCTTCGAATTCGGCGGGCAATTTGACCAACACGGCGTCAAATATGGCGAAGACGGCCACGAACACCGTCGTCAACGCGACCAAAGACGCGGCAAACAAGATGGCCAACGCGTCGAAGTAGAAGCGCTGATCATTTCAATCAAGGAAAGGCCGTCCGGAATCGGGCGGCCTTTCTTTTTCGCTTAAATTCGCGGATCAAACCAATTCCGAGGCCAGGTCTTCCGCGTCCGATACGGGTCGCCGGCACGAGAAGTTCTCGCAAACGTACGCCGTCGCCTTGCCGTCGACCAACGACTTGCCTTCCAAAAGCGGGATCCCTTCTGAACCGGCGCCGTCCGCGGACGGAACGACAACTTTGAACGGTAGATAATCCCGCCAAACGACTTCTCTCAAATCGCCGGAATCGCCGATGAGCACCACCTCTTTGCGCCGTCCGAGATGAAACTCAAGCGCCGAAAGCGCGCGCCCGAAACCCGACGGATAGCGTTTGATCTGCGACGAAACCAACCTCAGAACGGTAACAGCGAAACGCTCGTAGCGTTCGTCTCCGCTGATCGCCGCGATCTTCAAAAATAGCTCTGAAGCCGCCGAGTTTCCGGACGGCGTCGCATTGTCAAAATAGTCCTTGGTCCGAACGATGAGTTCCTCGTGATCGTTGGCCGTAAAAAAGAATCCCCCGTCGTCTTCGTCCCAAAACGAGGTGATCAGTTCGTCAGCGAGTCTTCGGGCCTCGCTGAAATACTTCAGATCGCCGCTCACCTGGAACAGATCGAGCAGGCCGCAGCCGAGATTGGCGTAATCCTCGAGATACGCGTTGAGTTTGGCCCGCGAGTCCTTCCACGTGCGCAAAACCTTCCCGTCGGCGATCAGTTCGCTGATCAGGAAATCCGCATTGCGGCGCGCGATTTCAAGGTAATCGGCCCGACCGAGAATCGCCGAGGCCTCGGCAAATGCCGACAGCATCAATCCGTTCCAGGCGGTAATTACCTTTTCGTCGCGGAACGGCTTGATGCGTTTTTCACGCTCGCGGAACAGTTGCGCCCTCCCATTCTCGAGTGCATCCGTCAACTTCCCGACGGAAACGCCGAGTTCCGCGGCAGCTTCCGCGAGCGTTCGGCGCACGTTGAGGATGTTCTTCTCTTCGAAGTTCCCTTCTTCCGAGACGTCGTAATAAAAGCAAAACAGACGCGCGTCGTCCTTTCCGAGGATCGTTTCGATCTCCGCCGGCGTCCAAACAAAGAACTTCCCTTCAACGCCTTCGCTGTCGGCATCCTGGGTCGAATAGAAACCGCCGCGCGGATCGTTCATTTCGCGGACCGCATAATCGAGCGTCTCGACCGCGATCCGCCGGTAGAACTCCTCCTTCGTCGCCTGAAACAGATGCAGATAGACGAGCACCAGCTGCGCGTTGTCGTAGAGCATCTTTTCAAAATGCGGAACAAGCCAGATCGAATCGACCGCGTAGCGATGAAAACCGCCGCCGAGCTGATCGTAGATGCCGCCGTGGGCCATTTTCAAACACGTGTGACGGACGATCTCGAGTGCGTTCTCATTCCCGGTTCGTTTGTGGTATCGAAGAAGAAATTCAAGGCTCATCGCCGGCGGAAACTTCGGAGCGCCGCCGAATCCGCCGTTTTTGGCGTCGAAATACCGCACGAAATGTTCGAACGCGGCGTCAAGCTGCGCGGTCGAAAGCCCTTCGTTGGGCATTTCGGCAATCGCCATCCGCCGCATCTCACCGATTACCTCGTTTGCCGAAAAAAGCAGTTCATCCCGCTTCGTGACCCAAACGTCGGCGATGCTTGCGAGGACGCGTTTGAAACTCGGCATATTGTAGCGGTTCTCGGGCGGAAAATACGTTCCGCCGAAGAACGGACGCTTGTCCGGCGTCAGAAAGACATTCATCGGCCAGCCGCCCGAACCGGTCGTCATCTGAACATAGTTCATGTAGATCTTGTCGACGTCCGGGCGCTCCTCCATATCGACCTTGATATTGACGAAATGCTCGTTCATCAACGCCGCCGTTTCTTCGTCCTCGAATGACTCGTGCTCCATCACGTGGCACCAGTGACAGGCCGAATAACCGATGCTCACCAGAACCGGCTTGTCTTCGTCGAGCGCCTTCGCGAAGGCCTCATCACCCCACGGGTGCCAGTCGACCGGATTGTGTGCGTGCTGAAGCAAATACGGCGACGTTTCATTGATCAGTTTGTTCGTATATTTTTTCCTTCCCTGCATAGTGCTTATTGTTTCATGCCATAGAACTCGGCGCAAAGACCAACGATTTACTTGTCGCTATCAAAACTGCCGACGTCCTAGCGGTCGGTTGAACGCCGCCCTTCGAAACGACAGTCAGAACCGCCCGACTTGAACCATCCGCTATCGCGGACGGTACTGACCTGTTTGATCACGAGCATCCGGTACGCCGCGGTGGCCGCACGGCACTGCAAAAACTCCTGGCTTTAGCCGAACTCGCTCTGCCAAAGTCCATAGTGATAATGAAATAATACCCTGTCGAACCCGCCAATCTTGGACTCGGCGCCGTTTTTTGATATATTAGCGTCCAATGACGCAACGCTCCATCGCAAAACTCCGACCGAGCATCAAGCGCCCGAGCCTTTTCGCCGGCGACTAATTTCCCCTTTTCAAAAATCGTTTTACGCGCTGAAACCAGTCAGCTTTTTTGACATTTTTGGATCATCAACAAAGGAGAAATTCAATGACACCGACAACAGAATTACAGAAACCGATTATCAAAACCGAACTTCCCGGTCCGAAGTCTCGCGAAGTCATCGAGGCGGACGCCCTTTACGTCACGCCTAGTTATCCACGTCCGGATTACAAGCTGGTCGCCGAAAGGGCTTACGGCGTTTGGATCGAGGATCCGGACGGAAACGTTTTTCTCGACGGCAACGCCGGCGTCGCCGTCTGCTCGACCGGCCATTGCCATCCGGAGATCGTCGAGGCGATAACCGAACAGACAAAACGCCTGATACATCTTTGCGGAACGGACTACTACTATCGCCAAATGCCGCAGCTCGGCAAGAAACTGAACGAGATCTGCCCGATCGAAGGGCCGACAAAGACCCATTTCGCCAACTCGGGCGCGGAGGCGATCGAGACCGCGCTAAAGCTCGCGATGTACCACACGCGCCGGCAGAAGTTCATCTCGTTCTTCGGATCGTTTCACGGCCGGACGATCGGCGCGCTTTCGCTGACATCATCGAAAAAAGCGCAGCGGCTCGGTTTTATGCGCCAGGCGCTCGACGTCGTCCATGTGCCGTATCCGAACAAGTTCCGGCACTTTGCCGACGACATGCCGTGCGACGAGGAGAAGATCTCGCGTGACGTGATCAACTGGATCGAAAACCGGCTGTTCAAAACGACGACCCCGCCGGAAGAAGTTGCGGGGATCGTTCTCGAGGTCGTCCAGGGCGAGGGCGGTTATGTTCCGGCGCCGACGTCGTTCGTCAAGGAACTGCGCAGAATCTGCGACGAGAACGGCATTATGCTGATCGTCGACGAAGTTCAGTCCGGAATGGGCCGGACCGGAAAGATGTTCGCGCTCGATCATCACGACGGCGTGACGGCGGATATTATGTGTCTCGCGAAAGGTATCGGTTCGGGACTTCCGATCGGCGCCTGCGTCGCGCGTGCTGACGTTATGGACTGGCACAAAGGCGCGCACGCCTCGACCTTTGGCGGCAATCCGGTCTGTATCGCGGCGGCTTTGAAGACGATCGAACTGCTCGAGGGCGGACTGGTCGAGAACGCCGCGGCCGTCGGTGATTATTTGAAAACCGGTCTGAACGCGCTTAAAGACAAGTATGACTGCGTCGGCGACGTCCGCGGTATGGGTCTGATGCTTGGCGTTGAGTTTGTGACTGACAAACAGACTCTCAAACCCGACGCCGCGCTCCGCGACCGGATCGAGATGGCGTGTTTCGAGCGCGGACTGATCATTCTCGGATGCGGCACGAGCACCATCCGCTGGTCTCCGCCGTTGATCCTGACCCGGGAAAACGTCGATGTCGCGCTTGAGATCTTCGAAGCCGCGATCGTCGCATCGATCTAGAATTCGGCCATTTTCATCAAATCCCGCGTTTCTTCCTTTGAAGGGGCGCGGGTTTGCTTGTTTTCCGACATTCTGGTAAAACCGGCACGGAGGGTTTATGAACAGATCAATGGCACTGGTCGCGGTCGCGGCGTTATCGTTGACGGTGATTTCCTGCGGCTTGCTCGAACGGTTCACCGGCGGCCCGGAGATGAAAAAGGTCGACACGCTTTGGAACGACGTTCCGAAGATGGACGATATGACCTCGTCCGAAATCGAGATGCCGATCGGAACGAAGCTGTTGCTGCGGACGATCATTGGAAATCTCGGCAGGTTCAATAAAGAAGGCGAGGACCGAACGACCGGCGATATCGATTGGCTTTCGTTTACGAGTCCGAAGCCCCCGAACGAGATTCAGGAGTTCTACACGAACCAAAGAATGTCCGAATTCGGCGGCTGGGAGACGAGCAAAGAATCGACCTGCGTCAGCGGCAGCGAAAAGGGAGTTTCCGGGGCTTTTTGTGTATTTCAGAAAAAGGCTGACGGCAAGAAGGCCGGTCTTGTGGTGATTGCCGCGCAGGACGAAAAGACGAGCGGAACAAATCTTTTCTTCGTCCGGATCGAAACAGACGACGCGGCGCCGAAAAAGTAAGCCGGTCATTTAAGCTGACGGTTCCGTTCCGCTCGACGGTGCATTTTTGCCGACTCGGGAATGAAATGTTAGATTGTTAACATGAACAGACGGGATTTTTTAGCAATCGGTGTTGGAACCGCGGCAGTCGCGACCGGCTTTCCGGCGATAATCGGCAAAGCGGCGGCGTTTGATTTGGCGGCTTTGCCTTACAAGGATGACGCGTTGGCACCGGTTATTTCTGCGACGACGGTCGGAATTCACTACGGCAAACACCATCGCGGGTACGTTGACAACCTGAACAAGCTCGCGAAAGGCAGTGAATTCGAATCGCTTTCGCTCGAGCAGGTCGTACTGCAGGCTGCGAAAAAGAAAAATACGGCGGTCTTCAACAATGCCGCGCAGGTTTGGAACCACAATTTTTACTGGAATTCCCTGCGCCCGAACGGCGGCGGGAAGCCCGGCGGCAAACTTCTGGACAAGATAAACGAATCGTTCGGCGGCTGGGATCAGTTTCGCAAATCATTCGCCGAAACGACGGTTTCGCAGTTCGGCACCGGTTGGGGCTGGCTCGCGGCAAACAAAAAGGGCAAGCTCGAGATAGTCAAAACGGGCGATGCCGACGTTCCGATGACACAAGGGCTGAAGCCGCTGTTGACCATCGACGTCTGGGAGCACGCGTACTATCTCGACTATCAAAATCGCCGAGCCGCATATGTCGACGCGGTGATCGACAAACTCCTGAATTGGGAATTCGCGGCGGCTAATCTCGGGTAGAATGGTTGTATCCGAATTCCGCAATAGGGATATCTATTCGGTAGATTGGCGACTGGCGTGACGAAGAAAGACCGGCTAAGTTAGATCTTTTGACATCAGAATTGTGTTTCGTGAGAGTTTTTTCACCACATAGGCACGGAGAACACATATATGTCTGAGAGATTTAATACCGAGTTACGCAATGGCGAATGGTGTGCCGAAGAAATACGGACTAAGTTGAATCCTTTTGCATCAACCACTTGAAATTGTGTTTCTTGAGAGTTTTTTCACCACATAGGCACAGAGAACACATAGATTTCAAGTGTTTCGCAGGAAAGAAATTCTCTGACGCGCAGTCCTGACTTAATGGGGAAACGGCTCTACCGACGCGAAACAATTCAAGATATCCCCAAAAGGTGAAAAGGCCCACGAAAGCAGACCTTTTGACCTATTGACCTATTGACCTTTTAACCTCTCTACCCTTTTGCCTTTTTGATCTCTTCAACCAAAACCGGCACGGCTTCGAAAAGGTCGCCGACGATGCCGTAATCGGCGATGTCGAAGATCGGCGCCTCGGCGTCCTTGTTTATGGCAACGATCGTCCCGGCGTTCTTCATCCCGACGATGTGTTGGATGGCGCCTGAAATGCCCAAAGCAATATAGAGTTTCGGGGCGACCGTTTGGCCGGACGAACCGATCTGGCGGTCGATCGGGAGCCATTCGCTGTCGCAGATCGGACGCGACGCGGCGATGTCCGCGCCGAGCACGTCCGCAAGTCCCTGCGCGACGGCGATGTTCTCCTGCGACTTGATGCCGCGCCCGATGGCGACGATGATCTCGGATTTCGTAAGATCGACCGACGCCTTCGCTTCCTGGAACGGAGCTTCGGGCGTCATTCGGATCTCGCCGACGCCGACATCGACATTCGACACCGCCGCGCTTCCCTTCGCGGCATTTTCTCCGCGAAAGGCGCCGGATTGAAATGTCACAAAATACGGACCGTCGCCGCTGATGGTCACGTCCGCATCGAGTTTGCCGAGGAAGATCCGGCGCGTGAACGTCAAATTCCCGCCGTTGTTCGAATATCTGATGACATCTCCGACAACCTCCGTCCCGAAGCGGGCCGCAACCTTCGGCGCAAAATCGCGCACCTGGTATGTATGCGACATCACGACGTAAGACGGATTCTCCGCCTTGATCACGGTTTCCCAAGCGTCAGCGTAACCGTCGGGCGTATATGTACCCAGCTTTTCGTTCTTCGCGACAAAGACCTTTTCGAGATCGTAACCCGCGATCTCCGCCGCCAGCGAACAGTCGCCGCCGCAAGCGATCACCGCAGAAACCGTCATCCCGAGATCCTTGCCGATGCTTTGAGCGGCGGCGATCGCTTCGAGCGAGGTCTTGTTGAGGACGCAATCCTTGTGTTCGATGAATACCAAAATGTTGCTCATAAAATCCTTCGAATGAATGACTATTCAGTTGTGATTATGGCAAAAAAAACCGGGATTTGGCAAACGCCAAATCCCGGTCTTTTTTGGGTTTAGAGTCAACTGCCGTTATTTGACGGCGAAGTTGGCCACGGGGTAATCGGGCGCCGTATTCGCCCCCGCCGATTGTCCCCATTCGAACACGACCGGAGAAAGGAACGTGCTGTGGACAAAAAAGTACGTTTGGTCCGGAGTCTGACCGCTTCGCCAAACCGCAAAGTCGGTCTTGTTATCACCGTCATAATCTCCCGGAACAAGATAATCGGTCGTCGGACTTCCGAACTGCTTGAAGACGGTAACCGTGTCGGAACTACGCAAAACATACCAGTCATAGTTCGCGCCGTTCGTTCTGACGGCGGCGATATCTGTTCTGCCGTCGGCATCAAAATCGCCGGTCAGAATCTTGTCATTCACCAGTCCGTATTGGAAGACGCCGAATCCGGCGGTCGATCGCAAACGATAATGAACCAAAAGTCCGCCTTCATTTCGAGCGACCCCGAAGTCGAATTTGCCGTCACCGTCAAAATCTCCGGGGATCGCGACATCTCCGTTTAGTCCGAAGGGTGCGTAGGTTGTGTTACCCGACGGATTGTTCAACGATCCGCGGTAAAAGAAAGTGCTCTGGGCTCCAGGTGTCGCGCCGACCCGATATACTGCCGGATCTGCCTTGCCGTCGCCGTCATAGTCGCCGGCGATCGCAGAGTCATCACCCGTCAAACCAAAGGGCTCGATCCGAACTGTACTGTTTGAACTGTTCAGGATGTAAAAAGAAGCGACATTCGCGGCGCCCGGCCGCCAAACCGCAATGTCCGTCTTTCCGTCGCCATCGAAATCGGCGGGCGTTGCCTTATCGCCGCCCCCAAAACCTACGCCAAGCCCCCAATCGGATCCAATTATCCCTCCGGAACTCTTCTGTATCCACCACGTCGTCTGCCCGGAAACCGAAGCCGACCGCGCAACTGCAAAATCAGTCTTGTTGTCGCCGTCGAAATCCAGCGCCCGCGAACGCGGAGCCAGCGGCGCGCCGCCGACCGATCCGACAAGTTTGAACGGGAATTCCTGTTTCTCGTCGGACGCCGTCGCCGGATTGCCGGCATCGAGCGCGTCAGCCCAGGCGGTCGTAAACTGTCTTCCGTTCCATCCGGCAACAGTTCGCGTTCCGGTGATGGTCACCGGCGGAGTAAAGTTACCCGTTGTCGCTCCCGTATCCGTTTGAAAGTCAACCCAGTATTTTCCCGCTGTCAATACTGCCGGAGCCCCCAATGTGATCGTGTTTTCCCAAATCCTCCGAGTCGTGCCCGGCACAGTGTTGAGCGGCGGACCGCTGTTGGATGTGCGGTAGATGAGGATGTCGGTCGACGTGAACGGCAAAGAAGTGGCATTTCCCGCAACCACGACGGCACCGGGGTCTCCAGGCCGGCCATTCCAAATCTGTACGTTTGCGGCAACGACCGGACTGGTCGCGCCGGCGAACCCTGTTTGATAGGCGTACGTAACGATGCTGTTGATAGTCCATGTCTGTCCGACGGGAACGTCGAAATCGTCCGCGCATCGGTTATTAGTCGCCGCTCCGATCCGCTGACATCCAAAACCGAGGGTTGTGTTCGTCTCGGTCGTCGAACCAAAATCGTGGCTTATCTCGCTCCAGGTGCTTCCGGCAGGCGACACGACGCCGCTCCTTGATGTGACCCCAGTCGAAATGTTTCCGTTGCTGTATATGATCTGTGCTGACACGTCGCTGCAATACAACGCGAACGCAAAAACGGTAAGAACTGAGCAAATCGCTGTCCTTCGCCGACAAATACTGAACATTTTGTTTCCTCCTAGTTTATTGACTTGTTGGAATCGGGGACAGGGTCGCACGGCGCTGCCGGGGGGCTAAAAAGATGTCAAGCACAGGCAGTGAAAAAAGCCTCCCGACCGGCTAGAACTCAAGCTGGTCTTCGATGGCAAAGCCGCCCCAAATGTCCTTTCGATTACACTTAAATCCGAAATATCCTTTTGATATGACTATAGACGATTTTCGTCGAATTTGAAATGAAAAGGGCCGGTATTAAAAAAAACACCCGACGTGCATCGAGTGTTCCGAGTCTTCATCTCTAACCTTCGCTAAAACGCACAAATCTCTAAAACGCGCGAACTTCTGTCTTCAATTTCTCGACCAACTCGACCGCGCCCGCCTTCGCGTCGCCGTTGCCGAGCATCTGCGTCTGTTTCGTTTTGAGCGGCAAATAAACGCGCTGCACGGTCTGCCTCGAACCGCCGTCAGGAATCGACGGTGCGACCTCTTTCACCGGCTTCGATTTCGCCGCCATAATTCCCTTCAGGCTTGCGTAGCGAATTTGCGAAATGCCCGACTGGATCGAGAGCAGCGCCGGAGTTTGATACGTAAACCATTGATACCAGCCGCTTTCGAGTTCACGCTTGACGCGCAGTTCCGGATTTTCGCGATCTACCTCGATGACCAGTGTGGCGTGCGGAACGCCGAGAAGTTCGGCGAGGATCACGCCCGTTTGCCCGTAGCTGGCATCGTCGGATTGAAGTCCCGTATAGATCAGATCCGCGTTCTCTTCGCGAATCGCGTCGGCGATCGCGGCCGCGATCTGATACGGCGATAGTTTATTCGAACCGTCGGCGACAATATGAATCGCGCGGTCGGCACCGCGCGCCAGGGCGTCCTTGATGACCGTTTTCGCGGATTGTCCGCCGAGCGAACATACAATAACCTCGCCGCCGCCCTTGGCCTCCTTCATCCGCAGAGCCTCTTCAAGCGCATAACCGTCCGATTCATTGGTCTGGAGCGCGATGTCGCCCTCATCGATCCATTTTTCGTCGCCAGCGACGCGCAGAACCGCGTCCTTGTTCGCGACCTGTTTCATCAATACAACGATCTTCATAAGTGTTTCCTTTTGAAAATAGATTCAATGTAGTCAATTCTAAAACGCCGGACGGCAAAGTTACAAATGAATGAGAGTTCATTCACAAAAAAGCGTCTCAACTGCTGGCGCAGCGAAACGCTCCGTGTGCTTATTCTTCGTATCGCTTGAACAGTAAACAGGCGTTCGTGCCGCCAAAGCCGAAACTGTTCGACAACACGTAATCGACGTGCGCTTCGCGAATCTTGTTCGGAACATAATCGAGATCGCAGTCCGGGTCCGGATGCTCGTAATTGATGGTCGGCGGCAAAATGCCGTGCTCCATCGCGAGAATCGAGATTACCGCTTCGATACCGCCGGCCGCGCCGAGCGCGTGGCCGGTCATCGATTTCGTTGAACTGACCGCGAGTTTGTAAGCGTGTTCACCAAAGACCTTTTTGATCGCGAGCGTCTCGAACTTGTCGTTGTAAGGCGTCGAGGTTCCATGCGCGTTGATATAGCCGATCTGCTCGGGCGATATTCCGGCGTCTTTGATGGCGCGCTGCATCACGCGGATCGCGCCCGAACCCGTTTCATCCGGCATCGTCACGTGAAAAGCATCGCCGCTCATCCCGTAACCGACGATCTCCGCATAGATCTTCGCGCCGCGGGCCTTCGCGAATTCGAGTTCTTCGAGGATCACGATGCCCGCGCCTTCGCCAATCACGAACCCATCACGTTCGGCATCGAAAGGACGCGACGCACGGGTCGGTTCATCATTCCGGCGCGACAGTGCCCGCATCGAATCGAAACCGGCGACCGACATCGGCGTGATCGCACTTTCTGCGCCGCCGCAGATCATCGCATCGGCGTCGCCGCGTTCGATCAGACGGAAACTGTCGCCGATCGCATGCGCGCCCGCCGAACAGGCCGTTGCCGTCGCCGAATTCGGCCCTTTCGCGCCGTGGCGGATCGAGACGTTCCCGGACGCGAGGTTGACGATCGCGGAAACGATAAAGAACGGCGACACGCGTCCCGGACCGGAGTTGAGCAGTTTCTCGTGTTCGCGCTCGATCGCCCAGAAATCCCCGATCCCGGAACTGATGTAGGTCCCGATCATTTCGGAGTTGGAATCATCGATCACCAGTCCGCTGTCCTTGACGGCTTCGTCTGAAGCGGCGATCGCGAAATGAGTGAAGGCGCCCATCCGGCGCGCTTCCTTCCTTTCAAGATAGTCTTCGGCATTGAAACCCTTGACCTCGCAGGCGAACTTAACGTCAAATTTTTCGGTGTCGAACTTTTGGATATAATCCGCGCCGCTCTTGCCTTCCATCAAAGCCGACCAAGTCGCATCGACGGTGTTGCCGCAGGCGGTGACGAGTCCGAGTCCGGTGACTACTACACGACGTTTCATAATCTTGGTTAAAGGCAAATAGTTAATGGTTAATTGTGTCGACCGCAGTCAACGGCGATGAACAATTAACCATCAACGATTTGCAAAAAGGTTAGGCCTGTTTGTGTTGTTCGACGTACGCGTACGCATCGCGGACGGCCTGGATCTTCTCGGCGTCTTCGTCCGGAATTTCGATGTCGAATTCCTCTTCAAAACGCATCACGAGTTCAACCAGGTCGAGCGAGTCCGCTCCGAGGTCTTCAATAAAGCGCGCGTTTTCGGTAACTTCCGCTTCATCAACACCCAACTCATCAACGATGATCTGCTTAATCTTATCTTGAATTTCTGACATATTTTCTCCTGATTTTATTGTATGAATATTTCAACCGGAGTTACGCGTTCGCGCCCGACCGGCTTTCTAAACTCTCAAAACTCTTCCGCAAACCCTCTGCCGAATCAACGTTCAGACAGGCTGCATCGCGATTGATCTGACGCACGAGGCCGGACAAGACCTTGCCCGCCCCGACCTCAACGAACGTCGTCACGCCATCGGCCAGCAATGCCTCGATCGACTGCGCCCAGCGCACAGGCGACGACACCTGCTCGATCAAAGCCTGGCGAGCACGCGCGCCGGTCGAATTCGCCTCGGCCGACACGTTCTCGACGATCGGAAACTTCAGATCGCTGAACGGCACCGATTCGAGGTCGGCCGCCAAACGCTCCTGCGCGGGACGCATCAGTGCGCAATGAAACGGCGCCGAGACATTCAGCTTGATCGCGCGTTTCGCGCCGCGTTCCTTGAGCAGTTCGATAGCCCGGTCGACAGCGCCCGAATCTCCCGCGATAACGATCTGGGCCGGCGAATTGATGTTCGCCGGCGAACAAACTTCCCCTTCGGATGCGTCGGCACAAGCGATCTCCACCGTCTCGAGCGGCAGTCCGAGAATAGCGGCCATCGCCCCGACTCCGACCGGAACCGCTTCCTGCATATAAGTTCCGCGCTTGCGCACCGCGATCACCGCATCGGCAAAGCCAAGTGCTCCCGCGGCAACCAGCGCCGAATACTCGCCAAGGCTGTGTCCTGCGACGAAGGACGGAGGCGGAAACCCTTCGCTCTCCATCGCGCGGTATGCAGCGATCGATGTCGTCAGGATCGCCGGCTGCGTGTTCGCGGTCAAGGCCAAGTCCTCGTCAGTACCGGCAAAGCACATTCCCGAAAGCGAAAAACCGAGCGCGTTGTCCGCTTCTTCAAAAACCGCGCGGGCCACCGGGAAATTGTCGAAAAGATCCCTTCCCATTCCGACCAACTGCGATCCCTGACCCGGAAAAAGAAATGCGATCTTCGTTTCTTCGCTCATTACCAACTCTTAACCCCAAAAAAATCCAGATTCAAGATTCAAGATTCAAGATTCATGATTCATGATTCAAGATTCATGATTCAAGATTCAAGATTCGGACAGTATCCAATATCTAAGACCTAAAATCCAAAATCTAAAATCCAAAATCGAACGGCGTCCCGAATCCAAAATCCAAAATCCAAAATCTAAAATCGAATTACCGTTCCGCCCCAAGTGACTCCGCCGCCGAACGCGGTCAAAAGCACCAGACTTCCCTCTTTGACGCGGCCGGACTCGATGCATTCATCGAGTGCGATCGGAATCGACGCCGACGACGTATTGCCATGAAAGGCGATATTCGAATAGAGCTTTTCTTCGGGCACGTTCAGACGCGAAGCGACCGCATCCGTGATCCGCTGATTCGCCTGATGCGGAATCACAAGATCGACATCGTCCACGGTGTAGCCCGCCTTCAAGAGCATTTCCGCGGAGATGTCGGCCATCGACCGAACCGCAACCTTAAATAGTTCGTTGCCCTTCATCTTGAAGAAGTGCATCCGGTTGTCGATCGTCTCGTGAGTCGTGCCGAGTTTCGTTCCGCCGCCCGGAGCGTAGAGTTGCTCTTCGTACCGGCCGTCCGATCTGATCTTCGTCGCGAGAATTCCCTTGCCTTCGGGAACCGGACCCAAAACCGCTGCTCCCGCGCCGTCGCCGAAAATTACACAGGTCGAACGGTCGGTGTAATCGACATACTTCGTCAAAACCTCGGCTCCGATCACCAGCGCATAGCGGATCTGTCCGGTCCTGATCATCGATTCGACCATCGTTATCCCGTACAGAAACCCCGAACACGCCGCGAAAACGTCCATTCCGGCCGCGTTGACAGCGCCGAGCTGGGCCTGTATCAGCGCGCCGGTCGACGGCATGATCTGATCCGGCGTGGTCGTCGCGCAAACTATGATGTCGATGTCTTCCGGCTTCAGTCCGGCGCGGTCAAGCGCCATCCGCGCCGCTTTGGTCCCGAATTGAGAAGTGTACTCGTTATCGGCGGCCTTGTGACGCTGCTTGATGCCCGTGCGCGTAGTTATCCACTCATCGGTGGTCTCGACGATCTTCTCCAGATCGGCATTCGTCAAAATGCCTTCCGGATAAGCGTGCCCCATCCCGATGATGCCTGCGTTGTGTCCCATTTTAGATTTTGATTTCAGATCTTGGATTTTTGTGCCGGCCTGGCCGGTTCACAAACTACAAATCGAAAATCGCAACACTGACTACTCGGATTCCTTGACATCCAGAATCTGGCGGCCTTTGTAGATGCCGGTATCGGGGTCGACCCGGTGCGGACGCTTCGGCTCGCCGCTGTCCTTGTCGAGATAGAACTGCGGTACGCTCAGCGCGTCGTGAGCACGGCGTTGGCGCGTGCGTGATTTGGAATGTCTCCGTTTCGGATTTGGCATAATTTTCCTCTATTGCTCTAAGATCGCCACCCCCTTTTCGGGCTGCGACCTAACTTCTAAAATCCTTGAGTCCCGCCCAACGGGGATCGGTCTCAGGTTCTGCGCAATCGCAGTTTTTCAAATTGAGGTCCGTCCCGCATTTCGGGCATAGACCGCGGCAGCCTTCGCTGCAAAAAATCTGTTCCGGCAAAAACAGCAGAATCTGTTCGCGGGCAACATCTGCAAGGTCGAGCCGTTCGCCGTCAAAAACCGATACGTCCAACTCGTCGCCGCCGACCTCCGCCTCGACTCCGCTTTCAAATCGTTCGACCGTTACGAACACATCGCGAAACGGAAACTCGGCCTCAAATCTGACAGGCTTCAGACACCGGACGCATTCGCAATCGACGGCACCCTCGATATGGCCCTCAACCTCGACCCGCTCGCCTTCCGACCGAAGCAATCCGGATACCTTCACGGCCTCTGATATCCGCACCGCCGGATCTCCCAGATCAAGCACGGTCTCGAACTTAAACGTCGTTTCGGGGCGGCCCGATTCGCGTATTTCAATAATCATCTGTCAAAGATTGAAATTTCAATTATCGCTGCGCGAAACGCAAAGGAATTATTATAGCCTCTCAAATCGATGTGTCAAACATAAGGGGTCGCGGAAACGCCTCGCGGCAACCTTCCCGAGGGGCACGATCAACGGACGTCCGAACCCACCGCTTCGTCGAGCGAGGCAAATCCCCGCTCCCTCAAAATATGCGCGAGGCCCCGATTGACGTCGCGCGCGAACGACGGTCCGCCATAAATGAATCCCGTATAAGCTTGGATCAACGATGCGCCGGCGGCGATCTTTTCGAACGCGTCTTCGCCGGAAAAGACTCCGCCGACGCCGATTATTGGGAGTTTCGGGCCCGTACTTTTGAAAATTCGGCGAATGACGGCCGTCGAACGTTCGCGAACAGGCGCGCCGCTCAGTCCGCCCGCTTCGGCGGTCGGCGTCCGCAGACCGTCGCGCGCGACCGTCGTGTTCGTCGCGATTATTCCCGAAAGACCGAGATCGGACGCAATTCCCGCAACCGACTCGACCTCCGAATCCTTGAGGTCGGGCGCGATCTTCACGAGAAGCGGTTTCAAAGGCGATCCGCAGTTTGCGCTCAATGCGCGATTCAGTTTCTGGAGCTCGGCCAGCAAATCGACCAGACTGTCCGCCTGTTGCAGGTCTCTTAAATTCGGCGTGTTCGGACTCGACACATTGACCGTGACGTAGTCGGCAACTTCAAAGATAACGCGAAAGCTTGCGAGGTAGTTTTCGATCGCGCCTTCAAGCGGGACATCCTTGTTCTTTCCGATGTTGACCCCGACGACACATTCGCGGCGCGCCCTTCGGAGACGTTCGGCGATGCGCGCCGCGCCGTCGTTGTTGAACCCGAAGCGGTTGATGAGCGCATTATCGGCCGGCAGCCTGAAAAGGCGCGGTTTCGGGTTGCCCGGCTGCGGTTCGAACGTAACGGTTCCGACCTCGACGCATCCGAAGCCGAGCGCCGCCAGTTGGTCGACGACGATGCCGTTCTTATCGAATCCGGCGGCGATCCCGAGCGGATTGGCGAATTCGATCCCGAAGCGCTTCAGCGGACCAGAATCGAAGCCGGCGGCGAAAATCGTACGGGCGATGCCGCGGGCGGCACCGGTTCCAAGACCGAAACGCAGCGTCCCGAGTCCGAGCTCGTGCGCCGCCTCGGACGGAAGGCGAAAAAGCGCCGGACGAATTAACTTCTCAAAGATGAACGACATTCTGATTTAGTTAGAAAAAGACCGCCCACGTCGCAAAATCGTCGGAAAAGTTCTCGAAGCGATGATCGATCGACGCCGGCACGTAAAACGCGTCGCCGGCGGCAAATTTGAATCGCTCGCCCCCGATCAGGATATCTCCCGATCCGCGGGCGATGAAGTAATACTCCTCTTCGTCGTGAAACGTTTGGCGGTCGACGCCGCGCGGCGCGAAAAACACGAGCCGAACTCCCTTCTTTTCAAAAGGTTCAACGTCCCACACTCCGTCGATCCACTTCTCGTTTGCCGGTTTCGGAAGCTCCGCCAGAAACTCGTCGATCGTAAACTTCATAACGGAAGTTTAGCTTTCAAATATGTAACAAGCAATTTCCTTGCGGGCGGAACCGGCCTCTTGATGACAAATTCCGTGGTCTTCGCCGTCAAGACGGCGGTTTCCTCGGTCGCCGTCAGCGTCGCCGGAACGACAACCGTGAACGTTGTGCCGGTCATTTTGGCTGTGCGGCCGACGACCAGGCCGGGAATCTTGACCGCTTCTTCGACCGTCGATGATTTTTGAGCGTTTACCGTGAGCCCCGAACGTCAGCCCGAAACGACCGCGAATCGAAAGCGGAGCAAACGTTTTTTCATCGTGATTCGGTGAGCGAAGGAAAGTTAAGACAAAGGAAAGTTAAGACAAAAGACCGCGGCGTCAACACCGCGGTCTCTGATTATAGACGTTTTCAGGTTTGTCTGAACGTACTTTTTACATCAACGGTTCACTCGCCGGACTTAGCCGTTTTTTTTTCCGCGGTCTCGGCGATATACGTCAACCACGGCGCGTTGTTCGGCGCCGGCACCTCGCCGCGGATCACCTCGAAGAAGCGATCCTGCAGGAGTTTCGTGATCTCGCCCCGTTTTCCCGCACCGATCGTGATACGGTCGACCGAACGAATCGGCGTGATCTCGGCAGCCGTGCCCGTGAAGAACAACTCGTCCGCAAGATACAGCGCCGCCCGCTGAATGTTTGTCTGCTTCACCGGAATGCCCAGTTCCTTGGCGATCTGAATCACCGAATCCCGGGTGATGCCCGGCAGGATCGACGCGCCGAGCGGCGGCGTCAGAAGCATCCCGTTATTCACCAGGAAGAGGTTCTCGCCCGATCCTTCCGAGACAAAGCCGCGGTCGTCGAGCGCGATCCCCTCGCTGAATCCGCCGAGGATCGCTTCCATCTTTATCAGCTGCGAATTCATATAGTTCGCGCCCGCCTTGGCGACCGCCGGAAGCGAATTCGTCGTGATCCGGGTCCAGCTCGAAACGCAAACATCGACGCCGTTTTCAAGCGCTTCCTCGCCGAGATACTTTCCCCAGTCCCACGCCGCGATGTAGCATTCGACCGGATTCGGGAACGGATTGACACCAAAAGCGGGCCTTTCCTCGTTCAACCCGCGGAAAACGACCGGACGCAAATAGCACGCCTCGAGTCCGCTGTCGCGCACCAACTCGACCGCCGCGTCGCAGAAATCCTGGCGGACGAACTTCAGGTCCATCCGATAGACCTTCGCGGAATTCACAAGCCGCTGCATATGTTCGGTAAGCCGGAAGATCGCTGTCCCGTTGACCGTCTCGTACGCGCGGATGCCCTCAAAAACGCTCGAACCATAGTGGATCGCGTGAGTCATAACGTGAACGCGGGCATCGTTCCAATCGATCATTTTGCCATTGCGCCAGACCTTCGGCGCAATTCTGAGAGTACTGACATCTTTTGAAGACATATATACGATTTACTCCTTTGGGTATGAAAATTGAAGCCAGAACAGCATCCCAAAACTCGGCTTTTGCGAAGCGGTTGTTGACTTTAGAATAGTATATGGCGACTTCGTTGGCAAGATATCCCGAATTCCGCCGGGAACGCCGGACCTCGCTTAGGCCCTTCGGAGGGCAAAAACAATAACGGGCAAACCACACGATCGCCGTGAGTTTTGCCCGCCATTATCAGAGGTTGCAAGACCTTAAAGAATCGAGATCCTCGCCGCCGAATCGTCCAGACGGCTCGAATAAAACTGGCCGTTCACAAACACCGTCACGACGATCGGCTTATCGCCGGCACCGGCCAGACTCGCCGGCAGCGTGACGTCCAGCGTATAGACACCCGGCTCAAACAAGACGGGGCTTGTGATGACATTCGCGCCCGCGATCGTCACGTCACCGATGCGCACGTTAACGGCGGTTCCCGGCACCCGCGTATACGAACTGTCGTTGACGCCGGTCAGATACAGACGCAGCACCGTTGCCACTCGCCGGCTTCCGCGGAGCTTGAACGTCGTGATCGTGAACGGTTCGTGTGTAAACACGCGATTGACAACGTTCAGCGCCTGAACGCGGCCGCCCGGACCGCGAACGTTCGGATCGGTGAACAGGTCCGGCCG
This sequence comes from Pyrinomonadaceae bacterium, assembly GCA_041752475.1. Classification (GTDB taxonomy): domain Bacteria; phylum Acidobacteriota; class Blastocatellia; order Pyrinomonadales; family Pyrinomonadaceae; genus JAFDVJ01. The sequence continues at coordinate 19,484 of JBGSWK010000037.1, read as the reverse complement.
GGCAGGAACAACGACCACAGTCCCGCGGATCACCGTCCCGTTGTTGTTAATAACGACCGGATACGACGTTCCGGCATCGCCTGCCAGCAGTCCCGGCGGAACGATGAACTCGATCTGACGTCGGCTGACGTACTTCAGTCCCGCGGCAACTCCATTGATCGTCATCGTCACGCCGCTGAGTTCGATCGGAAGCGTAAACCGGCGCTGGAGAGATCCCGCGGCCGTACGGGCGGCGACCGGCTGGCTGATTCCGGCATCGTAATCGAGAATGGCGAGCATTCCGGGCGAAACTCCCTGCACGGCCGGCGGATTCTGCGGCGTCGGAGTCGGCGTCGGACTCGGAGTCGGCGTCGGACTCGGTGTCGGCGTCGGGCTCGGCGTCGGCGTCGGACTCGGCGTCGGTGTCGGGCTCGGCGTTGGCGTCGCGGTCGGACTCGGAATCGGTGACGCGGAAACTGGCTGTCGGCTCGCACCGGTTGCGAAGGAGAACGTCGAAGCGCCCTCGCGGATCACATTCGGAAGATAATAGTAGTAGACCTCGTTGCCAAGATCGTCGTTGCCCGTACCGACCTCGGTTTGCGAAAACGTAAACGCCATCCGCGACGAGCTGTTCGTCGTCAGCGGCACGGTCGTGCCGAGGAAGAATTCGGGGCGCGGAAACTTCGTCAAACGAGTAAAGATCGCCGTCGCCGGAACGGCATTGATCGGGAACGAATAGATCTGCGGCGGACGCGCGTCAATGTTATTGAGTCCGTCGGCTGCCGTCGTCGCGACGACGCCGTCCGGTTTTATGTTCAAACGCGTTTCCATCACAAGTGTCTGGGGCGTTCCCGACATATCGTAATCCGTGAAGGTCGGATAGCGCTGTACGTCACCGCCTGACGCTGCGCTGTCCGCATCGCTGCGCGAGCAAATTCGCCGGACAAGCGGAATCGGATTCGGGGGCGTTGATACCGGCGGATTGAAATCATATAGAAACGTCGCAAATCCCTGCTGATTCGTGCCCGAGTGCTCGTTTGCGAGATCTGCAAACGAATCAAAAGTAATGTATCGGCCGTCCCGGCTGATACGCTTGCCGGCCGTGAAGGTATTGACCACATCCCCCGGATTCGTACGGGTCGTCGCCGTTACCTGTTTCTTTTGCCCGGTCGTATCGCCGCCGGCATCGATATCCGCGAAAAATATCTCTTCGTTGTTGTCGGTATTAGTTCCACCCGCCATTCCAACGATCGGGTTGTTCGCGTTGCTCAGGAACGCGATTCTGAGGCCATTGCCCGAGATGGTCGAGAATCCGTTGTAGATCGGATCGCCGATCGATCCGCGCGGCGTCTGCGTGATCTGCTTCACTGTCGCCAGGTTGCGCACATAGACAAAGATCTCGTCGTTGTCAGCAGTCGGCGCGTTGCCGCCGGTTACGATATCGCGACTCGAGGTGAACGAAACGAAATTGCCGTCGTCGTTTATCGAGATGTCTCGGTTGTCGTCTGCAATGTACGACTGCGCGGTTGTGCTACCGGGCGTCGGAAGCCGGCTCGGAGATGAATTCGTTACGCGGGTGAAGGCGCCGCCTGTCAGATCGGCCAAAGGAATCTCCGCACCCGTCGTCAGGTCCGCGGCCGGCACCACCGGAACTTCATATAGCCAGATCTCAGTGTTGCCATCCGCCGTCAGCGGATTCGTCCCATTCATCACCGTGTAATCGTTCCCGTTGAAAGAACCGGGGTTCGTCGAGTTCGGCATCGCCGGCGTCGAGGTGGTGGCGTTCGAACTGAACGCGATCCAGCGGCCGTCAACACTCATCACCGGATGGGTGTTGACGATGTCAACCTTGATGTTGTCAAAAGTCGGATTGTTTGCCGGTTCTGTCAACAGACTCTTCGTATCCGTGATCTGAAAGATCCGCCGCTGTGCATAGTCCCAAATGAAGATCTCGCGATTCCCGTCAAGGTTGCGCGGATTTTCCGTGGCGATATTTGCGTTCGACTCGAACACGATAAAGCGGCCGTCGCCGCTGATACCGCCGGCGAACGCTTCGCCGAACGTGCTCGTAACCTGCGCGATGACCGAATCAACCTGCGCAACCGCCGGCGTCGCGACCAACGTAACAAAGAGCAAAAAAGCAATTATGTGAAACTTCACAAAGTCCTCCGAAAATTTGATTCTTACGAGGGCGTAAAAAGACTTCCAAACGTAATACTTGCATCTACCGCAAAACATTGCATTTTAAAGGTAAAGATACCGTTCTGCAAGCAAGTACCGGACTAAAGTTCCCGAGGCGTTTGAAAAACATAGTCTTTGATGCCATAAATGTCGTAACAGGTTGACTTGCGATCACAATTAATTCATCACGGAGCCGCCCGAACGATTTGGAACAAGCCAAACAATCGAAAATAATGATCGTTGCCGGCGAGGCTTCGGGCGACGCGCACGCGGCGCGCCTTGTCCGCGAGATGCAGTCTTCGGGCTCGTTCGACTTCGAGTTCTTCGGCGCCGTCAGTCACGACCTGCGCGCCGCCGGAGTCGAGGAGATCGTCGATGCCGACCATCTTTCGGTCGTCGGATTGTTCGAGATCGCCCGCGTTCTGCCGATGTTTTGGCGAGCGTTCAGGAAACTTCGTGACGCCGCGGTCAAGCGCCGGGCCGACGCCGTCATTCTCGTCGACTTCCCCGAATTCAATCTTAAACTGGCGCGATCTCTGAGCCGCAGAGGCATTCGCGTCATCTATTACATATCGCCGCAGATCTGGGCCTGGCGAACCTATCGTTTGCGAGCCGTTCGGCGTTATGTCGATCTGCTTTTGACGATCCTGCCGTTTGAAGAGACATGGTACCGCGAGAGAGGTTTTTCGAAGGTGGAGTACGTCGGTAACCCGACCATTCACGAAATTGCCGCCGAATCGTCGCGGGAAGAATTCTGCGGACGCCACGGACTCGATCCCGACCGCCCGGTCATTTCCCTTTTGCCCGGAAGCCGGCACAAGGAGATCGTACGGATCCTTCCGCCGATGCTTCAGGCCGCCGCCGAAATGTCGGCAAAACGACCGGAACTGCAATTCGTCATCGTTCTCGCGGCGAGCCGCAGCGACGACGAGGTAACAGAAGCATTCGTCCGAAGCGGCACGGCGCGCGGCGCGGTCAACGTGACGGTGGTCAAGGGCGAGACGCACGACGCGCTCAATGCGTCGGACGCGGCCGCGGTTACCAGCGGGACGGCAACGCTTGAAACGGCCGTCATCGGCACGCCGCTGGCGATCGTTTACAAGACTTCCCCGCTTAACTACAAATTGTTTCGCCCGCTGATCTCCGTCGAACACTTCGGACTGATCAATCTGATCGCCGGAGAACGGATCGCCGCGGAAATGATCCAGGACGATTTCACACCGTCAGGACTTGCCCGGGAATTGGCGCGCTTGCTTGAACCCGATACAAATGCGGCGTTTCGCCGTAAACTTGCCGAAGCGACGCGGAAACTCGGGAGCGAAGGCGCTTCGAAACGGGCCGCGCAGGCGATCATCGGCTTTCTCGGCCGCGCGGATGAAAACCGTCGGGGCAATACTTGAAACTGCGTTCTCTGCGATGATACGATTCGCGTTAGCGATATGGCAGACGAATACGGACTACTGGAAAAATCGAAGATCATGGATTCTTCGCGTATGACGCGCGCCCTGTCGCGCCTGGCGTCGGAGATCGTCGAGGACAATCAGGGCGCAAAGGACCTCTATATCGTCGGAATTCGCCGCCGCGGCGTACCGCTCGCCGAGAGGATTGTCGACAAGATCACCGAACTTGAGGGCGAGAAACCGCATTTCGGGATCATCGACATCACGCTCTACCGCGACGACCTCTCGACCGTCGGCGCGAATCCGGTCGTCAACCGGACCGAGCTCGATCACGATATCGAGGGCAAGATCGTCGTTCTGGTTGACGACGTTCTTTACACCGGACGCACGATCCGCGCGGCGATGGATCAGTTGATGGACTTCGGGCGTCCGAACCGCGTCCAGCTCGCGGTTCTTATCGATCGCGGCAAGGAACACCGCGAACTGCCGATCCAGGCCGACTACATCGGCAAGACGGTGCCGACGAAACGGACCGAGATCATCAAGGTGATGCTCAAAGAATTCGACGACGAAGAAGCGGTTTGGATCTACGAAAAACCGGCGTAAGTTGTTTGAAAGCAAGGAATTTGGAAGCCTTGCTTTTTTATTTTGGATATGTGATTTGTGATATTTGTGATTTCTGATTTGTGAATGGGCATTTTGGTCTCTACTGCCGAAATCCCAAATCCCAAATCCATAATATGGAAAAGCCTTTTCGACGACGTGACCTTCTCGGAATCCGCGACCTGACGGCCGCGGAGATAGTCGGCATTTTGAATACGGCCGAAAACTTCCGCGAGATAAATCAGCGCGAGATAAAAAAGGTCCCGACGCTCCGCGGCAAGACCGTCATCAATCTGTTCTTCGAAAATTCGACGCGGACGCGGACGTCGTTCGAACTTGCAGCGAAGCGGCTTTCGGCCGACGCGGTCAATATCTCCGTCTCGTCGTCGAGCGTCACAAAGGGCGAAACGCTGGTCGATACGGCGCTCAATCTGGATGCGATGCAGCCCGACTGCATCGTTGTCCGCCACGGCAGCGCGGGCGTTCCGCACCAGCTCGCCAAGGTTTCGAAAGCAGCCATCGTCAACGCCGGCGACGGCGCGAACGAGCATCCGACGCAGGCGCTCCTCGACGCGATGACGATCCGCGAGCACAAAGGCAAGATCGACGGGCTTGAGGTAGCGATCCTCGGCGACATACTGCACAGCCGCGTCGCGCGCTCGAACATTCATTTATTGACGAAACTCGGCGCGCGAGTCCGTGTCGCCGGACCGAAGACGCTGGTGCCGCGAGATTTTCAGTATCTGGTCGAAAAGGACCTGACGGTTTGCCCGCACATCGAGGACGCGATCCGCGATGCCGATGTCGTGATGATCCTGCGCATCCAGCGCGAGCGCCAGGATTCGGCGTATTTTCCGACATTGCGCGAGTATTCGATCCATTACGGATTGACGAACGAACGGCTCGACCTCGCAAGAAAGGACGCGATCGTCCTGCATCCGGGCCCGATGAACCGCGGCATCGAGATCGCCTCCGACGTTGCCGACAGCTCGCGCTCGCTGATCCTCGACCAGGTAAAATACGGCGTCGCCGTCCGGATGGCGGTTTTGTATTTGGCAACGGGCGGAAGCTGATTTTTTGAATTTGGGATTGCTGATTTGGGATTGCTGATTTGGGATTGCGGATTTGGGAGGTTTGAAACTCCCGCGGAGATTTGCCCTGTACCCGGCAGACGACGCTGATTTGCCGGTGTTCCTCGCGGCTTGCCGCCCGGATGTGCGGAAAGGCTCGGCCTTTCCGGTTCGGCCATACTGCCTGCGCGGCTGCGCCGCCAATTGCCGATCTGCGATTGCGGATTTGCGATTGGGGTCGCCCGGATGGGCGGACAGGAGTCGTTCGAGCACGACTGTTTTGCGCGCCAAAGTCAGCACCAACTGCGGTAGCGGTTGGTTGGACGTGGCACTTCCGGACGAGATGTTGAGAACCGCCGATCTTCAACCATCCGCTACCGCAGATGGTACTGACTCGTCTCGACTCGATTAAACGTGTTCCCAAGGGTTTTTCAAAGTTCCCGATTTGCAATTGCCGATCTGGGAATTACGATTGGAATATCTGGAATTTGGAATACGAATCTTGAATTTCGACTCTTGAATTTTGAACCTTGAATTTTGAATCTTGAATGAAACTTCTTATTAAAAACGGTCATCTCATTGACCCGGCGGAAAATCAGAATAGCGGAATGGACGTCCTCATCGAGGACGGGCGGGTTGCGGACTGGATCGGACGCGGCGAACCGGCTCCGGCGGACGCGGAGGTTTTCGACGCCAGCGGGCTCGTTGTCGCGCCGGGCTTCATCGACCTTCACGTGCATTTGCGCGAACCCGGTCAGGAGCATAAGGAAACGATCGCTTCCGGATGCGCCGCAGCGGTCGCCGGCGGATACACGAGCGTCTGCCCGATGCCGAACACGAATCCGATCAACGACAACGCTGCGATCACGCGTTATATGATCGAGCAGGCCGAACGCGCCGGACTCGCGAACGTTTTTCCCGTGGGCGCGATCACCAAGGAATCGAACGGCTCGGAACTCGCCGAGATGGGCGAGATGAAGGCCGCCGGCGCGGTTGCCGTCTCCGACGACGGCCGGCCGGTTCCGAATGCCGGGATGATGCGCCGCGCGATGGAATACGCCAAGGACTTCGATCTTCCGGTTGTCGATCATTGCGAGGACAAATCGCTGTCTTCCGGCGGCGTGATGCACGAAGGCCGCGTTTCCCTGCTGCTCGGGCTCAAGGGGATTCCGGCGCTCGCCGAAGACCTCGACGCCGTCCGCGACATCTATCTTGCGAAGGAAACCGGAGCGCACATACATATCGCGCATATTTCGACGAAGGGCGCGATCGAGATCGTCCGCCGCGCGAAGGCTGAGGGCGTTCACGCGACGTGCGAGGTCGCGCCGCATCATTTCACGCTCACCGACAAAGCCGTCGAAGGCTATGACACGAACACAAAAATGGCGCCGCCGCTGCGCAGCGAAGAACACGTCGAGGCCATACTTGAAGCGATAAAGGACGGAACGATCGATGCTATTGCGACCGATCACGCGCCGCATCACGCCGACGAAAAAGCGCTTGAATACGACCGCGCGCCGTTCGGCATCACCGGACTCGAGACCGCCGTCGGGCTGGCATTCAACGAACTCGTCCACAAAGGGCTGATCGATCTCGTGCGCCTCGTCGAATTGTTTTCGACAAACCCGGCGCGCGTCTTTCGACTACGCGAACGCGGCACGCTGAAAGTCGGATCTTTTGCCGACGTGACCCTGCTCGACCCGACGCTCGAATGGACCTACCGCAATGCAGAATCGCGCTCGAAGTCAAAGAATTCGCCGTATGACGGCCGGAACTTTCACGGCGCCGCGGTGGCGACCATCGTCGGCGGCAAGATCGTTTACCGGCGCGGCGAGCATTTGGAAGTCGGTCGCTGAAGAATTACAATCTCGGAACAGCAGCATTAAAAACCATCAAAGGAGGGTTGATTTTTTATGTTACGCAATCAAAACAAATTCTTCGTTGCGTTGATAGCCGTTCTTGCGTTTGCGGCGGCGGCCTTCGCGCAGGACGAAAAGGAGAACTATGTCGGATTCAAAGGCGGCGTCAGCATTCCGCAATTGAGCAGCAGCGACACGAACGAACTCAGCCGTGACTACAAATCGCGGGTCGCCCCGAACTTCGGCGCGTTCTTCGAATTCGGGGTCGCCAAACGAACCTCGGTCCAGTTTGAAGTCAATTACGCCGGCCAGGGCGGCAAACGCGACGGCATCCAGCCCGTGACACAGCCCATTCCGGGGCTTCCGCTCCTCCCCGCGGGAGCTTACTATTTCGCCAACTTCAAGAACACCGCGAAGCTGACGTATCTCGAAATTCCCTTGATGGCGAAATACAAGTTCGGTCCGAAGACAAAGCCCAGGCTTTACGTGAATGGCGGGATCTATTACGGAGTTTTGCTCAAGGCCGAAACGGTGACTGAAGGCAGCAGCACGCTCTATCTCGACCGCGACGGCCGCATTCCGCTCCTGTTGCCTCCGGCCGGAACGCCGTTTCCGGCTATACCGTTCGACGCGAAGACCGATATCAAGGACGAACTGAACAAAAACAACTTCGGCGTGACCGGCGGCGGCGGAATCGAGATACCGCACAAGAAGAACTATTTCATCTTCGACGCGCGCGTCTCCTACGGATTCGTTTCGATCCAGAAGGACACCGTCGTCAACGGCAACAGCAAGACCGGAAACCTCGTGATATCTTTCGGATACGCGTTCGGTTTCGGAAAATAGACCAAAAGACGACCCAAATATGACAAAGTTCAACAAAATGTTCCTGATCACGGTCGCCGGCGCGGCGATCGCAATTTCCGGTTGCTCGAAGACCGCGAACACCGACTCAAAGGGCACCGTGAATGCCAATTCGACGCCAGCCGCCGCAATCTCGGAAAACAAATCGACTTCCGCGCCGGCGGCCGCGACCGACGCGAAACCGGCGGCATCCGAAAAATACGAGTCGGTCTATACCGACATCAAGGCGGAAAAGTGCAAAACGACCTCGAAAAGCGAGGAAGAAGGCTGGATCGTCCAGATGTGCGATGGCGTCGGCGGCTACAAGCTTGAGGTTTACGAGGACGACATCCGCCAGGGAGCCAACGTCATTTCGCCCTCGGGCACCAAGTCCGAGCTGAATTTCCAGGCAAACGTCTCGGGCGCATTTTCGATGCTCGGCGAAAAGGTCGAATGGCGTGTCGAAAAGAAGGACGGGAAAACGGTCCCGGTGGCGATGATCGTGCGCTTTAACGCCAACGACAAAAAGGACGAAACGAAAACGACTTCGTATTTGGTAGTTACCAAGGTCGACGGCGACAAGTCGTGCATCACGGACGTCGTCAAACCGATCGAGAACGCGAATGAAGAGGCGCGCAAACTTGCCGACGCCGCGGCCGGCAAGCCGTGTCTTTCGAAGTAATCAGAGGGGTTAATCTGATATATCCGCCCCGCTAATTTTCCGGCGGACGGAAATTTTGCGGGCCGCGAGTTAAAATAGCCGCAGATAGAATAATTGATGTCCGTCGCGGACGGGGAGAACAATTATGAGATCTGCGGCTATCGCTTTGGCAATTTTGGTACTGGTCGGCCTCGGATGCCGGACCGACGGGCGGAACGGTTCGTCGGCTTCACCGGAAGAGAGTCGAACCGGTCGTTCGGCGGAAGCGGAAGGCACGAAAGACGGACCGGTGTCGGGCGCGACAGCGGAAAGCACGCCGATTGCGTTCAAAACACTCGACTTTTCGGCCTCGGCGGTCACGCGCGATCTCGCCTATGAAGGCCGCATCACGGACGGCGCCAAATGGGCCGACGCCAACGGCGAGAACACGCTGCTCGTCACCGAACGCAAACAGGTCCGCGGCCAGGACGATTCGGTCCATTTCATCTACGGTTATCTTTACGCCGAACGGGACGGATCGACGAGGCTTCTTTGGAAAATTCAGGACAGCGCTGAAAATTATTGCGACAACGGCAAAGGTCTGACGTCACCGATCGACGTCCGCGACATCGACGGCGACGGCGTTGCCGAGAATATGTTCGTTTACAACATCGCCGGCGGTTGCGATGTATCGCCGATTCCCTACAAGCTTTTGATGCACAGCGGCGAAAAGAAACTGGCCATCCGCGGCACGAACTCGGTCGAGGTTCCCGATTATCGCGAGCGCGGCGCAAAGAACTTCGACGCGGCGTTCAACTCCTCGCCGCCCGAATTCCGCAAGGCCGCCGCCGACTTCTGGGACCGGTACGTCGCGCCCTTGCGGGCAAATTAAAAGACGGATTCACAGGATTTTGGATTTTGGATTGCGCCCGTCAGTCGTGAAGTTCCGCTTGATACCGTTCTTCTCCGTCGCTCCCGAACCGATCATCGCCCCGCCGTAAGTTCTTTGACAAACGGGCGGATTCTGGGCATTTTAGTTGTGTTATGAGGATATTTCTATCGATCGTGCTGATTTTCAGCAATACCGTCTGGACCCTGGCCTTTGCCGGCAGCTCTGAACGCTACGACCTTGTCATCACGAACGCGCGGATAGTCGATGGCACGGGCAACCCGTGGTTTCGCGGCTCGGTCGCGATCCGCGGAGGGAAGATCGTCGGCGTCGGACGAGTCGATCCGTCCGGCGCGGCCGCAACGATCGACGCCGGTGGAAAGATCGTCGCACCGGGGTTTACAGACGTCCACACGCACGTCGAGGACGTTTTCTCGAATCCTACGGCCGAGAACTTCGTCCGGATGGGCGTGACGACGCTCGTCACCGGAAATTGCGGCGGATCAGCAACCGACATCGGGGAGTTTCTCGGACGGATCGGATCGAAACCGCTGGCCCTCAATATTTCGACGCTAATCGCACATGGCTCGGTTCGGGCCAAGGTAATGGGTCTCGACAACCGCGACCCGACGCCGGACGAACAAGTTGCGATGAACCAAATGGTCGAAAAAGGGATGAAGGATGGCGCCCTTGGACTCTCGACCGGCCTGATCTACGTTCCCGGGACTTTTGCAAAAACGGAAGAAGTGGTCGGACTCGCGAAGTCGGCGGCCAAATTCGGCGGCATTTACGCTTCGCACATACGCGACGAGGGCACAAAAGTCGTCGCGGCGATCGAAGAGGCAATAAACATTGGCGAACAGGCGAATATGCCGGTCGATATCTCGCATTTCAAGATCTCCAGCAAGGCTCTTTGGGGACAGACGCCAACGACGATCGGCCTGGTCGAGGCGGCTCGCAAACGCGGACTGACGGTGACCGTCGACCAATACGCATACACCGCGTCGTCGACTTCGCTCGACGCGCGCATTCCGAGTTGGGCGATCGCCGGCGGACGCGACGAAGGACGCAAGCGTCTTGCGGATCCGGAACTGCGCAAGAAAGCCGTTCAGGAGATGAAGGACGAACTCAAGAAGAAGAAATTCAAGGATTACAGTTTCGCGTATGTCGCCAGTTATCGCGCCAATCCGGAATTCAACGGCAAGAACATCGTCGAAATAACAAAACTGGTACGGGGCAAGACGAAACTCGACGCGCAGATCGACCAGATTCTGGAGATGTACGAAAAGGGCGGCGCACAGATGGTTTACCGGGTGATGAGCGAGGATGATGTCCAAAACATCATGCGCCAGCCGTTTACGATGATTGCCTCGGACAGCGGCGTGCGCCAGTTCGGGACCGGCGTTCCGCATCCGCGCGGATACGGCAACAACGCCCGCGTACTCGGGAGATACGTCCGCGAGTTGAAGATCATCACACTCGAGGATGCGATCAGGAAGATGACTTCGCTACCGGCGCAAACGTTCAATCTGCGCGATCGCGGCCTGATTCGCGAGGGTTTCGTCGCCGACATCGTGATCTTCGACGAGAACACGGTCACGGACAAGGCGACATTCGAGAATCCGCATCAGTACGCCGAGGGGTTTCAGACCGTGATCGTCAACGGCGAGGTCGTTTTTGACGGGACGAAACTGACCGGTTCAATGCCCGGACAAGCGCTGCGCGGTCCCGGGTTTTCGAATTGATCCATCAAAATGTTCAAACCTATGAAAACACAACTCTTGCTCTTGGTAGCCATCGCTGTTCTAGTGTTCGGTTTCGCATCGAAAAAAGATTTTCCAAACGGCGAATGGATCGATCTGTCATACGAGTTTTCGTCCGATACGATCTATTGGACGACGGCCGACGGATTCAAGAAGGAGACGGTCGCCGAGGGCACGACCGACGCCGGCTACTACTATTCAGCTTACAAATTCAGTACCCCCGAACACGGCGGCACCCATCTCGATTCGCCGATCCATTTTGCGGAAGGTGCGCAGACGGTTGAACAGATCCCGCTTTCCAGACTGATCGGGAAGGCGATAAAGATCGATATTTCCGGAAAGGCGTTGGCCGATCGCGACTATGCGTTATCAACCGGCGATATCGCCGAATGGGAAAGAAAGAACGGCCGAATTCCCGAGGGTGCGATCGTTCTGATACAGACGGGTTACGGGAGATTCTGGGGCGATCGCTCGAGGTATATGGGCCTTGAGGGCGAAGTCAAGCACTTTCCGTCGCTCGGCCCCGAAGCCGCGAAATGGCTTGTGATGAACCGGAAGATCGCGGCGGTCGGGATCGATACGGCGAGCATCGACGTCGGCGTCTCGACGAAGTTCGAAACGCACGTCGCGCTGATGACGGAGAACGTGCCGGCGTTTGAGAATGTCGCAAATCTTGAGAAGCTCCCGGTCAAAGGATTTCAGATCGTCGCGTTGCCGATGAAGATAAAAGGCGGAAGCGGTGCGCCGCTGCGCATCGTTGCGTTCGTTCAAAAATAGTCGGGAAATCGGGATTTGGAATTTCGGATTTGGAATTTCGGATTTGGGATTTGGAATTTGGGATTTGCGATTTGGGATATTTGGGATTGGGGATTTGGGATTCGTTGCGGCTTGCCGCCCGGATGTGCGGAAAAGCTTGGCTTTCCCGTGAATCGCCCCCAGACTTTAGCGGCTGTGCCGCGAACGGCCAAAAGGCGGCGGAGCCGCTCGGAATCATTGAAGAGACTTTCGGAAAAGCCTAGCTTTTCCGCAAATCCGGGCGGCAAGCCGCAATAAATTCAAGTAAATCAGAGTCGCTTGCCTGATTCAGGGCGAGAATTTGCGGGGGTTTTCAAACCTCCCAAATCACCAATCCCAAATCCCAAATCCCAAATGGATTGGGGCTCGAATTTCTTCGAGCCCCAATCCAAAATCCAAAATCCGCAATCCAAAATCGGATCACGGAAAGATCCCGAGTTCCATATAGCAGGACGCAACCTTGTCGATGGCGTTGATGAACGCCGCCGTTCGAAGATTTTCCACCTTTGGATTCTTCTTCTGGATCTCGCGGATCTGATGATACGCGGTGATCATCGTTTCTTCGAGTCCCGAATAAACGAGATCCTGTTCGTCGGCGCCGCGCGCCACGACGCGCCTCTCGTCAGCCGTCAGCGTCCGACCCGTTTCGCGTTCGACGATGTTCAGGATCTTGTCGTAAGCGCCCTGTTCGAAACGCTTGCCCATTCGTCCGAAGCGAACGTGGGAAAGGTTTTTGAGCCACTCAAAGTACGAGACCGTCACACCGCCGGCGTTGATGTAAACGTCGGGGACAACCATAATCCCCTTTGCGTCGAGGATCGCTTCGGCGTCGGCCGTGATCGGACCGTTGGCCGCCTCGCCGATGATCTTCGCTTTCACCCGCGGAGCATTTTCGGCAGTGATCTGATTCTCGAGCGCCGCCGGGATGAGAATGTCGCATACCAATTCGAGCGCTTCCTCGCGCGATGCGAGATTCGTCGCGCCGGGGAAATTCATCATCGACCCGTTTTCCTTGCGGAAGGCGACGACCGCTTCGAGATCGAGTCCGTCGGCGTTGTAGATCGCGCCTTCGTATTCGGCGAGAGCAATGATCTTCGCGTCCGCTTCGCGGAAAAACTTCGCCGCGTGATAGCCCACGTTCCCGAGTCCCTGGACGACGACGGTTTTGCCGGCGATGCCCTTCTCAAGCCCGATCGCCTTCATATCCTCATCCTGGTCGCACGCTTCTTTCAAACCGTAAAAAACGCCGAGGCCGGTCGCCTCCGTGCGTCCGCGGATGCCGCCCTGCGAAACCGATTTTCCGGTAACGCATCCGAGCGCGTCGATCTGTTCGCCGTGAAACGCCAGATAGGTGTCCGCGATCCACGCCATTTCGCGCGGTCCGGTTCCGTAGTCGGGCGCCGGCACATCGACCGCCGGTCCGATGAAGTTCTTCTTGATCAGTTCGGCGGTGTAGCGCCGCGTGATGCTTTGCAATTCGTCAACCGTGTAGTTTCGCGGATTGATCTTGACCGCGCCTTTCGCGCCGCCGAACGGAACATCGACGATCGCGCATTTATAGGTCATCAGCGTTGCGAGCGCGATGACCTCGTCCTGATTCGCTTCCTCCGAATATCGGATACCGCCCTTGACGGGCAATTTATGATGACTATGCTCGGCGCGCCAAGCGGTAATCACCTCGTAGCTGTCGCCGCGCCTGACGGGAAACTGAAAAGAGTAAACGCTGTTGCAGATCTTGATCTGTTTCAGAAGTCCTTGGGCATGTCCGGTAAGTGCCGCCGCCTTATCATAATAGCGGTCGACGCTGGCCAAAAAACTGTGGCCGTCTTCCATTGCGCTCATAAAAAAAATCCCCTTATAACAATAAATTTTAGAAACACAAAACTAAAGTTATTCTAACCCAGTTTGCCGGGCATCAAAAGCGCGACGGCACGAGTCTCGCCGCCGCTCCGGAAAATGTCGGCGCGACCGAAAGAATTTTATTTTCAACAATCTGATGGAACCGACCTGATTCACAACCCCGGACGATTTGTGTATAATTTTCAACAAGTTCGCGCCGCATTTTTATTGCAACCCGTTCCGACGAACGTTCATCTTTTGACCGTGGATAGTCGGATCTCCCCAAGGTTGCTTCAGCCGCGCTTCTCGTTCTGCCGCGGACCGCGGCGACCGGACGACAACCCTACATTCCGCTGGAGGAACTATGATTTTACGATCCCGCTTATTCAAAATTACGGCGACCTTCGGGCTCATCCTTTCGATCGCGCTCCTCAGTTTCGGCGATACGATCCGGCTCAAGGACGGCAGCATCATCAAGGGACGGATCGTCAGTTTCGGTGACGGGCGATTCACCGTTCAGATCGGCGAAGGTTCCAGGCAGCGGCAAATGGTCTTTTTCGCGGATGAGGTCGAGTCGATCGAGTTTGACGGCACGACCGGGATCTCAACGCTCAAGACGCAGCTTCCGACGCGCACGAACCCGACCCCGACACCGTCGAAATCGGTGATAATCTCGGACAACACGACTGTTAGACCGACTCCGACCCCAACGCCGGTCCTGTCGCCGGTCCCGACACCGACGCCGCAGAGCACGCCACAGAGCACGCCGGTGAACACGTTGCCAAAGGCCAAGCCGGTCGTCCTGAACGTCAAAGTGCTCGCCGACAACACCGCCAACGGCTGGACGAACTCGCAGTGGGTCGTCAAGAAAGGCCAGAGAATCCGTATTACTGCAAAGGGCCAGATCAATCTCGGCGGCGGGCGTTTTGCGAATCCAGGCGGGATCGGTTCGCTTCCCGACAAGGACAAGCTTATTCCGGGCTCACCGACCGGCGGTCTGATCGCGGTCATCGGCGACGACAACGACGATTTTCTGTTCATCGGCGCGAACCGTGAGTTTGTCGCCCAGCGCGACGGATCGCTCTTCCTGGGAATTAACGAGGGCGATCTGACCGACAACTCCGGCGCATACGATGTGACGATCGAGATCGAACTCAATTGATCGTCGGCAAAACGCGAGTCAATTCGCCCGGGGGACGCTTTGCTCGTACCCCGGGCGATGCCATCGTTCCATTGTCCTTGATAAAAACCAACTAAACGACCAGAATCGGTATCTAACCTGGAAATCGGAACGGAAGGCGTTGAACAATGAAAATTACTATCTTATTCCGGACTTTATTGTCGTTGGCGGTCGTCGTCGGTCTGTTTGGGGGCGTATATGCGCAGTCGAAAGTGCAGAAGGTCGATCCGAAGGATCAAAAGAAAAACCAGCGACCGACCCCCAAGACCGAAGAAGAACTGAAGAAAGAAGAAGAAGAACGCCGCCTTCGCGAGGAATCGAAGAATGCCGTGACCGACGACGAGGTTCTGACGATCAAGACGAATATCGTCAATGTCGATGCCGTCGTTTACGACAAGAAGTCCGGACAGATCGTTACCGGTTTGAAACGGGAAAACTTCGCAATTTTCGAAAACGGCGTGAAACAGGACATTTCGCAGTTTGCGACACCTGATTCGCCGATCACGATCACGCTCGTCGTCGAATACAGCAAATGGTCCGAGGCGATCGGATACGCCGCAAACCGCGGTTACGAGGCCGGAAAACTCGAAGTCGTCCGTCCCGTCGCGTACTTTCTGTCGAAATTCATCAAAGCGCCGGACGATTATGCGTCGGTAATCGCGTTTGACCTGAGACCGACGCCTTTGACCGATTTTACGAACGATCCCAACCGCTTGAGTCAGACCGTCGATCTTCTGCTTCGCAACACGCCGGCCTTCCGCGAGAACAACCTTTTCGATTCGATCAAGTTCGCGCTTGTCGGCGGCAAGGGCGACACCGTCGTCCTCGAAAATTCAAAGGAAAAATATCAGGAATACGGCGGAATGGTGAGCGTCAAATCAAAGCGTCGGGCAATTCTTCTCGTCGCCTCCGGAATCAACACGTTCAGCCGAATCAACTACGACGAAGCGCGCAAAGTGGTACAGGCTTCCGGTATTCCGATCTACATCGTCGGAACCGGAAATATGTTTTTCAAGCTCTATGAAGACCGCCTTCCGGCGACGGACGGCATCGACGGCACGCCGGGCCGCTTGACGTTTCAGATGGCGCAAAACTATCTCACCACGTTCGCCAAGGAATCGGGCGGGGCGTATTTTCCCGTGACCTTCGAAAGCGAAGTTCCGGCCGTGCTCAGTTCTATCAACGCGCTTTTGCGAAACCAGTACAGCCTCGCCTACGACGCGACCGACAAACCGAAAGACGGCAAGAAATACAAGCTCGAAGTAAAGGTCGACCTCAACGGTGACGGAATTTACGAGGAAAAGCAGCTAGTCGTCCAGCACCGCCCATTCTTCACCGCGGAGAAAGAGAAGAAAAAGTGAGGGCAGTGGACAGTGGACAGTGGACAGTGGACAGTGGACAGTGGACAGTGGACAGTGGCAAATTATCATAATTCATAGGGCACGCAAGTTCGCTAATCAATCTCCACCGACCATTGTCCACCGGCCACTGTCCACCGACCACTGTCCACTGTCCTCTGTCCACTGACCACCGACCACTGTCCACCGACCACTGACCACTGACCACCGACCACTGACCACCGACCACTTTCCACCGACCACTGACCACCGACCACTGACCACCGACCACTTTCCACCGACCACTGACCACCGACCACTGACCACCGACCACCGACCACCGACCACTGTCCACCGACCACCGACCACCGACCATTGTCCACCGGCCACTGTCCACCGACCACTGTCCACTGTCCTCTGTCCACTGACCACTGACCACCGACCACTGTCCACCGACCACTGTCCATTGTCCATTGTCCATTTTCTCAGACCCCATAGATCTTGAGCTTGAATTCGTCGTTCGAGGTCGTCAGCTCGACGCGCTTTCCGGAAAACTTGAACGAATCCCTGAGAATCATCGGCAGGCCGCCGCGCGGAGCTTGCGTGCCGTATTCACGCATCGTAAAGATCGCGGCGATCTGCGGATTCAGCCGCTGCGTGATGCCGTAGCGGATCGCGCGCGAGGCCGGCGGGACAAAACCGTTCGTCCGACGTGGATTCGCGATCTCGACCGCATCGTCGAAGATCGAAACGCGCGTCGCCACGTCCCGGATCGCAAGATCGCGGTGGACGAGCGCGTTGATCACGCCTTCGACGATCGAAAAATGGTGATAGCTCCGGCGCGCTTCGACCGGCGCTCCGGCCACCGGTGACTTTTTCGGCTTTCCTTTCTCGAGATCGCAGTAACGGCCCGCGAATCGCATCACTTCCTCGTATATATGCGCCAGATTGCCGCCGACCTCCAACTCTTCGACCGTTTGCCGGTCGCCGTTCGCGCCGGTTATCCGTTCGATCCTAACGCGCGAGCGCGGAATCGCCGCCGCGACACGCTCGTTCTTTCCGAACAGCAAAACACCGGCGACCGTCGGCGTAAAGTCCTCGGCGCCGATCGCCATCAGCAGATCCTTTCTGAGAAACTCGCCGGTCTGATACTGGTTTCGCCCGATCGGATCGACCTCAAAGGCGTCGGCGAAACTCCATAGCAGCGCGTCGTCGAAATCGGACTCCGGAAATCCCGGAACCGGAATATTCTCGTACCCGAGAGGCCGAAGTTCGTCGAGCCACCCTGACAGTTCGTCGCGGCCGATCTCGCGTTTTTCGGCGCCGATCCGTATGTAAAATCGGCCGTCCCGCGTGCGATACGGCCGGCGTTTGCCGTCGATGTCGAGCGCGATCACGCGGCGACCGTTATCGAATGAAATGACGTCGATCAAAGGAATCACCGGCGGGACGATGTCTTCGCGGCAAATGCGCACAAGCTCTTCCTGGACGCCTTCCGGATTGCTCACGCCCTCGACCCGAAGCTGGTCGCTGACGCCGAAGATGACGGTTCCGCCGTCGGTGTTCGCGAGCGCGACAATGCCCTGCGCGATGCGTTCGGGATTTGAAAGTTTAACTTTGAGTTCGAGGTATGTATCTTCGCCGCCGCGGATCAGCCTGAGCAGTTCGGAACGCGTCGTGATCGGCGCCGGAGTGTTGAGAATGTACTCCTGAAACGATCGCTCGGCGGGCGATTCAAAACGCTGACTGTTGCGAAATCTTCTGCGTGCCATATCAAACAAGCGTGCAATTTATGTCTAGACGGCCACGCCGGAAGTCCGCCCGAGCGATCGATCGCTGCCGGAATCAAAATCTCTGACCGCCTTTATTGAAGCATTTCGAAGGACAAAACTCTAGTTTGAGATTCGCTTTTCCGGAGCCGCCGCACCGAGCGCGTCGGGCAGGTCTTTGCGGGAAACCGAAACTCGCGTTTACGGATCACCCACATTGAGAGAAAGGAACCTTTACCCGCTAAACACGCGAAAAGACGCGAAAAGCCTCAACTTTTTGGAGATCCATTTTCGCGCTTTTTAGCGGGAAAATCTTCCACTTGCGCAATTTCGGATCAACTCGCGGTTTTTCGTGCAAGAACCTGATCGCCGGACGTTCTTAACACCAAAAGGCGACTGCCTGAGGAGTGTTCGAATGGAAAAGTTTACGAGTCCGCTGGATAATTTGAAGGTCGCGAGCCCCTGCTCGCAGGATTGGAACTCAATGATCGGCAACGACCGCCAGCGTTTTTGCGGCGCGTGCGAACTGAACGTCTACAATCTCTCGGGAATGACGCGTGAAGACGCCGAGTCGATGCTCGCGACAATGGAAGGCCGTCTCTGCGTCCGGTTTTACCGCCGCGCCGACGGCACGGTGATCACCAAAGACTGTCCGGTCGGTTGGGCGCGGGTCAAAAACCGTTCGAAGGTCATTGCGACCGCGTTCGTCTCGCTGATCGTCAGTTTCTTCAGCGCCGTCGGACTCGTCTCAATGTTCAGGTCATCCGCCAACTCGCCCGAAGTCGGCGCGATCGCGATCAGTTCGGATACAAATAGACGCATCGAACCCGCGCGGCATGAGCCATTGATGGGCAATATCGCGATCCAAGGAACACCGGTCCCGCAGCGCGATTTCGAAATGGGCAAGATGGCCGTCCCGTCACGCTGACGCAAACAGATCAGCGCCCAAATCGCCGTCAACTTTCGGTTCTGCGACTTACGTTCTCAATTCACCCGACAAGTTCACCGACCCGCTGGGGTTGATTGAAGAGGACGGCGGAGCCGACGACTCGCTCAATCGGATCCTGCGGCTATGCGGCACATCGGCGATTGGCGGCGCAGCCGTGTGGACAGTAGAGGCTCCCGGAAAGGCCGAGGAGGCCGTCTTAAAAGTCACCGAATTGAGTCTCCGAAGGAGACAAAGAAACATAGCGTAGTATGAAGCGAAGCGAATCCTACGTGACGTCGCGCTCCCGTCTTCGTCGCTGTAAATGAACAACTATCATCGATTTATGTTCGTCTCCTTCGGAGACCGAAGACGAATTCCGATCCACACGTAGCGATTCTCGCTACGCTAT
>JBGSWK010000036.1:0-51357 GCA_041752475.1 Pyrinomonadaceae bacterium | reverse complement strand
AATTCTACAGATTTTGAGCATCAACATTTTTGACAAAACCCCGATAAACACACTGTTTCAGAGATCTTATTTACATAATTTCAAAGAGCAAGACTGTAAACAGTTGACACTATTCGACTTTTAACGCAACGCTAGTGATCGAAAACCACCAATCCAAAATCCGAAATCACCAATCCAAAATCTAAAAGTGGATCTTTACGAAAACAACTGGCTCTACGACCTGGTCCACAACGACAAGGCCGGCGAGGCGCAGATCAATTTTTACCAGCGTCAGATCGACCGTTATGGCGAACCGGTGCTTGAACTCGGTTGCGGTTCGGGCAACTATCTGGTCGCGCTGTCGAACAATCTCCAGAATATTTCCGGGCTTGACCTTTCGGAAGAAATGCTCGAAGCAGCGGAACGAAAGGCCGATGCCGAGGGCGTTTCGACCGATCTTCATATCGGCGACATGCGCAATTTCGCCATCGACCAGAAGTTCAAACTTATCTTTGCCGCCGGCAATTCCCTGCAGCATCTGCTGACGTCTGACGATCTCCGGTCGTGTTTCGATTCGGTACGCGCCCACCTGTTCCCTTTCGGCCGCCTCATCGTCGAGGTCTTCAACCCGTCGCTGCCTTTGCTTTGCCGTCCGTCCGACAAAAGGCAGTTCATCGGCGAATATCGGACCGACGACGGATGGATCGTCGTAACCAAGAACATCCGCTATGATGCGGCAACGCAGATCAACCATATCGACTGGCACTACAAGAACCAATATATGAAGGACGAGCAAACCCTCTCGTTTCAGATGCGCCAGTTTTTTCCGCAGGAGTTCGAAGCGATCTTTGCCGCCAACGGTTTCCGTATCGAAGCCAAATACGGTGACTTCGATGAATCTCCTTTTACCGGGCGGTCGCCGAAGCAGATCGTTGTCGCGTGCCCGGCATGAGTTGCCGAAACGGCGCAGCCTTTGATAATCTTGATTCGTCAAGAATCTTGGACCCGGCAATTTTTGCCCGGTCCATTTTTTGTTGCACGGAGCATTGAATATGAAATACAAGGACGAACGCGAGATCGACGAAATGATAAGGACTTTCGAATGCGGTTCGATTCCGAGAAGCGACTGGCATCATGAGGAACACCTGATCGTCGCTTGCCGTTATGTCTTCGACCTCGAGTTTCCGGATGCGGTAAACAAGATGCGGGCGGGAATCCTCGCATTGCTCAAAGCGTTCAACGTGCCGGACGACAAAGAGTCGCCGTACAACGAAACGCTGACCGTTTTTTGGGTGCGGGCGGTCGACAATTTTCGGCGCCAAAATCCGGATCTGACCTTTTTCGAGACCTGTCGCGGGGTTACAAAGGAATTCGACAAAGATTTTCCATTCAGGTTTTACAGCCGCGAACGGCTCTTTTCCGCCGACGCGAGACGGACTTTTATCGAGCCTGACCTTGTCGCTCTTAACAATCCCGACAGTTTCGACTAAATTGGAACTGCGGAATGAAACAATCGATCGTGCATATTGCGCTCGTCGTTGCCGACTACGATGAAGCGATCCGTTTTTACACGGAGAAACTGGGGTTCGATCTGATCGACGACACGCCGCAGAGCGATACCAAACGCTGGGTTTTGGTCGGCCCGAAAGACTCCGCTTGCCGGTTGCTGTTGGCAAAGGCGGTCGGCGACGAACAGACAAGCCGCGTCGGCAATCAAACCGGCGGACGGGTTTTTCTGTTTCTTGAAACCGACGATTTTGACCGCGACTACGAGCTTTACCAAAGCCGCGGCGTCGAGTTTATCCGGCCGAAAAAGATCGAGGAATACGGAACGGTCGCGGTATTTGCGGATCTTTATGGCAATCTTTGGGATCTGATCGAGTTTGCAGACAAATAGATGAAAATGATACGAGTTGCGATCTTCGGAGGCTCAGGTTATGGCGGCAGCGAGTTGCTGCGTATCCTCCTCGCCCATCCAAACGCGGAAATCGTCCTTGTAACAGCCAATGAGCACAAGGGGAAGCCGGTCGCGGCCGTCCACAAGAATCTTGCGGGATTGTGTGACCTCGCGTTTGAAGGCGCACCGGAAGATCTTTCGACGCTCGACTGCGACGTCGCGTTCTTCGCACTGCCGCACGGTCAGGCGCTGACGATCGTCCCGCAATTAGCCAAAACCGTCAAAGCGATCGATCTTTCAGGAGACTTTCGGATCGACGACAAGAACGTTTTTCGGGAGTTTTACAAACTCGAACACACGGCCGACGAACTTCAGGCAGAATTCGTTTACGGGCTCACGGAAACGAACCGCGAAGCGATTCGCAATGCTCAATACATCGCCAATCCGGGATGTTTCGCGACGGCGACGCTGCTCGCACTGGCGCCGCTCATCAACGCGGGAATTCCCGTCGGGCGGATCATTGTCGACGCCAAGACGGGTTCGTCCGGTTCGGGTGCGAAACCGGCCGCAAACACGCACCATCCGCAGCGTATGACGTCGTTTTACGCCTACAAGCCGTTCAAGCATCAGCACGTTCCCGAGATCGAACAACATCTGCGCGCGATCGGCACGTTCGAAAACGATTTCATCTTTATGACGCACAGCCTCCCCGTCGCCCGCGGCATCTTCGCCTCGTGTTACGCGGAAACAAGGTACGAAATTTCAACCGTCGAACTGAAGAAGATCCTTTCGGACTATTTTCATCCAAAATCCGAAATCACCGATGCGAAATCCCCAATCGCCCCCGTCAATCCGTTCATCCGGCTCGTCGACGGTTCGCCGGACATAAATTGGGTGAAGACGACCAACTTCTGCGACATCGCGGTGAACGCGCACGGCAGACAGATCGCCGTTTTTTCGGCGATCGACAATCTCGTCAAAGGCGCGGCCGGTCAGGCGGTCCAAAATATGAACCTGATGTTCGGCCTCGAAGAGACGACCGGCCTCAGACTGATCGGTACAAATCCCTGAAATGGAAACTCTTGCCTCCGAGCATTACTTTTTCGACGCCTGGCGTGAAGACAACGGCGAGTGCTTTCTTGAAGTGCTTTGCGGAACCGTCGCGATGTTCACGATCAAGGTAAGGCTCAGCGATGCAGAGATCGCGGACTTTGAGCGCGACCGCGATACGCTGACGCGGCTTGCGCGGTCGATCTTCGACGATCCGAAGCGATTTCTCGATCGCCGCGTTTAACCAAGATTGCGCAACGGAAAGTTGTTTGCCCGCGAAACACGCAAAATACACGAAAACTGGCCGAAACAATAACATCTTTAGCGTTTTTCGCGTATATCGCGGGCAAACAACTTTCCAATGCGTAATTCGCGTTTAACTTTCCGCCTTTCCCTAACTAAAATAACCTCTATGGAAAAAGAAAACGGACACGACCGTTTAACCGACAAGACGCGCGCCGACCTGAAGGATCTGAGCAAAGCGATGCTGCGCCTTCATAAAACAATGCTCGACGCCGCGAAGCTGGACTTCGAAGCGAAACACGGGCGCATCACGAGCGTCAATCACTATTTTCAGCTCGTGATCGACGACGAGCATTTCGCCTGGCTGCGCAAGATCTCGGCACTTATCGCATTGCTCGACGAGGCAATTTCGATCCGCCGTCCCGCGACGGAGTCGGACGCGCTCGGGCTCTTTCACGAAGCAAAGGCGCTGCTGAACTTTGAAGACGCCGACGAAGGGTTCAACAGCAAGTTCCAAACGGCGCTTTCGGCCAACGCGGACGCGGTGATCAATCACAACGATGCGCTCAGCTTCGTCAACGGCCGCGGATAAAACAACAATGAACTTTGAACAGATAAAGGAAGCCGAGGACCGGTTTCAGGTTGAGACCTACGCCAAGATGAACATCGCCGTCGAGCGTGGGCGCGGCGCCTGGATCTGGACCAGCGAGGGCGAAAAGTTCCTCGATCTTTACGGCGGCCACGCGGTCTGCGCCACCGGGCACTCGCATCCGGCGGTCGTCGCGGCGCTTCAGGCACAGGCCGAGAAGGTCTTGTTCTATTCGAATCTGGTCTATTCGGAAACGCGCGCCGTCGCCGCCGAAAGACTGGTTTCGGTCGCTCCCGGGTCTTTGACGAAGGCGTTTTTCTGCAATTCGGGGACGGAAGCGAACGAGAATGCGATGCGAATGGCGCGCTTCGCGACCGGACGCGAAAAAGTTATCACCTTTTCAGGCGGTTTCCACGGGCGAACGGCCGACGCGATCTCGGCGACATTTTTGGGAAATTACCGGAATCTCGGAAAGCCGAACGTTCCCGGTCACATTGAGGCGTCCTTCGGCGACATCGAGTCGGTGCGGTCGGTCGCGGACCGCGAAACGGCGGCAATAATGCTCGAACCGATCCAGTCGATGGCGGGCGTCACCGAAGCGCCCCCGGCGTTTTTCCGCGAACTTCGCGGACTCTGCGACAAACTCGGGATCGTCCTGATCTTTGACGAGGTTCAAACCGGGATCGGCCGTACCGGAAACTGGTTCTTCGGCGGCAGCCCGCTGGCAGACGGCGTCGAGCCCGATATCATCACGCTCGCCAAATCGCTCGGCAGCGGCGTGCCGGTCGGTGCGTGTATCGTCAACGAGCGAATTTCGGGCGCCGTCAAAACAAACGACCTCGGAACGACCTTCGGCGGCGGAATGCTGGCAATGGCCGCGGTCACGGCAACGATCGAAGCGATCGAGGCTGACGGGATGCGCAAGAATATCGTCACCGTGGAAGATCATCTTCGCAGGCGCCTCAAAGAGATCGAACAAGTCGTCGCGGTCCACGGAAAAGGCGGCCTGATCGGCATCGAATTCGCCGAAAATGCCAAGCCGATTCACGCTAAGTTGTTGGAAAACAGAATAATTACGGGAACTTCGAGCAATCCTAACGTTTTGCGATTGTTGCCGCCGTTCTGCGTGACGAAGGATGAGATCGATGAATTGGTCGATGCGCTGGGCCACTGAAGAGACTCGTCGTTTGTTTGATGTACCGTTGAAGATCGGTCCGAAGATTTTAGAACTAGGTTATGAACGACATGAAATGCATGCACTGTAAAGGCAAAATGGTGCCGGGCGAGGCACCGTTTCACATTGACCGAAAGGGGTATCACCTTGTATTCGATAAGGTTCCGGCGCTTGTGTGCCAACAATGCGGTGAGGTCTTTTTCGACGAACCGCAAGTCGATTCCATCCAGACCGCGATTCAGGCAATCGACATACAGGCTGAAAAGATAGCGGCCTAAGGATCGCAGTGAAGATCAAGGCATGAGATCTTCGTCGAATTTAAGCTGTGCAAGATCGCAGTTTGACACTCGGTTTGACGTGGCGTAAAAGAATCTAAAACTGCAATTACGGCTTGTTCATCTGCCTCATCGGCATATGCACCGACAATTTGGTAACCCATATCGCCAACCAAATAGACTCTGTTGAAAACGACGCAGCTTGCGTTCGACAGCAAGACTTTCCCGACGATCGATCCGGTTACGCTCGATATGTAAGTTTTTAGAGTCAACCAGTCGCGGAGCGACGGCATACATTAGCCGTGCGGCGTAAGCCCACGGAACAGGACGAACACAGGAGCCGGAGTCGCGCGAGCGACGACACAATCGATTTTGGAGTTTGGATTTTGGATTGGTTGTGACCAAACCTCGTCCCGTTGCGTTACGTGATTGAGCCCAAAAATCGGGCGTAACTTGAAAACGCAGAGCTCCCGCCGCTTGCGTGCCGAAACCCAAAACGAAAGTCCCCATTCCCAAATGCGATGTGTCGTCGCTCGCGCGACTCCAGCCCCTTTCGGGCTCTTTTCCGTGGGCTTACGCACCACGGCTAAACTTTGCCGTCGCTCCGCGACTGGTTGTGTGGAGGCTTCGCGATCGGCATTTTGGTTTAACCGCAGCGCGAAACAACGCAAAACCGCCTGCTCAATTTGACCGGCCCCACTGCATTTGATCGATTCCTTATCGCCGCGCCGCCCTGATTACATCTGCAAAAACTCCCGCCGCGGTGACATCCGCGCCGGCGCCGGCGCCTTTGACGACGAGCGGCAGATCTGCGTAGCGGTTCGTGTAAAAAAGAACGGCATTGTCCTTTCCCGAAAGATTGGCGAAATTATGTTCCGGGCCGATCCGTTCAAGTCCGACCGACGCCTTCCCGTCGTCGAATTTCGCAATATATTTGAGCTTCAGTCCCTCCTCGCGCGCCGATTCGAGAAGATCGAGAAAATAAGACTCCTCGTCCGCCATCGCCTTGTAGAAATCGTCGACGCTTCCCTTGGTGCAGGATTCCGGCAGGAATCCTGCGTTTTCGATGTCGCTCATCTCGAGATCATACCCCGCCTCGCGCGCGAGGATGAGGATCTTTCGCGCCACGTCCGTCCCGCTCAGGTCGAGCCGCGGATCGGGTTCGGTATAGCCTTCGTCCTGCGCCTGACGCACGACCGACGCGAACGAGCTGGTGCCGTCGTAGTTGTTGAAGACGAAATTGAGTGTGCCTGACAGAACGGCTTCGATGCGGTTGATCTGATCACCGCTGCGCCTCAAATCGTTGAGCGTGTTGATGATCGGCAATCCCGCGCCGACGTTCGTTTCAAAGAGAAACGGCGTGTCGTATTCGCGCGCGAGGTCGTTCAATCGCTTGTAGTTGGCGAATTCGCCCGACGCCGCGACCTTGTTGCAGGCGATCACCGCGACCGACTTTTCAAGCAGCTTCGGATAATTGGCGATGATCGCGGAGTTCGCCGTAACATCGACAAAGATCGAATTCCGGAGATTGTTGTCGGTTATCAGGTCGGCCAGTTCCGACGAAGTCGAATCGTACGCTGTTCCCGAAGCCAGGTCGCCGGCCGAAACGCCCTCCTCGGCAAAGGCGAACCTCTTGCTGTTCGCGAGACCGACGATCCGCACGTTCAAGTTAAGGATCTCGCTGAGATAGTCCGTTTGCTGCGCGAACTGCGCCAACAAGCGCTTGCCGACCGTCCCGACGCCGGCGATGAACAGGTTGACCTGCTTCTTGCCGTCCGAGAAAAACTCTTCGTGAAGCGTGTTGACGGCCTTTTTGACATCGTCCGAGCGGATGATCGCTGAAATGTTGCGCTCCGACGAACCCTGCGCGATGGCGTGGATGTTGATGCCGTTGTGCCCGAGCGCCGAAAACATTTTGCCCGAGATACCGGTGTGCGCCTTCATATTGTCGCCGACCAGCGCGAGGATCGAGAAACCGTTCTCGACGCGCAGCGGATCGATCTTGCCGACCGCGATCTCGTACTCGAATTCCCTGTCAACCGTCGATTTTGCGAGCGCTCCGAATTTGTCCTCGATCGCGACGCAGATCGAATGCTCCGACGAACTTTGCGTGATCAGGATGACATTTATCTGGGATCTTGAAAGCGCGTCGAAAAGCCGTTTCGAAAACCCCGGAATCCCGACCATTCCGCTGCCCTCGAGATTGAGCACGGAGATCTTGTCGATGCTCGAAATTCCGCGGATTATTTCCGATTCGTCGTCAACTACGGATTCGATCAACGTCCCGTAATCGTCGGGCGCAAACGTGTTTTTGATGAACACCGGAATGTTCTTTTGCAACACCGGCTGGATGGTCGGCGGATAGATAACCTTGGCGCCGAAGTGGGATAGTTCCATCGCCTCGCGATAGGTGATGTGGGAGATCTTGCGGATGTTTTTGACGATCCGCGGGTCGGCGGTCATCATTCCCGAAACGTCGGTCCAGATCTCAAGCACATCCGCATCAAGCGCCGCGGCGAGGATCGCTCCGGTGTAATCCGAACCTCCGCGTCCGAGCGTCGTCGTCAGACCTTCGCCGTCGGAAGCGATGAATCCGGGAAAAACATACAGATTTGGGATTTCTGATTTGAGATTTGTGATTTCCGATCTGATTTGTTCGTTGGTCGTCTCGAAATCGACGGACGCGAAGCCGTAGTTTGAATCGGTGCGGATCAATTGCCGCGAATCCTTCCAAACGTTGGCCGTTCCGTCCGCCGACAGTTTGGCCGAAACGATCTTGGTCGAAAGGATCTCGCCGAAGCTGACGACGCGGTCGAGCGTCCGCGCGGTCAATTCGCGCAACATAAAGACACCGTCACAGATGCTTCTTAGTTCGTTGAAACGGTTTTCGACGAAATCGAAGATGCCGTCCTGCGACCCCGCGCCGAACAGCTTCCGAGCCGCTTCGATGTGATTCGCCTCAATGTCTCGTAGTTTCAGGCGATACGCCTCGTCGCCCCGTTCGGCGAGCCTCGCCGCCTCGATCAGCCCGTCGGTCGTTCCCTGCATCGCGGAAAGAACGACGACGCAGGCGTCCGACCCGGAAGCGTTCCGAACGATGTCGATGACCTTGAGAATGTTTTCGGCGTTCCCGACCGACGAGCCGCCAAATTTAAGCACTTTCATAAAATTGTAAATGGTTGATCGCTTCAGATCAGGTTTCGCAAAATGGCTTTGAGATCTTCGTAGTCAGCTTCGATTTCGGTACTTTCTTTTGGCCGCGACTCGAGTTCGGCGACCGATTCCGGGACCTCGCCGAATGTTCCGGTAATCTCAAGCACGGAATCGAATTTCACCGGATGCGCCGTTTCGAGAAAGTAGCCGGCACCGGCGTTCGATCCGAAATAGTCCTCGAGCCCGCGGAATCCGACCGCTCCGTGCGGATCGAGCACGTAACCGTATTTCGAGTAAACGTCGCGCATCGTCGCCCGCGTCCGTTCGTCCGAAACGCTCACCGAGAACAGAAAATCCTTCAAACGGAGATAGTCGCGGTCGAACATTTCGAGGATTCGCACGAAATTCGACGGATTCGCCACGTCCATCGCGTTCGAGAGCGTCGCGACGGAGGATTTTTCCTCCATTTCCCCGCTTTCAAGATATCGCGGAACGACATCGTTGGCGTTGCAGGCGGCGATGAATCTGGCGACCGGCAATCCCGAAATATGCGCGAGAATACCGGCGCAGATGTTGCCGAAATTACCGCTCGGCACGCACACGACCGGTGGTTCGGCCCGGCCCGATCCGAGCCATTGGCGATAGGCGTAGAAATAGTAAAACTGCTGCGGCAGCCAGCGCGCGACGTTGATCGAATTGGCCGACGTCAGGAACACCTGCTGTTTGAGTTCGGAGTCGGACAGCGCAGTTTTCGCAAGCGTCTGGCAAGCATCGAAATCGCCCGCAACCTCAAGCGCGTGAATGTTTTGCCCGAGCGTCGTCAGCTGCAGTTCCTGAACGCGCGAGACCTTTCCCTTCGGAAAAAGAATGACGACCTCGACCCCTTCGACGCCGTAAAACCCGTTCGCGACCGCGCCGCCCGTGTCGCCGGACGTCGCAACGACGACGATCGTTTTACCCGAGATCTGTCCCGAAAACTCGCGCAGACAGCGGCTCATAAACCTCGCTCCAACGTCCTTGAAAGCGAGCGTCGCACCGTGAAACAATTCGAGCGTCGAGATCCGGTCGTTTATTCGGACCAGCGGAAAATCGAAATTCACCGTCTCCGAACAGATCTCGAAAAGCCTTTCGTCGGCGATCTCGCCGGCGACGAATGGACGGATCACCTCGAACGCGATCTCCGCTTGGCTGAGCGTCGCGAAACGAGCCCAAAAGTCGCCGGTCAGTTTCGGGATCCGCTCCGGAAAATAGAGTCCGCGATCGTCCGGCTGACCGTTCAGCGTCGCTTCGCGGAACGATGCGTGAGGCGATTTTCGGTTTGTGCTAAAGTATTGCATTGTTGGGCGAAATCGTGCGGAAATTGCGTTTTTTGAGTAACTTCCGAGCCTTCAATCAATGATAATAAATGTTATCGAAATTGCGAAACTATGAATGAAATTACGGTTCGAGCGCCGGCGACCGTCGCCAATGTCGTGTGCGGATTCGATTGCCTCGGATTCGCGCTCGCCGAACCGTATGACGAGATCACGCTCCGGATCTCGGACCGGGCGGGCGTGACGATCGTCCATCACGACGATTTCGGACTTCCCGTCGAGCCCGAAAGAAACGTTGTCGGAACCGTTCTCTCCTCGATGGTCAAATCCATCGGCGAACGGATCGGATTCGAAGCCGAGATAACGAAACATATCAAGCCCGGAAGCGGGGTCGGTTCAAGCGCCGCAAGCTCGGCCGGCGCGGCGGTCGCTGCAAATCACCTGTTGGGCGAGAGGTTCACAAAAGCCGAACTTGTCGAATTCGCCCGCGACGGTGAGTTTACAGCCTGCGGATCGCGCATCGCCGACAACGTCGCGGCCTGTATCTTCGGCGGCTTCACGCTGGTCCGCGCGACCGAGCCTGTCGCCGACGTCGTTGCGCTCGATTATCCGGAGCTGTTCGCGACCGTCATCCATCCGCAGATCGAGATCCGTACCGAAGATGCGCGCGCCGTAATGAAACAGGAAGTTCCGCTCCAGACTGCCGTCCGGCAATGGGGAAACGTCGGTGCGTTGGTCGCGGGTCTGGCGAAAGGCGACTATGCGCTGATCGGGCGTTCGCTCGAAGATTTTGTCGCCGAACCGTTCCGCAAAGTGCTGATCCCGCGCTTTGACGAGCTGAAATCCGCCAGTCTCGCGGCGGGCGCGCTCGGCGGCGGAATTTCCGGTTCGGGCCCGAGCGTTTTTATGCTGTCGCCGACGCTCGAGACCGCCCGGAAAGTCGAATCGGCGATGCGAAATGTTTATGCGGATTCCGCGATCGGCTTTAAGCTTTACGTTTCCGGCGTCAATCGCGAGGGTGTAGCTGTCGTAAAATGAACAATTTTCTCAAAACATCCGACTTTTCCCGCGCCGAGCTCGACGCTCTGGTCGAATCCGCTCTGCGGTTCAAACACGGTCAATCGTCCGTCAAACCGCTCGACGGAAAGTCGGTCGCGCTCGTCTTTTTCAACCCGAGTTTGCGGACGCGCGCATCGATGCAGGTCGGGATCTACGAGCTCGGCGGGAACACCGTAACGCTCGAACCCGGCGGCACGAGCTGGACGCTCGAACATCGCGACGGCGCCGTGATGGACGCCGACAAGACCGAGCATTTATCGGAGTTCGTACGCGTTCTCGAGCGGTACGTTGCGGCGGTCGGCGTCCGGACCTTCGCGCATCTCAAGAACTGGGAAGAGGAGCGGACCGATCCGATCCTGAACGCGTTCGCGCGATACGCTTCGAAGCCCGTGATCAATCTGGAATCGGCGATGCATCATCCGTGTCAGGCGCTTTCCGATATGATGACGATTCGCGAAAGCCTCGGCGAGAAGAAGAAGAAGGTGCTGCTGACGTGGGCCTTTCATCCGAAGCCTCTGCCGATGGCGGTTCCGAACAGTTTCGCGCTCGCCGCGGCCCAGTTTGGCCACGACCTCCGGATCGCGCATCCGAAGGGCTATGAACTTGACGGCGAACTGATCGCCGAGGTCGAATCCCAAGCGGCGCTCAACGGTGGGAGCGTCGAGATCGTCAACGACGTAGATGAAGCGTTCGACGATGTCGAGGTCGTTTACGCAAAAAGCTGGGGAAGCGCGCGCCATTACGGCGACACCGGTGCCGATCTTGCGGAACGCGCCGAATTCCGTGAAAAATGGATCGTCGACGAGGCGAAGATGAAACGCACGAACGATGCGATCTTTATGCATTGCCTGCCGGTTCGGCGAAACGTCATCGTCACCGACGAGGTGATCGATTCGCCGCGGTCCGTCGTTATTGACGAGGCCGAGAACCGCCTGCACGTGCAAAAGGCGATCCTGGCGATGCTCGTAAGATAAGTAATTCGCCGGAGCCCGATTCGCATCGTTCCGCCGTTTGGCGTTGACTTGATCTGTTTAGCGTACTTTCGCGTCGTTTCGCGGTCGAAAATAATCCGCTGCCTTCGGAAGCCACAGTCCGAATTTTCGGTGAGTTTTCGACCGCGAAAAGACGCGAAACGGCGCAAAAATGACATTCCGATGCATTTCTTTTTTCCGATATTTGGCGGTTGCATTGAAGTCAAAGAACGTCTGAATTTGAAAGGTTTGTAAAATGATCCAAAAACGACTCGACCTGTTGCGCGAAGCGCTTCCCTATATTCGGAGATTCAAAGGCAAGACCTTTGTCGTCAAGTTTTCGGGCAAAGTCACCGAGAATCGCACGAATCTCGAATCGCTGGCCGAGGAGCTGGCCTTGCTCCATCAGGTCGGCATCAAGGTCTGCGTCATCCACGGCGGCGGCAAACAGCTGTCGGAACTCGCCGAAAAGCTCGGCGTTGCGCAAACTGTGATAGAGGGTCGGCGCGTGACCGACGACGACACGCTCGAGCTTGCGAAGATGATCTTCGCCGGTAAGATCAACACCGACATCCTCTCGGCGCTGCGTTTTCGCGGGACGCACGCCGTCGGACTGTCGGGCGTCGACGGCAACATCGTCCATGCCCAGAAACGTCCCCCGAAAGAGATCTTGGACAGGGAAACGGGCATCACGACGACCGTCGATTTCGGCAACGTCGGGGACGTGCTCGAGATCAACACCGGTCTTCTCAAACTCCTACTCGACCACGATTATCTCCCGGTCGTTTCATCGCTCGGGGCAGACTCGGAGGGCCGCGTTTTCAACATCAACGCCGACACGATCGCCGCCGAGATCGCCGTCCAGCTCGGCGCCGAAAAACTCGTTCTGCTGTCGGACGTAGACGGAATATATTTCGACCCGAAAGATCCTTCGACCAAGATCTCCCGCGTGACGATCGGCGAAGCGCGCTCGATGATCGAATCCGGCACGGCAACGGGCGGAATGATCCCAAAGCTTCAAAGCCTGATCAAACTCGTCGAAAGCGGCGTGAAATCCGCACACATCATCAGCGGATCCGAACGCAACGCATTGCTCTCGGAAGTATTCACGGACGAGGGGACCGGCACGATGGTCGTCGCAGATTAGCGATTTGAAATTTTCGACTTGCGATTTGCGATTGTCGATCCTTTGCGGACTTTGCGCGGGATCTCACGCAGAGTCCGCGGGGGTTCTTCAGCCTATCAGCTTTCACCTATCAGGTTGAATCTACCCCGAAAACGATATTCCGCAACTTGTGTTGAGTTGGCATCAGCGGCGGATGATTGGACGCGGCACTTCCAGAATTAAACCCGGATTCCGTAATGGAAAAATTGCCCGCGAATTTCCGCGAATCCGCGGGAATAAGATTCTGTCCAAACCCGCGAGGGCAAACCGCTTTTCAACAGTTTGGCCCGTGGCCCAATTTCAAAACCCGCTTCTTTCGCACCGCTTTGGACCAGATTTCGATTCGAGCGGATTCGCGGAAATTCGCGGGCAAACTTTTCCTATTTGCGCAATTTCGGTTAAATGCTCAGAACTGTCGATCTTCAGCCATCCGCTACTGCAGAAGGTACTGACTCGAATACTTCCCGATTTGCGATTGGTGATTTGTCGGTGTTAATCGCGCAAAGCACAAGTCCGGTGATTCCAGGGTTTCCAGCCTATCAGCTTACAAACCACAGATGAACGGGAATTAAACCGATTTTGCGGATAAAAATCGAAAACGCACACGGGCCGATCTCCATGGCCAGCTCGGGATCTTGGAATCTCGGAGCCTTTCGAATCCTGAAAAACCGGAATCTTGGGATTCTGAAATCCTGGAATCTTGGAGTCTCATCTCGCTTTGCGATTTCACGCGACTGAATGCAGCTTTTTTGCCGCCGGCCGTCGGTTGCGGCATAGCCGCGGGGTTGGAATCGCTACCAGGAAAGGCGGAGCCTTTCCGCACATCCG
Organism: Pyrinomonadaceae bacterium; assembly: GCA_041752475.1. Taxonomy (GTDB): domain Bacteria; phylum Acidobacteriota; class Blastocatellia; order Pyrinomonadales; family Pyrinomonadaceae; genus JAFDVJ01. The sequence goes on along the minus strand of JBGSWK010000036.1, from coordinate 37,661 downwards.
GGCGGCGAAGCCGCAGTCAACCGTTGCAGCAAGGTCCTAAACCGGCCGTGCAAGTTCCCCGATCCGTTGGGGTTGATCTCAAGCACGATCGGCGCGTTTCAGTTTGCCAAGACAGCACGCCGTTTCTTTTCAAATTGTTCCGCTTCTTCTTTTAGTCCGGCGAGCCGCGCGACCGCGGATAATCTGCGGAACCGTTCGACCGGGTCAAGATCCGTCATCCAGCAGATCTTCGCGGTGCATTCGGGACAGGCGTCGAGCGGTTGGCCGTCACGTTCGATGATCTGATTCGAGCCGCTCATTACACAATAATACTTCGTGCAGTGCTGAAGCGAGAACATATGCCCGGTCTCGTGAATCCCGACTTTCAGTGTGCGTTCGATGAATCTCAGCGGATTCTTGTCGCGCAATCGGCTGAGCGACCAGACGCCGACGCGCTTTTCGAGCGATGCCTGCCCGAAAACAAAATTCATCGAGTCGTCCGGATACAGATCTTCGGAGGTGAATGCGATCAGCGCCGCGGCGTCGGCCGGCAGCTCGGGCTCGAGGAGTTCGTAAAGAACATAACCCGTCCGAATCTGTCGCGTCCCCTCCGTGTCATGAATGCGATAATTTTCAAGCGCCAGCGGCCAGGCAAAGTCCCTTTCGCCCAAAACCTTGATCGGAAGCCCGAAGAACGCGGTCATGAACTCCGCCGTCTCGCCGATGATCTTGCGTTCGTCGGCACGAAACTTCCCCAGCGGACGGATATAGATCGTTCGGCGAGCATCGGTCGGCAAGGTCGGCTCCGAATTGATGTATTGTTCAAACGACTGGCCGGGTTCCGAATGCGTCCGAAGCCATTCGCCGGGCTCGGGCTTTCCCATCGGCTCAAAAAAGGGCGCGAGCCGCTGGCGGAGAATGTTGTATTTTTCGGGGGCGGATACTCGCGAAGGCTCTGTCGTAACATCGCCCGGCGCTGATTCCCGGGAGCATCCGGCGAGCAGGAAAACGAATACCGCAAGCATACCGAGGCATCGCAACTTCATTTGGAATCGTTGATCGGCACGCATGTCGACAGATCTCCGTTGTAGACGTATATCCAGGCCTCGAATCGCTCCGGACCGGCAAAAACAGATATCCTCAGCCTGACGAACAGACTTTCCGCATCGTTTTCCGGATCGTATCCCTCGTATTGGTCGAGCCGTTTAAGCAGGTCGGGATCTTCCGGAATCCGATAAAGATTTCCGGGAATCCGCGATTCCGAGGATTCATCGGGACGGGCGCCGCGATACGACCCCAAATCGTACAGACGGCCGAAAACAAAACCCGCACCGATATGATGAAATCGCGCGACAATATCGGCGATCTCCGCCGGCGCGAGATCGGGATTCAGGGTACCGTAAGCGAAAAGATATTGCGGCAATCTTACGAAGCGGCCTGCGAAGCGTCGCGCATCACGAGATCGAACGTTCCCGGAGCGACTTTGCGGAAGCGGCGGTTGCGGTTGAGCGAGACGGCGATCGAGATCGTCGGGTTGTTGCCGGTGAACGGCAGACCGCCCGCGACGAGCATATTGTAGAGTTCGTTGACGTGCAGCGGGCGTCCGTGCTCCCGAAGCAGCAGCGTGCAGGCTTGCGTGATCGTCCGGTCGGCGAAGCGATTGCTGATCGGTTCGACAGTCGGGCTGATCGAAGGGATGTTCCGGGTGTTGTTATTCATATACGACACCGGATTATTGTTGCTGTTCGTCGAAGGATAATGCGTCGGGATCTGGTTGTTCTTCGGCAGATTCGAACGCCGATGGGTCATCTCGTTCGACCCCTGATCGAAATCGTCCTCCAGTTTCAGATTCTTCGGAACGTTCCACGTGATATTTCCCGAACCCATCGTTGCCAAAAGACTGTAGATCGCCTGTTCGGTCTGCGCCGCGCTATTCTCGAGCGCCTCGATCTCCTGACGCAAGCGGTGCGCTTCGGATTCGACCTCTCTCAGCCGAACGAGCAGACGGTTCTGTGCGTTCCGTGTCTGCCGCAGGCTTTGCTCGAGGGTGGCGATCAGGTTTTCGTCTAGCATAATGTTCGGTGATTGTTGAACCGGATAGTCGCTCACTTGTTGCGTTCGATCATAAACTCGGGAATGTTTTCCAACGCTAAACAATACTCGCTTTTGTCCAAAACTGCAAGATTTTTCCTGGCTTCGCCGGCGTAGCCGTATGCCCGGCGGCGCGTTTCCTCGATGGTTCCGGCCTCTTCCAAAAGCCCGAGAAGCCTTGAACGCGAGTCGCCGTCGTACGTCCCGTCGTACATGATCCGGTCGAGATCGGCGGCCGCCTGCGGCTGCTTCTGAACAAGCAGTATCAGCGGCAGCGTCAACTTCCCTTCCAGCAGATCGGCGCCGGCCGCCTTGCCGAGGATCTCTTCGTCAGCCGTGAAATCGAGCACGTCGTCGGCGAGCTGAAAGGCCGTTCCGAGGTTCATCCCGTAATCCCGGAGTGCCGTTTGACGTTCGGTAGAGGCGCCGCCAAGGATCGCGCCGATCTCGCAGCAGGCCGAGAACAAAAACGCGGTCTTGCGCTGGAGAATGTCGAAATACTCGGTTTCCGAAATGTCCGACCGGCCGAGAACCGTCAGTTGGATGAGTTCGCCCTCGGTCATCTTTCGCGTCAGACGCGTCAGGATGTCGAGAATCTCGAGGCTTCGTTCTTTAAGCGACGTCTCGAACGCGGACATATAGAGCCAGTCGCCCATCAGCACCGCTGACTGGTTGCCAAAGCGGGCGTTGACCGAAACGCGGTTGCGCCGCGTCACGGCATTGTCGATGATGTCGTCGTGGACGAGCGTCGCGGTGTGGAGCATCTCCATCACCGTCGCCAACCGGATGGCGCTGTCGCCGGAGGCCGAACCACCGATCGCGAGGTTCGAAAGCAAAAGCAGCGCGGGCCGAAGGCGTTTGCCGCCCGACGCGCGAAGATAGTCGCCAAGGTAATTGATGACCTGTATGTTCGAACTCGCCTGCCGCTGGAATTCCGCCTCGACGAGCGCCATCTCGGTCTTGATGAGCCCAAAGATCTGCCGCGCCGCGGTTTGCGGATTCAGCTTTTCGCGAATTGGTGAAAACGTCTGCATCGTTGCAAATTAGTATTTTGCCATTTTCAGAAGGCAAAGCGAACTCCCGATGAGGGAACCCGGCGAAAACTTGGGTTACCGCGTCGCGCAGTTGCAGGGATCGACCGAATCGAATCGAATTGCGGCTTGCCGCATAGTCCCCCACCGCCGTTGGCACCAATACCGCCGAAAAAACGATACCGGCGTGATTAGACGCGCGTCGGATCGAACGGACGGTGCAGAATCAATTGCTCCGATAATTATCGAAGGTCATATCGATTCCGAAGTCTTTCGCCTTCAGTTTGGCGATGACATCCTGGAGAGTGTCGCGGTCCTTGCCCGAGATGCGGACGGTCTCGCCCTGGATCGACGCCTGAACCTTGATCTTCTCGTCTTTGATGAATTTGACGATCTCTTTCGCCTTGTCGGTCGGGATTCCCTGCTGAATCTTGACCGTCTGCCGGACGGTTCCGCCGGCGGCCGGTTCGATCTTTTGATAGTCAAGAGCTTTGAGCGAGATCCCGCGTTTGACGAGCTTTCCCTGAAAGATGTCGTTCATATTGCGAAGCCGCGTTTCGTCTTCGGCAGAGAGCACGAGATCTTTCGCGACAAGTTCGACGGTCGCCTTGCTGCCCTTAAAATCGAAGCGCTGCGAGACTTCCTTGGTCGTCTGGTTGATCGCGTTGGTAACTTCCGCGTAGTCGGTTTTCGATACGATGTCGAATGAATTTTCTTTTGCCATAAGTTTTTGTCAGTGAGCGGTAAGCAGTGAGCGGTGAGCAGTGAGCGGTGAGCAGTGAGCGGTGAGCAGTGAGCGGTGAGCGGTGAGCGGTGAGCAGTGAGCGGTGAGCAGTGAGCAGTATTTTCACCTACAACCGTCACTTTTTACCTCTTTCACCGTTTCCCTTTTTCACCTTTTCACCTTTTCACCTTTTCACCTTTTCCCTTTTTCACCTTTTCACCTTTTCACCTTTTCACCTTTTCACCTTTTCCCTTTTTCACCTTTTCACCTTTTCACTTTTTCACCTTTTCACTTTTTCATTTTTTCACTTCTTTACCTTTTTACCTTTGCCCTTTTTCACTGTTCCCCTTTCAATCGGAAGAATCGATAGAAATTCTCAGTTGTGCGGGCGGCGAGTTCGGCGGGGCGGATGCCGTAGAGATCGCCCAAAAATTGTGCCGTGTGCGCGACGAATGACGGTTCGTTGCGTTTTCCGCGCATCGGGACGGGCGCAAGATACGGGCAATCGGTCTCGATCAGCAAGCGGTCGAGCGGCACCACGCGCGCCGCATCGCGCAGATTTTCGGCCTTTTTGAACGTCACGTTGCCGGCGAACGAGATCATAAACCCGAGCGGCATCAGCGCCTCGGCCATCGCGGCCGTCCCGCCGAAACAATGCATAATACCGCCGCGAAAATCGTCGGTCGCGCATTCTTCGCGGATGATTGCGACCGTTTCCTGATCAGCGTCGCGGCTGTGCACGATGATCGGCAATCCGATCTCGTTCGCGACGCGGATCTGGCGCCGAAAAACGTCAATCTGGACTTCGCGCGGACTATGGTCGTAGTAGAAATCAAGTCCGATCTCGCCCCAGGCGATGAGTTTCGGACTCGACCGCGTCAGATCGATCAAACGCCGTTCGACTGTTTCATCATACTCGACCGCGTCGTGCGGGTGAATCCCGACCGCGGCGTAAATCAATTCATACTCGTCCGAAAGCGCCACCGTTCTTTCAAAAGAATCGTCTTTCGGGCTGCCCGATCCGATGTTGAGCATTGCGGTCACACCTGCGGCCCGAGCACGCCCGATGACCTCGGCCCGGTCCGCATCAAACTGTTCGCCGTCGATGTGGCAGTGCGAATCTACAAGTCTCATTCGAATTCGATCCCGTCGATCATCGTCTCTAGTTCCTTGAACTCGGAGTCATTATTACAGGCGACGACCATCGTCACGCTGAACCCATTGCGCATTACGATGATCATACGCTGTTTGATGACTACGCCGCCGAGACTCGTCCGGAAATCGACGTACGACATACGCACGCCGCCCCGCGTCATCGACTTGACCTCACCGAACGAAAGCTTCGGGTTCGCCCCGAGAAACCTGACCGAAGTATTGATCACGTCACCGGATGTGATCGGCCCTTTCGGCTGCCGGAAGGCGCTGATCAACAGCACGGAACCACCAGTCGTTTGCCCGGGCCTCCGGTTGCCGGCGCCGAAGATTATCACTTCTTTCTGCGCCGAGGTTTCGAGCTTTCGGTCGAAACTCTCCTCATCGGTCTTCAGCAACTCAATTCCGGTCTTTTTCCCCGAATCTATAGCTTCCTGCTCGAGCTGTGTCCACCCGTCGGGAAGTTTGAGGCGAAACCCGAAATACGGATTGTCGTAGACGCCGTCGTTGACGGCGCCGAGAAACTCGTCCGGAAGCGGTTTTCGACCGGGCGCGGGCTTTTTTAAGACGGCGAACGAACCAAAGAACCGTGCCGTCTCGGCCCTGAATTCAGCGATCTTTGCCGGAAATCTCTTCGAGAGGAATTGCCAATTCGACACCTTCGAACGCAGTTGATACACGCGGTTTCCGACGATCAAGACGCGCGTCACCTCGAGACTCCCGAAATGCTCGACCTCGAATTCGCGGGCACTGACGCCGTCGCTTTTCGCCTCGCGCTCGGCAACGAGCTTCCGCGACGATCCCGGATCGCCGCGCATCAATTTGTACACAAACTCCGGATCGTCGATAACGTATTCGAAGTCCAGAATCGTGACGGCCGATTCTGAAGCGGCGTTCTCGACCGAATAGTTGATGATCGTTCCCCTTGGCGCCGAATCGTCTAAGTTCGACTCCGGTTCTCCCGCGAAAACGATGCTGAAACTCTTGTCCGGAGCGATAAACTCCCTGAATTCAGACGGTTTGGGCGGCGCGTAGATCACCGCTTTTATGACGTCAGAGCGTTGCGCAAAGACCGCCGACACAAGGCCGGCAACGATCAAAAAAAGCAGCAAGAGTCTATTCATATCGGATCGAACGTGCGCAAACGCTTCCGATCAACGCAATCGCGCACCGTTCTTCACTTCTTCGACGAACGTCGCCATCGCCGGCGCGGTGTCGTCGCCGTCGAGCGAGGCGGCGCAGATCATTCCCTGCGATTCGAGTCCGCGCATCTTCCGCGGCTTGAGATTCGCGACCACGACGACCTTGCGGCCGATCAGTTTTTCCGGTTCGTAATACTCGGCGAGTCCGGCGAGTATCTGGCGCGGTTTCTCTTCGCCGAGCTCGATCTCGAAACGCAACAGCTTGTCGGCGTTCGGAATGCGTTCGCAAACCAAAACTTCGCCGATCTTGAGTTCGACCTTTAAAAAATCATCGATCGTGATGAAGTTTTCCTCGATGACGGGTTCGGCCGCGACCGGTTCGACGGGCGCGGCGGTTTCAACTTTCAGTTCCTGAATTTCACTCATAATTTTTTGCTTATCAAGGCGCGGAAACACCGGAGACGTTTCGCCGATCGCGGTTCCGGGCACGAGACCGCCCCAAGCGAGGTCTTCCGGATTCATCGCCGCGAGATCGCCATCGAGACCGATTTGCCTATAAATACTCTGCGCAGCTTCCGGCATCACCGGAAACAGCAGGACGCACAGCCAGCGGAGCGTCTCGGTCGAACGGTACAGGACGGCGCTCAAAGATTCGGCCTGATTCGGGTCTTTGATCAGCTCCCAGGGCTTCGAATCGGTGATCATCTTGTCGATCCGCGCGATCACCGCCCAAAGCGTCTCAAGCGCGTGCGAAAACTCGAAATTGTCAAACCGGCGGAGAAACTCGTCCCGCGCGTGCGCGAGCACCGAGGCAAGCTCCTGATCGTCGGTCGCGAGCCCGACCCGTTTCGCGTGCAGGAAATTCGCGTCGTGTATCGTCCCGGACGGAACGCGCCCGTCGCGATATTTGGTGATCATCGAGAGCGTCCGCGACGAGAGATTTCCGAGCCCGTTCGCGAGATCCGCCGTCGAACGTTCGATCAGGTTCTCGTAGCCGAAGTTTCCGTCCTGACCGAAAACCATCTCGCGCAAAACGAAGTACCGGATCGCGTCGGTCTGAAAATGCTTTTTGAGAACGTCGAGGCTGACGACGTTTCCAAGCGTCTTGCCCATCTTGCGGCCGTCCGCGTCGAGCCACATCCCGTGCGCGTAAACCATCTGCGGCAGTTCGATTCCCGCCGCGAGCAGAAACGACCACCAGTAAACCGTATGAAAACGCAAAATGTCCTTGCCGACCAGATGATGCGCCGACGGCCAAAACTTCTCGAATCCCGATTGCGTGTCGCTGCCCCATCCGAGCGCAGTGATGTAGTTCGAAAGCGCGTCGAGCCAGACATACATCACGTGATTGTCGTCGTCCGGCACGGGAACTCCCCAGCTTACGGATTTTTTTTCACGCGATATGGCGAGGTCCTGCAAGCCCTGGCGAATAAACGCCGCCACCTCGTTGCGCCGCGCGTCGGGCCGCAGACGATGCGGCTCGTCCTCGATTATCTTCAAAAGCGTTTCGCCGTAATCGGAGAGTCGTAAGAAATAACTCTCTTCGGCAACGCGGTCGAGCGGGCGCTCGTGGACGAGGCACAGCGGAATGTCGGAGCCTTCGACGAGTTTGTAGTCGGTTTCGGTCTTGAATTCGGCACACGGAGCGCAAAACCAGCCCTCGTAGTGCCCTTTGTAGATCGTCTCGTTCCCTTTCGGAGTCTTGTTGGCGGCGATCGTCCGCCAGAGCTTCTGAACAGCTTCGTAATGGAACGGCTCGGTCGTCCGCATAAAAATGTCGTAGCCGTCGAGCCCGAAATCGGCGAACATCCTTTTGAGTTCGCCCGAGATGTAATCGACCTGCTGACGCGGCGTCCGCCCCGCATTTTCAGCCGCGCGCTGAATATTGACGCCGTGCTCGTCAGTCCCGGTCAGAAAGAACGTCTCGAAACCCCGCTGGCGCTTCTGACGCGCGACCGCGTCCGCGACGATCGTCGTGTAAAGATGCCCGAGATGCGGCAACGAGTTCGCGTAATAGATCGGCGTTGTGATGTAAAAGGTCTTCATTCTGGATTCAAGTCAGATGAGTGCAGTGGACAGTGGACAGTGGACAATGGACAATGGACAATGGACAGTGGACAGTGGACAGTGGACAGTGGACAGTGGACAGAATCATATCCGTAACTTCGCAATAATAACAACTCATTGTCAATCGTCCATTGTCCACTACTGACCGCCGTCCATTGTCCGTTGTCCACTTTCCATTGTCCACTGCTGACCACGGTCCATTGTCCACTGCTGACCACTGTCCATTGTCCACTGCTGTCCATTGTCCATTGTCCACTGCTGACCACTGCTTACTATTTCCGATCCGGTTGCGCTTTGGCGAATTCGTCGTCCTTGTTGTATCGCGGCAGTTTCTGCATATTCGAGATCTCCATCCCGATCGCGAACGTTACGTCGAGCGATTGGACCATACCGTCGAATCGCCATTCTTCGCTGAATTCGTCCGACGGCTGGTGATAATTGTTCTTGTTGTACTCCTCGAAAAACTTCTTGCCGAAGTCCTTTTCCTTGCCGACGTACTCGTCGCCGTCCTGTATGCTCAGCGCCGGCACGCCGGCCTTGGCGAACGGAAAATGATCCGAGCGGAAAAAGAAACCTTGCTCGGGATAAGCGTCAGGCAAAAAGTTCATATTCCGCGATTTGAGCACTTTCTGGACGACATCCCAAAGGTTCGAACGATCCGCGCCGAGCGCGCCGTAATCCTTCGTCAGGCCGAGAAAATTGCCGCCGTCGACATTGATGTTCGCCGCCGTGCGTTCAAGCGGGTAAACCGGATTCCGCGAATACCATTCGGCGCCGAGCAGTCCCTGTTCTTCGGCCGTCGTGAACAGAAAGACCTGCGAACGCTTCGGCCGTTCCTTGGCCGGAAGCTTGGTCAGCGCTTCGGCGATCGCTAGAAGCTGCGCGCAACCCGACGCGTTGTCGAGCGCGCCGTTGTAAATGGCGTCGCCTTTGGCGTTAGGCTCGCCGACGCCGAGATGGTCCCAATGCGCGGTGTAAACCACATACTCGTTTTTCAGATTGCTGTCGCTGCCCTCGAAGTATCCGACGACATTGTTCGAATCTACGCGCTTGACCTCGCTCTTGAGGTCAAGGCTTGCCCGCAAACCAAGGTTTACCGGCTTGAATTTGCGGTCCTTGGCTTTTTCGCGAAGTTCGTCGAGATTCAGATTCGCCTGCGAAAAGACCCGTTTTGCGGTCTGGTCCGTCATCCACGACTTGAACTGGAGGTACGGCGTTCGATCCGACGGCGTGCGCGCGACCTCGAAGCGCCAGTTGCCGTTCGACGTCCGGACGACGTTCCATCCATAACCGGCGGATTCCGTCGTATGGATCAGAATCACGCCGACCGCCCCTCGCCGGGCCGCTTCTTCATACTTGTAAGTCCAACGGCCATAATAGGTTAATGCCTTTCCGCCGAAGAGGTTGGGTTCCTTGTCGGTGGCCGGCGGATCGTTGACCATCATCACCAGGATCTTGCCGCGGTAATCCGAATCGTCACCTTTGTAGTCGTTCCATTTCTGTTCCGGGGCATCGACACCGTAACCGACGAAAACGAGTTCGGCGTCGGCCCTTGTGAATTCGGTCTGCGCGCCGGTGGTCGCCACGAACTCGTCACCGAAGTCGTAATCGAAATTCGCATTGAGTCCCGAAACGCGCAGCTTCGTGTCGCGGCTCGCCTTTGCCGCGAAGAGCGACACGGGCTGAAAATATGAACCGTTGTTGCCCGGCTTGATGCCGAGGCGCTCCAGTTCGAATGCGAGGAACTTGGCCGAGAGTTCGCCCGTCCGCGATCCCGGCGCGCGTCCCTCGAACCCGTCGTCGGACAGAAACCTCACAATGTCTTTCAGCTTTTTCTCGCTGAAGAGCCCTTTGTAATCACCTTTCTGCGCGATCACCGCAAACTGCCCGACCGCAATCACCAACATAAATGCAACGATTCTATTCATATTCCCCCAAAATGCCGGAACCGCGTCACTGCCCGATTTCAACCGCCACGCCTTCCAGCCATAGGCTTTTCCCATTTACCGTCTGCCGTCGACCCGTCTACCTTCTACCTTCTACCGTCGACCGTCGACCGTCTACCGTCTACCTTCTACCTTCTGCCGTCTACCCCTTAATAAGCGCCATCGCTTCTGCGCGCGTCCGCGGATCGCGTCGGAATCCGCCGAGCACGGCCGACGTGATCGTCTTCGCGCCCGGTTTTTTGACGCCGCGGAGCGTCATACACGTGTGTTCAGCCTCGATCACGACCATTACGCCGAGCGGATCAAGACCCTCGAAAAGCGTCTTCGCGATCTGCTGCGTCATCCGTTCCTGAACCTGCAGCCGCCGGGCAAAGATCTCGGCGAGCCGCGCGAGTTTCGATAATCCGACGATCCGGCCGCCTTTCGGAATGTAGGCGATGTGGCATTTCCCGACGAACGGCGCGAGATGATGCTCGCAGACCGACGCGATCGAAATATCTTTGACGATCACCATCTCGTCGTGCGAATCGCCGGGCAGCGCAACGATATGCTCCGAAGCGTTTTCCCACATTCCCTCGGTCAATTCCGCGTAAAACTGCGCGACGCGTTCGGGCGTCTTCTGCAGCCCGTCGCGGTCGGCGTCCTCGCCCATCCCCTCGAGCATCAGCCGCACGCCGCGCGCGATCTTTTCAAGATCTACTTTATTGTTATTTTCAGCCAATTTTCCCTCTTTTTGTTCAAACTTGTCAGTTAACGTTCCGTTCGTCGAAAAGCTGCAACGGACTTGATTAAGCCAAAAACCCGTTCGTATTTGAGTTCCGCGTCCGGAAACAGGTCCGCGGTTTCAGCCGGACTTAGCAACGAAAAGTCCGGCAGCGTTTGCTTGATCCAGAATCTGTTCGTCAGGCGCAGCAACGGGACCAGCAAACTTCGCGGCAGTTGCCCGATGAACGGAAGCCACGAGTGACTCTCGATCGGAAAACTTCGCACGGGCGTCTGAACGAAATAACCTTTCGCGACACGCCTGATCTCGTCCGCAAATTTCTTTTGCGACGCGTCCGCCAGTTCCCGGAACCGGCGTCCGTCGCGGATCTCCCAAGCGTCCGCTTTCCCGACCGTTACGTGCTCGATCACGGACGAGCAATAGACGATATCGAAAAAGGCGTCGTCGAACGGCAACGTTCCGTTCTCGTCGAGCAGCACGGGAACAAAACCGTGCTTTTCTTTCCCCGACGCGATCGCCGAAGCGTCAATGTCCGCGATGTAAACGTTAGAAGGCGCGAACGGCGCCGAACCGAGGACCGACCTGATGGCGTCGCCCGACTCGGATCCGAGATCGAGGATCTTCGTTTCCGGCCCGATCGAAAAAAGCTCGCGAAACCAAACCGCACGCCGCATCCGGGCTTTGTTCGAGAAGCGGACAACGATTTTTGAAAGACCGATGGACATTTCTTACAGCTCCAGACCGCGAATCGCCTCGGCGACCTCGGCTTCGACCGTCAAAAGTGGAATGCCCGATTGCTCCGCAAACATCCTCAGCTGGTCGAATTCCGGTTTCGCGCTGACAACCTGTCCTTTGTATTTTGCGACCTTCACGTCGATTTCTCCAAACCGGGTTCGGACGCGGATCAGATTTCGGCTCAGGCAGTCGCGCCCGACCTCCGAGACGCGCGCGCCGAGAGTCGTCGTTTCGGTGTAAAGAATATCGAGCATCGGCTCCTTTAGCCCGCAGTCGCAGAGGATGCTGAGCATCGTCGCCGGTCGGTTCTTCTTCATCTGGATCGGCGTGAACCAGCAATCGAGCGCCCCGGCCGCGAACGCCCGCTCCATCGCGTATCCGAGAGTCTGCGCCGAAATGTCGTCGAGATTCGTTTCGATCAGAAGGAGTTTCGATTCGCCATTATCACCGCCCGATTCGCCGATCATCAATCGCAGGACATTCGGGAAATAGTCGTAATCGCGCGTCCCGGCGCCGTACGCCGTCTTCTGCAGCGTCATTTCCGGCATCGGGCCGAACGACTCGCAGACGGTCGCGATGATCGCCGCGCCCGTCGGCGTGATCAGTTCGCCGGCGATCTCGGTCGAATAGATGGGCGCATTTTTCAGCAATTCCGCGACCGCCGGCGGCGGCACCGGAAACTTGCCGTGAGCCATCGTCACGAAACCGCTGCCGACGTGTATCTTTGAACATACAAAGCGTTCAACTGCGAGGATCTCAAAGCCGATGCACGCGCCGACGATGTCGATGATCGCGTCGAGCGCGCCGACCTCGTGAAAATGGACCTTCGCGACATCGATCCCGTGGACCGTCGCTTCGGCTTCGGCAAGCGTCTCGAAGATTCGCATCGCCCTCGACTTGACCGCGTCCGACAGCGGCGATTCCCCGATGATCTTTTCGATCTGACCCAAGTGGCGGTGCGCCTTCTCGTCAGGGATCACGACATTAACGTGGACCGCCGAAATCCCGGATTTATCGCGTTTTTCGATCTCGATCTCGAACGGCGGCAGTCCAAGCCTCGCCAGTTCGGCGCGAAGGTCGTCCGCCGATACGCCGAGCGCGACGAGCGCGCCGAGGATCATATTCCCGCTCGCGCCGGCAAAGCAATCGAAATAGAGAGTCTTCATAATCCTTACTATCACGCCGAAGCTAAAGCAACGGCAAAAACTCGCCCGCGCGCGCTCTGATCGAAATGTCGCAGACGTCGGACATCGGCGTCGCCTCCGGGTTGATCTCGGCCAGAAACGCTCCCGACCTTTTCGCGATTTCGGCCAGGCCGGCGGCCGGATAAACGAGCGCCGAGGTTCCGATGACGAAGAACAGATCGCATTCGCGCGAGCGCCGTTCCGCCGTTTCGAACGCCCCGGACGGCAGCATTTCGCCGAAAAGAACGACGTCAGGACGGACCTTCGCGCCGCATTCATCGCACGAATCGGGTTCGTGCGGGACTATTCCGGCGATGTCGAACCTCTTGCCGCAAGCGGTGCACACGGCGCGCTGGATGTTGCCGTGCAGCTCGATCACCTCGCGTGAACCCGCCGCGTTATGCAGGCCGTCGATGTTTTGCGTGACGAGCGTAAATTTGTCAAAACGATCCGCCCAGCCGGCGAGCGCAAAGTGCGCCGGATTCGGTTTGCAATCCTTCAAAACACCGCGCCGGTAGTCGAACCATTCCCAGACTTCCGGCAGATTCTCGCGGATCATACGCGCAGACGAAATTTGCTCGAACGGCATTCCCTTCCAGACGGCCGCGTTGCCGCCGCCGCGAAATGTCGGCACACCGGACTCGGCCGAGATTCCGGCACCGGTCAAAACCACGACCTGGCGCGCGCTTTCGATTGCCGAACTCAACGCTTGCGGAACTTGCACGATATCAGAAAGTCTAATTGGCTGAACGATAAACGTCAAAGTTCCCGGGCGCGGCGGTGTCGGACGCTGAGTTTGTCTGTGGCGAAAGAACCCAAACACGCGAAATAGACGAGAACGGGTCCGAAGGGGAATGGCTTCGGCCGAGCTTACACTTTAAGGAACTACTATCACGCGAAAAACAGGCCTTCTGTACATAAATTGCCACGGTCTTCAGACCGGAACCGAATTGGATTTGATAAATTGCCACGGTCTTCAGACCGTGGAAGCAAGCCCTATGACCAACCGGGGCTTTAGCCCCAACGCCTCAGATGGGCTAAAGCCCGGGAATGGATTGGACTCTTAACCACGGTCTGAAGACCGTGGCAATTGATACCCGGGACGGTCTGAAGACCGTGGCAATTTATCAGATCCAATTCGTCAGGTGCACCTCATCAAATCCAATTCATCAGATCCACACATCAGATTAACTCATCAGATCAACTCATCAGATCCACACATCAGATCCAATTCGTCGAATCCACTCATCAGATCCAATTCGTCGAATCCACTTCATCAAATCAAATTCTTCACGCCCGCAGCACCTCCACGATCCGGGTTTATTCTTCGGGCCTTATTCGATATACTTTCCTTTTTCTTTATATGAGCTTTTTGGCACTGCAGGACATATTGCGCACGGAGATCGCGAAAAGCGCCTCAGCGAATTTTGGAATTGAACTCGAAACCGTTTCGTGCGAGGTTCCGCCGCGGACCGAGTTGGGCGATCTGGCGTTTCCCGTCTCGTTCGAGCTCGCGAAACGGATCAAACAGGCGACGGGCGAAAAGCGAAATCCGCGCGAGATCGCGGAGACTCTGAAGGCGGCGCTCGAATCGTTCGACTTCGTCGGCAAGGTCGAAGTCGCCGGTGCCGGATACCTCAACGTTTTTTACGACCGCGCGAAATGGCTCGCGGAAAACTCCGACCGTAATTTTCTGGAAACCGACGAAGCCGGCCCGAAGGTCTGCGTCGAACATACCTCGGTGAATCCGAACAAGGCCGCCCATATCGGCCACGTCCGAAACTCGGTGCTCGGGGACACTTTTGTCCGGATCCTGCGCGCCGGCGGCCGGCGGGTCGAGGTTCAGAACTATATCGACAACACGGGCGTGCAGGTGGCAGACGTCGTCGTCGGCTTTGTCCATCTGCGCAAACTCGATCTTCCGGCGATCAAACGCCTTGCGGCCGAACTGACGATTCCGTTCGATTACTACTGCTGGGACCTCTACACCGAGGTCGGCCGTTTTTACACCGAAGCGGAAGAGAACAAGAAACTTCGGGCCGACGTCCTGCACGAACTCGAACGCGGTTCGGGAGAGATCTACGAATTGGCCGACTGGGTCGCGACGCGAAACGTCGAATGCATCCTCAAGACGATGGAGCGGCTCGGCATCCGTTACGATCTGCTGCCGCGCGAATCGGAAATTCTCCATTTGAATTTCTGGCAGAAAGCGTTCGAGCTGATGAAGGAACGCGCCGTCATAAAATTTGAAACCGAAGGCAAGAACAGCGGATGCTGGGTGATGCCGTTCGATTCGCACGAGGGGACCGACGAGCACGACAGCGACAAGATCCTGGTGCGATCGAACGGAACCGTCACCTACACCGGCAAGGACATCGCGTATCAAATGTGGAAACTCGGGCTCCTCGGGCTTGATTTCAATTACAAGCTTTTTCAGACCTACGCCGACGGCAAACAGGTCTGGATCACGTCCGGCGAAGCGTCGGACATCGGCGATATCCCGGAGTTCGGCCACAGCGAAACGGTTTACAACGTCATCGACACACGCCAGTCGTATCCGCAGGAAGTCGTCAAAAAAGGCGTCGCGACGATCTTTCCCGAAAAGGGCGAGGCGGCGAGCGTTCATCTCAATTACGAGATGGTCGCGCTCAGTCCGGCGGCGGCCGAAGAACTTGGGTTCAGGCTTTCGGACGAGGACCGCGCCAAGAGTTTTATCGAAATGTCGGGTCGCAAGGGTCTCGGCGTCAAGGCCGACGATATGATCGACCGGCTCGAGGCAAACGCCCGGGGCGAGGTCGAATCGCGCCATCCGGACGTTTCAGACGATGAAAAAGCGCTCATCGCGAGACAGATCGCGGTCGGTGCGCTGCGGTACTTCTTGCTGAAGTTCACCAAGAACACGGTCGTCGTTTTCGATTTCAAGGAAGCGCTGTCATTCGAGGGCGAGACAGGCGTCTACTGTCAGTACACTGCGGTCCGGACGAATTCGATCTTCCGGAAACTCAAATCCGGCGAGCTTGAAGCGGCCCGCGCGCTGTTGCTGACGAACCGCGCCGAGGTTTCGGAATTGTTCGGTTCGGAGATCGGGAACGATATCTGGTCGATGGCCGCCGCGGCGTCGCGGATCGACGAAGCGATCGCCGGCGCGGTGACGGCCACCGAACCCGCAATTCTGGCGAAATACTGCTTCAGTGTCGCGAAGTCGTTCAATTTGTTCTATCACAACCACCGGATCATCGCCGAGGAAAACGCGGTGAAACGCGCCGTGCTGGTTGTCGTCGCCGACATTACGCGCCGCGCACTGACGGCCGGATTGAAAACGATGGGAATCGAAGTTCCGGAACGGATGTAGTTTCGTTGGTCTTTTTATCCGGGATCATGCGCTTGGAGAGATTTGCCCGCGAATTTCCGCGAATGAAAATTTGGTCCAAAGCGCTGCGAAAGAAACGGGTTTTTGAAATTGGGCCTCTGGACGGCCAATGTGTTGAAAAGCGGTTTGCCCGTTCGGGTTCGGATAGAATCTCATTCGCGCGGATTCGCGGAAATTCGCGGGCAAGTTTTCCATTGCGGAATCGGAGTTTATTCAGGATTGAGCGCCGGCAAAGATTTTCCCGCCAATCGACGCGATATTGTTTTCGCGTATTTGGCGTTTTTAGAGGGATAAGGACTTCAATGGGTAATTCGGGGTAGCTTGTCTGGCAAGCGAATTGCGATTGAAACGGGCGGGCAGTAAATTTCTGGCCCAAACAGGCGTTTTGGCAGTGTTTCATCGGTAAACTGCGAAAACGGATTCGCAAAACGCAAATGGACGACACGCAACAACAACTGATCCGGCTGGTACAGAAGGCACACGCCGGCGAACGTGCCGCCGCGCTCGCCTATCGCGGTCATACCCGCGCCCTGTCTTGTCCCGAAGAGATCGCTGCCGTTCTAAAGATCGAGGACGACGAATGGCGGCACAGGCGGCAGTTGTCGCGGATACTTTCGAAGTTCGGCTGCCGGCCGCTCGCGGCACGCGAACTCGCTTTCAGAGCAATCGGAACGTTCATCGCGTTCGGATGCCGCTTCTGCGGACGTTTTCAGGCGACCTACTTCGCGGGCGTTGTCGAGAGCGTCAATGTTTGCGAATATCGCGAGGCGGCGCGGCTCGCCGATGAACTAGGGCGAGCCGAACTCGCCGCCGAATTCCGCGAGATGGAGCAGACCGAAGCGGAGCACGAACGCGTACTTTTGGAAATGATCGACCGACATCGGCTGCGGCCGCTTTTCGCCGCGATCTTCGGCTGGGGAAGACGTTCCCGGGAAACCGCGAAACCGATCGCGTTGAAATGAATTTATGCTTATTGTAATGAAACCGGACGCCACGACCGAGCAGGTCGAACGCGTCCTTGAAATCATCGAACATCTTGGTTTTCGCCCGCACGCGATGCCGGGCGCTTCCCGCACGGCAGTCGGCATCACCGGAAACAACGGCGCGGTCGATCCGACCCACTTTCAAAACCTGCCGGGCGTCGCCGACGCGATTCGGGTCACTAAACAATACAAACTGATCTCGCGCGACCTGCGTCCCGAAAAATCGGTGATCAAAGTCGGCAACGCGACGATCGGCGGCACTGACCTGGCGATCATCGCCGGACCGTGCGCCGTCGAGACAGTCGATCAGGTCTTTGCCGCGGCGGAAGCCGTTGCGAAAAGCGGCGCAAAATTCTTCCGCGGCGGCGCGTTCAAGCCGCGCACGTCGCCGTACGCGTTTCAGGGGAAAGGCGAGGACGGATTGAAAATTCTCGCCGAGGTCCGCGACCGGTATGGGCTGAACATCGTCACCGAAGCGATGGACGAACGCGGCGTCGATCTCGTCGAAAAGTACGGCGACTGCATCCAGATCGGGGCGCGCAATATGCAGAACTTTTCGCTACTGAAATATGTCGGGCAGCTCCGCAAGCCGATCCTGCTCAAACGTGGGCTTTCGGCGACGCTCGACGAATTTCTGCTCGCCGCGGAGTACATCATGGCGGAAGGAAATTACGACGTCATACTTTGCGAGCGCGGCATCCGAACCTTTGCCGACCACGCGCGCAACACGATGGATCTGTCGGTCATCCCGGCCGTTCACCGTTTGACGCATTTGCCGATCATCGTCGATCCGTCGCACGGAACGGGACGCAATTATATGGTCAATCCGCTGGCACGGGCCGGTGTTGCGGTCGGGGCCGACGGTCTGATCATCGAGATCCACCCATGTCCCGAAGAAGCCTTGTGCGACGGCGCGCAGGCCCTGACGCTCGATCAGTACGCGGAACTCTATGGACAGGTGCAGGCGATCCACTCGGTCGTTTCGGCCCCATCCTTCGCCGTCGCCGAAGCGTAACGCGCGTCACGCCTGAAGGCGTTACTCATACGGGGTGATCGCATGAAAAAAGGGGTTGCCGGCCGGCAACCCCTTTTTTCGATTTGAACCAATCCCTATTTGCCGGCGGCGAGTTGAGCGCGCGCCTGGGCCTTGTCGAGATTGTCCTTGTGGCTCTCGTACTCTTCGGCAGTACCGTGCCAACCTGAAAGCGCCTTTCCGGCAGCGTCGAGCGACTGTTTTGCGTGATCGGCGTCGATTTCCGAAGCCATCTCGGCAAAATCCGCAAGGATCGAGACCTTGTTGTTGCTGATCTCGACAAAACCGCCGGCGATGACCATTTTTTCCGACTGCGCGTTCTTTACGTAACTCAAGACGCCCGAACGAAGAGCCGAGATCATCGGCGCGTGATTCGTCATAATGCCGACGTCGCCGGAGTAACTGGGGATCGTCACCGAGTCAACCGTTTCGTCAAGAACCCTTTTTTCAGGAGTAACGATTTCTAGATTCAACATATCTTAATTTGGGAATTGTGATTTGTGATTGCGGATTTGCAGCCTCGAAAATCCGAAATCGCAAATCCCCAATCTAAAATCTCTATGCCGCCGCCGCCATCTTCTTGGCTTTTTCACGGGCCTGTTCGATCGTGCCGACCATATAGAACGCCTGTTCCGGCATATCGTCGCACTCGCCGTCGAGGATCGCCTTGAAGCCCTTGATCGTGTCGGGAACCTTGACGTATTCGCCCTTCAGACCGGTGAACTGCTCGCCGACCGTGAACGGCTGCGAGAAGAAGCGCTGGATCTTGCGGGCTCGTGAAACCGTCAGTTTGTCGTCTTCAGACAATTCGTCGAGACCGAGAATGGCGATGATGTCCTGAAGGTCCTTGTAACGCTGCAGGATCTTTTTGACCGACTGCGCGACGTTGTAGTGCTCGTCGCCGACGATCTGCGGATCGAGGATGCGCGAGTTCGACGCGAGCGGATCAACCGCCGGATAGATACCGAGTTCGACGATTTGGCGCGAAAGCGCGGTGACCGCGTCAAGGTGGGCAAACGTCGTCGCCGGCGCCGGATCGGTGTAGTCGTCGGCCGGAACGTACACGGCCTGGATCGACGTGATAGCGCCCGTCTTGGTCGACGTGATGCGCTCCTGCATCTCGCCCATTTCGGACGCGAGGTTCGGCTGGTAGCCAACCGCCGACGGCATACGGCCGAGAAGCGCGGACACTTCCGAACCAGCCTGCGTGAAGCGGAAGATGTTATCGACGAAGAAAAGCACGTCGTTCCCCTGATCGCGGAAATACTCGGCAACCGTCAGTCCCGACAGCGCAACGCGAAGGCGCGCTCCCGGCGGTTCCGTCATCTGTCCGTAAACAAGTGCCACCTTCGATCCCTTGATCGCCTCGTGATCGACCTTTGTCAGGTCGAACGCGTGGTTTTCCTTGAAGTTCTTCATAAACTCCGGGCCGTAGGTGATGACCTCGGACTCGACCATTTCGCGCAGAAGATCGTTTCCTTCACGCGTTCGCTCACCAACCCCGGCAAACACCGAGTAACCGTCGCGGCCCTTCGCGACGTTGTTGATGAGTTCCATAATGAGAACCGTTTTGCCGACGCCGGCGCCGCCGAACAGACCGATCTTTCCGCCGCGAAGAAACGGCTGAATGAGGTCGATGACCTTGATTCCAGTTTCGAACATCTCGAGCACCGTCGACTGCTCGTCGAACGCCGGCGCGTGACGGTGGATCGAGGCGCGCGTGTCGCTGACGACATCACCGAGTTCGTCGACCGGATCGCCGATGACGTTCATCACGCGGCCGAGCGTCGCCGTTCCGACGGGAACCGTGATCGGGCCGCCCTGATCGATAACCTTCATTCCGCGGACCATACCGTCCGTCGGCAGCATCGAAACCGCGCGGACGCGCCCTTCGCCAAGGTGCTGCTGAACTTCAGCGATGACGTCGATCGTCGATTCGACATCGAATCCGTCGCTGGTAATGCGCAGCGCCTGATAGATCGGCGGCAAATAATTGTTTGAAAACTCCACGTCAACGACCGGTCCGATAACCTGAACTACCTGTCCGATCTGGAGGGTGTCATTCTTAGCCATTTTATTAAATTCTGCTCCTTTGATAGAAAAGAAAAACGTTCGTATAACAAAGGAGAGAGGTTACCATATTGCTCCGATGAAACGCAAAGATCGCTTGTGAAAAACTTCGCTTTCGACCGCTGAAATGCTGATCGGCGTGCCGATTTGATTGACAGCGGTAAGACCATTTAGTAGCCTCGCTTTAGAATTTTTTGATCAAGGAATTTAGTTTTGGGCAATTCAAGAAAGATCGAACTTCCGCCTCAGGGGCTTAAGACGCTTTTCGGCGTGCAGGATCAGAACATCAAGTATCTCGAATCGCTGCTCGACGTCTCTATCGGCGCCCGCGGCAACGAACTGATCCTCGACGGCGACCCGCACGACATCGCGGCAGTCGAGCGGATCCTGCGCGATTTCGCCGACCTTTTCGACGAAGGCAATCATTTTACCGACAAGGAACTCCGCGACGCATTCAAACAGATCGCCGACGACCGCGCGTTTTCGCTGAAAGATTATTTCACTCGTTCGCGTTTTAATCCGTCGGGCAAAAAACAGGTCGGTCCGAAGACCGCGAACCAACGCAAATACATCGAGGCGATACAGGATCACGACCTGACGTTCGGGATCGGTCCGGCCGGAACCGGAAAGTCGTATCTATCAGTTGCGATGGCGGTGCAGTCGCTCTTTTCGAAACAGGTTTCGCGGATCATCCTGACGCGGCCGGCGGTCGAAGCGGGCGAGAAGCTCGGATTTTTGCCGGGCGACCTGCAGGACAAGGTCGATCCGTATCTGCGGCCTTTGTACGACGCGCTTTTTGATCTCGTCGATGCCGAAAAGGTCACGAAGATGCTCGAAAAACGCATCATCGAGATCGCGCCGCTGGCATTTATGCGAGGCCGTTCGCTCAACGATTCGTTCATCATCCTCGACGAGGCGCAGAACACGACCGCCGAGCAGATGAAGATGTTCCTGACGCGTATCGGTTTCGGTTCGAAGGTCGTCGTCACCGGCGACAAGACGCAGATCGATCTCCCGCGCGGCCAGCGCTGCGGCCTGCTCGAAGCCGAGCGTGTCCTGCAGAACATCGAAGAGATCGAGTTCGTCTATTTCGACAAAAAGGACGTCGTCCGCCATCGGCTGGTGCAGCTTATCGTCGAGGCCTACGAGAACGAGACTCCGCCGCATCAGGGCGATTTGTGATTTGGGATTTCGGATTTCGGATTTCGGATTTGGGATTTGGGATTTGGGGTCTCGCCCGGAGTAGAATCGTCGGACATCCGATGCGCGGATCGATCAACCGTCGCGAAATGCCCCGGGACGATCCGTCAGCTTGTCATCTTGGGTATTTTTGATTCGAAATACCCAAATCAAAAAGGAACGCTTCAGCATCAATGCCGCACGAACTTTTCAACAACCAGCGCAAGATCAAGATCAGTCTTTCGGAGTTCGATGATTTCCTTGCCAAGGTATTCGACGTCGTCAACGAGGCCGAACGCCGCTCGGCGTCGATCGCCTTCGTTTCGGACCGGAAAATGCGCGATCTGAACCGCGAATTCCGCGGAGAGGATTCGACGACCGATGTCCTCTCGTTCCCGTTCGAACCTGAGGAGTTCGAATCAGGCGAAATCCTCGGCGACATCGTCATCTCAGTCGAACAGGCAGCGCGTCAGGCCGAAGAAAACGGCCTCACGCTCGAAGTCGAGATCAGGCAATTGATCCTTCACGGCATACTTCATCTTTGCGGGTACGATCACGAAACGGACAACGGCGAAATGAACGCCAGAGAACTGGCGCTTCGTGAAGAACTCGGAGTCTGATAAACCCGGATCGAATTCTAATTTCCGTCACTGCCGCATTAGGAGCCGCAAATGCGACCGAGAGCGCATTAATCAAGGCGATCGCGACAATCGATGAAAATGCGCGAATGTTTCCTTTTCGCGTTTTTTCGTGTCGTTTCGCTTTCAGCATCGGATGTGGAATTTGAGGCCGCCCTTTCTGCGAAAATAAGATTGATTCAACCGCGAAGACGGTTGGTCACCGGAGCCAACCGAATTCCTCTCGCGTAATTCGGGATGAACGGACCGGTCCGTCCGATGTCGCGGGCGGACCGGTCCGGACGAGACGAACGATTACTTCAGGTTCGACTGTGATTTGGACGACAGCTTTTCGTTTCGGAACGTCGCGAAAATGCGTGCGAACTTTTCGCCTTCCCATTTGTACGACGCCATCTTGTTCTGGCCCGAATTCGAACTGCTCGTCTGCGTGCCTTCGGATCCGACGATCTTGACGACCTCGTCATAGGTCATTCCGTTTTGGACCTGATTATATTTGGCGAGAGTCAGATCAGCTTTGGCGGTTGTTGTGTCGCCGCCCGCGCTCTTCAGGCTCGATTGCGATTTCGACGTCAGTTCGCCGTTTCGAAACGTGGCCGTAATGCGCGCGTAGTTTTCGCCTTCCCATTTGTAGGTGACGGTCTTCAGGTTGCCGGTCGCGAAACTGCTCGTTTCAACGCCCTCGCCGCCGAGAATTTTGACGGCATCCTCATATTTCATCCCGTTCTGAAGTTTGTTGAAAGACTCAAGCGAAAGACCCGCCACGACCTTGTCGCTCGAAGGCGATGCCGTCGATTCGGTCTTCGGCGCGTTGTTCGTCGGACCGGTGTTGCCCGAGTTCGTCTCTTCCTTCTTTCCGAGCATCGAACAGCCCGAGATGACCACTACTAAAACTACCAATCCAATTATGTTCTTCATTCTTTTCTCCTTGTTTCTTCTTTTTTATTTAACTTTGTTCGACGGAATCTGATAAAGATCCCCTTTCTTCGGCACCGCGCCAGCCAACGCCCGTCCTTCGGGCGTCGTCCACGGAATACCGTAAAACAGGCCTTTTTCCAGCATCGGCGCGAGTCGATTGTCCATTTCGGCGCCGCCCGGAGGGATGTCTACATCGATCAGGAACGCGTTGTAGTAAAGGTTCACGTTGCCACCGCGCTGTTCCGGGTGCGGGACCGGCTTACCGTCGCTTCCGACCTTCCAGCGGAAGGTCCGTATCTTGTTTCCGTTGGAGAGAATTTCGCAGCTCCAATCTCCGGGGTTGTCTTCGAGCCTGATGTCCCGCTCGGTCGCGTTGCCGAACGAGATCGGCAAAATTGCGCGAAGCTGAATGAAAGCGACCTCGTCGCGATATTCGGTTCCCCGCTGGAATTGCGGCGCGAGGCGGTCGGTGTACATCGCATACTCGTTACGGCGACGCGTCAAGTTGACTTGATCGCGGTACGGAGCGTTACTGAAGTCGATTCGCTGGCCGTTGACCGAGCACCGCGCATAAGCATTCGGCAACGGATCGTTGACCTTCAGCGGGGAGTAGTTGAAATAGACCTCGACACGGTTCCAACCCGGCGGTGAACGGTCGTAACTCAGAAAGTAATTGCTGACACCGCCGTAGATCAGATGCATAAACGCAACCGGCGACTCGGCGTGGCGCGAAATGTAGTAATGCGCGACGTCGGGCTGCGGACTCGTCGCGCTGCCGCGGACGCGGGGCGCGCGGTGAACGTCGATCTTGTAGGTCCGGACGAGTTTCTCCTCGTCGGTGTCGCCGTTGAACACAAAGACCTTGACGTCGAAGACTCCCTCGCCTTTCGCGAATTGCTTCTGATCGAAACACTCCGCGACCTGCATATGGTTGTCATAATTCAGGTCCTTGCCCTTTCTCGATTCGGGCGTACGGAGGTCGATATCGGTCGACTTTTTGTAAGGTTTTGCCTCGCAGCGGGTCGACGAAACGTCCTTGCCGGCCTTGCTGACGATGACGCGGAAACCGCTACGGTCGGGAAAGGTGCCGAAGATCCGCAGGCTCGACTTCATATACCAACCGATGTCTTTTTCGAGCCGCAGCGCGGCGTCGTATTCTTTGACCGGCTCGGCGTCGAAGAACGTGAAGGCGTCGTCAACGACCATCTCCCTTGATGAATCCAGGTCGCCCGTCGAGCCCGGAGTCGTCGGGTTCGATCGTGGCGTCGATTCGGTGGGTTTGCTGATCTCGGGTTTTGAGATCTTCGGGATCTTTATCGGAAATTGGGCCGCGGTTTGGACGACACCGGCGGCAAGTATCAACATAACAACTGCGATTCTTGTCATTTTCAATTTGCTCCTTTTTCAGACATATTTCGCGACTCAGGAAAGGGGATCACACCTGACCTGGGTTATATTTGGATTTGCGAATCTACGCGAATGGTTTTAGTTTAGAAGGACGCAAGATGTCCTTTGGAAATTGTTTGTTTTATCTTTGGTCGGGGTATGTCAGAACAAAACGGGCAGGTTTACGAGTTTGGAGGGTTTCGGTTCGACGCCGGCAATCAGGTTTTATGGAACTCCGGCGAACCGGTTTCGGTTCCGCCGAAGGCTTTGCTCATCCTGTCCCTGCTGCTCGAGAAAAACGGCGAGATCGTTTCGCGGCAGGAACTCCTCGAACGGGTCTGGCACGCGACCTTTGTTGAAGAAGCAAATATAACCTACACGATCTCGCTCTTGCGCAAAGCGCTCGGCGACAAAGAACTCGTCCAGACGATCCCGAAGCGCGGCTACCGGTTCACAGCCGAAATCAACGCCTCAAACGGCGGCCCGCAGGAATCGAAGACAGACAAGGCGCAGGCGGAGCGAAAGCCCCGCACTGAGCGGAGACACGCCTATGCGCTCGCAGGCCTTGTCGGATTTTGCTTTTTGGCGGGTCTGATGTACTTTGCATGGCCGCAATCAGGCGCAATCACGCGGCCGTCGCCCGGAACCGTCAAAACGCTCGCCGTTCTTCCGTTCAAGTCGCTGACGCCGGACGACGACAGCGGTCTCGCCCTCGGACTGACCGATTCTCTTATCTCGAGGCTGGGCAGCCTCAAGCGTTGGACGATCCGCCCGTTGAGCGCGGTCGAGGGTTTCGCGAAAAGCAAGAAAGATTCGGTCGAATTCGGTGGGGTGCTCAAATGCGACGCCGTTTTGGTCGGCACGGTTCAAACCAGCGACGATCGGCTTCGGGTCAACGTCCGTTTGCTCAGTATTCCGGACGGCAACCAGATCTGGACATCGACCTTTGAGGAGTCCGAATCGGACGTTTTCCTCTTACAGACCAATCTCGCAACTCAGGTCGCCGGTTCACTGCTTGAACGTCTCACTGAGAATGAGCGCCGAATGCTTGGGTCGGTCCAGACGGAAAACGCCGAAGCATACCGCGCCTATCTTCGCGGCAAGGTTATATTTGACCGACGGGTCGACGGCGGATTTCAGCAGTCTCTCGATGAGTTCCAAAAAGCTATCTCGCTTGACCCGGTGTTTCCGCTTCCATATGCCGGCCTCGCGGACCTATTCTCCCGAGACGGCAATCGGCTGTCGGGTGCCGAAAGCAAGGAGGCATATCGAAAAGCGAAGTCGTATGCCGAAAAAGCCTTGGAACTTGACGGCGATCTGTCGGAAGCGCACGCATCGCTCGGCCGCATCAGGCGAATCGCCGACTGGGATTGGAAGGGCGCTGAAAAAGAGTTCAACCGCGCGATTGAACTCGACCCGAACAACGCCGCCGCACTGGCCTGGAACGCCCAGATGCTGTCGTCGCTGGGCCGCCACGACGAAGCATTGTCGCAGATCAGGCGCGCGATCGAGATCGACCCGATCTCGCCTTCGATCACGGGAATACTGTTCCCGGTCCTCGAAGGCCGCGGAGAATTCGACGAGGGCCTGAAACTCGCTGAGGCAGCATATAAGTTCGACAAAGAGAATATGAATTCGCGGCGATCATACGCCACGTTCCTTTATCACAAGGGCGAGTACGGCAAGGTCATCGAGGTCGCCGCCGATTCGATGGCAAAAAACCGCAATAACAACCATGTTTGGCTTTCCCTTCTGGCGGCGGCGTATCTCAAGACCGAACAAACCGAGAAAGCCGCCGAACTCCTGCGGCAGCTGAAAACCGACGCCGAGACGAACCCGAAATACCTCTATTCGCTCGCCTTGAACTATGCCGAGATGAACCGCTTCGACGAATCGATCGCGGCGCTTGAAAAATGTTACGAAATGCGGGAGGAGCGTCTGCTCTGGATGACGAACGAACCGCGTTTCGGCGAATTGAAAAACGACGGCCGGTTCTTGGACATTGTCAGAAAAATGCGACTGCGATGACGAGGCTGAAGGGGAAAACGTTATGACCGAACATCAAAAGAAAGCCGAGCCGTGCATTATGGTCATCTTCGGAGCAACCGGAGACCTGACCAAACGGAAACTCTTTCCGGCACTGTACAATCTGGCGAAAGAGAAATACTTGCCCGAGAATTTCGCGATCGTCGGCGTCGGACGACAGGAATTGGAGTCCGATGACTTCACGCGCAAGATCTCGGCCGATCTGAGGGAATTCGTCGGAGAGGCGGTCGATGCCGACCTGTTGAAGTGGTTCGAAGACCGGACGTATTACACCGGCGGCGATTTTGACGACGACAAGAAGCTGTTTTCCGATCTCAAGGCGCTGCTCGGCGAGGTCGGCGAAACGCACGGAATTCCGGCCAATTACTTTTACTATATGGCGATTCCGCCGCAACTCTTCGCCAACGTGTCGCACAAGATCGTCAAGAACGGGCTCGGACGAGACGATGAAGGCGTTTGGCGGCGGTTCATTTTTGAAAAACCGTTCGGTACGGATTTCGATTCGGCGAAAGCGCTCAACGCAGATCTGCTGAAGATCCTCAAGGAACGCCAGATCTACCGGATCGACCACTACCTCGGTAAGGAAACGGTTCAGAATATTTTGGTCTTTCGCTTCGGGAACTCGATCTTCGAGCCGATCTGGAACCGCAATTTCGTCGATCACGTGCAGATCACGGTCGCCGAGAAGCTCGGCGTGGAGACGCGCGGCAACTATTACGAAAAGGCCGGCGCGCTCCGCGATATGATCCCGAACCATATCTTTCAACTGGTGACGCTGACGGCGATGGAACCGCCCGTTTCATTCGACGCCGACGCCGTCCGCGACGAGCAGGCGAAGATCCTGCAGGCGATCCAGCCGTTCACGCCCGAAGACGTGCTCCAAAAGACCGTGCGCGGGCAATACGATGCGGGACAGATCGAAGGGCGAAACGTGACGGGATACCGGTCGGAGCAAAACGTCGCTCCCGACTCTTCGACGGAAACGTTCGCCGCGATGCGGCTCGCGATCGACAACTGGCGCTGGGCCGGCGTACCGTTTTACGTGCGAACGGGCAAACGGCTGCCGGCAAAGCACTCGGAGATCGTCATCCAGTTCAAAAAGGCCCCGTTCGTCCTGTTTCGCGACACGTCGATCGAGAAACTCACGACCAACCGGCTCGTCATCCACATCCAGCCGGACGAAGGGCTGACGCTTCATTTTGGCGCGAAAGTCCCGGGTCCGATCGTTCAGATGGGCACAGTCGATATGGATTTCAATTACGTCGATCATTTCGGCGAGCAGGTCTCGACCGGTTACGAGCGGCTCCTGTTCGATTGCATGATCGGCGACGCGACGCTCTTCCAGCGCGCCGATATGGTCGAGGCCAGTTGGCGGATCGTAAATCCGATCCTCGACGTCTGGAACGCGATCCCGCCGCGAAGTTTTCCGAATTATGAGGCCGGCACCTGGGGTCCGCCCGAAGCCGATACGCTCATCGACGAATGCGGCGCGAAATGGCGCAACACCGTGGATTGATTATGACGAAGTCACCGTACGCGCCGAAAGTGATCAAAACGACCGATCCATATCGCACCGCCGCCGATATGATCCGCGATCAGGCGCGCGAGGCGATCGCTCAGCGCGGGCGGTTCACGGTCGCACTTTCGGGCGGCTCGACGCCGCGGGCAGTTCACGAGCTGCTCGCCTCCGACGTGTATCGCGGCGCCATTGACTGGGATCGGGTCCACTTTTTCTTCGGCGACGAGCGCAACGTCGGGCCGTCGAACGCGGAGAGCAATTATCGTATGGCGGATGAATCGCTCTTGCAACCGCTTTCGGTTCCGCCGAGCCGCATTCATCGCTGGCCGACTGAATTGCTCCCGGCGGCGGCGGCCGAGTCTTATTCTGAGACATTACGGACGTTTTTCGGATCATCTGCCGGAGAATTCCCGGAATTCGACTTGATACTTCTCGGAATGGGCGATGACGGGCATACGGCGTCCCTTTTTCCCGAAACAGCGGCGCTTGATGAAATGCGGCGTATCGCGGTTGAGAATTGGGTCGAAAAGCTTGGTGCGTGGCGACTTACGCTGACGTTCCCGACGATCAATCGCGCGCGCGCGACGCTTTGCCTGGCGCTCGGCCCGAAAAAGGCGGAGACGCTGAAAAAGGTCATCGAAGGCGATTTTCGACCGCGCGAACTCCCGATCCAGTCGGTTGAGGGACTGACATTCGTGATCGACGCGGAAGCCGCCGCGCTGCTCTCGCCTGATGGATGAAGAATGGGTCTCAGTACCATCTTCAATAGAGACAGTGTCAAAACTCGCGATCGCGGTTTTTCTTTCTGTCTTGATAATTGCCACTAGCTTCAGCTAGTGGGCCAAGATACTGATTGATCCCGGCTTTAGCCGGACCCGCGCCGTTATTCGGCTAAAGCCGGGGTCATTTGCTGCCTTGCCCACTAGCTGAAGCTAGTGGCAATTGTGAAGACAAAAAGGAAAGCTGTGTGAGCGAGTTTTGACATAGGTTCAGAAGCTAGTAGAAATCATCAAGCTGTGTCAGCTAAATTGCCACCAGCTTCAGCAAAATTGCCACGGGCTTCAGCTAAATTCCCACTAGCTGAAGCTAGTGGCAATTGTGAAGACAGAAAGCACAGACGTCTTTCAAAGTCCCCCAATCTGAAATCCAAGCATCGACGCATTGGAACGCTCGGGTGCAATTGATATAATTCGGCCTGACCGGAGGAAGTTTTTCTATCAGCAACATTCACGGATTTACCAA
This sequence comes from Pyrinomonadaceae bacterium, assembly GCA_041752475.1. Taxonomy (GTDB): domain Bacteria; phylum Acidobacteriota; class Blastocatellia; order Pyrinomonadales; family Pyrinomonadaceae; genus JAFDVJ01. The sequence goes on along the minus strand of JBGSWK010000036.1, from coordinate 8,505 downwards.
GGGCCTAAAGCATAATCAGCTTCGTCGAATTGAACGGCTCGCGACGCGCCGCGTCGCCCCCGAGCAAATTGTATCACCCGAACTGGCGCGGCAAATGACCGAGATATCGCACGAAACCGGCCGCCAGGTCGGCGTTTTGTTGAACCGCAAGGGACAGATCGAATACGTGATGGTCGGCAACGCGAAGCAGATCGAAATGCCCGACTTCGGCCGGGCGCGCGTTTCCGCCGATCGTTTTCGCGGCCTTCGCTGCGTTCATACGCATCTGAACGGCGAGAAGCTGAATCAAGACGACTTAACCGACCTTGCGCTGCTTCGGCTGGATCTGATGTCGGCGATCCAGGTGAACGCCGTCACCGGACTTCCGGATCTCGTTTATTCGGCGCATCTCGTCCCGTCAACGGCGGAGAAACTCGAGACCGAGGCGCAGTCGCTCCCATACGAATTTCTGGAACCGGAAATCCCGTCGCAGCTCGACACGAATTTCATTCAGCTCATAAACTCGCTCGAAAACGAGATGGCACGGAGCCGTCTGACCGCACGCAGCCGCCAGACGAACCGTGACCGGGTGATTCTGGTCGGCGTGACGACCGGTTATCTTTCCGAGGCCGAGGAGTCGATCGCCGAACTCGAAGAACTTGCCCTGTCGGCCGACACGGTGGTGCTCGACAAGATTGTCCAAAGGCGCCCGAAGATCGATCCAAGAACCGTTCTCGGCCGCGGGAAACTGGAGGAGCTTTTGGTCCGCTCGATGCGGCTCGGTGCCGATCTGATCGTTTTCGACACCGAACTGAGTCCCTCGCAGGTCCGTTCGATCTCCGAGATCACCGATCTGAAAGTCATCGACCGGCCCCAACTGATCCTCGACATTTTCGCCCAACGCGCGCAATCGCGCGAAGGTAAGATCCAGGTCGAGCTCGCCCAGTTGAAATATCTTCTGCCGCGGCTCGCACAAGGGCAGAACTCGGCGTTTTCGAGGCTTGCCGGCGGAATCGGCGGACGCGGGCCGGGTGAAACGAAGCTCGAGACCGACCGGCGCCGCGTTCGCGACAAGATCAGTCAGCTTGAAAAGCAGGTCGACAATCTCAGCCGGCAAAGACAGGAACGCCGGAAGAACCGCGTTCAAAAGAACCTCCCGATCATTTCGCTCGTCGGCTATACGAACGCCGGCAAATCCACGCTGCTCAATACCTTGACCCAAAGCAAGGTTTACGCGGAAAAGAAAATGTTCGCGACGCTCGACCCGACCTCGCGCCGTTTGCGCCTACCGTACGAGCAGGAGGTTATCATCAACGATACGGTCGGATTCATCCGCGATCTCCCGGAAACACTCGTCGCCGCCTTTCGCGCGACGCTCGAAGAGATCTCGGACAGCGATCTTCTCGTCCACGTCGTCGACGCGTCGAACCCGAACGCGATGGCGCAGATCGAATCGGTCGAGAAGATCCTCGGCGAGATCAATCTCGGCGAAATCGCGGAGATCGTCGTTCTCAACAAGGCGGACCTTGTCGATGAGATCACTCTGTCGGCACTCGAACGCCAGATTTCGATCGATAAGAACCGCGAAACCATCGCCGTTTCGGCGATCGACGCCAAGAGCCTGCGCCCGATGGTCGAACGGATCGAAGAGACGATCGGAAACGCGGTCGGCATCCAGGTTGTGAGTTCCGCCGAACACTGAATATCGGACCGAAAGATCGCGGCGGCGCCCGCTCCGAAAACCAAACCACAAATCCCGATTCAAGGTGTGTTAGAATAGACGTCGCTTCAAATGAACCGACGAGACCTAAAGGATCTGGCATCTCCCGTGGCGAAAGTCCGCAAGACGCTCTTGAAGTTTTTTCAGCGTTATTGGGACAAGTTTTCGCCCGTTCAGCGTTTTTGGTTTGGCTTCGCGCTGCTTGCGTTGCTCACGACGGCGCTGATCAGCAATCCGTTTTGGCGTTCACCCGCGGAGCAGTACAAAGAGGGCGACATTGCGCGTGAGAGCATCATCTCGCCCGCGGACATCTCGGTTACGGATGTCGACGAGACCGATCGTCTTCGCGAGGCCGCGCGCACGACCGTGCAACCGATTTTCCGGTACGAATCGAACAAGGCGGACCAGGCCGTGCAGCGGTTCCTTTCCTCCTGGGAAAAACTTCAGCGGCACACCGACGGAACGTCCAATTCCAATACCAAACAGTCGAATTCCGACTTGAAGAACGAATCTCACTGGACCGGCGCCGGCGGAGCCGAGGTCGGCAAGGTTCTGGCGTCGAGAACCTTTAGCCGAAATGAGATTGAAACGGTACAAAGCGCACTGCGGGAAAGTTCGCAAGGATATATTTACGACGACTCCGAGGCGCAGTTCTTCGAGCCCGAGGTCGCACTCGTTGATCGCTCCAAGCCGAACATCGATCAGAAGATCTCGATGCCGGAATCGAATTGGACTCCGCTCTCCGCCGCCCGCGGCAAGCTCAAGGAACGGCTGACCGCGATTCGCAGTTTTTCGGCCAAGGAAATCGACGCATTTTATCGCGGCACCGAACTCTATGTTGAACCGAGCGTTTCGTATGACAGCGTCGCGACGTTGAATTCGCGAAACGCGGCTGCAAACTCGGTCGTGCCGATCAACATTTCTTTGAAACGCAGCCAGAAAATCGCGGACGAAGGCGACATCATCACCTCGGATATTCTGTCCAAGATCAACGCCGTCAGAAGTTACAGTCAGTCAAGCAGGCAGATCAACCGGTTCCTCGGACTGCTGATAATGATCTCGGCGCTCTACTGGGTCGCTTGGAAATTTATCCAGCACAATCAGGTTGGAATGCGCTTGACGCTGTCCGAGGAAAAGACCTTTGCGCTTTTTGGCTTTATCATTCTTGTCCAGACGGCTTTGATGTCGGTGTTTTTCAGGCTCGCTGAATTTACGGCGCTGCAGAATCTGAAGGCTCCGCTTAACGACGCAATGTTGTGGTCGTTCGCGATACCGTTCGCGACGGGCAGTCTCTTGATGACGCTGCTCGCGGACCGCCGGACGGCGCTCTTTACCGGATTGATCCTCGCGCTGATCGCCGGACTTCTTGCGCCGCGGCCGCTCGAATTCGTGATGTTCGGCGCGATCGCTTCGTCCGTCGCGGTTTACGGAATCGGCCGCTACCGATCGCGGCAATCGGTGACCATCGCCGGGGTTCTCGTCGGCCTCGCGAGCGCCGGAACGGGAATCGCACTGATCGGATACACGCAGCAGCCGTTCATTCTCAATACGGTCGCGCTTGCCGTCGCCTGCGGACTTGTCAACGGTTTGATCACGGCGGCCGTGACCGCCGTGTTGCTCCCGCTGTGCGAGTCGATCTTCGGGATTCTGACGGACGTCAAACTGCTCGAACTATCCAACGCCGATCTTCCGGTTCTCGGTCAATTGGCTTTGCGTGCGCCGGGCACGAACCAGCATTCTCACGCCGTCGGGCAGCTTTCTGAAGAGGCGTGCCGCGTCGTCGGCGGAAATGGCTTGCTGGCCCGCATCGGCGCACTCTATCACGATATCGGAAAGACCGCGGCGCCGGAACATTTCGTCGAGAACCAGCTTGGAAAGAACCCGCACGACAAACTCCGCCCGGCGCAGAGCGCAAAGATCATCATCAGCCACGTCACTTACGGCATAAAACTGGCAAAAGAGATGGGCTTGCCGCAGCGCATCATTGACTTTATTCCGCAGCATCACGGTACGCGAACGCTTCATTATTTCCTCCGGAAGGCCCAATCCGAAGCGCGGGACGAGAACGAAGTTTCCGAGAACGAATTTCGGTATCCGGGACCAAAACCGCAGTTCAAAGAGGCTGCGATAATGATGATCGCCGACAGCTGCGAAGCGGGAGCGCGTTCGCTTGAAGAACCGAACCCAGAGAACATCAGGTTCATCGTCACGAAGATCCTCGACGCGATCCTGGCGGACGATCAACTTGATGAGTGCGACCTGACATTGCGCGAACTGACGCAGATACGCGAATCGATGATCAAATCGCTTGTCGCGATCTATCATTCGCGCGTCGATTATCCGGGCTACGTGCCGCCGAGTTCGATGCAGCGGATCCTCATCCCGAAGGACATTCTCGATTCGGAGGAACGCGGAATGCGCTTCGCGAATCCGGCCGACATCCCGATCAGCAAAGGCGGCGAGATCGAGGATGAAGCGATAAACCGCTCAGTTCAACCCGACCGGGGGACGGTCAATTGATTTTGGATTTGGGATTTTGGATTTTGGATTGGCTTTTGGAATTGGGATTTTGGATTTGGAATTCGGGATTTGGGATTTTTGGAATTTGGGATTTGGAATTCGGGATTTGCGATCTAGGAACTTTGAAACACCTTGCGGACGTTGGTGTCTGAGTCAGTACCATCTGCGGTAGCGGATGGCTGATGATCGGCGGCGTTGAACACTAGGTTCGTAACGACTTGCATCCCTGCGATGCGGCTGGCACCGGCAATAAATTTACGCGCTATCGGTTTCGGGGTAGGTTCTAGCTGAGAGCTGAAAGCTGATGGGCCAAAAATCTCCGAAATTGCTCGATTGTTGGTCGGGAACGTCGAAAGGCCCCGAGGCCGTTTGAATCTTGAGTATTGGATCAACCAATGGAAGAAGAACGAAAATTCAAAGGCGCGGGCGGCACCGACGGCGGTGTCGTCGAGTTTTTTGTCGGGTTAGGGATGGCAGTTGCGGGCGGCTATCTGCTGACCAATCAAGTGATCGTGACGAGCGGGTTCTGGTCTTTTTTCGGCTTCAGCGCGTTCGGTCTGTCCCTCGTTCCGTTGATTGCCGGAATCGGTATGCTGTTTTTCAACGGCAAATCGATCGCGGGGTGGCTGCTCCTGTTCGCCGGCGTGATCATTATCTTCGCCGGGATCCTTTCGAACCTGCACATCTACTTTCAGCCGACGAGCCTTTTCAATACGATAGTGATGCTCGTCCTTCTCGCCGGCGGGATCGGGCTCGTCGCGCGCGCATTGAGATCTCACGGATAACGCCCGATCTCGTCGGACACGACCCGCTCGATGGCCGGAAACTCACCGATCTTCCTTGCCGCGCGGAGAACGATCTCGAACATCGGACCGATATATCGCTCGAAATGCTTCTTCCCGCGATTCGCCGACTGAAACGAGAACGTTCCGATCGACTTCAGGCAGCGTTGGATCGTCTGCAGCCGAAACTCGTCGGCGAATGCCGCCTCGTCGAGTCCCTCAAGCCCCAGTTTCGAACGTTCGTCGATCAGCAGCCGGCGCTTTGAAGCGAGCCATTCAGCCGGGGGCGCGGCGGTCACCCGGTCAAGCAGCAACGACACAAGATCGTACGAAGGCGAGCCTATGCGCGCATCCTGATGATCGATGATCTTCAGTTCCCCGCTGACGACCATCAAATTGGCGGCGTGAAAATCCCGATGCGTCAGAACCCGGGCCCGGCCCGCAAGTTCGGTCGCGACTTTGCCGAGCTCGGTTTTGAAGGCATCGGGAATCGCGTCCGGCGAACGCCCACGGAGCGACTCAAAATAGTGAGTCCGGAAAAACTCCAGTTCCCAAGACAACTTCTCGAAATCAAACGACAGGCGCGAAGCGATCGAATTGGAATCAGATGCGGCTTTTGTCGCCGCCTGAATCCTCGCGATGAGCCCAATCGCACGATCCAGAAGCGTTTCGCGCCGATCCGCATCGGACCGTTCGATCACGTCCCGCAGAATCGTGTCGCCGAAATCCTCGTGAATGATGATTCCGCGTTCGCGGTCGGATATCAGAACACGCGCGACCGGAAGCCCGGAACCCAGGAAAAGTGCGGTCACATCGACGCACGCCGCAAGCTGGGCGTCACCGGCATCGTCCCGCGGGTAAACACACGCGATCGCCGTTTCCCCGTCAAGTCGGACCCGAAAATACTCGCGGGTCGATGCGTCGGGCGTCAGCGCCGCAAACTGTTCCGCGCCCCGTTCAAGGCCACGGGCGCGGAACAGAGCTTCGAGCCGGTCTGTTGCGGGAACCTCGGACATAATCACTAGATGTACTCGATCAGCGGAACCACGTAATTTTCGCCCTGAATGTAGCCCTTGAGCGCTTTTTCGGGAACTTCGTCGCAGCCGCGTACCATATCGGCGCGGACGATGGCGGCATTTTCGAAGTGCTCGCCCGGCAGGATCGTCACACCGTCGGCGATGATGCACCTGTAGATGTGCGCGTCGTCGCCGATGCTCACGTTGTCCCACATTATTGAGTCCCTGACAATCGCGCGTCCCGAGACGATGCAATGTTCGCCGGCCAGGACGCTGGCGCCGTTCATCATTTCGAGCGAGACGTCGAGATAGCGCGGGATCGTTGAGAGTTCGAACCAGTTCGCGTTCGTCACGTGGACGGCGATCTTCTCGCCTTTCTTGAGCGCCGGATTGTAAAAGGTCGGGACGATGTCGGAATAAACGCCGCGCGGAATGTATTCGAAAACGCGCGGTTCGAGGATGTGGATACCGGTGAACATCAGCGGCGCGGTCAGATCCCGCGTCGTGTCCTTGATCTCGTCGACGGACAACGACTGGGCATAGTCGCCGAATCCCTTTAGGAACCCGTCCTTTGCATAAACTTCAGTGAATTTTTCCCGCTTGATGTTCGGCTTGAGGACCATCGTCGCGATCGCGCCCGAGTTCTTATGTGTCTCGACCGCGGCCGCGATATCGATATCCGTGATGATCTTGCCGTTGACGATGACAAAAGTGTCGTCCTCAAGCAGATGCCGCGCGTTGTCGAGCGCTCCGGCGGTCCCGAGGATCGAAGGATTCTCTTCCGTGTAGTGAATTCTGACGCCGAACTCAGAACCGTCGCCGAGCGCACGTTTGACCGACTCCGGCTGGTGATGGAGATTGACGACGACCTCTTCAAAGCCGAACCGCGCAACATATTCGGCGACGTAACCGACGAGCGGTTTTCCGAGAAACGGGATTGCGGGCTTGGTGCGGTCTATCGTTAATGGAAACAGCCGCGTACCGAATCCGGCGGCGAGAATCATCGCTTTCATAAAAACAATCGACGCTGCCGTCGAATTTCAAAACATACTTTTTTTGAACGTCAATTGCAAACTTGCGCCAGAATTAATACTCCTTAGAATCAATGCTATGGACGGAGAGACATATGCGATGTTCGACACGCTGCTGAACGTCTCTACACGCGACAAATTGATCAATTCGGGTCACCGCGTGATCTCTTTCCCCGTGCCCGATATTCGAACGATCGCCAAGCCGCTGCCGGCCCTTGATAATTTTGAATGGATCGTGTTTACGGACATTTTTGCGGTTGACGCGTTTGTCGAGATCGGTTCGCCGACAGACGATCTGCACAGCATTCGCGTGTGCGCCGTCGGCGACGCGGTTGCCGACGGGCTGCGTTCGATTCAGGTCCATTCGGACGTGATTCCGCTTCGATCGTCGCCTTTGGACGTCGTTGCGGCTGTCGCGCAGTATGAGTCGGGATTGGACGGCATGCCGATCCTTTTAGTCGCGGGAACGAACACTTTTGAGAATCTCGCGCGGGAATTCGAAACGGCGGGCGCCGAGGTGACGGTCGCGGCTGTTTACAAGGCGTCGATTGTCAACCCTGCCGAAGGCTCAAGGCTGCGCGCGTGCCTGATCGGCGGCGCGGTCGACAAATTCTTTTTTTCCTGTCCCGAAGACCTGCTTCGGCTCCGTATTTCATTCAATGCCGAACCCGTCGAGATCCTGTCCGGTGTAACGGTTGTTGTGCCTGACGGTACAACGTTCCGCACGGCGTCCGAAAACGGTCTCCACGCGGAAATCGGTCCCAAAATAGCGAGATAGAATTCAGCCGATCACCGACGCTTATTTGTTTGAATCGATTTTCCACGCTTTGCGACTTTGCCGGAATACTTTGCAAACGCAAGCGCCGGTGTTCCCGCAGAGTCCTTTTGTCTTAAACATCTATGTGTTCTCTGTGCCTATGTAATGAAAAAGCTCAGAAGCGTTGTTTCACCACATAGGCACAGAACACATAGATGTCTGAGAGATTGATCCCGAATCACGAAATGGCGGTCCGTTCGCCAGATTGGCGAACGGCGTGCCGAAGAAACACGGGCCCTTGAAATTGCCCGCGAATTTCCGCGAATCCGCGCCAATGGAAATCTGGTCCGAGGCCCTGCGAAAGAAGCGGTTTTTTTGAAATCGGGCCACAGGACCGGTCAAAGTGTTGAAAAGCGGTTTACCGGTGCGGGTTCGGATAGAATCTTATTCGCACGGATTCGCGGAAATTCGCGGGCAAAAACTCTCTCAAGAAACACATTTTCAAGTGACTGAAAAAAGACGATTTATACAGTGCGTGTTTCTTCGGCGCGCCGTTCGGCGGACACTGGGTGAAACATCGCCGCCGGCCGCGTCAGCGGCATGGTGAGTTTAGCCGTGGGTTTGAACCCACGGTAAGCTTCGAAAAAGGGCCCGCGTCGCGTCAGCGACGATTGAATCAGCCGTCGCTGACGCGACGAAA
>JBGSWK010000035.1:0-140733 GCA_041752475.1 Pyrinomonadaceae bacterium | reverse complement strand
GAAATTCTACAGATTTTGAGCATCAACATTTTTGACAAAACCCCGATAAACACACTGTTTCAGAGATCTTATTTACATAATTTCAAAGAGCAAGACTGTAAACAGTTGACACTATTCGACTTTTAACGCAACGCTAGTGATTTTAGATTTTGGATTTTGGATTTTGGATTTTGGATTTTGGATTTTGGATTTTGGATTCGCCGTTGAACCTTGAATCAATCTTGAACCTTGAATCTTGAACCTTGAACCTTGAATCAATCTTGAATCTTGAACCTTGAATCTTGAATCTTGAACCTTGAACCTTGAACCTGAACCTCGTACCGCTTCATTCCTGCTTTCCGAACTTTATCTGCGGGCGAAAGGCCGGGATTTCGCTTGAAGGAAAAGGGAAAAGTTCCTTCGGCGACGTTGAATATACAAACGGTTTAGGGTCGGTTGCGTCGAGACTCAGGATATATCGCGTGAAAACCTCGGTATTTTTTGACGTCGCATCGGGTACCAGGTGCCCGCTGACCAGGTTGCAATCGCCGAAGACCTCGATGTAAACCTCGTTGGGGGCAAATCGGATCTCTTTCAGACCGCACTTTGACCCCGCTCCGGTGGCGATGCCGAACACGATCCGCGGAGAGTTGTCGACCGCCGAGAATGCATAGAAAACGCTCCGTTCCTGACAGAATTCGCAACCGTCAGCAAGCATATGAACGATCGCCTCGGTCTTGTTGTCTCCGGTGATGTCGAAGAAGAATTTCTTTCTGAACTGATACGAGCGAACCAACTTGGTCTTCGCGTCGGTCCCGGTAAAGCGCCCGTTGACGAGTTGAAAGGAAGCCCCTGTTTTTGACCCGGCTTCAACGTATTTGAAATTTTGGAAATCGGTCGTCAGCGATTCGGCATTCGCAAAGGCCGAATTCGGCGTCGGAGTCGGCTTCGCGGCAACTTTTCCGGTAGCCGTTATCTGGATCTGCGAGAACCCAACCGGAGCGAAGACACAAAAAAGAATCAATACCGCAATTCGCATAAGAACCCGCCTCATTCGTAAATTCACTTCAACATACCACGAACGACGTTTAAGTCGCCATCATTTTGTGCCGGCGTCAGTTTCAGTATCTCGCACATCAAGTTGTAAACCTGTATATTCTCGAAGGGTTCGGCCGTGTAACCGCGTTTGAATGCCGCGCCGTGCGCGACGAACGTCGCCTGCATCGACTGATATTTGTTGTCGTAGCCGTGTGCGCCGCGCGGACGGTCGAGATCGTCAAGATCCCGCGTCCAATCGTTCCAGCGTTTGCGGCTGGTCGTCACCCATCCTTCTTCGGACGAGCAAATGATGGGCGCAACCCGTTTCCCCTGTTTGTAGTGCAGGCGGTCCGGAATGTCGGCCTTTTTCCAGCAGGTCACATGTTTGAGATCATTGATCTTCGAAAAGATCTCGTCCGTTTTTCCTTCCTTCGGAAAGATCTGGACGATCTCGTTCGTCCACAATATCCGTTCCGTCAGATCAAAATTGAAATGATCGTCGAGAAACGTGGTCTGTCTGAGATCAACCGGAGCCATCCCGTGGTCCGAAACGACAATGACATTGACCGCGCCGTCGATTTTCCGCGCTTTCAAACCGTTCATCAGGCGCTCAATATAACTGTCGACGTTCCAGACCGCGTACTTTGTCTCCTCGGCATCCGGCGAGAATCCGTGTCCGGCGTCGTCGACGTCCGAAAAATACAGCGTGATCATCGTCGGGCGCTTCCCGCGCGGAAGGTCCAGCCAGCCAAGAACCTTATCGACACGCATTTGGGGCGGCACTTCGCCATCATATGCACGCCAGAATGTCGGCTGCTCGTTGCGGATCATCGTCTCCGAGCCAACGAAAAAGTAAGAAGCCGCGATCTGTCCTTGTTTTTCGGCCGTCACCCAGATCGGCTCGCCGAGCCACCAGCGGGGATTCTGGACCTCTTTGCGTTTCGACATCGTAAAGACCTCGCCAAAGTCGTAAACGTTATTCTCGACGATCCCGTGATTTGCCGGATAAAGGCCCGTCGCGATCGTGTAATGGTTCGGGAAGGTCTTGGTCGGAAACGAGGGAATCATCCATTTCGCGCGGACGCCTTCTTTGGCCAACCGGTTCAGCGTCGGCGGGTTGAACTTGTCGAGATAATCGTAGCGAAACCCATCGAGCGAGATCAGGATCACGGTCGGCTGAAGATCGTCCACCGGCCGCTGCGCGAATGTCGGAAGACAGATGAACAGCGACAGGAATATCAGAATGCGGACACTAACTTTCATATCTTTGAAAGTTACCCCAACCGGTCTCGTTTATCAACGCGCCGGGGGACGGCAGCGCGCTTCGTGCCGGTCGGCGGTCTTCCGGACCAAGGCCAGTGCCCATATCGCGAGAGGGCGAGATATGCGATCTGAAACGACCTCGGCAGCCCAATGCCTTCCCGATCCGGGTTGATGCCGGGCGCGAACGGAGGGGCGCCGGTCAGGGGACCAGACGCCGGCAGTAGACGAGGGTCGCTTCCGACGCGACAATTCGTTCCCCGGAGACAAAACGTCTGGTATCATCGAACAAAGAGTGTCGAGACAAAAAAACGTTAGAAACGCAATAAAAAAACCATGGGAATTACAAGATTGGCGAATGTTCCGCTGATTCCGCAGCCGACCGACGGAGTTTGCTGGTACGCCTGTGCGCGGATGCTTTATCGATGGTCGCAGGCGACCGGACGTGGGTTGATGAAAAATCCGCAAGACGATTCCGGCTACTTCGACCGATTTCAAAACAACCGCGACGTCGCGGCGTTCCAGAACAATCACCTGGGAACGGCGCTGAATATGAAATTGCATTCGAGCCTGACGCTCGATTACAGTACGATCCTCGGTTTTCTTCAGGCGAATGGCCCGATCTGGGCCGGACTTAAAAAGAACTGGGGCGGAAACAACCACGGTCACGTCGTCGTGATCTGCGGCGTTGCGGAAACCGGTGTATTCATACACGATCCGGAGCCGATGAAGCAGGGCAGCACGCTCTGGCTGACGTGGGAGCAGATCCGAAAGGCGGTCGCCGGGATCACCGACGCCAACCCGCAGTTTATGACGGCGGCGTGATCAGTTTCCGAATCCGCCGACCTCCGTGAACTTCTTCCTGAACCGCGCGTCGTGCCCGGTCTGTATGCCCTGTGTGCAAAACCAGGCGTGTGTCAGTTCGTGTTTCAGGATATTGACGAGTTGCTTGCGGTTCGCCTTGGAATAGAACGGGTTCTTGACATAGATCGTCGGCACCTTTTCCATCGAGCAGTCCGTGTATGCGACTCCGCGTTCGACATTCGAGCCCGCCTTTTCAAGCGGTTCGTCGGTGACGAAGACCTTTACCCGCGGAAGGTTTTCGAACAATGACAACAGAGCGTCCGACTCTCGCTGGAGTTTCGGATCGGACCGCCCTTTCTGCGGTTCCTGTTCGGTGATCGGCTTGTTAGCGACGATAGAATTGTTCGCCGGCGGATTCGCCGGACAAGCGGCGAACAACATCGTCGAAAGGGCTAAAGTGATTCGGAAGCGTCGGAGCATATCGGATTCAGGATTCCTTGGTTAGCGCGGCACTTAGCTTAGAAGTGGTTTGGCCTCCGGTGGTGCCGATTTTTGCGGATCAGGAAATTCGAGTCATCGATAACCCACGGCCTTCGGCTATGCCGCATATCGGCGACTAGCGGCGCAGTCGCGTGGATCGCAGACCATTCCGGAAAGGCACAGCCTTTCCGCACCCGAGCGGCAAAAGCCGCGTTCAGCAGCACGAAATCGCCAATCCCAGCCCCCGCGTCCGTTCCAAATCCCATTACGGTCTTAAACGGTAGAGCATCCTCGGGAACGGGATGGTTTCGCGGATATGCTCGATGCCGCACATCCAGGCGGTGCAGCGTTCGATGCCCATGCCGAAACCGGCGTGCGGAACCGCGCCGAAGCGCCGCAGATCGAGATACCATTCGAAGGATTCCTTCGGCAAGCCGTGAGCTTCAATCTGTTTTTCGATGAAATCGAGGTCGAACGCTCTCTCGCCGCCGCCGATGATCTCGCCGTAGCCTTCCGGCGCGAGCAGGTCGGCGCCGAGCGCCAGCTCCGGACGCTCCTTGTCGCGTTCAAAATAAAACGCCTTGATCGCCGCCGGGAAGTGATGGACAAAAACGGGTTTGCCGAATTGGCTCGAGAGATACGTCTCGTCAGGCGCCCCAAAATCGCCGCCCCATTCAAAGTTATGCTCCATTTCGCCCTTCGTAAATCCTTCCTGGAGCATTTTCACGGCGTCGTCGTAATGGACCCGCGGGAACGGCGCGGAAATGGCCTCAAGTTTCGAAATGTCGCGTTCAAGAACCTTGAGGTCTTCCTGCCGGTCGTTCAGCACGCGGCCGACGATGAATCCGATCATCCGCTCGCCGAGGTTCATCACGTCGTCGAGATGGGCGAAAGCCATTTCCGGTTCTACCATCCAAAACTCGGTCAGATGCCGACGGGTTTTGGACTTTTCGGCGCGGAACGTCGGGCCGAACGCGTAGCTGCGCCCGAAGGCGGCGGCGGTCGCTTCGTTGTAAAGCTGTCCGCTTTGCGTCAGATAAGCCTTGTCGTCGCCGAAGTAGTCGACTTCGAAGAGAGTCGTCGTACCTTCGCAGGCCGCCGGCGTAAAGATCGGCGTGTCGGCGAGAATAAACCCGTTCTCGTCAAAAAAATCACGAACGGCTTTGATCACGGTGTGGCGCACGCGTAGAACGGCGTGCTGCTTCTTTGAACGGATCCAAAGATGGCGATGGTCCATCAAGAATTCGGTTCCGTGTTCTTTCGGCGTGATCGGATAATCGTGGGCATTTTGGACGACCTCGAGCCCGGTAACGTCGAGTTCGACGCCGATCGCCGATCTGGTGTCTTCCTTGACCTTGCCGCGGACGACGATCGAGGACTCTTGCCCGAGGCCCTTCGCGGTTTCGAACAACTCCTCGTCGTTCGGTCTGAAGCAGACGCACTGCACGATGCCGGTACCGTCACGAAGCTGCAAAAATACGAGTTTCCCGCTTGAACGCGAGTTATAAAGCCAACCCTTGAGCGTCACTTCTTCGCCAATATGATCTTTAAGTTCGTTGATGTATGTTTGGTTCATTCCAAAAAAATTAGTCCTTTAGTCCTAAAGTGCGCGGTCTCGTCCCGCGCGTTTGATTTTACAACACGCATCGCAAATCGCGGAATCGCCCGCAGATCTGACCGCTCAGCTGCCATCGCACGGTTCACAAAGCGTGGATTCCATAGGATTAAGATCGGCGGCACAGCCGCGTGGACAGTTGCCGCGGTCGGAAAGGCGCAGCCTTTCCGCACATCCGGGTGGCAAGCCGCATTTCGAAGGCCGATATGCCAAACGGGATTTCAAATTCCAAAATCCAAATTCCAAAATCCAAAATCCAAAATCCAAATATTCCAAATCCCGAATCGAAAATCGCGAATTGCAGTTTGCAAATTGGAAAGTATGTAACTACTCTGGTTACATATATGGCCGGGAACTCGAGATTTGCGACCGCTATTCACGTCGCGGGAATGCTGTCATTCGCCGACCGGATGCCGATGACGTCCGACGCCATTGCGCAGAGCTGCGGGACGAATGCGGTCGTCATCAGACGTTTGATCTCGCTCCTGACCAAGCACGGACTGGTCGCGGTCAAAAAGGGAACCGGGGGCGGAGCACGTTTGACGCGCGATCCCGAGCAAATCACGCTCGGCGATATCTATGACGCGCTCGACGAGGGCGCGTTGTTTGACGTTCCGCAGTTTGATGCAGCGCACGAATGCGAACTCGCAAAGGTCGTCAGGCCCGTTCTATCCGGCGTTTTGAGAGAAGCGGAGACCGATCTTCGCCGTAGTCTGAAAGATCGAACGCTTGCCGAGGTGATCGAACTCGTTCGACTTCGGATGGTCGAAAACGACTCCAACCGAGAACCCGATCGTGCGTTTGGCGCGGAAAGCGAAAAGGTGCAATTCGAAAATCAAAAGAATGGCTGAACAGAAAGTAAAGAAAAAGGTCGATTATTCCCGTGCCTGGCACGAAGCGCGCAAACTCATTTGGAGTTACCGCTGGCGGCTCCTTATCGGGCTCGTCCTGATGCTCGCGAGCCGTGCTGCCGGAATGGTTCTGCCGTATTCGACGAAGTTTCTCGTGGACAACGTCTTCGGGCAGAAACAGTACGATCTGCTCTGGCTGATCGCGCTTGCGGTCGGGCTGTCAACGGTCTTCCAGGCGGTCACGTCGTTCGCGCTCTCGCAGGTGCTCGGCGTTGCGGCGCAAAGGGCGATAACCGAGATGCGCAAACGCGTCCAGGGTCATATCGAAAGATTGCCGACGTCGTATTTTGATTCGACGCAGACGGGCCAGCTGATCTCGCGCATCATGCGCGACGCGGAGGGCATCCGCAACCTCGTCGGCACCGGCCTCGGCCAGGTTACGGGCGGGTTGCTTTCGGCGCTTGTTTCGATGACGTTTCTCTTTTATCTGAACTGGCAGATCACGCTGATCACGCTCGCCGTGCTCGCGGTTTTCGGATATGTACTCAGCTACGCATTTAAGCAACTCCGCCCGCTCTTCCGTGACCGGGGAGAGATCGAGGCCGAAGTAACGGGGCGTTTGAACGAGGGCCTCGGAGGCATCCGCATCGTCAAAGCCTACACGGCGGAGAAGCGCGAGGAACTGTCTTTCGCCCGCGGCGCGCACAAACTGTTCCGAAACATCGCGAAATCAATGACCGGCGTTTCCGCAACCGGTGCCTTTGCCTCGGTCATTATCGGCGCGATCGCCGTCATTATGATCTGGTTCGGCGGCAACGCCGTGATCGCGAATATCGAGGACGCAAGCAAGGGAATGACGTCCGGCGATTTCACGATGTACATCGCGTTTACGATCTTTATGGTCATCCCGATCGTCGATCTCGCCAATATCGGGACGCAGATCACCGAAGCCTTCGCCGGCCTCGACCGCATCTCGGAGGTATTCGCGATGCGCACCGAAACCGACGAGGACGAATCAAAGGATGCAATGCCGCGGCTTGAAGGCGCGGTCGAGTTTGACGGCGTTCATTTCGAGTACGAAGAGAATGTCCCGGTGCTGAAAGGCGTTTCGTTCACGGCGCAAGCCGGTTCGACGACCGCGCTGGTCGGATCGTCGGGATCCGGAAAATCGACCATTTTGAGTCTTGTTCTCAATTTCATACAGCCGAACCGCGGCCGCGTCAAGATCGACGGCCGCGACCTGAACTCGATCAAACTCCGCGACTATCGGCGGCATTTGGGCGTCGTGCTGCAGGATAACTTTCTATTCGACGGGACAATCCTCTCGAATATACGCTTTGCGAATCCGCACGCGAATTTCGAAGAGATCAAGGAGGTTTGCCGCATTGCCAACGCCGACGAGTTCATCGAAAAATTTCCGGACAAATACGACACCGTCGTCGGCGAACGCGGCGTCAAGCTTTCGGGCGGCCAGCGTCAGCGCATCGCCATCGCCCGCGCGCTCTTGGCGAATCCGCGCGTGTTGATACTGGACGAGGCGACATCGTCGCTCGATTCCGAAAGTGAAGCGCTCATCCAGGAAGGGTTGCGGCGTCTGCGTGAGGGCCGGACGACTTTCGTTATCGCCCACAGGCTTTCGACGATCCGATCGGCCGACCGGATCCTCGTCGTCGAGTCGGGCGAGATCCTCGAGCGCGGGACTCACGACGAATTGATCGCGCTCAATGGGCGCTACAAACAGCTTTACGACAAGCAGTACAAATTCGAACAAAACCTCTTCGTCAACCCCGGCGAAGAAATCGTCAACGAGGAAAAACAGGCAGTAAGCAAACTATAAACATATGGCAGAACAACAAAACTTCAAGAATCACACGCGTTGGTTCCCGTTATTTCACTTCGTCATTTCGCCGCTCTTGTTTTTTAACCTGATCTGGCAGTCGTATCAGCTTTACTACGACCGCAGCTGGGACCGCGCCGAATGGGTGATGATGGCTTTGGTCTTTATATTGATGATGCTGGCGTCGCGAATGATGGCGCTCCGCGCGCAGGACCGTCTGATACGGCTCGAAGAACGGCTTCGGATCACGGACCTTGCCCCGGCAGAATCCGCGCGCGCTTCGGAACTCAAAACGAGCGACCTGATCGCCCTGCGCTTTGCCTCGGATGAAGAGTTCCCGGATCTTGTCGGACGTACCCTCGGCGGAGAATTCAAGAGCCAGAAAGAGATCAAAGCGGCGATCAAGAACTGGCGGGCCGATCATTTGCGGGTCTGACGAGCGGGAGAGTTCTGTTCGACGCAATTATCGATGATCACGTCGGAGACGGTCTTTTTGTGCGGACTTTCCATCGCTTGGGCGACCCGGAATTTCGACCGGAAACTTCAAGTCGGCTCCGACGATCGGTGCATTGCGTTCAGGGCGATCGTGATCGCCTGCTCGATCAGTTCCTCGTAATTGACCACCGCGGCGCTGGCGTCGGGGTTGCTGATGATCGGGCAAATAGTGCCGGCGCGGTAATTGAGTTGTTGGCACAAATGGAAAAGCAGACTCGACTCCATCTCCATATTGATGACGCGGAGGCCGCCGACCTCGATCGTCGCGAGTTGATGCTTGATGTCTGGGACGGTGTTGGTCAAGCCTTCGATGAATCTTGAAGAAGGACCATAAAAACCCGGCGACGAGACCGTTATTCCGGCCTCGAAAGCGGCGTTTTGAGCACTTGCCCCGGCGATGAGCGCGTCGGTTACCGCCGGCGACGCCTTTGACGCATACGGGATCAACTTGTGCCGGAACCTCGATCCGACCGGAACTGCGCGTTCGAGCACCGCGGCGGCGGCAACTTCAATTTGGCCGACTGCTTCGTCCGCCGCCGGCACTTCGTAGTAAGGCCCCGTGCTGTCGAGGCCGAGCGCGTACGAGGCGATGCCGAAAACCCCGGGCGCGATCCCGGGCTGGACGCCGCCGGACGTGCCGATACGGATGATCGTCAGCGGTTCCGCATCCGGCAAACGGGTTTTGGTCTGAAAATCGAATTCGTTGAGGATGTACGCCTCGACAAGGGCGATCTCGACGTTGTCGGTGCCGATCCCGGTCCCGATCACTGACACGGGCAGTCCTTTGTAGGTTCCGGTAAACGTCACGTACTCGCGGTTCGCTACCCGGTGTTCGATCGCGTCGAACCGCTTCGACACCCTTGCGGCCCGGGCCGGGTCGCCGACGATAAAGACGTTCCGCGCAAGTTCTCCCTTAGCCAAACCAAGATGGTAAACACGATCGCCGACGATGACGATCTCAGATCCATTCCTATCCATCAATGCAACTCCACGCCCCAACTCCGTTGGAATCTCAACTGTTTCGCGAACGTCTTTCGATTCCAATTTTGAATTTGGGACGGCCCCCTGAGCGGAAGGCAGACCGTTCATCGAAGGGCTCGAAATCACTCCATTCCAAAATCCAAAGTCCAAAATCCAAAATCCAAAACCCAAAACCCAAAATCGAAAATCCAAAATCCAAAATCGAAAAGCCGTCCCCGCCGGACGGCCTTTACTGTTCGAAGAATGGTGAGTCGTGCAGGACTCGAACCTGCGACCCGAAGATTAAGAGTCTTCTGCTCTACCAACTGAGCTAACGACCCATAAGTCGGAACGAGGGAGATTATAGCAAATGCCTTCGGACATATTCAAAATGGAAAAAGAGGAATCTCGCGCACCGCGTCGAAATCGTTGTGGATGATTTTTGGGCTATGAGATCGATTTAGGTCTTCGCTCGCCGGCCATGAACACGGACTTTTCTCGACCGGCGGCAAAAACTTAACCTCTCCCTCGTTCTTAATTTGGCAAAAACTGGGGTTGCGGTGAAAATAGAACCTGAATGAAAGAATGTCCCGAATGCAAGATCTGTTATAACGACAACGTCGCGATGTGTCCGGCCGACCGCAAGGAGACGCGGTTCGCGTTGCCGGGCGACCAGTTGCTTGCCGGGCGGTACTTTCTCGAAAGTCAACTCGGAAAAGGCGCGATGGGACAGGTCTATCTGGCGCGCGACAAAAAGTTTGACGCGCGCTGGGTCGCGGTCAAGACCGTTCGCCAGGATCTTCTTTCGAGCGACGATCTGCAGGAAGGCGAGGCGATTGCGCGATTCGAGCGCGAGGCGCAGTCGGCGGCATCGATCCAGCATCCGAATACGGTCAGCGTCACCGACTTTGGCGAAACGCCCGAAGGCGTCTTCTATCTCGTTATGGAATACGTCGAAGGCGAAACGCTTCATCGTCTGTTGCGCCGCGAAGGGACGCTCTCGATCAAGCGCGCCGTAAAACTCCTGAGACAGATCGCCGACGGCGTCGAAGCCGCGCACGATCGCGGAATTCTGCATCGCGACCTCAAGCCGGCGAACATTTTCCTGATGTCAAAAGGCCGAGCCGGGGATGACGGATTTATCAAGGTCGGCGATTTCGGGCTCGCGAAGATCGTCCATCAGACCGTTACCGACATCAATTCGAAAGCGTCTCCGTCATCGCGCGGCATCATCGGAACTCCCGAGTTTATGGCTCCGGAACAAATGCAGCCGGAACTCGGAGTCGATGTTCGTGCCGACATCTACGCGCTCGGGACGATCGCTTATCTGATGCTCGGTGGGCGAACGCCGTTCACGGGCGACCTGATGCAGCTCGTGATGCAGAAAGTGATGCATTCTCCGCCGGCGATTTCGACACTGCGTTCGGACATTCCATCCGATGTCGAGCGCGTCATCATGCGTGCGCTCGACACGGATATGAAGCGACGCCCGGCGTCGGTTTCGGAATGGATCGCGGAACTGGAACAAGCAGCGAGCGATGCCGATGTGCCAAAGGGAAGCGGCGCGGCGCGGCTCGTCATTATGGCGCCCATCGGCGCGGAGGTCTACGTCGACGACGAACGGCGCGGAAGCGTCGGCAGGTCCGGCCGTCTCGTCCTGTCGAGCGTGCCCGCCGGCCAGCATGTGCTTCGCGTATCGAATCCCGGTGAGAAAGACGACGAGCGCGTCATAGAACTTCGCGAAGGCGGAGAAGAGCAGGTCATTCAGGCGCATCTCAAACCGCTCGCGGGAACGGCGAGTCAGCCGTCGCCGTCCCAGTCGAGTCAGAGCGGTTCGGCCGATTCAAGCATTATGCCCGGCATCGTTGCCTGCACTAACTGCAACGCGCGCTTCGCCGAAGGCGTTAAGTTTTGCGGCCGGTGCGGAAACCGAAGTTTCTCCGTCGTCAGTTTGGGCGCAAATTCCAGGGGTTATACGAATTGCCCCCGATGCGCGTCCGTGCTGCCTCAGAATGCGAAGTTTTGCGGCCGTTGCGGAATGCAGTTCGGGAATCAGGGGCCGGTACCGGGCTTTACGGCTGCCGGAATTCAACCGGAAAGCGTGCAGAGACTTTGCCATAGTTGCGGGAACGTTTTCGCCCCCGGCGCGCGGTTCTGCGGAAAATGCGGCGGAGGGCTTTGATGATCCCGGATTTGTGATTCCGGGTATTGAAGGTTCGACGTTCAAGGTTCAAGATTCAAAGTTCGAGTTTCAAGGTTCGGGATTCAAGATTCAAATTTTGGATTTCAGCCGTCCGATTCCCGATTCAGGCTCGATCCTTCTAAGATCAAAAGCTGAAATCGAAAATCGTGTTAATCTTTTAGCGTTATGAAGATCTGTCCACAATGCCGGCAAACCTATACCGACGATGGATTGAATTTTTGTCTCAATGATGGCAGCGTGCTCAGCGTGCAGTCCGGTTCGGAGGCGAAAACGGTCTTTTTCGAATCGGCGCGGGTGACGAATGAATACCGGCCGGAACCGAAATTCCAACCGCCGGCCGTTTGGCAGAATCAGCAAAACTTACAGCCGGCGCAGTATGGAGCGATGGCTCAGCCTAGTATTAACCGCGATCGGTCGTTGCCGATCATTTCTCTGCTTCTCGGTGTGTTTTCGATGATGCTCGGTTGTTTTCTCATCGGAATCCCGCTCGGACTCGGGGCGATTGTTACGGGCGGATTCGCGATCAGGAACGAGAACAACGAACCGGATCGATTCACCGGGCGCGGGATGGCGATCGGCGGGATCGTCACCGGCGCGATCGGTCTTGCGATCGGGTTTGTCTTCCTCATTTTATTTATGGCCGGCTAATGTTATAGAATCGACCTTTACCTTATCCGATGCGAGTTACACTTCGCGTAGTGGCGGGTCCGCACACAGGCCGCGTCTTTACGTTTGACCAACACGAAACCTTCTTGATCGGCCGCAGCGAGGACTCGCATTTTTGTCTGCCGCAGGATCGTTATTTCTCGCGTCACCACTGCATTCTCGAAATCGCGCCGCCGCAGTGTTTTCTCCGTGATCTCGGTTCGACCAACGGAACTTTCGTCAAGGGGATACGGGTGGAATCGGTCTATTTGAAAAGCGGAGACCGGATCCAGGGCGGCGAGACCGTTCTTGAGGTGGACGTCACGGCGGAACCGAATCACAACCTTAATTCGGGTGACGACATCGGCAACCGGACGATGCCCTCGCTGGTCACGGTTCAATGTCTGAACTGCGGAATGCCGTCCGAAGCAGAAGTTTCGCGTCCGGACACGAAGATGACGTTTCTTTGCGACAACTGCCGCGAAAATCTCAAGCAGAACCCGCAGCCGATACCGAATTACCAGATGATCCGGATGCTCGGGCAGGGCGGAATGGGAAGTGTGATGCTCGCGCGGCACGTGACGGACGGCCGGCCGGTAGCGATCAAGACGCTGCTCCCCGAGGTTGCGGTCTCGGAACAGTCGATGAAGCGATTCGTCCGTGAGATAGAGGTTGCCGCCAGTTTGCAGCATCCGCACATCGTCAGCTACATCGAGCACGGAACACACAACGGAATCATTTATCTTGTCACGGAATTTGTCGCGGGAATGGATGCGTCGAAGCTGGCCAAGGAGCGTGGCGGACGCCTGCCTTATCCGGAAGTCGTCAGGATCATCGAGCAGACGCTGTCGGCGCTGGATTTCGCGCACGCTCAGGGCTTCGTTCATCGCGACATCAAGGAACAGAACATCCTCGTCAACGGTAAGTTCCCGGTGTCCGTCGCGAAACTGACCGACTTCGGTTTGGCGAAGAGTTACAAGCAGACCGGCATGAGCGGCGTAACGATGGTCGGCGACGTTGCCGGTACGATTGCCTATATGCCGCCGGAGCAGGTTCGCGACTTTAAGGAAGTTCAGCCGCCGTCGGATATTTACGCCACCGGAATGACGGCATATTCTTTGCTGACCGGCGCACACGCTCTCGATATCAGCCCTCGCGCGGGAATCGCCGAGACGGTCAAAGCGATCTTCGAAAAACCCATCATCCCGATCGGACAGCGGATCACCGATGTTCCGCTCAGGGTCGCCAGCGTGATCGAGACGGCGATCGCCAAGCAGGTCGAACTGCGATGGCGCTCGGCGGGCGAAATGCGCGAGGCTCTTTTGCGGGCGATGACGTAGGCACGTCGGAGTTGCGACTTGTGAATTCGGGAATGATGCCGATCATCCCTGGTTGCGCATAAGAATTTCTTTCCCGCGAAACACGCGAAATACGCGAAAACTTGTCGATAAAAGATCTCTTTTCTCGTCTTCCGCGGGCAAACAGCTTTCTCTCAAGAAACACAATTTCAAGTGCCTGATGCGACGATCTGCCGAATGGACCGCCATTGCTTAATTCGGAACCAAATCTCATAAACATCTATGTGTTCTCTGTTTCTATGTGGTGAATTCTAGGCCCGTGCTTCTTCGCCACGCCGTTCGCCGATCCGCCGAGTGGACCGCCATTGCGCGATTCCGGATCAAATCTCCCAAACATCTATGTGTTCTCTGTTTCTATGTGGTGAATTCTAGGCCCGTGCTTCTTCGCCACGCCGTTCGCCGATCCGCCGAACAAACCGCCATTGCGCAATTCGGGATCAAAATTTCATAAATATCTATGTTTCCTCTGTGCCTGTGTGGTGAATACAGTCCCAAGAAACATGATTCCAAGTGTCTTCGCAACGTCGCTCGCCAATCTGCCGAATGGCTCGACGTTGCGTATTCCGAATAGAATCTCTTAAACGTCTGTGTGTTCTCTGTGCCTCTGTGGTAATCGATCCGAGAGGCACGATTCCGAAGCCGCGCTTCCGGCCAAAATCAATCCCATCAGCACCCACAAATGCCGCGCGTCTTCGAACGAACCCGTCAGACCCTGATAAACAAACGCCGACGCGAACGCGATGACCAACGCTTTCAGAAACGGATCGTGGGTTTTTAACGACCGGACAAAGAAGATCGAGATCAGGAGAATTGAAGCAAGTCCGAAGACGCCCGATTCGGCCGCGACATTCAGAAACGTATTGTGCGCGTCGGTCAGCGTTTGGAGGCGGCCGGAAAGGTCGTCGTACCGGACCAGGCAAGTGTCCGAGCCGAGTCCCCGGCCGAGGACCGGATCCGAGGCAAAGGTCTCGATCGCCCCGGACCAGGTGAGCATCCGGGCGCTCGGCTCCAACCGAATCTCGGTGAAGGGAATGTCAAAGGTGAAGAGCGGATCGGGCTGTCTCGCGGTCGAGACCGCCGCGACGAACAGAAACGCGGCCGCGGTGGCGAGTGCGGCGAAAATCCCCGCCTTCCGTATTGGTATCGCTTTCTTGAGGTCGCTCGCTGTCAGTTCCCACAGCGCGAGTGCGAAAAAGAATCCGCCGATTCCCGGCGATATCGTGAGCAGTGCGCAGATCGTGAACGAAATCAGTAAGAGGATTCCCCAAACGCGTCCTATAACACCGTCGCTTAAGAGGGCGATCACGAACATAAACGCAACGTTCAGATAATTCGCGAGCATGTTCGCATTCAGAAAAGTCGCGGCGATCCGCGGATAGTCTCCCGGCGGAAGAGTCCCTTTGTGGAACAGTGTGTAGGTGAGCAGCCAGTTGTCGCGGTCGATGTAATAGACCACGGCAGCAAGCAGTCCCACGGCCGCGCAAACTGCCGCTCCCGCCAAAAATGCCTTCAACGAACGCCTCAGTTCTTCCGAACTGGTGATCAGCGTCAAACAAACGGCCGGAATTGCCGCAAGATAGACCTTGCCCGCGAGTTTCAACAAGGCGGCCCGCGAATCTTCGGCCACCAAGGCGGAAAGGGCCATTGCCGCAGTGAAAAAAGCCAAAAGAAGTAGAAATCGGCTTTTCGGAATTTTGAAGGTTCCGCGCAGGAGGCCGGCTGCCGTCAGAAGGAGCAAAACCGGGAAGATCGCGTCGGAAATCTGAATCTTGGCGCCCGCGACGAAGACGAACGGCCGCATAAAGCCGAGCGAGAAGATGTACAGCAGAAGAACCGCCGATGTCAGCCTAACGAACATTTTTGAGAAGTCTCTTAAGCGCGGATGCGAATTTCGCCAATTCAAAATTCTGGGGATCGTCGTGCGCGTCCTTGATGCCGGCGTCGACCGCCGAGTGATATGCAGGGATCAGCCACGAACCGCGGCGGACGCTCGCCGCCGCGTAAAGCAGCGCGAACCGTTCGTATTGGGCGTCCGAAAAGCCGGGAACCGGCGCGATCAGGTCATTTTTCGGGTTCGGATCCGCGGGGTCGCGTCGGCGAGGCTGGACAAGCTCGATATGGATCTGCAGCCCCTTGCCGTCGGCCTTTAGAAAATCACGCGCGAATTTCGTGCCCCAGCCGCTTTTGACGTTCTCGGCAAACGGCGTCGTGGTCAGCGATTCCCCGAGGCGATTGACGAAAACATGCGCAACGGGGCGATTTGTCCAGACGCCGAGATCGTTGCCACGCGCCTTCGGGCTGGAATCGAGATCGACGGGGAATTCGGCATCGACCAGATTCGGTGTCGATGTATCGTGGATGATGAAATAGAGCGCCGGGACGGACGTGCCGTCGGCGAGTTTCGCGGTCGAAAGCGGCAAATCGAGCGATCCGCCGATCGCATCCTCGCTGATCGCCTTTTCCCTTAAATATGCACGGAAGCCGGAGAGCCGGATCTTGATGCGTTCTCCGATCAGTTTTTCGAGCGGATCGGGAAGTTTCGCAAGTTCTCGGTCCAGAACGCCGCCCTTGCCGTTCGGACGGAGCAGACACTTTGCCTGCGCCAACGGTTTGCCCGCGAATTGCATCGTCGCCGGATCGAATTTGCACGGGACGTTTTGCGCCATCGTCGTTGTGAAAGCGAGCAGGATCATTGAAAACCAGGGAATTGCGTTGGTTCTTAAAATGTTCACGGGCAAAAGTTGCGGCAAAACCGCGATTCGTTTGGGTCGTCGATCAGAAAGCGCAGCGTTTCCGCACATCAATCGGAAAGCCGCGCCTGCAGCCTTTGCCGCGGAGAGTCAATCCAAATTTCGAATTTCAAAATTCCAAATTCCAAATTCCAGATTCACAAAGTTTTCGTCACTTTCGACAATGACCTCGGCGCGTCCGCGTCGAGGCCCTTTTCCTTGGCGAGCATCGCCGCGAAGATCTGCGCCGGGATAATGAACGGGATCGGAGACAAAAACTCGTCGATCTCAGCGGGCATCGTCAGCGACCGCGAACTCAACTTGGCGATCTCCGGATCGTTGGTGATCGCCAAGCTGTCCGCGTGCAGTTCGCGCAGACGATTCAGGAGATCGACATTGCTCGCGCGGGTCACGCCGGCGGGGCCGAACATTATCACCGGAAAACGGCGTTCGACTATCGCCAACGGGCCGTGAAAGAAATCCGCCGAGGAGAATCGTTCGGCGATGACGTAACAGGTTTCCATCAGTTTCAGCGCGAGTTCGTAAGAATTTCCATAATTGAGTCCGCGGCCGACGACGACGCAGTTTTCCATAAACGTGTAACGCCTGACGATCTCTTCGACCTCGGAAGTAAGCTGCAAGGCCCGGGCCGCGTAATGCGGGATCTTCTCAAAGGCGATCTTCGCATCCGCGATCGCCGCCGCAAGCATATAGAAATGAAGCATTTGACCGGTATAGGTCTTGGTCGCGGCAACGGATTTTTCGCGGCCGGCGTGCGTCAGAAGCGTTTCGTCGGCGATCTTCGCCATTGATGAGCCGGCCTCGTTCGTAATTCCGAGCGTGAACGCGCCCGAACGCTTGGCGCTTTCGAGGACCTCGTTGATGTCCGTGCCTTCGCCTGATTGCGAAACGCCGATGACGAGCGCCCGTTTCAGGTTGAGCTTCGAATTGTAAAGCGTAAAGACCGAAGGTGCCGAGAGCGAGACCGGAATTCCGGTCGTGATCTCGAGCAGATATCGGCCGAAAAGCGATGCGTTGTCCGAACTTCCGCGTGCCACGAGAACGATCAGGTCGATCTCGCGCCCGGCGAGGTGGCTCGCAAGCTTCTTGTATTTTTCGCGCTCCGCCTGAATCGTCCGTTCGAGCACGACGGGTTGTTCGGCGATCTCCTGTAGCATTATCGACATATTCAGTTGGTTTGAACCGGTTTCTTGAGTTCTTTCAGTACGGAGTTTATTGCGCCGCCGATCAGAATGACCAATGCCGTCAGGTACAGCCAGAGCATCAAGATGATCACGGCGCCGAGCGAACCGTAGGTCTTATTGTAAGTATTAAAGTATTCGAGATAAAGGCGGAACGCAGTTGTCAGCAAAAGCCAAAGGACGATCGCGACAATCGATCCGGACGTGATCCACTTCCAGTCCGGTTCCGGGAACGCCGGCATCAAGTTGTAGATCAGCTCGCAGGCGAAGAGCATGATCGCGAGCATCGTCAGCCATTCGACCGAAACCAGCACAAACGGCGAAGTGATCTGAAATCCGATCCAGCCGAGTCCGACCTGCACCAGTTGCCAGCCGTAGAATACGAGGCCGAGCACGAACGCGGCGAGGATCGTCAGGGCCAGGGTCATTCCGATCGAAAGGCTCTTTGTTTTGATCCACGAGCGTCGTTCACGGACCTCGTAAACGGCATTCAACGCGATTCGAAGGCTGTCCATTCCGGCCGAAGCCGACCAAACGGTTATCAGGATTCCGATCGTCAGTTTGCCGCCCGAACTGTTTTCGACGATCTCTTCAACGGTCTTCTGGACGAGATCGAACGCCGTCAGCGGCATCAATTGCCGCAAATAGGAGTAAAGCTCCGATTTCAGGTCGTGAGTCGAATCGAGCACAAGCCCGAACAAGGAGACCAGAAAAAAGAGAAGCGGAAAAAGGGAGAATGAAAAGTAGAATGCGACCTGCGCCGCGCGGCTGAAGATATCGTCGTGAAACGCCTTCTTGTAAAGGAGTTTCACGAAGTCGATCACGTAAAAAAGGGCATCGATCATTCAGCCGGGCGGTGCATCGTTTTGGATTAGCCGCGGATGCGTTCGAGAAGCGTCATCATCAGCACGCTCAGCAAGACGCGTGTTTCTTCCTCGACGGACATCTGGCCGACGGGTTCGAGTACGAACTTGCCTTCGAGAAACGCCGGCGTCTTTTTAAGCCGGGCGACGGGCGCGTCGTCCATTCGCGAAACCAGATACGTCGGATTGAAAACATATCCGGAGAGGATCCCGACAAGCGGCAGTTGGCCGAAAAGCGCATCGCCGACCTTGATCCAGCCGTTCTCCTCGTTGATCTTCATCACCTGATTTCCGGAAGCGTCGAAGATATCGTAGCTCGCCTTCCAGATCGAGCGCATACCCTTGCGCTTGATCGAACCGATGACGGTCCCGCGCGAATCGGTAAACGTGTAATTGGCGGACCAGTCGATGACGCGGTCGGCCTTGATGTTGAACAACTGCTGCGTCTGGCCCTCGTCGGCGAAGATGTTGATGTCTTCCTTGAGTTTGAACAGTTTCTGCTTGACGTAGCCGATCAGTGTTCCGGAACCGTCACGAACGTAGATCTGGTTGGCGATCGCCAGGATTTTGAAACTAAGCGATATCGGGTAGTTCATCTTTCTTTGCTCCGTTTGGTGAAAATAGAAAAGCCCGAACATTGTATCGCAAACCGCGGTCAATTGCGTAGCAGTATCCGGCGCAACCGACGGGCGCGTCGGTGCCGGAACCTTTCAAGGCCTTCGCCGGCGGGTTCGCGGTCTTCGCCGGCGGGTGTATGATTAGAGTGTTAGCGAAAATGCTTTCTATTGCCGCGCAAACAGGCGCGGTGTGACGCCGGTCAATCCCTGACTTAATTAAGAGTCACGGAAATGAGATCTGGCGGAAAATTTCGCGTCGACGATCAGATGATCGTCGCGCCTGGACAAGAGAGGTTGAAATGAAAATCGAAAAGCGGATTGTTATTTGGGTCCTGCTGATGTTTGTCGCGTTGAGCGGCTTTGGATTCGAGGCGAATGCCCAGACGAATGTGGCAAAGGAACGCAAGGAGGCCGGCAAAACCGCCGGAAAGGCCACGAAGGCGCTGAATGAGCTGATGAAGATTCCGGCGAAATCGATTCCCGAAAGCCTGCTGAAAAAGGCGAAAGCGATCGCCGTCTTCCCCGGGGTGGTCAAAGCGGCCTTCGTTTTCGGGGGACAAGGCGGGAAGGGACTGATCTCGAGACGGATCGGCAGCGGGTGGAGCGCCCCGGCTATGTTCAAACTCGGCGGCGGGAGCTTTGGGTTACAGATCGGCGGGTCATCGACCGATGTCGTGATGCTGTTTATGACCGACGACGGTCTCAAGAGCCTGCTCGAGGACCGGTTTGAGATCGGCGGTGATGCTGCCGTGGCGGCGGGGCCCGTGGGGCGGACCGCCAGCGCTTCGACGGACGCGCAGCTGAATGCCCAGATCCTGTCCTGGTCGAGGAGTAAGGGTGCTTTTGTGGGGATATCGGTCAAGGGCGCGGTTATCTATCCCGACAACGATGCGAACCAGGCGCTCTATTCGTTCGATGCGAAGGATATCCTGACCGGCGTCAACAAGATTCCGATCGATTCGATTCCTCGCGAAACGAACGGTTTTCACGCGGCGGTCACGCGCCACGGGAACTAGTCGCCGAAGTCGCGGAGGCGGAGTGCCTCCGCGTACTCTCGTCGGCGAGCTCGGGTTCTAACGCATTCGAATCGTGGCCGACGGCGTGGGCAGATTTGGCCCGGCGAGCGCACGGGATCTGATGTTGGGCGGGTTCGATTTGACCGCATATCCGGACCGCGGTCGAATTGCGTCCGATAATACGCTTACAGGATGTTCACATATCCGTCGTCGGAACCGTCTGCGAGAAAACGCTCCTGGGCGTCGAGTTCGGACGACAAACGGCGGGCGAGGGCGTCGGGTTGATCCTCCGGTGGATCGAATCCCGGCCCCGCCTCGCCGATGCGGGCGAAGATCTCGGGCTTGAAACCGTCCCGGAATTCGTACGACAGGGCGAGCGGGACGACGCGGCAGGGAACGACGCGTTCGACGAGTCTGCCGATTCCGGATTCGAAACTGATCGGGCGGGCGCGGGACGGTAGGATTTTCCCTTGCGGAAACATCAGTACCGACCGCCCCGGCTTTTCCTTCAAAAGACGGGCGGCGTAAACGATGCTGCCGAACGCCGCTCGCGCGTTCTCGCGGTCGACAGAAAACGCGCCGAGTCTCCGAACGAGCGGATACCGGCGAAGGTGCTTTTCCTCCATCATCACGAACATATCCGAACCGGCGCGTTTGAATATCTCGTGACAAACCAGACCATCCCACCAACTCGAATGGTTCGCATAGACAATAACCGGAAGTTCATTCGACGCAAGGACTTGCAGGTTTCTGCAATGAAGCGCGGAGAACTTTCGCGCAAGCAGGTTGCGATTGTAAACGCGGAATACCGCGTCAAACCAGGCGCTTTTCTTTGCCGTCAACATAGATTCGCGGGACACGTTTGCTGATACCGCACGTGATCTCGTAGGAAATAGTGTCCGCCAGGCGCGCGACGGTCTCGGCCTTGATCAAGGCCGGGCCGGATTCACCGACGATCAGGACCTCGTCATCGACCGCCGTCCCGGAAACGCCGGTGACGTCGATGATCGTCCAGTCCATCGAAACCCGCCCGACGATCGGCGCCGTTTGGCCTCTCACGATGACCTCGCCGACATTGGAAAGCGAGCGGGGAAGTCCGTCCTGGTAACCGATCGGGAGCGTGGCGATCCGCGAGTCGCGCGCGGTGACGAACGTCCGGCCGTATCCGAGGC
The DNA here is from genome assembly GCA_041752475.1 of Pyrinomonadaceae bacterium. GTDB lineage: Bacteria > Acidobacteriota > Blastocatellia > Pyrinomonadales > Pyrinomonadaceae > JAFDVJ01. Next base: position 119,609 of record JBGSWK010000035.1, on the reverse strand, counting down.
TCTCGCCGGCCGGAACGGTCTTCAGATGGGCGATGCGTGTGTGCAGGCTCATTACCGGGCGGAGCGCGGGCTTTTCGGCCCCGGGCGGCAGCACGTCGTCGCCGAGTCCGTAGAGAATCCCGCCGAGCCGCACGAGATTGCCGCGCGAGGCCGGATGCGCGATCGCACCGGGAGAATTCGCAAGATCGAGATAGATCGGGTTGAAGCCGCGCGCGCGGAATTTCGCGACGGCGGATTCGAAGCGTTCGATCTGCAATTCGGTGAACCAATCCTCGGAAGCGTTGTCCGCGGCCGCGAAATGCGTCATCAAACCGGCGACGCGGATATTCCGCATCACCGCGAGCCTGTCGATGAAACCGCCGAGTTCGTCCGGGCGGACGCCGACGCGCCCCATACCGGTGTCTATCTTGATGTGGATGTCGGCGACAGCGCCGCGGCCCATCGCGGCCCGGTCAAAGAGCGCAGCCTTTCGGATATCGAAAATCACCGGGGTGATGTGATTGTCGAGCAACAGTTCCTCCTGTCCTTCCCAGAAGCTGCCGAGACAGAGGATGAGTTTCCGAATGCCTGACTCGCGCAGTTCGACGCCTTCCTGGGGGAGGGCGACGCCGAACCAGTCGATACCCTCGCGTTCGAGCAGTCGCGCGCATTCGACCGCGCCGTGGCCGTAGGCCTCCGCCTTTACGACCGCCATCACCTTGATGTCGTCACCGATGAATTTCTTTACCGAACGGAAGTTGAAGGCGAGGCTGTCAAGATCGATCTCGGCCCATGTTGGTCGTTGTAGTACAAGGTCTGACATTTTTCGACTTAAAGTAAAGCTTAAGGTGTTGCGGCGGACGCTCGAAATCACTTTAACTGTCTGCCAGGCGACACTTAAAGTAACTTCTAGAGCGGTATATTGCCGTGTTTTTTCGGCGGGTTCGAGTCCACCTTGTTCTGCAGCAGCGTCAGCGCCCGAATCAGTTTCGGCCGCGTTTCCCTTGGCTCAATCACTTCATCCACGAAACCGCGTTCGGCGGCAATATACGGGTTGGCGAACTTTTCGTTGAACTCGGTGACGAGTTCGGTCCGGGTTTGCTCGGGGCTTGTCGTTTCCAGCAGGTCCTTTCGGTAGAGAAGTCCGACGGCCCCCTCGGCACCCATGACCGCGATCTCTGCCGACGGGTAGGCGAAATTGATATCCGTTCTGATATGTTTGGACGCCATAACGCAATAGGCGCCGCCGTATGCTTTGCGCGTAATGACCGTGATCTTCGGAACGGTCGCCTCGGCAAACGCATAGAGCAGTTTCGCGCCGTGGCGGATGATTCCGAAATGCTCCTGATTGACCCCCGGCAGGAACCCCGGAACATCCTCGAAGGTGATCAACGGAATGTTGAAGCAGTCGCAAAACCGCACGAATCTGGCGGCTTTGACCGAGGCGTCGATGTCGAGCACGCCCGCGAGAAACGCCGGCTGGTTGGCAACAATCCCGACCGAAAAACCTCCGAGCCGGGTGAATCCGATGACGATATTCGGCGCGAAATGCTCCTGGACCTCGAAAAAATAGTTGTCGTCGACGACGTTTTTGATGATGTCACGGATATCGGACGGCTGGTTCGAAGATTCCGGCACGCCGTCGTTCAGGCGGTCGTCCGAGCGGTCGAACGGATCGGAAGTCGGAACGAACGGCGCGCTCTCGCGGTTGTTTGAAGGAATGAATGACAACATCTCGCGGGTTAAACGAAGAGCGTGTTCGTCGGAGTCGGCCGCAAAATGGGCGACGCCCGATATTGAGTTATGAGTCATCGCGCCGCCCAGTTCGTCCTTCGTAACTTCCTCATGGGTAACGGTTTTGATGACATCCGGACCGGTGATGAACATATACGATGTGTTCTTCACCATGACGTTGAAGTCCGTTATCGCGGGCGAATACACCGCGCCGCCGGCACACGGGCCGAGAATGCAGCTTATCTGCGGAACGACGCCGCTCGCGAGCGTGTTGCGCAAAAAGATATCAGCGTAACCGCCGAGGCTGACGACGCCTTCCTGAATGCGTGCGCCGCCCGAATCGTTGAGTCCGATAACGGGCGCCCCGATCTTCATCGCGAGATCCATCACTTTGCAGATCTTCTCCGCGTGGGTCTCGCTCAGGCTTCCGCCGAAGACCGTAAAGTCCTGGGCGAAGACGCAAACCGGACGCCCGTCAACCGTCCCGTGTCCGGTGATCACGCCGTCGCCGGGGAATTTCTGTTCCTCGAGGCCGAAATCGTGCGAGCGATGGGCGACGAACTTGTCGAATTCCTCGAATGTTCCCTCGTCCAGAAAGAACTCGATGCGTTCGCGGGCCGTCATTTTTCCGCCCTTGCGTTGTTTTTCCAGGCGCTCGGCGCCGCCGCCGAGTTCCGCTCGCTGCGAGAGTTCGCGCAGTTGTTCAAGTTTGTTCATTTTCCGTGTTTTCGGATCCATAATCATTTATGCCGCGAGATCAAAAGGGAATCGGCGTTCTTCGATCATTCCGGTCAAGATCCTGAGCGCATCCTCGGCGCCCGACAAAACTTCAACGGGATAGCCGAATACGGCCGCGTTCGCCTCAAAGTCGTCGCGATCAAGCAGGTTCACACTAAAATCACTCCAAACAAGGACATCAAGATCGAGATCTATGTAATCCAGGACCCCGTTTTCAAAACGGGGCGGGAGATTGATGTTGCAGTAATAATTCCGAAGCGCCCCGGCCGGTTCGTGGAACCTGAAAACATTGAACCAGCGGTCGAGCCAGTAGTATTCGTGCGAAACCGTTCCCTTTTCGATGATCCCAAGATCCGGATGGCTGACTTCGGATTCAAACTCGCCCTTGAAAACCAGCAGTTGGCCCCGACGTTCGATGAGGTCCGCCGACCAACTCCTGTGAATCGAATTATCGAACTTCCGGGCGTTTATCGTGACGGTCTCGGGCATCGGAATCGTTTTTATTCGGCGCTCCGGACGACAAGGACGGAACACGGTGCGTGGTGAACGACGGAATCGGACACCGACCCGAGCAAAAGGCGCTCCCACCGGTTGTACCCGTGCGAACCGACAACGATCAGATCGGCTCCCGATTCTTCCGCCGCCTCGACGATCCGGCTTTCCGGCGAACCGTGCAGCACCTCGGTCGTCACGGCGATGTTCTTCGATCCGAAAAATCCGGAGATCTTCTCCTTCGTCGACGCAAGCACCTTGATGGTGTTCTCATTAACCGCGGTCTCGATATCGGTCGACGACGGCAGATATCCGGCATAAATGTCCATCGCCAGCGGGACGGCCATATCGACAACCGATATGATCCTTATTTCGTCGCCGTCAGCGAGGCTCAGGTTGCGGATGGTCTCGACCGCAGCATCGCTGTGCCCCGTCCCGTCGGTCGCAAGAATCACTTTCATATTTGCTGCCTCCTGTCCTTTATCCCTTTCCGTTTAGTTTATTACGTTTCGAACGCCAACGGCAATTCCGTTGCGAACCGGGGCTTCAACAATTCCGTTCGCACTTGCCGAGCAGTTGGAGGAAAATCAGCTTTTCGGTCTCTGTAAACGATCCGAAATGCCTTCGCTCGAGCTCGGCCCAGCAGTTTTCGACCGATTCACGGACCTCGACCGCGCGATCGGTGAGGTAGATCCGCACCGCACGCGAATCTTCAGCGCAGCGCATTGATCTGACGAACCCGCGCTCGGTCATCGTTGCGAGCATTTTGTTTATGGTCGGCGCGGATACACCGAGATCGCGCGCGAGTTCGGCCTGTGTCCGACCGTCTTTGTGCCACAGGCTCATGAGGACGCCGACCTGGCCGCCGTTGAGGTTGAGAGCGGCGAAACTCCGGTCGATGCTGACTCGGTATGCCGCGGCCGTCCGGGCGAATAAAACGGGAAGTTCGTTCATCGATCCACCAATGTTGCTGAGCCGGCAAAGTAAATTCCGTTAGCCGACTAAGTAAGTATGCAAGAAATATGCGGCTGAATCGCAAATTCAACCGCATAAAGCGCTTCCGCCGTTAATCACGTCCGCTTTTCTTCCAATCGCTTAAGAAGGATTCAAGGCCTTTGTCGGTCAACGGATGCTTCACCAACTGCTGTATGACCTTGAACGGGATCGTCGCGACGTTCGCCCCGGCGAGCGCCGAATCGACAATATGCATCGGATGGCGAATCGATGCCGCGAGAACCTCGGTCTCGAACCCGTAATTGTCATAGATCTGGACGATGTCGCGGATCAGTTGCATTCCGTCCTGTCCAATGTCGTCGAGCCGGCCGATGAACGGCGAAATGTAGCTCGCACCGGCCTTCGCCGCGAGCAGCGCCTGCGCCGCCGAAAAACAGAGCGTGACGTTGACCTTGGTGCCTTCCGCGCGGAAAACACGGGTCGCCTTGAGGCCGTCGAGCGTCAGCGGGCATTTGATCACGACGTTCGGTGCAATCTTCGCCAGCTCACGTCCCTCGCTGAGCATTCCGGCAGTATCGAGCGCCGTAACCTCCGCCGAAACATCGCCTTCGACGATGGCGCAGATCTTCGCGATATGCTCCTTGAAATCAACGCTTCCTTCCCGGGCGACGAGCGACGGATTTGTCGTCACGCCGTCGATCAGGCCGAGTTCGTTCGCTTCGCGGATCTCATCCAAATTTGCAGTGTCAATAAAAAATTTCATAGTCTCCTCAGATTAAATTACCGAATTTGAAAGCACTCCGACGCCCTCTATCTCAATCTCGCAAACATCGCCCGGATTCAGTTTCGAAACACCCGAAGGGGTTCCGGTGGCGATAATGTCGCCCGAGTTCAGAGTCATCTGGTTCGAAATGTATCGTATCAAATGCGCCACCGGAAACGCCATTTGCGATGTCCGTCCGTCCTGCCGGATCTCGCCGTTGACGCGGCAGACGACGCGCAGGTCGGACGGATCGGCCTCGGTCTCGATCGCCGCGCCGACCGCGCAGAAAGTGTCGAACGACTTGCCGCGCGTGAACTGGACGTCTTTGCGCTGAATGTCCCGGGCCGTGACGTCGTTGAGGCAGGTGTAGCCGAAGACATATTCGAACGGATCGTCGTCTTCATTCAGTTTCGCGCATTGCTTCGCGATGACGACCGCCAGTTCGGCTTCGTGCTCGACCTGCTGCGACTGCGCCGGAATGACGATCGACTGTCCTTCGGTGATGAGTGCGGACGGGGCCTTCAGAAAGAGAAGCGGCTCCGTCGGCATCGCGTTACCGAGTTCCGCCGCGTGCTCGGCGTAATTACGCCCGACGCAAACGATCTTCGAGGGCGACATCGGCGGCAGAAACCGGACAAGCTCGGCCGCCACGCTTTTCGTCAGCGTCAGATCGCCCGAAGACTCCGGAAAGTCCTCCGTGCCGGGAAAAGGGAAGATGCGCCCGTTGCCGAGGGCGCCCCAGTACTCCTTTTCGTTATAAAGGAAATGACAGATCTTCATAGTGTTTAAGGGACCGTTTCGCCGACGATCTCCGACGGGGAACTGACGTTCCCGGCACGGTCGGCCGCGGTCATGTAGTAGTAGTAGGTCTTTCCTGATTCAACCGCCGTATCCTGAAACGTATTCGTGGCGATCGGTTCGGCCGTCAGCAGTTTCCAGTCCTTAAGCGGCAGTTCGCGGTCGGTCGAACGGTACACGCGGTAACCCAGGACGTCGGTCTCGATGTTCGCGGCGAAGAAGATGGAGATCTGGTTCGCCGCGGCGGCGATGGTGATCGCTGCCGGTGCGGCCGGGGCGAACGTGTCTTTCGGAGCGATCGCGATCTTTTCGGAATCCAGACTCTCGACCGGTTCGGCGTTCGTGCCGAGTGAAACGGTGCGGACGAAATACTCGTAGGTCTTCCCGAATTCGAAAAAGCGGTCGGGAAAATCGACGGCGCCGACCGGAGTGCTGTTGAGTTTCTTAAGCGTTCCGTTCTCGATGCGGTAAATGTTGTATCCGATGATGTTTGCGGGAGTCGATCCGTCGATGTTCGCGGCCGGCGCGCGCCAGGAAACGGTGATGTTTTCCTGCGAAAGCCGCAATTCTGTCGCCGAAGGAGCATCCGCAACGGCCGCCGCCGGTTCGATCAGGAAAAAGTTGGAATACGACGCCTTCTGTCCGGATTTGTTCGCATAACGGGCGGCGTAACGAAGCCTAGCCTTCTGGCCGGCGAAACTCAGAATGTCCTCGAACGTCATTTGCTTGCGCCCGAAATCCGCGGGCTCTATGTCAACGGTCGCGATCAGCGTGCTTGTCGACGCAAACTCCTCTTCGGTGAGGATCAGCGGCGCCGCGAGCGGTTCCGCGAGCCGGTAGATGTCGATGCGGTCGATGTTAAGCACGCTCGACTCGCCGGCGTTGCGGGCCGGCGTCGTCCAGGTCAGGATGACGCGGTTGCCGCGCTGGATCGCCGAGATCTCGGTCCGTTGAGATACGCGCTCAGTCGGCGGAATCGGCGGCGTGCGCTTACCGCACGAAATAAGCAAAGCACAAAGTGTAAACGCTAACAGTGTTTGCTTTCTTTTTGCTTTAAGTGTTTTAAGCATTATCTTATGCAGTTCGTTAAAGAATGTACCGGCTGAGGTCCTGGTCGCGGACGAGTTCGCCGAGGCGGTCCGAAACGAAGTCCTCATCGATGCTCTGGTGCTTAACTTCCAGTTCGCTGCCCGCGAAACTGATATCTTCAAGCAATTTTTCGAGCAACGTGTGAAGTCTGCGCGCGCCGATGTCTTCGGTCGAGCGATTGATCTCGACGGCCATCTCGGCGAGCCGCGCGATCGCGGAGTCCTTAAACTCAAGCGTGATCCCCTCGGTGTTAAGCAGTGCTTGATACTGCTTAATAAGCGAATTCTTAGGCTGCGTAAGTATGCGCTTAAAGTCGTCAAGGTTGAGTGATTCGAGCTCGACTCGGATGGGGAAACGTCCCTGGAGTTCCGGGATCAGATCGGACGGCTTCGACACGTGAAAGGCACCGGCGGCGATGAACAGGATGTGTTCGGTGCTGACGAGTCCGTAGCGCGTCGTGACGTTCGTGCCCTCGATGATCGGCAAAAGGTCGCGCTGCACGCCTTCGCGCGAGACGTCGGGGCCGCTGCTTCCCGATTCGCGCCCGGCGATCTTGTCGATCTCGTCGAGAAAGACGATGCCCGATGACTGGGTCGTTTCGATCGCCTGTCGCGTGATCTGGTCCATATCGACGAGGTTGTCGGTCTCGTCCCGGAGAAGGACATTGCGCGCCTCGGAAATGCGAGTCTTGCGGCGGACCGTCTTCGCCGGGAAGATCGAGCCGAACATATCCTTGATGTTGACCCCCATTTCCTCCATTCCCTGCCCGCCGACGAAATCGATCATCGTGTTCGAGCGGTCCTGCGTCTCGATCTCCACGAGACGGTCGTCGAGTTCGCCCCGGCGGTACTGTTCGCGGAGTTTCTCGCGGGTGCGCGCCTGCGACGGTGCCGGCGGCGCAGCGACGTCAACGTCCTCGTCGTACGAATCGAAACCGTACGGGCTCGCCGGCAGGAGTATCTCGAGGATGCGCTCCTCGACGTTCGCCGACGCCTGTTCGCGCACCTCCACGTAGGCGACCTGTCGCGCCATATCGACGGCGACCTCGGTCAGTTCCCGGATCATGCTCTCGACGTCGCGCCCGATGTAGCCGACCTCTGTGAACTTCGAAGCTTCGATCTTGATGAACGGCGAATTTGCGAGCCGCGACAGACGCCGCGCGATCTCGGTCTTGCCGACCCCGGTTGAACCGATCATCAGGATGTTCTTCGGCAAAACGTCGCGCGCGATCTCGGGCGGCAGTTTCTGACGCCGTATGCGGTTGCGCAGCGCGACCGCCACGGCGCGTTTGGCGGCGCTTTGGCCGACGACGTAGCGGTCGAGTTCGTTGACGATCTCACGCGGCGTCAGATCGTCGAGCTTGGGTTGTTGCGGCGCGTTTTCGCCGCCAAGAAGTATCGCCATTTGTTACTGCTGAATCTCCTCGATCACGAATTCGTTGTTGGTATAGATGCAGATTTCGGAAGCGATCGAAAGCGCCTCGAGCGCGACCGCGCGCGCCGCGAGATCCGTGTGCTTGATCAGCGCCCGCGCCGCGGCAAGAGCGTACATGCTGCCGGACCCTACCGCCAGGAGCCCTTCGTCCGACGAAATGACGTCGCCCTTTCCCGAGATCAGGAAGGCGTTCGACCTGTCGGCGACGATCAGCAAGGATTCGAGGCTCCGCAGATACTTGTCCGTGCGCCAGTCCTTGCTCAGTTCGACCGCGGCCCTCTCAAGCTGTCCCTGAAACTGTTCGAGCTTTGTTTCGAAGCGGCTCAGAAGCGTGAACGCGTCGGCCGTCGAGCCCGCGAATCCGGCAAGCACCTGGTCGTTGAAAATGCGCCGCACTTTGCGCGCATTGCCCTTGATCACGGTTTCGCCGAGCGTCACCTGACCGTCACCGGCCATCGCGATCTGTCCGTCGCGTCTGACGAGGAGAACGGTCGTCGAGCGTATACGGCGCTGAGAAGTCGTTTGAGACATAAAGTTCATCTTAGTTCCTAAAATTTAAATGCTCAAATTGACAGAAGTTATTGAGATACTTGAACATTGTAGAGTTTATGGCAAAGCGACCCGTGATCGGAATAACGATGCGGCTCGAGATCGATACGAACCGCTTCTATCTCGGCCGCGATTACAGCGAGGCACTCGCGGGTTTGGGGGCGGTCCCGTTTCATATGAGCCTGATCCCGGACCCCGTTTATATCGGCGAGGTCCTGAAACTGGTGGACGGGGTCCTGCTGCCGGGCAGCGATACCGACGTCGATCCCCTGATCTACGGCGCGGAACCGCATCCGCGGCTGAAGAAGACCATTGCGCTCAAAGACCGGACGGATCTTTTGGTGCTCGAGCACGTCGAACGGACGGCGATGCCTCTCCTGGCGATATGCTACGGGATGCAGGCGCTCAACGTGTCGCGCGGCGGGACCCTGATCCAGGACATCGAGGCCGAGATCTCGGATTGCCTGCGGCACGAGCAGGGCGTGCCGCTCGAGCACAACTCGCACAGCATCACGATCGCGCCCGGCTCCGGATTGAGGAGGCTGGCGGAGACGGCGACCGTCAATTCGCACCACCATCAGGCGGTGCGGAACGTCGGACGCGACCTGCGGGCGACCGCCTGGGCAAAGGACGGCGTCATCGAGTGCATCGAAGACTCGCGCGGCGACCGCTATGCGTTCGGCGTGCAGTGGCATCCGGAACTTTCATGGAAAACGGACAAACTGTCCAAGAGCATTTTTGAGGAATTCATAAGCGAGTGCGCGCGGAGCGAACAATAACCTGTGGCAATACGTGAACTAAAACCAGTTAAAATAGGTCTGGAAAAGATTTTATCGGATCGCCGCGAGCTCTTGGAAGGGCGCGTCGGACTGATCTGCAACCAGGCGAGCGTCGACTGCCGCTTCAATCACGCCGCCGACCTCTTTTTCGACCATCCGGGGATCGATCTGACGACGCTTTTCGGCCCGCAGCACGGGATCCGCGGAGACGTTCAGGACAATATGATCGAGACGGCTCACGCGACGGACAGGCATACCGGCCTGCCGGTATATTCGCTCTACAGCGAAACCCGTGAACCGTCGGGGGAAATGCTGCGTAATACGGATGTCCTTGTGTTTGATCTGCAGGACGTCGGATGCCGCGTTTACACGTTTATCTACACGATGGCCAACGCGATGATCGCGGCGGCGAAACACGGCAAGCGTTTCGTCGTCCTCGACCGGCCGAATCCGATCGGCGGAACGGCGCTCGAGGGAAACCGACTCGAGCCGGGCCACGAGTCGTTCGTCGGGATGTACCCGATTCCGATGCGCCACGGAATGACCGTCGGCGAATTGGCGAGGCTTTTCAATGACGACTTCGGGATCGGTTGCGAACTCGACGTGGTAACGATGGACGGCTGGGACCGTTCCCTGTTTATCGATGAAACGGACGCGCCGTGGGTCATGCCGTCGCCGAACATGCCGACGCCGGACACCGCCGTAGTTTTTCCCGGAACCGTCTATTTTGAGGGAACCAAAGTGTCCGAGGGCCGCGGAACGACCCGGCCGTTCGAGATCGTCGGGGCGTCTTACGTCGATCCCAACGAGTACGCGGACGCGTTGCGCAATATCGGGCTTCCGGGCGCCGTCTTCCGTCCGGTGAATTTTTTGCCGACTTTCCAGAAGGAGGCCGGCAAGGGCTGCGGCGGCGTATTCGTGCATGTCACGGACCGGGCGGAGTTCGAACCCGTATATACTGGTCTCGCGATGATAAAAACGCTTTTTGATCTTTATCCGGACCAGTTTTTATGGAAAGATCCGCCGTACGAGTACGTTTATGACCGGAATCCGTTTGATGTCATTGCCGGCACGACTCGGGTGCGCGAATTGTTTGAGAGCGGCAAGAGTTTCGCGGAACTGCGGGCGATGTGCCGCGAGGGAGTCCCGGAATTTGATCGTCAGCGCCAGCGACACCTGTTGTATTGACCCAAATTGCGCAATATGGAAATTTTGCCCGCGAATTTCCGAGAATCCGCGCGAATGGAAATCTGGTCCAAAGCGCTGCGAAATAAGCGGGGTTTTGAAATTGGGCCACGGGCCAAAGTGTTGAAAAGCGTTTTGCCCATGCGAGTTCGGACAGAATCTTATTCGCGCAGATTCGTGGAAATAATCAAGTAATGTTTCCATTGCGGAATCCGGGATTAAAGTATTTTCTAGTTTGGTAAAGGCAGTTAGATCAGGTATTTAGTCGATGCCAGCTAGACTCCGACTCGAAGGTCGGTTTGCCGACAGTTAAACCGAATTCGAGACGATCACAGACGTGAGGAAGTGTAATCAATGAATAATCCAATTGCCGTCGGCGCCGTTTCGTGGTTTTTGCCTGGGGTCGGTCACATCGTTCAGGGGCGTATCCGCCGCGGGATAATCATCGGCGCGGTCGTCTGGACGATGTTCATAATCGCTGTGTTGAGCGGCGGGCTCTATTACCCCGGTTTTTCATTCAAGGACGGATCGCTATTATATCTCCTGAACATCTTTGCGAAACTGGGCAACGGGCTCGGAGCGCTGATCGGCATTGTCGGTTCATTCGACCCTCCGAAGGATGTCGCGGCGAGGGCCACCTTTGAGTACGGCGGCCGCTTTCTCGAGGTTGCGGGACTTCTCAACTACCTTGCGGTGATGGACGCCGCCGATATTCATCTCGGGAGGAAGCAATGATCCATTTTTCGTATCTGGTAGGCTACAGCGTTCTTGTCTCGGTCGCGTTTGCGCTCTTTTATGACGGCACACTCGGGGAACGCGTCCGGTATGGCGCGAAGACCTTCGCGCAGTTCTTTCTGATCAGCCTGGCGATGGCCTGGGTGTTCTACTTCCTGCCGTGGTAAGCCATGGGAATACATGAAACCGAGGCTCTGGTGCTGAAAAGCTATCCGCTTGCCGAGGCCGACAAGATAGTTGTGTTCCTGACGCGAAGTCACGGAATCGTCCGCGGCGTCGCAAAGGGGGCGAAGCGGCTAAACAGCAAGTTCGGCGGCAGTCTGGAGCCGTTCTCGACGGTGAGGCTGGAATTTTTCCAGTCGCCGGAGCGGGAACTTGTAACCATTCGGGGATGCGAGATAGTCGATTCCATCTTTTTGCGGGCATCGGAGCCGGTTTTGCTCGGTAAACTCTCGTATTTCTCCGAAATACTGACCGGATTCACGCCGCCGTCCGACCCCGATGACAGGCTTTACCGAATGACGAAATTATGCCTGGAATCGGCCGCCGCCCTTCCGGAAGCGACTGATTTCTTGGTCGCCTATTTCGAGATCTGGGTCGTGAGGCTCGCCGGATTTTTGCCTTCATGGCAAGCCTGCAGCCGTTGCGGCCGGGAATTTAAGGAGTCTGAAGACGCGGCGTTGCGCGCGGATTTCAGGCTTGCTTGCGCCGGATGCGAGCGCGTGCGGCAGCAGGACCGGGTATCGGGAGGTGTTCGGGCGGTTCACTTGGCCGCTCAAAAGATGCCGCCGGCTGAATTCGCCGCGTACGCCGCTTCCGCGGCTGCTGAGGTGTATGATCTTTCGGTGATCCTCAAACGGATCATCTCCGGCGTTCTCGGGCGCGAGACGACGGCCGTCAGGAATTTGAGCTAGGACCCTATGAAACTGCCCTTCGGGTACATTTCCAGATATCTGCTCACCAATATCGGCCCGTATTTTGTTTTCTCGTGGCTTCTGCTGAGCGTCATCCTGTTTGTTCAGCAGGCAAGCCGCTACGCCGACATCTTCTTCAGCGTCAGCATTCCGCGGACGCTCGTCTTTCAACTGACTTTCGCGCTTCTGCCGAGCGTTATCGCGTTCACCTGCCCGATGGCGATCCTCGTCGGCGTGATCATTGGGCTTTCGAAAATGCAGGGCGACAGCGAGCTGACGGCTATCCGGGCTGCGGGCGTTGGTAATCTGCAGATCACTCTTCCGATCGCAGCGCTTGGGATCGTTCTCTCTTTGTTCGCCTTCAGCATCAACCTCAAGGGTGTACCGTTTGCATCGGGGATAGTCAGGAACGTCGCGCTGCGGACGGCGCTCCTGAAACTGGAATCCCCGATCGAGCCGGGTGTCTTCAATTCGGAGATCAACGGCTACACTGTTTACGTCCGCGAGGGAGATGTGGAACAGGGGCTCTGGCGCAATATTTTCATTCAGAGCGAGGATCGCGCGACCGGGCAAACGCGTCTGATAACGGCATCGCAAGGACGGATCGACTCTAAACTCGAAGACGGCGCAGAGGTCGCCGAGCTTGTCCTCGACGAGGCGGCGGTTGTCACTCTTCCGAATCGCGCAACGGGGACGGAGAAGGTCGCCGCCGAATCGCTCGGAACGATTCGCTTCGCGATCAAAACGCGACGAGATGAGATTCTGAAGCGCCTCACACAGAGTCGCGAGACGCCCGAGGAACTGGGGCTTGAGGAACTCGCGCAACTGGCCCGTACGACCGAAGGGAAGGAAAGCACCGAGGCCCGGATACTTTGGCAGCGGCGGATACTGCTTTCGGTGTCGCCGCTGATCTTCGCATTCCTCGGCACGGCGCTGGTTCTGCGGCTTAATCGCGGCGGACGCGGGTTCGGGATATTCCTCGCGCTTGTGTGCCTCGTCGGATATTATCTCGTGACGCTCCTCGGAGAGCAGTTGACGCGGACGGGAATCGTCGGATCCGCGGTGGCCGGATTTCTTCCGGTCATCCTGAGCGTCGCTCTGATCGCCTGGCTATACGCCAGCGCGCGCCGTATGCGGTCCGGTTTATTTGAGCGGCTTTCACGCTTTGCGCCGACACGGGCACCGGGAGACGTCGAAAGAATGTCGCGCGGGAATTCTTTTCTTGATCTGACGACGGGGATCAAGGACTTCGACATTGTCTCGAATCTCTTGAAGTACTTTGTCCTCACGAATGTTTTCCTGGGGGCGATCTACCTGATCTTCACCGCGTTTGAGTTGTGGAAATTCGCCGGCTCGACGCCGAACGGGATGTCGATGCTACTCAGGTATCTGCTGTTTTTGCTGCCGTTTCTCTATTTGCAGCTCGCGCCCTCGGCGTTGATGATCGCCACGCTGGCGACGTTCGTTATCAAGTCCCGAAACAACGAGATCGTAACCTGGGCAGCGGCAGGACAGAGCATCTATCGTTTGCTCGCGCCGTGCCTGGGATTTATGCTCGCCGTCGGGTCGTTCAACTGGGCGATTCAGGAGGCGGTTGCGCCGTACACGAACCAGCGGCAGGACGCGCTTCGGGGTCAGATCCGAAGTCGCGGAACCGTGGCGAACAGCGGCGGCAAGACCTGGATCGCGGACAGAACGCGGATCTATTCGTTTGAAACCCCGGCGAACGGGGCGGCGTCGGCGAGCCGTGTCTCGACGATCTCCGTTTTCGAGTTCCGCGAGGGCGACCATCGTATCGAATCGATCGCCCGCAGCGCGTCGGCAGAATGGTCGAACCGGGAACTTGTGCTCAAAGACGCGGTCTTGACCCGGATCGACGGCAAGTCGGCAACGGACGAGAACCGTTCGGAGATTCGTTATGCCGAAACGGACAATCCGTTCGGAAATCTCAGCGAGAAGCCGAACCATATGAGTTCTTCGGAAACAGCCCGCCGATTGGCTGAGGCCGATGCGGATTCGGAAGTGCGATCCCTCGGCGTCGCCCTCCAGAAAAAGTATTCAACACCCTTTGTCCCGCTTCTGATCGTCCTGTTCACTGCGCCATTTGCGCTTTCGCTGAACCGCCGAGGAAAGGTATTCACCGTGGGGCTCGCGGTTGCCGTTTGGCTGGTCTTTATGGCCGCGCAAAGCGGATTCGAACAGGCGGCGCTCGGCGGGAGTTTGCCGCCGGTAATCGCCGTTTGGTTTCCTCTCGCGGCATTTTCCGCATTCGGCCTGTTTATGCTTTCGAGGGTACGGACTTAGCGGATCCGAATCGCCTCGGCGTTTTCCAAACTCACATCGGCAATTGACCTCGATTCCCAAAATCGTTCAACCTGCGGGGACGCCCGAAGAGAGAGAGGCGCCAAAGGAAACGCCCATTGCCTGAAGAATCGGGTCATAATGAAAGATGCCCTTCAAACGCGATCAGACTTCGCCGTCCGCTCGGTTTCGACGACCGGCGCGGCGAAGAAATGATCGATGCCCGGAGGCCGTTGTCATTTTTGGGAGATTCGTTTGAAAGAGTATTACTCAAAAGAGTAACCGGTCGATTCTCTCCCGTTCTTTCGCCTCGTTTCGCGATTCTTCACGTAGTTTAGCGGTCGGCTATTGGATCGCGGATCAGCGTGCAAATATTCTGAGTCCCAAACCCATTTTGGAAAAACGTATTTCGCGGGCAAACATCTTTGCTGTTGGATAGGCCGGTTAAAGCCGGATTAAGCATTAGCCGTCCAATCGGGCTGATGCCGCACGGCGCGCCGAAGAAACACGAACTGTATAAATTCTTTTTTTTCAGTCACTTGAAATTGTGTTTCTCGAGAGAAAAGTTGGTCAACGCCGTCGCGTTCTTTTGCGTCGTTTTCGCGTCGTTTCGCGTTCAAGATTCGCTCTTGGACCGCGAAGCAACGCGAAATTACGCTAAGTCTCACAAGTAATTCGGGATTTTATTCATGCGTGATTGATTGGCTGGATTCAATCGCGCAATTTGGATTGAATCGCAGAAAAAAAGAGACTTTCTGAAGAGTCTTCTCAGCGTGCGTAGCATGCGCAAGGACGATAGGTTCGCGATATCCGAACGGAGCGTGTGTAACACGCGTAACATTCTGCAAAAACGATAGTTACGCGTGTTACACACGCTCCGTTCCGGCTTGCCGCCCACCACGTTTCGCTTCGCTTCACGTGGTGCTATCGTCCTTGCGCGTGTTACACACGCTGAAGATCCTAGTCTTGATCTCTAAACAATCAAGGTCACTGACTTTTCAGACAGCCTCTTTGACTTGATTCAAAGCCGGAAAGGCTTAAGTGCCGGTTTCCCAGCTCGACATATATTCAAGCATTTCCGGGGTCAGCTCGTCGATCGAAATTCCCAGCGAATGAAGCTTGAGCGAGGCGATTTCCTGGTCGACTTCCGATGGCAGAACGTGAACGCCCGCGGTCAGCGTACCGTGGTTCTTGACAAGATACTCGGCCGAAAGAGCCTGATTGGCAAACGACATATCCATCACGCTTGCCGGATGGCCTTCGGCAGCCGCGAGATTGATCAGACGGCCCTCGCCGAGGACGATGACGCTTTTTGATCCATCCTTGAACGTGTACTCCTCGACGAACGGACGACGCTTGGCCGCCGGTTCGCACATATCGCGGAGCGAATCGAGATTCAGTTCGAGATCAAAGTGTCCGCTGTTGCAGACGATGGCCCCGTCCTTCATCGCCTGGAAGTGTTCGCGGTCGATTACATGACGGTTGCCGGTAACGGTGACGAAGAAATCACCGACCTTTGCGGCTTCCGACATCGGCAGAACGCGCATTCCGTCCATCACCGCTTCGATCGCCTTGATCGGGTCGACTTCGGTAACGATGACGTTGGCACCCATGCCCCGGGCACGCATCGCGCAGCCCTTGCCGCACCAGCCGTAGCCGACGACGACGAAATTCTTGCCGGCGAGGAGGATGTTGGTCGCGCGGATGATGCCGTCGAGCGTCGACTGTCCCGTGCCGTAGCGGTTGTCAAAGAAATGCTTGGTCTGGGCGTCGTTCACCGCGATCGACGGGAAGGTCAAAACACCGGATTTCTGCATCGCGTTCAGGCGGACAATGCCGGTCGTCGTTTCTTCCGTGGTGCCGATGATCCTATCCGCGAGTTCTTTCTTTTCCTTGAGCATCGTCGCAACGACGTCCGAACCGTCGTCGATGATGATGTTCGGATTCGAGTCGAGCGCCATCCGGACGTGGCGCATATAGGTTTCGGTCGATTCTCCCTTGATCGCGAAGACCGGAATTCCCCAGTCGGCGACGAGCGAGGCGGCGACGTCATCCTGCGTTGACAGGGGATTGGAGGCGATCAGGATCGCTTCCGCACCGCCGGCCTGCAAAGTGCGCGCCAGGTTCGCCGTTTCGGTCGTGATGTGCGCGCAAGCGACGATCTTGATGCCGGCGAGCGGCTTTTCCGTCGCGAAACGCTCGCGAATCAAACGCAGGACGGGCATTTCGCGGTCCGCCCATTCGATTCTCTGTTTGCCCTGCGGAGCAAGGCCGATGTCTTTGATGTCGTATTCCATTGAGATTCCTTCTTGTGCCATATTGAATTTTTGAATTGTGATTTGCGATTTGCGATTTGTGCGGTTCGGAAAAAAGGCAGAGATCCAGTCTCCGCCTTTCCGAAATCCGAATTCCCCAATAATCCGAATTCCCCAATCCCAAATCCCAAATCGCCTAGACTCCCGATGCCGCGCCGAGCGCGTCGGTGCGGAGTTTTTCCGCCATATCGGTTCTTTCCCAAGTGAATTCGTCGTCGGTTCTACCGAAGTGCCCGAATTTCGCGGTCTGCTTGTAGATCGGGCGACGAAGCTGCAGGGTTTCGATGATATCTCGCGGCGTCAGCTTGAAGTTGTTGCGGACGATCTCGGAGAGCCTTTCATCGTCGACCCGGCCGGTGCCGTGCGAATCGATCAGAACCGAAACCGGTTCCGCGACCCCGATCGCGTACGCGAGCTGCACCGTGCATTTCTCGGCAAGTTCGGCGGCGACGATGTTTTTGGCGATGTAGCGCGCAATGTATGCGGCTGAACGGTCAACCTTCGTCGGATCCTTGCCCGAGAAGGCGCCGCCGCCGTGCGGGGCGTAGCCGCCGTAGGTGTCGACGATGATCTTGCGGCCGGTGAGTCCGGCGTCGCCCATCGGGCCGCCGACGACGAATCGTCCCGTCGGGTTGATATGGTACTTGGTGTTCTCGTCAAGAAGATCCGCCGAAACGGTCGGCCTGATGATCTTTTCCATGATGTCCGCGCGAAGCTGTTCGTTGGTGACGTCGTCCGAATGCTGCGACGAAATTACGACTGCCTCGCAACGGAACGGACGTCCGTCGCGGTATTCGATCGTGACCTGCGACTTTCCGTCCGGGCGCAGGTACGGGAGCTCGCCCGATCGCCGCGCGTCCGAAAGGCGCTTCGTCAGATTGTGCGCCAGCTGGATCGGCAGCGGCATAAGTTCAGGCGTTTCGTTGCAGGCGAACCCGAACATCAGTCCCTGGTCGCCGGCACCGCCGGTGTCGACTCCCTGAGAAATGTCCGGCGACTGCGTGCCGACGGCATCGATGACGCTCAGCGTCTTGCAGTCGTAGCCGTACGACGCGTCGTTGTAGCCGATGTCGTCGATCGTGTCGCGAACGATCTGTTTGTAGTTGACCGACGCATTCGTCGTGATCTCGCCCGCAATAACTGCAAGACCGGTCGTGACGAGCGTTTCGCAGGCGACGCGCCCCATCGGGTCCTGCGCCAGGATCGCGTCAAGAACGGCATCGGAGATCTGATCGGCGATCTTGTCCGGATGTCCTTCCGTAACCGATTCGGAAGTGAATAAGAAGTTAGCGTTGCTCAAGTTATTTAAAGCTCCTTTCCTTAAGAGAAAATATTTTATTCAGGTTAGAATAACAAAACCCAAATTTTAACCTCTTCGGGACAAAGTGTCAAAAGGCAAGGGGTTTCAAAAATCGCGCGGGGCCGCGATGCCGCGAAAGGGAGCGGGGCGGTGTTCCCGAAATGGGGAAAACGCCCCGGCTCGCCGCGTACAAATCCGCGCGAGGATCGGCATTTCGGGGATTTTTGCCCCCAAAACCATTGCCTTCGGTCGAAATTGGCGGGGAACGGTTATTGCGACACGATTGATGGAGCTTTCGATGGCTCCGCCGTATTCATTTCGCTCACGCAGACGGGATAAACGGCAGGGAGGAGCGGCGAATGAATGAAAAGGTGCTCGTTGTTGACGATGAAAGACTGATCCGCTGGACGTTGGGCGAGGCCCTTCGCGGTTGGGGGTATCAGCCGCTCGAAGCCGAGGATGTGCGCGGCGCGCGTGAACTCTTCGAGGCGGAGCGTCCGCCGATAACCCTGCTCGATATAAATCTGCCTGACGGTTCGGGCCTCGATCTGCTTCGCGACATCAAAGCCGAACAGCCCGACGCGGTGGTCATCATGATCACCGCCAACGTCCTTGTCGATGACACCATCGCGGCGCTCCGCGCCGGGGCGTATGACTTCATCGGCAAGCCTTTGAATCTCGAGGAGATCCGACTCGCGATCCGCAACTCGCTCGAGACCCGCGAACTTCGCACGGCCGTCCGGCGGCTCCAGGACGAGAGTTCGAGGCAGTTCAGGTTCGATCAGATCATCGGCGATTCCCCCGCGATGAAAGAAATGAAGTCGCTGGCGGAAAAGGTGGCCGCGAGCGGTGTGACGAGCGTTTTGCTGCAGGGTGAGTCGGGCACCGGCAAGGACCTCGTCGCGAAGGCAATCCATTACGCTTCGGGCCGCGCCGGAAAGCCGTTCGTGGCGATCAATTGCGCCGCGATCCCGGGGACATTGATGGAGTCGGAACTTTTCGGCTATGAAAAGGGCGCGTTTACCGACGCCAAGTCGCGTAAGGAAGGACTCTTCGAGCAGGCGGACGGCGGAACACTGTTCCTCGACGAGATCGGCGAGGTCGATCTGTCGCTCCAGGCGAAACTCTTGCGCGTCCTTGAAGAGGGAAATTTCCGGCGCGTCGGCGGGCTCAAGGACCTGCCGCTCAACCTCCGCGTCATCGCCGCCTCTAACCGCGACCTGCGCGACGAGAGCGAGACCGGCCGCTTCCGCCTGGATCTGTATTACCGGCTCTCGATAATACAGCTCGACATTCCGCCGCTGCGTGTCCGCGGCAACGATGTCGTCATACTTGCGGCGCATTTCATCGATGCCCTCGGCAAGAAGAACGGCGGTCCGAAAAAGCTTTCGCGCGAAGCCGAACGCGCTTTTATGAATTATGGCTGGCGCGGCAACGTCCGCGAGCTCCGGAATGCGATCGAAAGGGCCCTGATACTTGAGGACCGCGATGAGATCACGCTCCGTTACCTGCCGAAGGACATCCAGGAGGCGAACCGCAGACAATCCGAGGAGCGGACCCACCCGGAGAGTTCGGCGAGCCGGTACATCACGTTTCCGCCGGAAGGACTTCCGCTCGACGAGGTCGAACACATCCTGATCGAAAAGGCGCTTGCCCAGACCGGCGGCAACGTGACGCGCGCCGGCGAGTTGCTCGGGATCTCGAGGGATCGGGTCAGATATCATCTCAAGAAGCGAAAACAGAAGCGCGCACATGCAGGATAAGAAGCTGATTCTCAAGGAACTTCACGATCTTCGCGAGGCACTCGACGCCTCTTCGATCGTGACGATCACCGATGCCGCGGGCGTCATCACCCACGTCAATGACCGATTCTGCGAGATATCCAAGTACGAGCGTCACCAACTGCTCGGCAAGCCCCATTCCATCGTCAATTCCGGCTACCATCCGCGGGAGTTTTTCGCCGAACTTTGGAAAACGATCACGGCCGGCCGGCGTTGGCACGGCGAGATCAGGAACCGCGCCCGGGATGGATCCCTGTTTTGGGTCGACACGACGATCGTTCCGCTGCTTGACGAGAAGGGTATACCGTATCGTTATGTTGCGATAAAATCCGATGCCACGGCCCGCATCGAAAGCGAACAACGGGTCCGCGAAAACGAGCGGCTCCTCGGTGAAGTGCTGGACTCGATCCCTTCGCGGGTGGCGTTGCTCGACGGAGATGCGACGGTTGTGCGCGCGAACCGCGCCTGGACCGAACGCCATTCCTCGTCCGGCGTTTCGTTTTGCCCGCTTTCGGCGGACATCGGGGCAAATTATCTGAAAGAGTGCGACGCCGACGCGTCCGCGGTCACCGCGGGCATCGGTGAGGGTGTGCGCGCCGTTCTGAAGGGCGAAATTGATCATTTCGAGCGCGAGTACAAGTGCGGCATCGAGGATCAGGTCCACTGGTTTCTGCTTTCGGCGGTATCGCTCCGGACGCGGCAGCACGGCGCCGTCGTAACGCAGACCGAGATCACGCCGCTCAAGGATGTCGAGGCGAAGGCCCGCGAATCCGAAGAGATCCGGCGGCGCCTGACGCGCGAAGAACAGGAGAAGATCGGCGTGCTCGAGAGCATCACCGAGGCGTTTGTGTCGCTCGACCGCGATTTCCATTACGTTTATATCAATCCGTCGGCCGAACGGAATCTTGGCCGGACCGCGGATGAACTCCGCGGCAAACGAGTGTGGGATGTATTTCCGGACATTCTTGGAACGCGTTTCGAGCGCGAATACCGAAGCGCGATGAAAACCCGGTGCGAGACTGTCTTCGAAGAGTATTACCAACCCTTTGACTGCTGGCTCGAAGTGCGGGCTTTTCCCTGGAAAGACGGGCTTGCCGTTTTCTACAGGGACGTCACGGCGCGCAAACGCGCCGACGAGATCGTCCGTGAAACGACGCAGCTGCTGGAGCAGACCTACGACGCGATCTTCCATTGGAACCGTAACGACGGAATCACTTTCTGGAACGCAAACGCCGAGAAGCTTTACGGTTTTACGGCGACCGAAGCCATCGGACGCGCGCCGCGGTCGTTGCTCCGGACCGAATTCCCGACGTCGGACGAAAGCCACGCCGAAGCGCTGTTCGATAGAGGCTTATGGGAAGGCGAACTGATTCAAACTACCAGTTCGGGCGAGCAGGTCATCGTCGAGAGCCGGCAGCATGTGATCCGAAGCGTCGCGGCAATTCCTCTGGTGCTTGAAACCTCGCGCGATGTCACCGACCGCCGCCGGCTCGAATCGAGCATCGCCCGTTCGTCGAAACTCGCGCTCGTCGGCGAACTGGCCGCCGGTTTGGCGCACGAGATCAAGAACCCCCTGGCCGGGATCAAGGGGGTCGTCGATATTCTGATCGCCCGCCGCGAGGGGACGGACGGCGACGAACTGGAGATTCTGCGAAGCGTCAGCAGCGAGATCGACCGCATCGACCGTACGGTCAAGATGCTCTTGCGCAATTCGAGTCCGAAACCGATCGAGGTCCGCCATGCCGCTCTTGACGACACGATCAGGCGGGCCGTAAAACTCGCTTCGTACCAATTTCACAACGGTGAAAAGGGCGGCGAACCGATCCGTTTGGTGCTGCCGAAAGCGCATGTCCTCGTGCCGCACGACGAGGCGAGCGTCGAGGACGCGGTTCTGAACCTGGTATTGAACGCCGGGGACGCGATCCGGGCACAACCCGACGGACGGATGACCGTCGAACTGAAGACCGATGCCCGGGCCGCGCGCATCGAGGTTTCGGATAACGGCTGCGGGATCGACAGGTCGATACACGATGAAATATTTCTGCCGTTCAAGACCTCGAAGAACGACGGAACCGGACTCGGCCTGACCGCGGTCAAGCGCATCGCACGGGCCCACGGCGGCGACTGTACGGTCCGTTCCGAACCCGGAAAAGGATCGACCTTCACCATGACCCTGCCGCTAGCCGGGAATGCCCAGTACGCGTCCGATAACGACATAATGAAAACCAAATAGGCGATGTTCGCAGACTGCCAATTGGTTTCGTTATACAATCGATCCGGGCAACCGCCGGCGGCCAACCTATGAAGATCGAAGAACTTGCGTACCATCGGACGGATCTTGGCGAACTTGTGCTTCGCCGCCGCCTCGAGCCGCGACTCGGAAACAGAGAAGTGTTCGAGGTGAAACTCGGCGACGAATTTCTGATGTCGAGCCTATTTACCGAAGGCGAGGAACAACTCGCCGTTCTCGGTCTGGCGGGGCTCGCCGGTGAACTCGACGTCGTCGTCGGCGGTCTCGGACTCGGCTATACGGCGCTGGCGGCGTTGAAACACGAGACGGTCAGGACGCTGCTCGTCATCGACAAGTTCGCCGAAGTGATCGAATGGCACCAAAATGGTCTCGTGCCGCTCGGAAGACAGTTGTCGGCCGACGCGCGTTGTGAACTTGTTGCCGGCGATTTTTTCGAACTCGCGCGGACGGGGTTCGACGCGCGTGATCCGGCCCGAAAATTCGATGCGGTTCTGCTCGATATCGATCATTCGCCCGAACACCATCTTGATCCCGGCAACCGTTCGTTTTACGGCGCCGCGGGGCTTGAGTCGCTCCGCCGTCAGCTCAAACCCGGCGGCGTCTTCGCGCTTTGGTCCAACGACCCCGCCGACGCGGTCTTCACGGCGCATCTTCGCGAGGCGTTCGGCGCTGCGGAGGGACACGACGTAGAGTTCGCCAATCCCTATACGAACGCCGTTTCGCGGAACTCCGTTTATGTCGCGCGCGGCGCCGGAAAGCGCTGAACCGGGCGCGCTCGTTCCCCGATTCAACCCAAAATACGCAATGGAGTTTTTGCCCGCGAAATGACGCCAAAAAGCGCGAAACTGTCTTCTCGATGTGTTCGGCCCGGCCGGACTTATCTGTACCGCCTTGAAGTGTAAGTTATTGTGTCGAGTCCGTTTATCGCCCAAGATCCGCGAATTGACAATTGACTCGGTTTTCCAAGGCCACTTCTTGATCGCAAAATCAATTTCGCGTATTTGGCGTGTTTCGCGGAAGACTTTTTCCTCTCACGAAACACAATTTTCAAGTGCCCGATAGAAAGGGATATCACTTAGTCCGTTTTGCTTCGTAACGCCGTTCGCCAATCTGCCGACTGGACCGCTAATGGGTAAACCGGGATAAAAATCTCAGAGACATCTATGTGTTCTCTGTGCCTATGTGGTGAAAAACAAAAACTCAGAAGAACAATTTATGCCAAAGGTGATAAGAATCCGCGGAGTCTTTTGAAGTGCAAGCGAAAAGGCACGGCGGCGCGGCATCGGAAGAATCTCTCAAGAAACACAATCTTCAAGTGCCCGATACAAAGGGATATCACTTAAGCGCGTTTCTTCGGCACGCCGTTCGCCAGTCTGCCGACTGGACCGCTATTACGTAATCCCGGTTCAACGAAGACGGCCCATTCGCGAGTCCGATAACGAAAGTAAAGGATGGGTAATTTTACCCGGTCTTTGGAGGAGAAATTCCCGAACCGGGCCGCGGAACCGGCCGAATTACCGCCCGTCGAGTTGTAACTCGAAGAATGCATTGTGTTTAGAGCCGCCGAGCCTGATTGGAACGAGGATTGCACTATTCGTCAGCGGAAGGCAACAATTTGGACTGACGGGGCGCGGGACGGATCGACCGAAACGGTCGGTCCGTCCCAAGGGAAACCAAGGATCTCGCCTCGGCAAGAGGTGACATATGAGCAAGATCCTGAACTTTTTTATGACGCTCGTCTCGCTCGCCTTTGTCCGGTATTTGAACGGAATTCGGCAGGACGGAAAACACGCGGCGGGACATTTTATGCATTCCGGCCGACCGGCACTGCGTTAGGGAAACAAGGCGACGGGCTCGGATCAAAGGGCGACGTCTCCGCTGGAGGACAAAACTATGAAGATCGGAGAAATAATGACGAGGAATCCGGGCTATGTGACCGTCGATGCAAGCTTGCATTCGGTGGCGCAGATGATGGCGGATCGAGACTGCGGCATCGTGCCGGTGATTGAGACGGAAGAGAGGCGGAGGCCTGTCGGCGTCATCACCGATCGCGATCTTGCCTTGCGGACGATCGCGCACAACAAAAATCCGCTGCACATGATCGCCGGCGAAGTGATGACCGAAATGGTCGTTACGACGACCGCCGAGACGACGGTGGATGAGTGCGTGAATCTGATGGAGAACAATCGGGTCCGAAGGATCTTCGTAGTCGATCAGAACGGCTTGCTCGCCGGTGTCGTGGCGCAGGCCGACATTGCACGGCACGCGCCGGCTTTCGAAACCGCCGAACTGGTCAAAGATCTGTCGGCGAAAGCCGTTGCTTAATGCCGGTAAAGAACGAGGGGAGAAAAATGAGGGCGCACGTGCTGGAAACGGCCGACAGGGTCGGGAGCCAGCCGTTGCGCCTTTTGTCCGTCGATGTTCCAAGGCCCGCGCCGGATGAGATCCTGGTGGGGTCTCGGTTTGCGGCGTCTGCCGGACGGACCTGCATGTGTGCGAGGGTGAACTCGAAAGCCGCCCGAAACGGGTCATACCGGGGCATCAGATCGTCGGTCGCGTCGTCGAAAATGGAACCTTGGCAGGGAAGTTCGAAGTGGGCGAACGGGTCGGTGTCGCCTGGCTGGGAAAGACCTGCGGCGGGTATAACCGTGGGGATGATTTGCGGTGCACCGCATTTTCCCTGGTCTTTTGCGGGAGTGATCCGAAAGTAGCTGAGGGCTGATAGCTGATAGCTGACAGCTTGGGTCTCGGACTTACAATGCGAACGCCGACCCGCCACCTAGACGGGGAAGGCAGTACGAAACGGGGAAGACACCGACAAACGCACCCGATTCGGTTCGCCGGGGTAATGAGCGCCAGTCTTCGACTCTACTTATGGTGGAACCGACGGGATCAATCCCGATTGAGGTCAAGTTGCGCCCGAGAGTCACTTCGCTTCTTCCTTCGTATTCTCGAACCCAAAACGTATCGCCGCCGCGAGCACGTCAGTGTTTATTTCTTTGAGAGTCTTGAACCGGATGCAATAGCCGGTCACGCTTGCCTTGCCGAGGTCTTCTCCGTATGTCTCGGCCAGGTATTTCTTGTCCTCGATACCGAGGATGTAGACAGAGATCCCGGTATTGTTGGCGCTCAGACCGATCCGGTAAAACTCTCGGGACGATCCGTCGGCATATTTGATGATCCGGGATCCGTATCCGATATTCGGATTTGAGACGATCTTGCCTTCCTCGTTCCGACCGTCGAGGAAACCACAGTCTGCATTCCGGCATCAATTCCAGAATGATGCGGTGCAACTCTCGCATCTCGCCGCGCTTCGGCTCGGCGTGGCTCGCGATATACGCTTCGATCTGTTCTTTTACATTCATGAAAATTCTTGGATCGCGTCGCGATCGGCTGATCTCAGATGGGGCAAAATGCAACGGGTCGCGTCAGGCGCAAATGAATGAATGTTCGTGTCGGATTCAATCGTCGCTGCGAGACGACATGAGTCCTTGATTTCCAACCCACCGCTAACTTCGTTTTGGCCGCTACGCGGCACTCTGCTGAGCTTGCATTGTCTTGAGCAATTCTTCCAGGTTTTTCAACTGCGCCTCCGCTCCTTCGACGAATCCGAATTCGATCATCCTCTCCAAGCGTTCGAGAGACTCGTTGTAAATAGAGATACTGACGCGTGTTGTTTCTCCTTGCGGGCTGAAGCTCAGGTCCCAGTCCGAACCCGGCAATTGAGGGGTTTCATCTTTGTCGGCAAAAGCGTTGAAGAACTTGAAATTGGTTTTCGGAGAGATCGAAGTGTATTTCTGGATCGACCACCGCTCTTCTCCCTCGGGGCTGACCATCGCATAGAATCGCCGGCCGCCCTTACGGAATTCCATAACCTTGGTTCTCGACGCCCATGGTTTTGGCGCCCACCACTGGTCAAGAAGTTCCGGTTTGGTATATGCGTCCCAAACCAATGACAGTTCGGCCGCAAATTCTTTGGTTATGGAGACGGTCTTCGTCTCTTTGTCGACAATAAAATCCATTTGCATGTTATTTTTCCTTTTTCTGTTTTGTGATCATTGCCAGCATCTCGTCGAGCTGTTCAAATCGGGCTTCCCAGATCTTTCTGTATTGCTCCAGCCATTCGTCGATCTCTCTCATTTTTTCGATCTCGAGCGAATAGAAAATTTCCCGTCCCTTTTGTTCCTGTGTTACAAGTTCGCATTCCGCCAGTATTCGCAGATGCTTGGAAACGGCCTGCCGGGAAGTGTGGAAATTGTCGGCAATGGCGTTCGGCGTCATTGCCTGTATCGCGATCAGAGCAATGATCGCGCGTCGCGTCGGGTCGGCTATGGCTTGAAAAATGTCTCTCTTCATTGTTTCGATCCAGAGTATGCAATCAAACGGTTGCATATGCAAGCGCAACCAAACGATTTCGTGAATTTAACGAAAAATGCCGCAGAGAAGTTTGCTTCCGATAACTTTCTCACTGGACCTCGCGAAGCAGGCGCAGACTTAGCGGGAAGCCGTCGCTGCTTCAAAAAACGCGACAGTCCGTCCCGTTTGCCTAGGGCGCGATTGGTCCGCTCCAGCGGGTCGACATGCTCGGCGGTGAGCGACAACCTTGGGATCGGCGGGTTTCGTTACAAATACTTTGACGATTTCGCCGTCGGTCGAACACGTAACGAGAACTTCGGAGCGTTCGGATTTTAGCTGCATACATCAAAAAGATCTTCTCTAGTAAATTCCACTAAGAAAAGATTGCACGCCAAGTTTTCTCAGTGAATCTTGCCGGGAAAGAAAGTTTTCGAGTGTGACGCCTTTGCGAAAAATCCCCGAAAAAACGCCGACTTTTGGCTTTGGTGACGGGGCAGGGATTTCTAAGACTAAGTGGCGCGGGCAACGCATTGGAATCTGTTCGACGACCGGAATACGTTGACGGGGAATTTCGCTCCCAATCAAGATATATCAATCGCGTCTGATAATAAAGATTATGTATCACGCTAGCCAGGTATTCAGCCGAACTGCTTAACCAAACCACTAAGACGGCGGATACGACCTGACTATGCGCGGATCCATCTTCGGGCACCGCAGGAAGAAGTTCCCGCCCACTCCGGTCGGAGTTGACGCGCGGCGCGCGTCAACTATATCGGCATACGGCGGCTCGAAGAAAAATACCGCCGTGGCCGGGACTGAAACGTGGATGTTCTGGATTATGCCTCTTGCCCCGTCCGGGGAGCCAGAAGGCGTTTTGCGAGCCTGCCGACGGTCAGCCCCTGAAACAGGATCGAGAATGCGACCACGAAATAAGTCAGCGCGACCCAGAGGTCCTTCCCGAACTCAGGCCTCAGCGAAAGCGCCAGCGCAATTGAAATTCCCCCGCGCAACCCGCCCCAAACCAGCAGCAAGATCGTGCGGTTCTTGGTCTCTTTGTCCAGACGGACGATCTGAGCAGGCAGAAATATCGAAATGTATCGCGTCGCCAAGACCACAACGATCGCGATCAGACCCAGAAAGACAAAGCTCGATGTGATCTTGATGACCAATAGTTCGAGCCCGATGATCACAAACAACAAGGCGTTCAGAACCTCATCGATCAGTTCCCAGAATTTATCGATGTATTCTTCAGTGGTTGCGGACATCGCGTGTTCTTTGCCGTGATTTCCAACCAGGAGTCCGGCAACGACCATCGCGAGCGGTCCGGAAATATGCAGATATCGGGCCAGACTGTAACCGCCCATCACCATCGCTAAAGTTATCAAGATCTCGACCGAATAGTTGTCGATGCTCCGCATCAGCCAGAATCCGATCAGACCGATAACCAATCCGAAAAGAAGTCCGCCGGCAGCTTCCTGCAAGAACAGCGCGGAAACCTCGAACCACGTCGGAGGTATGGGTTTTTGGACTATTTCAAGGATCGTCAGGAAAACGACCACGGCGACGCCGTCGTTAAAGAGCGATTCGCCGGTGATCGTCATCGCCAGGTCCGTTGGAACTTTGGCGTCCTTCAAGACGCCCAAAACCCCTATCGGGTCCGTCGGTGCGATCAGCGAACCAAACAGCAGGCAATACAAAAACGGCATTTCAAACCCGAAAAGCGGCAAAAGACAATACAGCGTACCGCCGATCACGAAGGTTGCGATCACGACGCCGAACGTCGAAAAGAGCATTACCGACCAAAAGACCTTCTTGAGATCTGCGAACTTTACGTTAATGGCTCCGGCAAACAGCAAAAAGCTCAACATCGAACCCATCAGGAGTTCGGTAAAATCGAAGTTCGCGAGCGCAAGCGTTGCCTGGTCAAGGACCGCGGGCGAGAAAGTGCCGATCACGATCAAAACGATCGAACTCAGCAACGACAGAAACATCAGTCCGATCGTCGACGGCAATTTGACGAAACGGTGGTTGATGTATGCGAACGCCGCCGTCAACACGACGAGAATCGAAAATGTCTCGAATAATTTCACAATCGCTCTGAATTGATGAGTCTTTACTTCGAAACCGCTTTGCTGGCGGTGATAGTCCAGATATCCGGGACGGCTTGATTATCTGGAATGTTTTGGGTGAATACTAACTTTGAACCGTCATAATCGTTAAATGAAGGTATGTCTTCTACTTTTCCCGCAACGACCAAAAAGCCGGATACACGATTTTTTCCGGCATCATTAACAAAATAACTGCTTTCAACCGCGATACTGTCGCCTTCCAAAACCGGAGTTCCCTCTTCCCCGCTTGCAGATCTGATGATCCAAATCCCGGTTCCATTGTCACGGTTCGGTGATCTTGTGGTAAAGACCGCTCCCGTTTGATCTAAAAACTTGTCAAAAACCCGCAGATGTTCAGTCCAGGCGCAAGCGTCCAAGTAACCGCCGTTTGGAGACATATTTCTCAAATGGATCCGATCGCCGACAACCAGCGGTTCGCCGTTGCTTTTCCCGTTCGCGGAAACGACTTCCCAGCTGCCCGAACCATTATCGCGGTTGGGATTATTGTGTGTTGAAACGAACATCGTTTCGGTCGGGACTTGTTTGAATTCGAGTTTGCTCCAAACATTTCCCCACGCATCGAGATACGAACCGTCATTGGGATAACGGTTCTGCAGATTGACGACCGAGCCGATGTTAATTACAGATCTATCGGATAGGTTAGTACTCTTTATCGGTTTGTTTGTTTTCTCACGTAATTCATCGGCTTTAGATTGTTTGTTCAAATTAACGAAACCGATTCCGGCAAGAATGCTGACTGCCAATGACAAGATAACCAGGATCGGGGTGATGAAAGAAGGCCGAAACCACGCAGTTTTCGATGGGACAACAACGGTTTTCGGCTCGGAGTTTTGGTTAAATATTGCTTCTGTCGCCTCATTGTCAAAAGTAATGATTTCCTCGCCGCGAGTATATTGAACTGTTTCTTCTTCGATGATGAGCAGGTTTTCGCCAAATCGGGTAACTTCGGCGGTGAAGCGATAGCCCAATTTCGGCACGGTTTCGATAATGGTCTGGCGGTCCGCACCGTCTCCGAACAGTTTTCTAAGCCACGAAATATTTCTTGCAAGCGTGTTTTCCTCGACAAAAGTATCAGCCCAAACCGCCTCAAGCAGTTCACTCTTTTTCGCCACTCGTCCGGCATTTTTGACAAAATAAAAAAGCAGGTCGAATTGTTTCGGGGTGAGCTGCAACGGTTTGGCTTCACGCCACAAACGACGCTCCATTGCGTCAAGGCGAAACACGCCAAATTGGTAGAGTTCGTTTGTCTTTTGATAATTGCCGTCAGTCATAAATCCTTATTTGCGATGGCATTTAAGCACAATCCTCGAAAAATCCAAAATAAATCCAATAAACATCCAGACTTTTTTCTCCATAGATCATATATTCGCTCCCATCGCCGACAAGGATCTACTTTCGATAAAAAGCAAGATGGAAATCAAACGAAGTTTTGAAAAAGTGTCTGTCGTCAAGCGCCGATTTGTCATCCGCCAAACGCCGTCGGTTGAGCAAATAACTTGTGCGGAATGCGGAGAACCGATGTTGGCGATCGCCCAAGCCGCCGTAATGTTTGGCATCAAGCAAAGCCGGATCTTCCAGATCGTCGAAACGGGCGCGGCACATTCAGACGAAGCGGAATCGGGCGCATTGATGATCTGTTTGCCTTCGTTAGCAATGGCGTTAGAGTCCGCGGAATAAATTGAAGAGAGAAAAATAAAATGAAAAAATCAGTGTTTTTGACGATGAGTGTTTTGTTGATCCTTTTTTCAGGTTTGGCCGCCTTTGGTCAGGTTAATCTCGCTCTAGGGAAGGTGGCAACCCAATCAAGCGAGATGGGCAAACCGTACAAGCCGACTGATGGATTGGCTTCCAAAGCCGTGGACGGGAACACCGATGGAAGATGGGACCAAGGATCTGTGACCCATACCGCCTGCAATATCGGTAACAATGGGGCGTGCCAGGGTAGCCAGGACCCCTTCTGGCTGGTGGATCTGGGAGCGGTTTACCAGATCGATCAGATCGTAATCTGGAATCGAGTCGAGGTGCCGGAGAGATTGGACAAATTCCGGATCATGGTGAAAGGTGAATTCGGAGACTGGCAGGATTTCACCCAGTTGACGAAAGGTGAAAACGGAAAATTGCAGGAGTTCAAGGGGTTGGCAACCTACCTTCCGAGCCGATCGCGGGTTTTTCCGGGGACCAAAAAGGGGCGATACGTGAGAGTGCAACTGCTGGGAAGTGGTGTCATTTTGTCGCTCGCCGAGGTGCAGGTGTTCGGAATGGACGTTAGAAGACCCGGGACAGTTGGGGATAGTTGTGCAGGTAAGACGCTTAAGCCGGGGGATAGTATGAATTTCAAGCTTTTTGCTCTGGATGCAGTGGTGACGGTGTTGCGTGGCAAGCAGGAAATATGCTACCTGAAAATTGTTATTGATTCCGATTTTAAGAGGCGTTGGAAAGTGAATCTTCGTGATGTTAATGAGTATAGTGCTACGGTTAATTATATTCGGTTTAAGTCCGAAGCTCTCCAAAATGGTTATCTAGTAAAATGGCAAATGACACCGGACGAAGATCTTTATACATTTACGACGGCGGATGGGAAGAGGGAGGTTGCCAGCCTGACAGCAAAACTCGATGACCCGAAACGCACACCACGATAGGGTACGCGTGTTGTAACCTCCGCCGGGAGGACGGGTCCTGCGAGTCTTTCATAAGATGAGGTGATGAAAATTCAACCTGAGTAGTTACAAGTGACATATGGGTTCATTCGGTAAGGATTCCCAGAAAACGTGCTGCCGGGTAGTCCGAAAATAGCGAATTTCAATTTTTCTTAACCAAGGAGATAACTATGTCCAAGTCAAAAATGAAAAAGTTTTTTGCCCTTCTGATTCTCGCGTCTTTCCTTGCTTTGGCAGGTTGCAATACTTCGGGAACTGACAAATCAAAAGAATTGGAGTTGAAGGAAAGGGAGTTGGCGCTTAAAGAAAAAGAGCTGGAATTAAATCGGAAATCATCGAAGGACGATGACTCCGATAAAACGGAAAAAACGAAAAAGACGGAAGCTGTTAAAGCGACGAACTCCCCGGGCTCAAAGGGCTGTCAACCTACAAATACCGTTATTTTCAAGAAAGGAATGTTCGGCCAAACTTTCAAATGCACAATGAATGCAAAAAATTCCCGGCATAAATATACGCTCAATGCAAAAGCCGGGCAGATGTTCGACATTCAATTCGAAACGATCAAGCAGGGACTCGGCAACGGCGCGGTTTATACGATCGAGGACCCGAACGGCTTGGTGAAAAGTGAAAATGTAGAGGGGAACTCCGGACTTCAGTTTGATAAAACTGGAAACTGGACCGTTACCGTCGATCTTGACTCAAGCGCAACGAAACCCGTTATTGAATACACGATAACGTTTACGATCGGAGACGGAGACATTCCGTAAGCTGCTCCCTTAAAACTGCACAGTTGAAAAGCGGAGTTTTCTGACATCACAGATGATGAATTGGAACAACCGGTTCATTATTTTCATTTCATCGGTTCTGAAAATCCAACGTTTCAGAGCGGGCGAAAACGACAAAACACAAAACAAAAAAAATGCAAAATATGAGACAAAAACTGACAATCTTGATAATTCTGTCCTTACTTGTTGTGGCAGGTTGTAAGAATTCCGGGAGTGACAAATCAAAGGAACTAGAGCTAAAGGAAAAGGAGTTGGCGCTTAAAGAAAAAGAGCTGGAATTAACGAAAAAAGATCCGAAAAAAGATGATTCCGAAAAAACAGCAAAATCGGAAGAAACTGAAAAGCCGAAAACCGTTAAGAAAGTAGCCCCACCGACCGATTCGACCGTCGCCACTATCGTTGCCAGTAGTGTCGTCGTACGTGCTAAACCGAGTCTTACCGCCGCTAAGGTCGGATCACTCGGAAAAGGCGATAAAGTTTATGTCCTCGGAGTATCCAGCAACCGCGTAGTTTGGGAGGGCGAAAGTTGGACCATGTTTAACGTCCAGTTGGAGAATGGCAAGCGGGGGTGGGTCTTGGAAAAATTTGTTGAGGGATATGAAACTGCTCCCTGGTGATAAGACTCAATTTACACCCCGAGTGTGACCCTATCGAGGTGCGGGGCATTAATAGCCAAAAAGTGTTTTTATGATACTTAAGTTTATTGATTGCCCATAGTTGCAAATTCAATACGCGCTCTCAATTGTAGAGAGAAAATCTATATAAGGCCGAAGGAGAAAATCATGTCCAATTTAATAGCGCAGCGAACATTCACAGTTCTGATGCTCCTGTCATTACTTGTTTTGGCAGGTTGTAACGATTCTGGGAGTTACAAATCAAAGGAATTAGAGTTAAAGGAAAAGGAGTTGGCACTTAAAGAAAAGGAGCTGGAATCAAAGCAAAAATCATCGAAGGACGGTGATTCGACTAAAGCAGGAAAATCGGATGATTCCGACCAGGCAGAAACGACGAAGAAATTGGAAAAAACGAACCCGGCCATCGTCACCGGAGAGCAAGTCACCGGAACCTGGACTAAAGGGGAGAGCGAGATAAAAATTCTAGCGCTTGGCGACAGAAAATTAAAAGTATCGTTTTTTATATTCAACGAAAGAAACTCACGCTCAGGCTCGGCTGATGGTGTAGCAAATATTGAAGGAATAGACGCTACTTTTTCCCCGGTGGTAGACGGCGCTGAAAATAAATGCAAATTCACAATGAAATTCACGGGCGGAAAGTTGATCGTCGAACAATTCGGCAGCGATGTTGATTGTGGATTTGGGGCTGGTGTGGGCGCTGACGGGACTTACACAAAGAAAAACTCGGCGAAACCAACTTTTGAGAGCCGGTGAATACTGCAATACACAAAACAAACTGACGAAAGAACCATGAGACAAAAACTGACAATTCTGATAATTCTGGCATCTCTTTTTTTGGCAGGCTGCGACAATTCGGCGGGTGACAAATCAAAGGAATTAGAGTTAAAGGAAAAGGAGTTGGCGCTTAAAGAAAAAGAGCTGGAATTAAAGAAGAAAGCACCGGACGGTGATTCCGAAAATGCATCGGACGGTGATTCCGGCAAAGCAGAAGAGACGGAATCTGTTAAGAAAGTTTATACACCCAAAAACGACTCGGCGGAACGCAATCAGATCATGGACGTTCTGCGGGGGGCCGTCCGGCGAGATCTAAAGCAAGATGTCATATTCAAGGTGAGTGGCCTGAAGGTGTTCGGCGACTGGGCCTTTCTGCAAGGTGAGCCGCTTAATAAAGCATCAGGCAAGAGGCCGAATCTAACGGGAACGAAATACTACGAAGAAAATTGGGAAGATTTTGACAATAACGTCTTTGCGCTTTTTAAGAAGAAAGGCGGAAGCTGGACGGTCGTGGAATATGCGATGATGTGCTCGGATGTCTGTTATCTCGGCTGGGATAAAAAGCACGGGGCTCCGAAAGAGATATTTTAGCCGGTCTTAAGAGAGTATCTGGCTGGCCGGATCACACTGGAACCGAAGACGACGATGATTCCATCGTCGCGCTTTTGCAGAAGGAAGACGGAGTGTATCATTCCGCCGGCGTTTAACCGATCGAGGAGATAATCATGTCCGATTCAAAAGAATTAGAGTTAAGGGAAAAGGAGTTGGCTCTGAAAGAAAAAGAGCTGGGATTGTTCAAGGAAAAGGAGTTGGCTCTGAAAGAAAAAGAGCTGGGATTAAGGGAAAACGGATCGAAGGGGTCTCCGAAATTGAAACGAACATTCATCGTTCTGTTAATCCTGTTATTGCTTGCGGCAGTTGGTTTGTTGGGAGCCGATAAATTAGGTTTTTTGGACACTGATAAATTAAAGCAATTGGCTTTTTGGGAAACTGACAATTCGAAGGAATTGGAGCTAAAGGAAAAGGAGTTGGCTCTGAGAGAAAAAGAGCTGGCATTAAAGAAGAAATCATCCGACCCTGATCCCAAAAAATCAGGAAAGACCTCACCGCCTTTTGAGGGGACCATTTTCATCGACAAAGAGATTATTACATCTTCAGATCCGACAGTATTTACGGATGTCGTCTAT
Organism: Pyrinomonadaceae bacterium; assembly: GCA_041752475.1. Taxonomy (GTDB): domain Bacteria; phylum Acidobacteriota; class Blastocatellia; order Pyrinomonadales; family Pyrinomonadaceae; genus JAFDVJ01. The sequence goes on along the minus strand of JBGSWK010000035.1, from coordinate 84,995 downwards.
TCCGATCTAAGTATGCGGAATATGTTTGATCGACGAGTCGATTCCTGGATTGATGTTCGGGCGTATATATTCAGTGCCCAATACAATGATGGTTCGACGATCGAAGTGAGGGTAAATGAGGAATTTGGAAGTATCGCGGCAGCTGAGAAGGATGCAAGATTCTATGCCGAAAAGATAGGACAACTGCCCGCTGTACTAAGACAAGATATTAAGACCATTACAATCCACAAAGGCAAGGAACTCTTCGGCGGCGGCAATGATGACATATTGATCCATACAGGGCAAACTGCTGAATACACCAAGGACGGCATTCTTGAAGAGACACTTGTCCATGAGGCATGTCACACTTCTCTGGATGCGCGGCACAGTACTTCGTCAGGATGGATCGCAAGCCAGGCAGCTGATGGAAACTTTATATCTAAATACGCTAGAGATAATTCTAAAAGAGAAGACATAGCAGAAAGTTTCTTGTTATTCCTTGCAGTGAAATACAAATCCGATAAGATCTCTCAAAAATTATTGGATACGATCAATAACACGATACCGAATCGAATAAAATACTTTAATTCGCAAAAGTTTGATATGGATCCGGTAAAATAACCGAAGAGCTTTCCGGGCCGGACATAGTCGAAACCAACACCGTTCTCGTCGCATCGCCAAAGATGCTGGAGGTGAGGCGACCAAGAAAAGCCGGACAAGAAACCCTCTCATCCCTTCTCCTTTTGATTTAAGTTGCGTCTGGCCGAGGCTGGCGCTTAAGATGCCTCGCCGGCCTTGACCTTGTCGAAGACTTCTTTGAGCGCCTGCAGTATTTGCTTTCGGTCGCCCGTTTCGCCGCCCTCGAACTTGATCGTCAGATCAAAGCCGCTGCCTTTAGACCGGTAGCGGAAACGGTTTTCGTCGTTCTTTCCCGAACCGATCGATCCGATGCGTTCGGGGCGTGCCGCCTTGCGCACTTCTTCGCGCGAAAGGTTCTTCGCCGCGATCGATTCGACGAACTTAAGCATTTCCGCGTCGTCGAACTGCCGTGCGACCTCGAGCAGCGTGGATTTCGCAGAAATTCCGGCCGTCGCGCATCTCTCGCGAATGGTCAGCGGGATGCCCGCAAGAGTCATCGATTCGGTAACGGACGTGCGGCTTTTGCTGATCTTTTTCGAGATCTCCTCGTGGGTGTATCCGTACTGCTTCGCGAGCGCCGCGAGGCCGTCGGCCTCTTCCCAGATCGTCAGATCCTTGCGCTGCATATTCTCTATGAGCGCGATCTCGGCGATCGATTTCTCGTCGATGTCGAGCTCGATGCACGGAACTTCCTTGAGTCCCGCGAGCGTCGCCGCGCGCCAACGCCTTTCGCCGGCGATGATCATCCACATCCCGGTCTCGGGGACGGGTTTGACGAGCAGCGGTTCGAGCACGCCTTTCTGCTTGATCGAACTCGAAAGCTCGGCAAGGTCGCCGATCTCGACACGCGGCTGGTCGGGGTTCGGCTCGATCTGGCCGATCGGCAGTATCCTGCCGATGCTCCGGTTGTTCCGCGCGAGTTCGTCAACGTAATGCGCGTCGTGGCGCATCTTTATCTCAACAGGCAGTCCGATCTTAGGCACGTCGCAGCACCTCCTTGCTTAGTCTTTTGTATTCGTCGGCACCCGACGAGTGCGGGGCGTAACTGAAGATCGCTTCCTTGTGCGCCGGCGACTCTTCGAGCCGGACGCTTCGGGTGATCACGGTCTTGAAGGCTTTTTTGCCGAAGACCTTGCGGATATGCGCCTCGACATCCTTCGAGAGCGCGGTGCGGCGGTCGAAAAGCGTCACCAGAACCCCCATCAGGTCGAGGTCCGGATTCGGCCGCGCGCGGACCTTTTCGATGGTCTCGAGAAGATCGTCCGTTCCTTCGAGAGCGAAATACGACGATTGGATCGGGATCAGCACGTGTGTCGCCGCGACGAGCGCGTTGACGGTGATGATGCCGAGCGTCGGCGGCGTGTCGAAGAAGATCACGTCGTAATCCTTGCGGATCTGCTCGAGCCGGTCGCGGAGACGGAAAATGGCGTCGAAATCGCCGACGAGTTTTGCCTCGAGTTTGGCGAGGCTTATCCGGGACGGGACGATATGGAGCCGGTCGACCTTCGTCTTGCAGATGAAGTTCTCCCAAGGTTCGTCAAGTTCGGTCATTAGCTCGAAGACGCTGCCGTTGATCTCCTCGGAATGGACGAACGAAAGCGAACTGTTGCCTTGGGGATCGAGGTCGAGCAGCAGGACGCGTTTGCCGGCGAGCGCGCAGGCCGCCGAAAGATTTATTGCCGTGGTCGTTTTGCCGACCCCGCCTTTTTGGTTAGCGATTGCGATTATCATTTGTTGTTGTTTTATCCGATCAAATCGGGCCAATCCTCGGGCGGGGGCGCATCCGCCTCGAAATCCGCTTCCGGTGGTTCCGCCGCCGCCGTCGATATGTCGAGCACCTTCTGGTCCGCGAAGATCGCGCTGTCGGCACGCAGGGCGAGCGCGATCGCGTCGGACGGCCGCGCGTCGAGCGTGACGAGCTTGCCGGATTCGTCGGCGAGTTCGATAACGGCATAGAAAGTATTTTCGCGGAGGTCGGAGATGATCACCCTCGAGACCTTGAGCCCGAGTTCCGTGATCAGGTTCCGGATGAGATCGTGCGTCATCGGCCGCTGCGGGACGATCTTCTCGATCTCGAGCGCGATCGCGTTGGCCTCGAACGCGCCGACCCAGATCGGCAGCACGGTTTCGGAGTCGACCCCTTTAAGCACCACGATCGGCGAGTTGCTGTTCGGGTCCATTATGAGCGCGCCGATTTTTACTTCGATTAACATTTCTGATCTTCGGAACTGATTTCCAACATCTTACCAAACAACGTGTTCGTTTTGCATTCGGTGATCAGCACATCGACGATTTTTCCGGCCGACCCCGCGTCGCCGGTGAAGTTGACCAGTCGATGGCACGTCGAATGCCCTCTCAAAACATCGTCGGACCGGCTCGACAAACCTTCGACCAACACTTTAAGCGTTTTCCCGATAGTTGAACGAAAACTATTGAACTGATTGAGTTTCTGGACTTTCTCAAGTTCCAGGAACCGGCGTGTTTTTTCCGCCGGGGCGACATCATCCTCGAGTTCGTATGCGGGCGTTCCGGGACGCGGCGAGTACTTGAATATGTACGCCGAGTCGAACTCGCAGTATTCCGCGAGGCGAACCGTCGCCTGAAAGTCTTCCTCCGTCTCGCCCGGAAAGCCGACGATGATGTCGGTCGAAAGGGTGATTCCGCGCGGGGAACTGCGAATGCGGTCGATCCGCTTCAGGTAATTTTCGATCGTATGACCGCGCCGCATATTTTTTAGAACCCGGTCGCTTCCCGACTGCACCGGCAGATGGACCCAGTTGCAGAGGTTCTCGTTCTCTTCGATGGCGTCGACGATATCGGTGTGGAAATCCCTCGGGAACGACGTCGTGAACTTGATCCGCGGCATTCCGGTCGCGGCGACCGCGCGCAAAAGCCTCGAAAACGGCGTCGCGCCCTTGAACTGCTTGAGCCCGGATTCGGTGAGAGGCCGGTAGCTGTTGACGTTCTGTCCGATAAGATGGACCTCGCTGACCCCCTCGCGCCGGAGTTTAAGCACTTCCCTGACGATCTCCGAGGCCGCGAGGCTCTTTTCGCGTCCGCGCGAGAAGGGCACGATGCAGTACGTGCAGAACTTGTTGCAGCCCTCGATGATCGGTACGAACGCGACGTACGGAGATGTCCGCTGCCGCTCTGACACGGACCAGTCGTAGTCGGCTTCCCTTTCGCCCAGATCAAGATAGCGCCGCTCTCCTTCGATTGCCGCGCCGATCGCCTTCGAGACGCGGCCGACGGCCTTCGTGCCGAGCACGAAATCGATTCCGGCGCCGCGCTTGAAGAGCGTCTCTCCCTCAAGCTGAGCGACACATCCCATCACCCCGATGACCGGTTTATCGTCCGGTCGCGCGGTGCGGATCTGACCGACGCGGGTGTATAATTTGTGCTCGGCCTTTTCGCGCACGGAACAAGTATTGAAGACGACGACGTCGGCCTCGGACTCATCCTCCGTGACCGCAAATCCGTCCGCCGCAAGCGTCGTCAGGGCCCTTTCGGAATCGGAAACATTCATTTGACATCCGAATGTTTCAAGATAAACTTTTTTCATAAGTCATACGCCTTCAGCAGCCAAAAACAATGCCGAAAACCGCGAACGAGAGGACACAATCAGATCAATTCGTGCATCTTCATTTGCACACGGATTATAGCCTTTTGCAAAGCTCTATCCAAATCAAGCCGCTCGCCGCGCGCCTTTCGGAATTCGGGATGGAGGCGTGCGCGATCACCGACGCCGGGAACCTCTACGGGGCGATCACGTTCTACAACAAGCTTCTCGAAAAGGACATCCGGCCGATCATCGGTTACGAGGCCCTGCTGACCTTCGGGAGCCGTTTCGACCGGACCGGCGCGCTCAAGCCCGGCGAAAAACCGTTCTATCCGCTGGTTCTTCTCGCGCGCGATCTCGAAGGCTACCAGAATCTTGTCTGGCTCGCGTCGAAAGCGTTCACCGAAGGTTTCCATCACCGGCCGCGCATCGATGCCGAGATACTCGCCGAGCGCGCCGCCGGACTGATCGCGCTTTCGGGAGGCCGGCACGGCGCCCTCAATCATTTCCTGTCCGCCGGGAACCGTGAACGGGCGCTCGAGACCGGGAGATTCTTCGCGGAGCTCTTCGGCCCCGAGGGATTTTATGTCGAGATACAGGACCACGGCATCGACGGCGAGGCGGAGATGAACCGCGAACTGGCCTCGCTCGCGGCCGACCTCGGCGTCGGCCTCGTGGCGACGAATGACGCGTATTACCTGAACGAGGACGAATCGCGGGCGCACGAAGTGCTGCTCTGCATCGGCGAAGGCAAGACGATGGTCGAGACGACCCGGACCGTGTTCGGGAGCTCGAAGTACTACGTCCGTTCCGCCGCCGAGATGTGGGACGCGCTTGGCGAGGACCATCCGGAAGCGTTGCGGAACACGGTCGCGATCGCCGCCGCCTGCGACCTCAAACTGAAACTCGGCGACAACCTGACGCTTCCGAACTATCCGATCCCCGAAGATTCGGGCTGCGAGACGGCGGACGACTACTTTTCAAAGGTCGTGCTCGAGGGCTTCGCGCATCGGCAGTCGACGGTTTGGGATCCGATGGCCGGGCGCGGGACGCTCCGGCACGATCTTGAGGTCTACCGCGAGCGGGTCCGTACCGAGATCAATATGATCAAGGAAATGGGGTTCGCCGGCTACTTTCTGATCGTCTGGGAATTCATCGAATACGCCAAGAACAAGAACATACCGGTCGGACCCGGACGCGGTTCGGCCGCCGGATCGCTGGTCGCTTACTGTCTCGGGATCACCGACGTCGATCCGTTGCAGTACGATCTGCTGTTCGAGCGCTTCCTCAATCCGGAGCGCGTCTCGATGCCCGACATCGACATCGACTTCTGCGTCCGCGGACGGGCCGACGTTATCAATCACGTGACCGAGTTTTACGGCCGGGAGTCCGTCTGCCAGATCATAACGTTCGGGACGATGGCATCGAAAGCGGCGATCAAGGACGTCGGCCGCGCGCTGAATATGGCGTACGGCGACGTCGAGCGCGTCGCCAAGCTGATACCGCCGCCGGTGCGCGGACGCAACGTCAGCATTTCGCACGCGATCGAACAGGTCGCCGAACTCAAGGCGCTGATCGAAACCAACGAGCAGGTCGCGGACCTCGTCGGACTCGCGCGCGTTCTCGAAGGATGTTCGCGCCACACGTCGGTGCACGCCGCCGGCGTCGTCATCTCGCCGAAGCCGCTGCACGAGATCATCCCGGTCGCGGGTTCGGCAAAGGCGGAACTTACGAGCCAGTACACGATGGGGGACCTCGAGGCGGTCGGGATGCTTAAGATGGATTTCCTGGCGCTTACCACGCTTACAGTAATAAACGACTGCTTAATAAATCTTAAGTCCAAACGCGGCGTGGAGATCGACTGGAGCGCCGTCCCGCTCGACGATCCGGCGACGATGGCGCTTTTCGCGGAGGGCCGGACGGAGGCCATTTTCCAGTTCGAGTCGTCGGGGATGCAGGAGATCTGCAGGCGCTTAAAACCGAAGGAACTCGAGGATCTCGCGGCGCTTAACGCCCTCTATCGACCAGGCCCGCTCGACGGCGGAATGGTCGACGATTTCATCGCCCGGCACCGCGGCGAAAAGAAGGTCCGGTATATCGTTCCGGCGATGGAGGACATCCTCAAGAATACCTTCGGGGTCCTTGTTTATCAGGAGCAGATCATGCAGCTCGCGCAAAAGCTCGCCGGATATTCGCTCGGCGAGGCCGATATGATGCGGCGCGCGATGGGCAAGAAGAAGCGCGAGGAAATGGCGAAGCACGAGGAGAAATTCATTTCCGGAGCGGTGCTTAACGGCGTCAGGAAAGAAAACGCCGCAGAGATCTTCAACCTGATGGCTCAGTTCGCCGATTACGGCTTCAACCGGAGCCACTCGGTCGCCTATGCTTACCTTGCTTTTCAGACCGCTTATCTTAAAGCGCATTACCCTGCTTACTTTTATGCAAGCGTGCTTTCACATGAAGCCCAGGACAGCGCCAAGGTTTACAAGTATTCAAAGGAACTGCGGACCGCCGGTCTGAGCCTCCTGCCCCCGGACATCAACGAGAGCGACGAGGGGTTCACCCCGCTCGACGGCGCCGTCCGTTTCGGGCTGACGGCGATCAAGGGGATCGGCTCGGCGAGCGTCCAGGCGATCATCGAATCGCGGCGTTCCGGGCCGTTCCGTTCGATCATCGACTTCATTGAGCGGATCGAGGCCGGAACGCTCAACAAGAAAGGAATGGAGAGCCTCGTCACGGCCGGCGCGTTAGACTCGCTCAAGCCGTCGGACCTCCCGGTGACTGCCTGGCGGTCAAGGCTTTTCGGCGGGATCGAGAAAGCGCTCGCGCACGGCCAGCGTCTGGCGAGCGACCGTCTCAAGGGGCAGACCGGACTGTTCGCCGCCGGCCCCGGGGCGTTCGAGGTCGATTGGCGCGAGATCTTGCCGGAAACGCCGGAGTGGACGGCGTCGGAACTTTCCAAACTTGAGAAGGCGGCGGTCGGCTTCTATCTCTCGAATCATCCGCTCGACGAATTTGGCAAGGACCTCGCCGATCTGCGGGTGCCCGGCATCGGCGAGTTGGAGGACGTTGTCCCCGGTCAGAAATTGACGATCGCGGGCATCGTTTCGGGGCTCCAGGTGAAGCACAGCAAGAAAGGCAACCGCTTTTGCGTCTTCAAACTCGACGACCAATCGGGCGGCGTGAAGTGCCTCGCGTGGGCGGAAAGCTTCGCCCGCTGTTCGGCAATCCTCCGAGACGATGAGATACTGGTTGTCGACGGCCGCGTCGAGGCCAACGACGGGAGCGAGATCACGCTCATTGTCGAGGGGGCGAAAAGGCTTTCGGACGCCGTACCTCTGGCGGCGCGCAATTTGACGGTGACCCTGCCGGCCGGAGAAATCGGAGGTGATTACCTCGACCGGCTGTTGTCGATGCTGAGCCGGGATCAGGGCCGCTGCGAGGTGGTGCTCGATGTTCCGCTTGAGACCGGCCGGACCGTCAGCGTCCGCGCGGAACCGCTCAGAATTCAGGGTTCGGGCGATTTGGAGAGAGATCTGCTGAAGGAGGGGTGCAAAGTCGAATGGAGACTATAGGAGAAAGAGAAGAAGGTGCCTACGCGCGGGTGCAGGAAGCGCGCAACCCGAAACGGCCGTACACGCTCGACCTGCTCGAAACGATCTTCACGGATTTCAAGGAGATTCACGGCGACCGCCGTTTCGCCGACGATCCGGCGATGATCTGCGGGTTCGCGAAACTCGACGGAACCGAGGTGGCGGTTGTCGGGCAGCAAAAGGGGCGCGATCTGAACCAGCGACGTTTCCGGAACTTTGGGATGCCAAAACCGGAAGGTTACCGCAAGGCGCTGCGCCTGATGAAACTCGCCGAAAAATTCGGGCGACCGGTGATCACGTTCGTCGATACTCCCGGAGCATATCCGGGGATCGACGCCGAAGAACGCGGTCAGGCGGAGGCGATCGCCCTCAATCTTCGCGAAATGGCATCGCTCCGGGTACCGATCATCGTCGTCGTCCTCGGCGAGGGCGGTTCCGGCGGGGCGTTGGCGATCGGGGTCGGCGACCGCGTCCTGATGCTTGAGAACGCGGTCTATTCGGTGATCACGCCGGAAGGCTGCGCGGCGATTCTCTGGAAGGATGCGGCGAAAGCCGCGGACGCGGCGGCCGGCCTTCGCCTGACCGCCGAAGATCTTCGGCGCCTTGAAATAATCGACGGCGTCGTGCAGGAGGACTTCGGCGGAGGCAGTTGGGAGATCTCTGAAGAAGGCACGGCCGGCGACGACCGCATCTTCGAGAACCTGAAGTCGGTCCTCCTCAAACATTTGCGGGAGCTTTCCCGGCTTGGGAGCAAGGAATTGCTCAAGCGCCGGTACGCGAAGTTTCGGAAAATGGGACGTTGGATCGGTTAGCGCCGGGGTTCGTTGGATGGGCAAGTGAAGGCCGATTGGAAAAAGATCCGGCGAATCTGCCGGATCTTTTTCTGAACATGAAGCTAAAACGGAATATCGTCGTTGCCCCCGCTGCCGGACGGCGTCGGGGCGGGTGTTTCCGGCGAAGGGCTGCTGCCGCCCGAATAAGTCGCTTCGGATGACGACTCCGTCTCGCCGCCGCGGCCGCCGAGAAACTGCATATCGGTTCCGGAGACTTCGAGCGTATAACGGTTGTTGCCGTCGCGGTCCGTCCATTCTTCGACGTGGAGGCGTCCTTCGATGTAGACAGCGCTTCCTTTGGTCAGATATTTGGAGGCGTTTTCGGCCTGGCGGCGCCAAAGCGTGACGCGAAACCAGGTGGTGACGTCCTGGAGTTCGCCGGCCTTGTCCCGTTTCTTTTCGTTTACGGCCATCGAGAAATTGCAGACGGCATCGCCCTGAGGTGTGTAGCGGAGTTCCGGATCTCGTCCGAGATTGCCGACTAGGATGATCTTGTTGAATGACATAAGGTGTGTCTCTCCTGTAGTGGTATTGAACGTAAAAACGTGTATCGAGATTCTAGCAAACTTTTGTGCATAATGCGTGCATCAACCATTCATGTTTCGCTCCCGTACGAGAAAAGTAAATAGGGGATGTCGTTGGTCGGGGGCGGTTGGGCTCGCGTTGGCCGCGATGATCCGGTTGACGGCCGGCGGCGGGGCGGCGTTGGCCCAATCCCCGTCCGACTTCGAGCGTCCAATGAAGGCCTGCGCTTCCGTCGAGACCGACGGGGTCGTGAGCGCCGTCAGTGCGTCTGATAACGAATTCAACTTCTTCACTGCTCTCGGCTCCTCGACCCTCTCAAAGTATTCAATAAGCGGGCTTCGCAACCTTTGGGCCATTGAGCCCGGCGGACAATTCACGCCCGGAAGGATGCTGATCTCGGATTCCACCGACATCGCAGTGCTGACGGAGACTCCCGACGCGTTCGTTGTCAGGTATTTCGACACTGCCTCCGGAATCGCGCGGGCCAACCTTCGCTTTTCGAAAGAAACATTCTCCGCCGCGCGGCTCTTGCCCGATTCCCTGTTGCTCGGGGACAAGTCCGGCAATTTGCAGCGCGTTTCCCTGCCCGCCGGCGAAATTGCCTGGAAGATCGCGATCGAGGGGCTCGACCTAGGCCGCACAATCAACGGCGGCGCCTACGTATCGGTCGGCAGCCGGCAGGATATCCCGATCATCGATCTCAAATCCGGCGAGGTCGTACTTCGTCTTCCGAAGGACAGGGTTGAGCGGGTGCTTGACTTCGTCGAATCGCAAACGTTCCTCGCCGCGGGCTCTAAAGGCGAGATCCTTGCGTTTGAGATCGGGAACGAAAAACCGCGTTGGAGTTACAAGACCGGCGGGATGGCGACAAGCGCCGTCGGGGCCGGCGACGCGGTACTCGTCGGTTCCACGGACAACTTCATATACCGCCTCAACCTCCGCCGCGGTTCCGTCGAATGGAAGGCGCGTCTGACAGACCGCGTGCTGACCGCTCCCGTGGTTGCCGGAGGCGTTTTTTTCGTCGCCAACGAACTCCGGAACACGGTTGAGATCCGCGACTTGAGCGACGGACGGATAATCAACCGCTTCGAGGTGACGGACGCACACCGCATCGTCGCAATTCAATCCGGCGGGACGTCCGGAACGATCCTCATTGTTACTGCCGGCCATATCTACGAAGTTGCCGCCGACTGCCGCGGTTGACAAAAAAAGGCGCCGTTCTCCGGAACGGCGCCTTTTCTTTTCCGCAGAAATCCATTCGATCGGATCAATGTGAATTCGAGTGCTCCTGGATCATCGTGTACATTTCATCTTTGACCGCCAATTTTTTCTTCTTCAACACGGATTCTTCAAGCATCTCTTCATCGCTCGGATACGTCAATTCGGATAATTCTGTCAGTCTGACCTCGTAGTTGTGGTGCTTTTGGGCGAGTTCACGGAAGCTTTGATTGTCCTTCAGGAGTTCTTCTTTTACGGTTTCCATCGTTGCAATGTCCATGGCGGTTTTTTCCTCACTTGGTTAGTCTGATCTCGCGGCGGGATCGGGGAGATCCGTGCCTTCGAAACTAGGTAAATCTTAGTCTATGTTCGATTTCAAAATCAAGTTGGTCTCGATTTCCGCGACCGTTCCGCTCATCACGATGGCGTTGTCGGGCGGATGGCGGTAGAAGTTTTTGCGAATCGCCGTTTCGGTCAGGCCCAGCGCTCGGTAAAAAGCGCGCGCGGCGGTGTTTTGTTCGCGGACTTCGAGGAATATCTCGGCATTGGCGCCCGACGGAAGTCGTTTCAGAAGCTCACCGAAAATTCGTGTGGCAAGTCCGCTGCGGCGGAAGGAAGAAGCGACGGCGAGGTTGTTCATCTCCATTTCAAAAAGCGGCCCGGAATCCGAATCGGCGTGATTTGATATCGTTATCAGACGCGCAATGGCGAAACCGACGACTTCGCCCCCGGCCCGCGCGACGACGGTCAATGCCGACGGGTGGCGAATCTCCGACAGATATTCGCACTCGCTCCAACCGCTCAAGTCGGCGGCGATCTCGAGCGACTTTACCGCCGGAACGTCCTCCGCGCGCATATCGCCGATCGAAACGGTATTTCGGGAAACATTGCTCATTCTTCGGAACCGATAAGGAGGCGCGCGACATTCTCAACGACCAACGCCTGCTGAACCGCCGCCGGCCATTCCGCATGCGGACCGAGCTTTGCGGCCAGATCCGATGTGATCACGATCTGCCGGCCCACGGAAGGCAACCGCCCGATCAGATCCGGCCATTCCGCAAGGCCCGCGCTCAGGTCCGATCCTCCGATCCGGTAGCAAACGACGTTCGCCCCGCGGTAGGCGGCCGATATCGCTCCGGAGCGCAGTGCCGGCGGAAGCGCGCGCCGGAGGGTCTCAAGAACCGGGCGTTCATCGCAAGGCAGTGCGAGCGCGTCCGCGAGGCCCCGTGCGAAAGCGATCCCGACCCGGAGCCCGGTGGCGCTCCCGGGACCGTTTGAAACCACTATCCCGGCGATCCCGTCACGGCCGGCGCCGCATTCCGCGAGAACCCTCGCCACAAGTTCGTTGAGAGTTTCAGAGACCGGCGCCCCGTGCGGGTCCATCGCGAAGGCGACCAACCGGCCATCCTCGAACGCGGCGACGACTGCGAGCCGCTGCGAAGTATCGATCCCGATAGTTATACGTCTCATTCGACTTCCCTTTTGCCGATACCTGCCAAACGCTTCAGCGCCGGCCCGACCCGCGCCATCGACGGCCGAATGCGTCGGAACATGTTCTTCAGCTGAATGCCGACCCGCGAGCGCCCGTCGATCTCGCGCTCAAGCTCGATCGTCGCCTGCAGAGGGTTTGGCGGAATGCGCTTCCGTATCTGCCTAAAGAGCTGTACGGGATCGTTGAGCACAGCGTGGAGCGGCATCAGGCGGATCCCGCTCGCCCACTCCTTTTCAACCGCGGCGTATACCCATTCGGGAATCATCTCAAACTCGCCGGCAAAGGGTACCGTCCACGGACCGGTTTCCGCGTAGCGTTTCGCGAGGCCGACCGCGGTCACGATCCAGCGGCGGCGAGTCGCCGTGACCGGGGCCAAACAAAGATCCCAGTCAATATCGTCTCCGCACGTCTGAATCAAAAACGCGATGTCGAGCAGGCGCTCGCGATATGCGCCGCCGTCATTCAGCCAATGGACGCAGATCACACGCAGATGATCTTCCGGCGCGAGAACGCGTATCGGGACGTCGCCGCACGGGACCGCCACGGATCTTTCAAACAAGGCGTTCCACGATTCCAGGTCCAGATGGCGGAGTTCGGAGTGCAGGTCAGTACGGTATAGCTGATGCTCCTTTTGGAGCGCCTCCGCCGTCCGATATTCATCCGCCGGGAATGCGAGATCGATGTCCCCGAGGTGGCGCGTCGAAGGATCCGGATAATACTGCGCCGCGGCCCAGCCCTTGATGAGGATCGGATGCAGACCCGCAGACTCGTACGTCGTCCAAACCTCGGCAAGTTCCTTTTCGGCGACCTTCAGGCGCAAAAGATTCATCTTCGCTTCATCGGACAGCGGCGTACTGGAAAATTCGGCTTTTTTGCTTTCTGACATCAGAGATTCAAGCGCCGTTCGATCCAATCGGCGACCTGCGAAGCGTCGCCCCGGTCGCCGGTGAACGCGTCGGCCTCTTGCGAGACACGCGCAGCGAACTCCATCGTCGCCGCCGGAAATTCGCGCATCGCTCCGGGATAGAACAAATTCTTCAGTATCAACATGCCGCTCTGTCCCGGCTCGGAAACCGCGGGCTGCCAGATCCCGCCCTCGACATAGCGCGTGAACAGCACCGTCCCGATCGCGGCCGGCCCGGTCCCGTCTTCCGCCCCGAGACTCCCGGCGGTCCGATATTCGCGCTCCGACTCGCCGCGGACCGCCAAAGGGATCGAATTCGGGAACATTCTCCCGGCGCGGTCGGCGATGACGCAGTCGTCAGTATAATACAAAGCGCCGCGCCCGATCAGTTCGCGAACGAGCGTGGTCTTGCCGCTGAAGGTCGTTCCCGGTATCAGAATGCCGTGGTCCCCGAAGGCGACCGCCCCGGCGTGCAGGAAGAAAAGATGCGGCGCGCAGGCAAGCGAAAGCGCGAACGTGAGCTTCGTCTCGAGTCCCTTGAGAGTGTCGGGATCGAGGGATTCGAACTGATAGACCGGTTCGTATCCGCGGGTGTCGAAATAGAGCCCGCCCGGTACGGAACCCGCGGCCGTCACCAGCGAGAGTTTTTGAGGGCTCGTTTCATAAGCCGCGGGACGCCAGCCGTACGGGATGAGCGATTCGATCGCGTTCCGAAGTGTTTCGTCGTCGCAGCGGATGCCGAACCGCGATCCGTGCAGATCGAATCCGAGTTCCAGCCGCCACGCCATCGCGCCGAATTTTGCATCATCGCTTACCGTCATTTCGGACGCAAAAAAATGGCCTGAGCCGTCTCAAGCCACCTTAATCTTAGAAAGCCGCCATTACTAACATGGCACCGAGCACGGCAGGTTACGGCAAACATAGTTACCGCTTCCCGGCGAACTCTGGCAACAATAATCTCCGGCGCCGCATCCATTTAACGGACTGTCGGAACCGCAGAACGATGCCGAGCAGGTGACCGCGAGCGACGTCGACGGAAAACTGAGCATTGCCACGACGGGCAACGCGACTGCGGCGGCAAGGCCGATCCGGCGGATGACCGCGCGGCGCGAAAGGCCGTTCGACTCTAATTTGATCTCCGCTTCAAGGAGACGCTCGTTCGAAAGCTGATCGATCGCCAGCCAGACGAGATCCTCGTCGGCCTTGCCCGAAAACTCCTTTCCGAGCATTTCGGCTATCGCCGGAACGCTCTTGGTTCCGTCACATGCGCGCCAGACGAAAGCCGCCGTGCGATTGAGGCAGTGCGCTTGGTTCCGTTCCAAATCGTAAACCAGCACCTCGTCCCCGGCTTCCTGTATCACCAACCCGTTCTTGCGAGCTTTCGGGATTTGTGAATTGTTCATTGATTCCTCCTCGAATAATACCGAATTAATTTCAGATCGGTCCCCCGATAAAAGTACGCATTGGGCGCAATTCTCACCTGCCGAACGATCGGCCGAAAACGGACACCCGGTACGACATTCGAATGATTATGTCACGCTTTATCTTATTTTTCAATACTTTCTTTTGCGTTTTCCCCCTTATTTGTCTGAAAACGTTTGGGATACGTCTCCGAGACCGTCGCCGTCAAGCGAACTGTCAGGAGCAGGATTCCTCCGGCGCACAGCGCCGCGAGGTAGAACCACGAATTGAACCTCCCGCTGGCCCCAAGAATCAGTGCCGCCGCGCCGATACCCGCCGATAAGAAGCCGTAAAGCAGCGTTACGGAGGCGTGGCCCGCGCCGCGGATCACGAGCCGCTGGTAGACATGTTCGCGATGGGCGCGCCAGACCCGATCGCGACGACTGAGCCGCTGAAGAAATGTGTAAACCGAGTCGAACAGGAAGAACCAGACCGGGACGGCGGCGGCCGTCATAAACCAACCTGGGACCTCGCCGCCGGCGCGTCCCGGAAAGAACGGGATGACAGCGAACGTGAAACCGAGAAACGCGGCTCCCGCGTCACCCATAAAGATACGCGCCGGCGCCCAGTTGTGATAAAGAAAACCGAGCGACGAGGCCCCGACGACCGCCCCCATGAAAACCGCCGACGGCACGCCCGCCAGATAGCCGAATCCCGCCCAGCAGATCCCCGCCGTGACCGCCTGAAGTCCCGCGATCCCGTCAATGCCGTCCATGAAGTTGTATGAGTTGACGAGCCACACGATCCAAAAGAACGTAAAAATACGCACCGCCCACGCCGGCATCGTCCCTTCAAGAACCGTAAATCCGCCGGTCTCGGCGATTATCAGCACGGCCGCCAGCGAATGCACGCCGAACCGCGCAACGACCGGAAGATGCCGGAAATCGTCCCAAAGACTTATCGCGGCGATCAGAACCGCACCCGCGAGATAGCTCCACAAAAACGCTCCGTCGCCGAAAAACCCCTGGGCCGCGTATCCGGCGAGGCAAACCGCGAAGATGACGATGCCGCCTCCGCGGGGCGTCGGCTCGCTGTGCGAACTGCGCTCGTTCGGAATGTCGAGCACGTTCCGGCGCACGCTCCAGTCGCGGTAATGCCCCACCCCCCAAACGGTCAGGGCGAAAGCGCAAAAACCCGCGATCAAAAGCCAGATCATCATTATTTGCCTGCCATCGCCGAAGCCTCCGCCCGGATCTCTTCGAGAACCGAACGCTTTTGGGCGATACCGAACGATCTCGCGAGCAGATCCCCCGAGTAGATATCGTCGGCGAGCCACTTTTCCAAAAGTTCGCCGGCGCGCAGAACGCTCCCGATCCGAAACATCGACCGGTTCAACGCGAGAAAGGGTTCAACCAGAGACGTCGGGATGAAGAAACGCGGAAAACGGCGTCCGAGCGCCGAATAGATCGTCCCGACCACCTCGCGCACGCTCACCGCCGGCGCCGCCACATTAAAGACGCCCGGGCGAAAGACGCCGGGATCGACCAGTCTGCAGACGGTCTCCGCGGCATCGGATACCGAAACAAACGTCTTTAAGTTGGAACCGTCCCCGACCGGATAGAACCGCCGACGCGCAATATTCGTTATCAGACGCGCGGTGTTACCAGCATCGCCGGGTCCGACGACCGTCGCCAACCTCAAGATCAGAGATCCGGAACCGAAAACGTCCGCCACTGCCCGCTCCGAAGCCAACTTCGACTCCGCATACGGCCCGCGCGGCCGGCACTCGAATTCTTCGTCTACCGGAGTCTTTCCGTAAGCGCCGTAAACCGCAACGGAACTGATGTGTATGAACCGCTTCGCACCGGCCTCAACGGCGAGGCGGCAGACGTTCTCGGTCCCGCGGACATTGACCGCCTCAAAATCTTCCGCCGTCCCTCCGCGGAACTGATGCGCCAGGCCCGCCGAATGGACCACGGCATCGAACGGCCCGGACCGGCGTGCCGGCCCGAACGACTCCGGCTCGCAAATGTCGAACGCGACCGGCACCGCTCCCGGCGGCAAATCAGGGCCTTCCGCCGACCGGCCGCCGGCAAATACATCGATTCCCGGAACGGCCGCGAGCCGGCGCACGACCGCACCGCCGACAAACCCCGTCGCACCTGTGACGAGTATCTTCATAACAGAGAGCGCCGGTACTTTTCGATCGCCGCCGCGAGCGAGTATCGTTCGACCGCCGCGCGGCGCGCATTCAGCCCCATTTCCGCGAAGGCGTCGCGGCATTCGGCGATCCCGAGGAGCGTTTCGAGAAGCGCTTCGGGGTCGTTCGGACGGACGGCCCAGCCGACGTTTTCCTCGAGCAGGACGGTTTCAAGTTCCGACCCGGGTTCGGTCAGTGCGAGGATCGGCTTCCCCGCCGCCAGTATGTTGTAGGTCCGGCTCGGCATCGAAACTCCCCACATCCGTTCGACCAGGCTCACCACACCGACGTCGCACGCATTGAGGAAGACGTTCTGCTCGTCCCTCGGCCGCGGATCGAGAATGCGCACATTGTTCAATTCCCTGTCGTGCACGGCCGCTTCGAGCCATTTGCGCTTGACGCCTGCGCCGAGGAAAACGAAACAGAACCGTTGATCGGCCGCCAGTTTTGCAGCGCATTCGACGATGCTCTCGATATCGTTCGGATAACCCATATTGCCGGCGTAAAGAAACACGATCCGGTCCTCGACACCGAGTTCCGCGAGAAGTTCATTGCCTTCCCGGGGCCGCGGCTCGACACGTTCGAGTTCCGCCCAGTTCGGTATCGTGTCGATCGGGACGTCGAGTCCGTAAGTCTTCTTGCCGACCAACTCGAACATATCCCGGCCGACCACGATGATCTTCGACGCATACTTGTAAAGCCAGCGATTGCAATGGTTGGCAAACCGAACGAAGACCGAGTCCGGTTTCGCCTTCGACGCCGCGATCAGTATTTCCGGGTAGTTGTCGTGGATCAGAAGGACGTAGCCCGCGCCCCTCGCGAGCGACGCGGCGGCCGCGATGAACGGGAGACTCGGAGGGGTTGTGACGACCAGAACCTTATCTCCCTTCCGAAACTTCCCAAGTGCCTTGAAAAAGATCGATAGGCTGAGCGTCAGCATATTGACGATCCGCAACGGAATGACGTTCTTGTCGAGCCGCGTGCCGCGCGCCCGGTGGATCTCCACGCCCTCGTGAACCTCGTGCCGCGGGGCTTTTGTCCCGCGCGCCGAATAGTTTGGCTGTCCGCAAATCACCGAAACCTCGAAATCCCCGGCCAGACCTTCGGCGATCCGCGTCAGATAGTAACCGGTCGACGTCTCTTCCGGATAATAGAGTTCCGTAATGACCCACAAGCGGCCGGGTTTGCTTTTCTCTTGAACGTCGGTCATCGGTCCGTCTAAGCGTGCCTGCGAAGGCTGGTATATCCGAGGATTATCTTGCTCACGACCTGGGCCACGTTCTCCGCCAGATATTCCTTCGGGGCTTTCCAGTCCGTCGGCTGCGACAGAGCGATCTCGACCGCCTTTAGAATGCGTTCCTGATCGGCCCCGCTGATGATGTTGCTGCCGCATTCAAGCGTTTCCGGACGCTCGGTCACGTCGCGCACGGTGACATTCGGGACGCCGAAGATGGCGCATTCCTCCTGAACCGTTCCGCTGTCGGTCAGTACCGCGAGCGCATTTTTCTCAAGTTTCACGAAATCGAAGAACCCGAGCGGCCGCAGCAGTTCGATCCTGTCGCTGTCCGGACGGAGCGAGAACTTGACCAATTTCTCGGCGGTCCGCGGATGGACGCTGACGAGCATTTTCTTTCCGAAGGTCTCGACGACGCGCTCGAAGCCCTTGAATATCTCCCGCAGGCGTTCGCCGATGTCGACATTCTCGGCGCGATGGAGCGTCACCAAAAAATAGTCGAACGGCTCGACGCCGTGCTGCGCGAGCGCCTCGCTCCGGTCGATCTCGTCGGAAAACGTATTGAGAACCTCGTTGATCGGATTCCCGGTAATATAGATCCTTTCGCGCTCGATCCCTTCGCGCACGAGATTCTCCTTGCTGCGTTCGGTATACGGCATCAGAAAGGTGCTCGAATGATCGATGATCCGGCGGTTGACCTCCTCCGGGACGCGGTCGTCGTAGCAACGGTTTCCGGCTTCCATATGAAAGACGGGTATGCCCCGGCGCGCGGCGACGATCGCCGACAAGGCGCTGTTCGTGTCCCCGAGAATCAGTATCCGGTCGGGTTTGTGTTTCTCGAGAACCTCGTCGGTCTTCGTGAGAATCTGGCCGATCTGCTCGCCGAAACTTGCGGACCTGATCCCGAAATGCTCGTCCGGAGTACGGACGCCGAGATCCCGGATGAAAACGTCGCTCAAGCTCTCGGTGAAGTTTTGCCCGGTGTGGACCGTGACGTGCTCGCAATACTGGTCGAGCGTTTTGAGAATCAAACTGAGCCGAATAATCTCCGGGCGTGTCCCGAAAATCGTCATAATCTTCATATGCAACCTACGAACTTTTTGTAATAAACTCCCTAATCTCTTTGTCTGCATCACTTAGCAGTCCTTTGAGCTGCTCGACGGTGACATTGTCGTCCTTTGAAGAGTATTCGGAGGAGAGCGCCGGGACGAACCCTTCGGACGAACGGAGTTCGGGAAGGACCGGTAGAATGACGTAAAACCCGCCGCGTTCGACCGTCCGATAGATCTCCTCTTCCGAGACCATTATCTCGTGGATCTTTTCGCCCGGGCGGATGCCGGTAAATACCAAAGGCAGGTCCTTGTCGCCCATCAGGGCTTTCGCGACATCCGTGATCTTCGCCGCGAGCACCTTCGGGACGTACGTTTCGCCGCGCCCGCCTCCGGTGACCGCCGCGAGGACCGTGTCGACCGCGCGTTCAAGACTCAGCAGAAAGCGCGTCATTTCGGCAAGCGTGATCGTCACGGGCTGATCCTTTGAGATCTGCTCGACGAACAGCGGAATGATCGAACCGCGCGAGGCGATGACATTGCCGTAACGGACGCAGGTAAAAACCGTGTTCGGAAGATCGCGGTTGGCCTCGATCAGGATGCGTTCCTGGAGGGCCTTCGTCATCCCCATGACGTTGATCGGTTTGCAGGCCTTGTCGGTCGAAATGCCGACGATGCGCTCGACCGGCAGATTGTGCTCGCGCACGGCGCGGACCAGATTCTGAGCGCCGATGACGTTGGTCATCACCGCTTCGAACGGGAAATACTCGCATGACGGCACCTGCTTCAGGGCCGCGGCGTGAAAGACGACGTCGGCGTCGCGCATCGCCGCCGCGAGCGCCGGTAGATCGCGCACGTCGCCGATCCGAAAATTCAATAAGTCCCGTGAATTCTGATAGATAACGTCGTCGGTCGCGTGCTCGCGGTGAAGATACTCGAGCCGCATGAAATGCTGCTTGGCCTCGTCGCGGGAGAACACCGTGATCTGCGCCGGCAGCCCGTTCTCGCCCTTCAAGAGCCTCCGCACGAGCGTTTTGCCGAGCGACCCGGTGCCGCCCGTAACCAAGATCCTTTTTCCTTCAAGAGAGTTCATTGTCACAATTATTTTCGCTTTCGGCCGATTTGTCTATGCATTGGGTCGGCGGCGGCCATCCGCTCAACCATTGACGGCCAGTCTTCCGGAACGAAACCGGTCTCCGCCCGGAACCGCGCCGAATCGAGGCTCCGGTCGATGACGAAATCCTCAACGGGTTCGATCCCGACTTCAATGTCGTACGCCTCGCGGAACAGTTTCAACAGTTCGAATTTGTCGATAGGCTCGCTCGACAAATGGTAAAGCCCCGTCATTTCCCGACGATTCACGATGATGTCTGCAAGTATATCGGCCAGGACGACGGTCGGAAAGCCCGAATATATCGCCTTTCTGAATCCGTTGACGCGGCCTCCCGAATTGCTCAGAAACCATTCGAGGAGACTGTGCCGGGTCTTCAGTTCCGGGCCGATGATCGACGTCCGGATCGTCAGGCAATTAGCGCCGGTTACTTCGCCGAGCCGCTTGCTGATCCCGTAGAGATCGGTCGCATTCGGCTCGTCGGACTCGGTATACATCCCCCGTTTGCCGTCGAAGACGCAATCCGTGCTGATCGCGATCAAACGGCTCCCGAAGGCTGCGGCCATCTCCGCGAGGCGATGCGGAAAGATCGAATTGACGCTGAGCGTCGTGATCGTATTTTTCGAAGTCGGAAGCTGTTTGATGATTCCGACCGCGTTGAAAATCACGTCGGGCCGAAGTTCGGCGATCAATTCGCCGACCCGTTCCGTCGATTCGATATCGAAGGCGTCGATCGTCCGCGAACGGTCGAGATAGGCAAATTCGGAATAATCTTCAAATCGGCCGCGAATCGTCGCGAAGACCTCAAATAGTCCGCTCCAACTGCGGACGACCTGATGGCCCAACATGCCGGCACCGCCGAAAACGAGAACTCTCATAGCTGCTAAAGTGATTTCGAGAAGTCGGCGAGCCGACAGTTAATGTTACTTCTGGCGTAGTAAGTAACCTGTTGACAAAAGTTAGCCCGCATTATCACAGAATCGGATTCAATGCCTTGGGGCGACCGCGTCAACTATTTCTTAAAGTGATTTCCCAAAGAATATCCCGGTCATTTCAGCATTCGCACGTGCTCCTCCGCCGTTGTCAAATACCGCGGACTTTGGTGTATCCTCTAAAGTATGTGCGGAATTGCCGGCATCGTCGGGTTAAGCAGCACCGACCAGGCCAAAGAGACGATTGCGGAAATGAACGGCCGGCTTCGCCATCGCGGACCCGACGCCGACGGACGATTTGTCTCCGACGGCATCGCCCTCGGGCATCTGAGACTCTCGATCATTGACCTCTCGGAAGCGGCGAACCAGCCGATGCGCGACTTATCAAACCGTTTTATCATCACATTTAACGGCGAAATTTACAATTACCTCGAGGTCCGGGCAAAGCTCGCCGGCTACGAGTTCCGCACGAACTCGGATACCGAGACGATCCTCGCGGCCTACGCGAAGTTCGGTCCGGACTGTCTTTCGCTGTTGAACGGCATGTTTGCGTTGGCGATCTGGGACACCGAACGGCGCGAGCTGTTCATCGCCCGCGACCGCCTCGGCGTAAAACCGCTTTACTATTTCGAGCGGGACGGCGTTCTTTATTTCGCATCCGAGATCCGCGCGCTCCTCGCCTCGGGCGCCGTTCCGCGGAAGATCGACGGGCGCGCCCTGCGGGACTATCTGCAGTTCCAGTCGGTCTACGCCCCGGCGACGATCGTCGACGGCGTCAGGCAGCTCCCTGCCGGATCGTTTGCGCGGTTTGCGGACGGGCGCCTGGAGATCGCAAAGTACTGGTCGATTGACGCCGACCCGGCCCCGGTCGAAGAACGGACGGAGGCCGAGGTACAGGCCAGGATCCGCGAATTGCTGCACCGTTCCGTCGAACGGCGCCTGGTGAGCGACGTGAAGCTCGGCGCGTTTCTGTCGGGCGGGATCGACTCGAGCGCGGTCGTCGCCTTGATGTCCGAGATAAGCCCGTCACCGGTCAGCACGTTCTCCGTAAACTTTGCGGAAAAGGAGTTTGACGAGTCGGTCCACGCCGAGCTGATAGCTTCTAAATTCAAGACCGACCATACCAGCATCAGACTCGGGGCGGCCGATTTTCTGGACCGCCTGCCCGACGCGCTGGCGGCCGCCGATTCGCCGAGCGGCGACGGACTCAACACGTACGTCGTCTCGAAGGCGACGCGCGAGGCGGGCCTCAAGGTCGCGCTGTCCGGCGTCGGCGGCGATGAGCTTTTTGCCGGTTATCCGAATTTTCTGAATTGGCTCAGGTTCCGGAAGGGCCCGGTCTCGCGCGCGCCGCGCGTGCTCAGGAAAGCTGCCGGGGCAGTTCTGGCGCAGTCGGCGAACTCGAAATACCAGCGGCTGGGCTCGTTGTTGAGCGCATCAAGTACCGCGATTTCAGAGTTTTACCCGCGAACACGTGAAGTACTTTCTGAACATATTGTCGACGAACTCGCGGGCACTTCCGACATATCTTCGACGATCAAAGGAGACCTTGAGCGGCGCGCGGAGAAGATTTCCGGATTCCCTCTGCTGAGCCAGTTCTCGATCGCCGAATTGGTCGGGTACACCCAAAACGTTTTGCTCAAGGACGCCGACCAGTTCAGTATGGCGTCCGCGCTCGAAGTGCGCGAACCGTTCTTCGACTACGAGCTGGTCGAGTACGTCCTCCGCGTCCCCGACACTTTCAAATATCCGTCTTACCCGAAAAAACTGCTCGTCGAATCGCTCGCCCCGCTGCTTCCCGATTCGATCGTACACCGGAAGAAGATGGGATTCGTTCTGCCCTGGGAACAATGGATGCGCGGCGAACTGCGCGCGTTCTGCGGGGAGCGCATCGGCGCGATCGCCGGGCGCGGCATTGTTGACGGGGCACGCTTGAACAGGCTCTGGTCCGATTTTCTCGAGAGACGCTCGGGGGTGCTCTGGTCTCACTTGTGGCACATCGTCGTACTCGCCGAGTGGCTCGAACAAAACGATTTTTAGGACAATGAAGATCTTCTATCCGCTCGAAGTGTTCTACCCGTCGCAGGCCGGCGGGCCGGCCAACACGGTCTATTGGATCACCAAGAACCTCATCCCTCACGGATTCCATCCGGTCGTCGTCGCCACCGACAAGGGGATCGGAGGAAAGATGCCGCTCAATGTCTGGATCGAAACCGACGGCGGCCGCGCGATCTACGTTCGAACGCGCCTCCTTGATTTCCCTATCAGGCAGACGCTGCGCGCGCTCCGCAGTTTCCTGAGCTGCGACATCGTGCACGTCTCGTCATTCTTTTTCCCGACCGCGTTCGCCGTCGGCGTCGCGGCGCGTCTCCTCGGCAAGAAACTCGTTTGGTCGGCGCGCGGCGAACTCGACACGAAGGCGCTCAGGCACTCGCGTTTGAGAAAAATGCCCTTCCTCGCGGCGCTCTGGCTGATCGTCGGCCGTTATCCGCTTTATCATTCGACCTGCGACGAGGAAACGGTTTACATTCGGCGCATTTTCGGGGACGCCGCCCGCGTCGCACAGATTTCGAATTATCTTGAGGTTCCTGCCGCCGCGAAACGTACCGCGCGAAACTACCTGCTCTATATCGGACGGATCCATCCGAAGAAGGCGATCGGCAATCTGATCCGGGCATTAGCCATATCGGATGCCTTCAAGAGTTCGGATTTCGTTCTGAAGATCGCCGGCGAAGGCAAACCGGAATTCGAACAACCATTGCGTAAACTCGTCGATAAATTGGGTTTAAGGGACAGAGTCGAGTTCGTCGGACAAGTTGAAGGGGACGCGAAGCAACAGCTCTACGCGGATGCGTATTTCACGATCATGCCGTCGCATACCGAGAATTTCGGAGTCGTCGTCCTCGAATCGCTCGCCCAGGGAACGCCCGTGATCGCCTCGACCGGAAGCCCGTGGCGACGGCTCGAAACGGAACGCGTCGGATTTTGGATCGACAACGCGCCCGAGACCATTGGCGCCGCGATCGACAGCGTTCTCGAAATGCCGCCCGCGGAATACAGGGAGATGCGGGAGCGCGCGCGCCCGTTTGTCCTGCGTGAATTCGATGTTCAGGCAAACATCGCAAAGTGGGTCGAGGTCTACAATTCGCTCTAGTCATTACGGGTCGCCCTGCCGGGAGATCACCCGATCATAGAGTTCGGCATAGCGGTCGGCGATCGCCGCCGGATCGAAGCGCTTGACGTTTTCCGCACCGGCGACGGCCAGGCGGGAACGCAGGGCCGAATCGTCGATGATCGAGAGGATCCCGTTCCGGATCGCTTCGACGTCCGTCGGATCGACGAGGACGGCGCCGCCGCCCGAAACTTCCCTGAGCGGGCTCAGGTCGCTCGTGATCAAAGGCCTTTTCATCGCCTGCGCCTCGAGAATCGGAAGCCCGAATCCCTCGTAGGTCGAACAAAACGCGACTATGTCCGCGCACGAGTACTCTTCGCGCATCTCCTCGTCGCTGAGACCGAACGCGATCTCGTAATCGATGCCGCTCTCCGCCAGCGACGCTTTCAGTTCGTCGTCCGGAGTTCCGATCACGCGCAGTTTGCAGCGAATGCCGCGAAGCGCCTCGAGCAAACGCGGAATGTTCTTGTTGGGTGTGATCCCGACCTGCAGAATTGTCGGGCAGACGCCGTCGAACGCGGTCGGTTCCTGAGCGTCAAACCCGCCAAGCAGCGGATTTTCGATGACCTCGATCTTCTCCCGGGCGAATGTCGCGAACTCAAGCACCTCGGCACGTGTCGCCTCGGAGACGACAGTCACATATCTGAGGCGGCGCAGGGGCCACTCGAGGAATAGTTTCTTGAGGAGGTACCGGCGAAGGCCCGATCGGAGATGCATGAATCCGATGTCGTGGATCGTCAGGATCGTCCGTTCGGGCGGAAGCATGAGGGCCATATAATGAACCTGGCCGGTAATGTGATAGACGTCCGACTCCGGTGGACGAAAGAAAAAGAGGTTCCTGAGGATATCGACGAAGCCGTTGCCGTACGGAAGTTTCTCGAACGAGCCCGAAAACCGTTCCGGCAGTTTCGACGCGACGAGTGCGAAGACCTTTTCGATGCTGAAAGCCAAACCGTCCTTCTTCCAGTATTTGCGCTCTATGAACGTGATCTTCCGGGTCATTGGTTTGCGGCGTGTTCGTTAACGTATCTGATGAGCATTTCCCGCGAAATGACGGTCGTTCCGACCTGCTCAACGACCAGGCCGGCGGCGAGATTCGCGAATTCGACGGCCTCGGCCAGGCCGACACCAGCCGCAAACGACGTCGCGAGCGCGGCGATCACCGTATCGCCCGCCCCGGTCACGTCATAGACCTTGCGCGCCTGCGCGGCGAACCGTCGAACGCTTCCGTCGCGGCCGTAAAGCGACATCCCCGACTCGCCCAGAGTTATCAGAACGGCATCGAGCCCAAGCTCCCTGACAAGTTTTCCGCCGGCGGCATCGACCGGCGCCGATTCGTCAAAACCGCACGATTCGAGCGCCTCGCGGCGGTTCGGCGTGATCAGCGTCGCGCCGGAATACTTCGCGTAGTCCTTTCCCTTCGGATCGACAAAAACAGATTTGCCGGCGTCCCGTGCCGTCGTTATCAGACGCGTCAGGAGGTGAGGGGTCAGCAGTCCCTTGGCATAGTCCGAAAGAAGCAATATGTCCGAATCGCCGAGGGCGCGTTCCACCGCGGCGGCGACCTCTTCACCCGCCGCGTCCGGGATCGCGCCGGAGCTCTCGCTGTCAAGCCTGACAACGTGCTGGCTGTGCGCGACGATCCTCGTTTTGACGATCGTCTCCCGGCCATCGACGCCGACCAGATCGGCGGCCGAAACCCCGCTCCGCTCCAACTCCCGCCGCAGGACCGAAGCTTCCGGATCGCGGCCCGTTATGCCGAAGAGCCGAACCGACGCACCGAGCCCGACAACGTTTGCCGCAACGTTGGCCGCTCCGCCGGCAGCGAGCGTGGTTTTTTCAAGCTTCACCACCGGAACCGGAGCCTCGGGAGAAATGCGTGAGACCGTCCCCCAGTGGTAACGGTCGAGCATCACGTCGCCGACGACGGCGACGCGCATATTTCGGAATTTTTCAAGTATTTCTTCGATCAAAGCAAACTGCCGGGTTGATTGTCCAAGTATTCGCACCAAAGATGGGCAATTGTAACGTGTGCCTCCTGAATCCGCGCGGTACGCGCCGAAGGAACCATGATCGTATGATCGCAAAGCGCCGCCAGCTTTTTGCCCTTCGCTCCCGTCAGCCCGACGGTCTCGAGCCCCATTTCCCTGGCTCTCATGACCGCGGCCACGACGTTCGGCGAGTTGCCGCTGGTGCTGATCCCGATCAGCAGGTCGCCCCTTCGGCCAAGGGCTTCGACTTGCCGCGCGAAGACCCTCTCATACGAATAGTCATTCGAGATCGCCGTCAGTGCCGACGTATCCGTGGTCAGGGCGATCGCCGGAAGCGCCGGGCGTTCGGTCTCGAATCGTCCGACCAGTTCGGCTGCCAGATGCTGCGCGTCGGCCGCGCTGCCGCCGTTCCCGCAAACCAAGACCTTGCCCCCGCGGCGGAATGCTTCCGCCAGGACTCGTGCGGTAACTCGTATTATTTCAACATTTTCAGCACTTAGCTTATCAATCACCTGAAGATGTTCGGCAAGCGACGAACTTACCGGGTCGACCTCATCCGTTACTTTGACTTCAGCGCGCCCGCTCGCGAATCGCTCGACGATCCGACTCGTCGAGTGGTCGCTCAACAGCGGCAACGAAAAAACCTCGCCCCCGTTTGCGCGGACAAAATCCGCACCGACGATCTCGTCGGGTTTCCAGTCGCCGCCCTTGACGAGCACGTCCGGACGGATCTCCCGAATCAGACGTTCCGGCGTGGGTTCATCGAAAACCCTAACTTCATCAACCGCCGCAAGCCCCAACAACACGGCAGCGCGGTCGTCCTGGCTCATCAGCGGCCGTTCCGGGCCTTTGATCGAGCGGACGGACGCGTCGCTGTTGATCCCGACGACGAGCTTCGTGCCGAGGCCGCGCGCCCGCGTCAGCAGATCGACGTGACCGGGATGGATCAGATCAAAACATCCGTTTGTAAAAACCACCTTTTCCATTCAGCTGAAATTATAGCAAAAGCGAAGATCAAGCCCTCGTCAGACGATAGGTGCAATTGTCGCCCCGGACGCCGACAAGCGAGAAATACAGTTCATCCGACGACTCTTTGAAATTGGGAAACTGGACGGTCCCGAACTGAAACAACGTCGGATGCCACCGGTCTTTCGCGAATTTCGCGACTTCCGACAAGCCACCGGAACCGTCGACGTGCCAGATCGCCGCAACATTCTCCTTTTGACTTGGCGCGTTCTCGGCAGTCGTCGCAAAGAACAGATCGTCGCCGACCCTTTTCGAATAGAAAACGGTACCGCTCACTTCCCCGAGCGCCGTCCGCTCGCCGCTGTCGCGCATCAGCCTGAAAACGAGATTGTTGCGGTATTCGGCGTCCATCCCGTAATAGAGCGCGTCGTCCGCGAACAGGATGCTGACCGCGCGCCACGTCTCGTCGCCGGCGCCGATCTCTTCGAGGGTTTCGAAGCCGTCCGAGGTCCGCAGCATGCGACATTCCGGGTCGTTGTCGCCCGTCAGGCAAACCAATGACTCCGTAAACGGGTCCCGGTAGATCCCTTGGACGTGCTTGATCGAACCCGCCGGAAACTCGTAGGCCGTCTCGACCGAATCCTCGCCGGGACGGTATCTGTAAACACGCATCGGACCCCGCTCTTCGTTGGCGAGGTACTCGCCGAAGTATACGCTGCCGTCCCGATCGACCGCACAGGCACCGCGAAGGACCCGGCACGGGCGAGTTAAACCTTTCAGCGCCAGATATTTGCCGCCCCTGATCACACCCAGCGCTTTATCAAAAGTAACAAAAACGTCTCCGTTTCCGAGGGGAACGACGTTGGTCACCGAAAATCTCAGGAGACGCTGAACCGGACGCAAAACAGCGGCGGCCGACTTCCAAACGGGTGCCGCGACCGTGGCGACGGTCTCGAAGGGCGTTTTGAGGTCCGTGGACCGATAGACGACGTTCCGCCGGGAAAGCAGGTAATTCCCTTTTTCCGACCATTCGACCGTGTAGCCGTCAAGAGCCGGCATTCTTTCGACTTTCCAGTTCATTTCTTTCGGCAGACGAACGAACCGATCACCAAAACATCCATCTTCGTTCTCAAAAAGCATTCAATGGCTTCCGACGGCTTGGCGACGATCGGTTCGTTCTCGTTGAAACTCGTATTCAGAATGATCGGGATGCCCGTCTTCTTTTCGAAAGCGCTGATCAGATCGTAATAGAGCGGGTTTTCGTCGCGCGCGACCGTTTGCAGGCGTCCCGTATCGTCAAGATGGTTTACCGCCGACAGCCTTTCCCTCCATTCGGGTCTGATCTTGTATACGTGAAGCATGAACGGCGACGGATGGTCCTGCTCGAAGATGTCGTTCTGGCGTTCCTGGAGCACCGACGGCGCGAACGGGCGGAACGACTCGCGATGTTTGATCCGCGCGTTGAGAATGTCCTTCATGTTCGGAAATCCCGGGTGCGCGAGGATCGAACGGTTGCCGAGCGCGCGCGGTCCCCATTCCATTCGTCCCTGAAACCAGCCGACGACGTTGCCGTCCTTGATTATTTCAGCCGTTTGATCGATCAGTTCGGCCCGTCCGAGTTCGGCATGCTCGACCCCGTAGCGGTCGAGCTCCGTTTTGATCTCGGTGTCCGAATACTCGTCGCCGAGATACGCGTTCTTCATCGCCCAGCGCTTGCCTTCCTTGAGCACCGAGTTGCTGACGTAAAGCGCCGCCCCGAGCGCGAGTCCGTCGTCGCCGGCGGCGGGCTGTATGCACGTTTCCCTGAAAGGCGTGTCGAGCAGGAGTTTGCCGTTCGCGACGCTGTTCAGGACGCAGCCTCCGCCCATCGAAAGGCGGGTCGTCGGAACCTTCGAATGAAGCACGTTCAGCACGTGCATATAGTATTTCTCGAAAACCCTCTGGAGGCCGAACGCGATGTCCATATCGCGCTGGGTGATCTCGGCGTGGCGCTCGCGCGGCTGGCCGAAGGCGTCGATGAACTTGTCCGAATAGAGCCGGTGGACGATCATTTCGCCGGCGTCGTTGATCTCCATTCCCTGGTTCGCGCCGAACGGCAGGAAATAATCGGAATTGAGCGTGAAACCGTCGTTTGTCGCGCGGAGCATCCCTTCGAAAAAGTCGTGATAGCGGTCCCCGCCGAGCGGGGCAAGTCCCATCACCTTGCCCTCGTCGCCGTACTTTCCGTACCCGATGAACTGGCAAACGGCCGTATACATCGTCCCCAGCGAATGCGGAACGAAGATCTTCTTCACCGGTCTGATCTCGTTGCCGGCGCACTCGCTCAGAAGGCACGAGACAAAATCACCCGAACCGTCGATCGTGATCCCGGCGCTGTGTTCCCATTCCGACGCGAAATATGCGCTCGCCGTGTGGGCGATATGATGTTCGACATTATGCGATTCGAAATGCAACACCGACGGATCTGCGCCGCATTCGCGGGCAATCAGCGTCTTAAGATCGTCAAAAGTCTTGCTCTTGCCGCGTATCTTCGCCAGATTGAGCAGTTTGCCCGGATTTCTTAAAGCGAATTCGAGCTTTTTCGACAGGTTTGCGGACGAATCGCGTCCGACGGCGACGGCGTCGATATCCGAAAACCCGACCCCGGCTATTTCGAGACAGCGCGATATCGATAGTTTTGGGAAACCGGCAAAGTACTTGACCCGGTTTAGCCTCTCTTCAGCGATCGCGGCCACCGGCTGACCGTCCACCAGGAGTGCCGCCGATGAACCGGCGTGAAAAGTATTGATGCCTAGAATAATTGCCATTTATGATTTCTTTTGATTTACGGACTCGAGATAAACACTGTCGGCGACTTTCGTCAGAGGCTTGAAAACCGTGCTTAGTTTTCGCAACAACTCCGACGAATACACGACGGCCTTCAGGTGAAGCGGAAGAAGATCGACGTCGCTCGCCTGAACCCCCAATCCGAAAAAACAATCAGTGGTCATTTGAGTCGGCCCGATCTTCGTTTCGAACGTAGCCATTAATTCTGCGGGCGTCCAATATCGAACTTCGAACCCTTCTCCTTCCGTAAATCCGCGCCGACGGTGTTGCTGATATTGTCGTATGCCATATCTGTTGGGCATTTGAATCAGCGTTACGCCTCCGCGCTTGCAAACTCGACCAACTTCGTCGATTGAAACTCGCGCGTTTTCTTTACTGAAATGCTGCAGAACGCTGTATGAAAAAACGGTATCGAACGAATCGTCAACAAACGGAAGGAACCGCGCGTCTCCAACGACATAATCGACTTTTGCGGAGAGCTGTCTTGAAACCCTCCGCGCGGCGAGAACGGCGTCGAGGCTCGGATCGAGGCCGACAGTCCGGTAGCCTCTTTTTGCGGCCGCAATTGACCATCGCCCCCAATTACAGCCGATATCGAGCAAGAGCTCTCCATTCCCCGGACGCAATCGGGTTTTGGGAATCGGATAACGGGTCAATTTATGCTGGACCGAAAAATAGAGGTTTCCCGAAGTATACGGGACTTCGCCCTGGACAAATTCGTCGATCGACTCATCGGCGCCAGATTCCAGGTCACCGTCTGTTTCGATCCGAGACGATCCGCCAACTGCCGCGATCTTTTCCAACGTCCGGTTGATGTAATCATGGGTGACCTCGACATCGTCGACGAGCATGACCGGAATCCCATCAAAAACCGGATAGGAATGCCCGTTCGGACATACCAAAGACCTTCCTTTCGGGTCAAGTTTGTGCTTGTCGCGCGGACAAACCAGGTTGGACGTGAACCAGTCGTTCATAATGATCGTTAACGCAAATCCTTTGAATGCCAAGTTTATTATCCGCCAACGTGATTTGCAATGTACTCGAGGCGGTAACAAAACCGAGACCCCGTTCACGCGCAGCGCGCCACTAGGCGCCTTTAAGGAACGCGCGCCGCATCTTGCTGCAATCTCATACCCGCCGAGAGCGATCGGACGTTGTCGGCTCATCGGTTCTGCATCGCCCCGGACGGAACGCTTTTGTGAATCAATGCGGACGATGATTCTCTGCGGAGCGGCTGTTCGCAAAAAAGCCGACGAAGATGATGCTGACGGCGATCACTAATGTGACGCGCAGAACGATCGGGAAAAACGTCGCGTAGAAAGACTCGAACGAGACCGCGGCCAGAAGCGGATAATAAGCGACTTTTTTCCAAATCCTCGGTTCCGGGGTGTCGATGAGATAGGAATAGATCAGTCGGTAGTAAAAACCGATGATCATCATTCCGAGAGGAATGCCGATGACTCCGAAATTGCGCAGGAGGTCTCCGAACGGGGTGATCGCGAACGAATTGTCCCCGTAATCGAAATACAGTTCGCTGTAGGCCCGCGGATCGGATGTATTCGGCTTGTCGGCCCAGAGAATACGCGGAACGAAAGCGGTCAGCAGGTCATTTACGATATTGTCCTTGAGCCCGTAACTTTCCTCGTACGGTTCCAGTTTCTCGTAATTGGCGACGACCACGCCGAGCGAACTCAGATTTTCGATTCTCTCGGCCATCGAACTGACCCCCTCGGAAAGGATCATCGAAGTGTCGGCACGGGAAATGTAATCGAACGTCTCAATAATCTGCCCGGCGTAATCACCGGCATTGATCCGCTCCTCAGAACCTTTGATGCGTCTGAACGTCGTGCCGTAAATGATCCCGATGAAGATCGAGACCACAAGAACCGCCCCGAAGATCGACGTGTGCTGCCATTTCAAACGGCGGCCCGAGTACCAGAAGGCCACCGCAACCGAAATGACGCTCAGCATCAGGCTGCTGCGCCCGCCCTGGAGAGCCATCCTGAGCGGGACCATCGTCACCAGAAAGGCGATGATCAGGTAAAACAACCCGTTGCGCCGTTTCGTCTGGAAAACCGCCAGCCACAAAAGTATGTACCCGACGTTGAAGATGTACGTCAGAAAAACGACGAGACTGTCGAATGCCCCGACCTCATCGACGCGCTGAAAGCCGAGAACGCCCTGCAGGATTCCGACAATGCTGATCGCCAGTCCCGAGAGAGTCAGGACAACGCCCGGAAACCATACTCTGTCGAGGTCCCAGTCTCCTTTCGGGGTGTACCTGCTTAATTTGTCGACGACGAATTTTCCAAGCGGCAGATAATAACCCGCGACGACGCCCAAAAAACCGACCGAAACATAGACCAGCGACAGCGGCAGCGTGTATTCCGGATCGGTGACGAAGAGCATCACGTAGCTGTTCGTCATATTGAACATGATGATGAACGCACCGACGACGAATGCCGGAAATATGTACGACCAGACGCCGAAGACGAGCGGGTGAAAGAGGTCGAATTTTCCGCGGTAAAAGTAGTAAGCAGCGGGAGCAACAAGGATCGCGCCCGTCCCGAGGGCCCACGGAACGAGATAGAACTCGCCGAGGGCGGAACCGAATCCTCCGTCTGCCATCAGAAACGCGAGTCCGGCGACGATGACAAGTCCCCAAAGCGCTGCGACGGGCACAAAAAAGCCGCCGCGGCGTCCGCCCGGGATCTGAAGACTTGGGATTTTGTTAACCGATCTCATCTCTCAACACTTTCTTGCGTGCCACGACGACGCGGCCCTCACCGCCTCTTTCGCCCTTCAGGAAAGGCCCCAGCACGCGCGCGACGATCCCGGCTAGTTTTCCCTTGAGATTTTCGCCCGTTTCGTACACATGACGGTTGAATCCCTCTTCGACGATCTCAAATCCGGCCTCGGCAAGCAGCATTTCGAGTTTCCAGCGGAAGATCGGAGTGATATGCGCCGGCCGTACCGTCTCCCACGCGCTGAAATGCTTCAGGCGGCCCGTGTAAAGAAAGATCAGACGCGAACTCACGGCCTCCACGTTGGGCGTCGTCAGGAACAATAGACCGCCCGCTTTGAGCAGTTTCGCGGCCTCGCGTGCGAAGCTGAAAGGGTTTTCGACATGTTCGATGATCTCGATCGCAACGACCGCGTCAAACTTCGCCGGTTGAAACGCTGAGGCGAACTCGCCATCGAGATCGATGTTGAGAACCTCAACTTCCGGAACGCGCCAGTTGTCCGGGTCGGAATCGACACCGACGACGTGATGGCCGAGCTCGCTCAGGATCTTCGAAAATGCGCCCTGTCCCGCCCCAAGATCGATCATCCCGGCCGGCTCGCTGATGTATTTCCCGATAAGATCAAGGACCCGCTCGTGGGTCTCGTGGCCGGCCATCGAATGCGGCGGATCCAATGCTTCCTGTTTCATCTGATTCGCTACCGTTTTCGGAGTCCACAAACGGCGATCACTCCGTCGCACAACTGCGGCGATATTTTTACACTAACATCATTGATCAATTTATAAAACCAACGTAAATGCGGCCGATGCTCCGGTCCGACGTCGTAAAAACAGAACTTCTTGAGGTCCAGGCCGTTGCGTTCGACAACCAGTTTCAGTGTCCTGTACGAGTAATACGCGACGTGATCCGGATGCACGGGTTCGTTCTCGCCGCCGCGTCCCCGCAGCCCGTACATCGCGAAGCGCATCGCCGAATATGCGTTGATCGTCGTGATGACCAGGCGGGTTTCCGAGTTCATAAAGCGCTTGATGCCGTCGAAGAAGCGGCCCGGATTATTGAGATGCTCGATCATCTCGCCGGCGATGATCACGTCGAACGTCGTATCAAGCGGAACCTCGTCGAGTTTTTCAAGATCCGCCCGATATAGATTCTTCAAGCCGCCGGCCGCGAGAAGGTCGATTCCCTCCTGATCGAAATCGAATCCGTAAAGATCGGCCGCGATCTCCTCAAGATCCGAATGCAGCAGCATACCCTGCGCGATCGAATCCGCGGTATACGGCCAGTTCGTGCATCCCAAGTGGAGCACCTTACGCCCTTCCGACTCTTTCTTGATGAACGTGACCCGATCGACGAGCTCAATCTTTTCAGTCATAAATCTACTTACCGCGTTTCAATATGCGGCCCGCGAGCGCCCGTTCATCTTCACCGATGAACCCGACCGCCAACAGAACGGCGCAATATGCGACCCCCGAAACTCCGACGGCGAATATCAGGGAGATCCAGTTTGCGGGAAGATAGGTTCCGCAGGCGTATTCGATGCCTGCGACCGCCACGCAGGCGAGCCCGACCGAACCCAGTGTTTTGATCCAAAATGCCGTCTGTATTTTACCGAAGAACCAGCGCTCGACATAAAGTATCGAGAGCAACAGCACCAAGAACCCCGAAAATCTCGCGAGAGCGGCGCCCATGATCCCATATTCGCCCGTCAGAAGATACATCCCGGCGATCGCGATAACGAAACATACCGAGTACACGGCGAAATTGTACGACGGATACCCGAGGCCTTCCGTCATATTCCAGGAAACGACGAGGAGCGCCGCGATCGAGAACGTCAACGTGTGCACGATCAGCACCGGCGCCGACTGCGCGGCCAGATCCGACCCCATCCAAAGCGTCATAAACACTTTACTTTCAACAATTAGCGTCACAGCTATAAACGCGACAAAGAAACTCACGAGTTTCGACGATCTGAGGTACAGGCTTTTCAGCTTTTCGCGGTCACCGCCGAGTTCGCTCGAAAGCGGAAAAACCACGAGAAGCAGGCTCGAGATGAAACCGTGGATGTAGATCCCGAGCGTCATCGGCACGACGTAATAGGTCAGGCTCTCCTCGCCGAGTCGGCGAATGATCCAGCCGCGCTCGAACAAAAGCACCGCATTCGAAATGATCTGGTATCCGATGACGCCGCCGCTGAACCCGATGATGCGGCGCAGCGTCCCGCGGTCCGGCATCGGCGAGATCCCTCCCGGCGGGAGCAGTTTCCGGGCGACGAAGAAGGTAATCGTCCAAACCACTGCGAGAACCGCGACGTTCCAGAGCAGCAACCCGAGCAACCCAAACCCGGTAAGCGCCAGGACCACGCTGCCGCCGATCGTCGCGATACTCGAAAGATTCGTCAGCCGGGAGAAGAGATCGTATCGCTGATACCCCTGCAGAACGGAAAGAAACACCTGCCACTGCATCGTCAGAAAGATGACGCCGGCAGCCGCATAGAAAGCATGCATCGCGTCGGCCGCGTGCGCTTCGTCTATCCGGAATACGCTCCGCACGAGCCACCCCGAAACGGCGGCCAAAACCAACGCTCCGGAGGCGCCGACCACGAGGTTGATCGCCAGCGTCGTCGAGACGACGTCGTTGATCCGTTCCGTTTCGCGGGTCGCCCGATATTCCGCGACGAACTTCGTCACGGCACGGCCGGTGTTTAGGTTGAAGGAATAACCGATAACCCCCAAGACCAGCGCGTAGATCCCGTAACCGCTGTGCCCAAGGGCTTTAACGACGATCGGCGTGGCGACGAAACTTAGCCCGAGCGGCAAGAACCAGGTCGAAAACCCATATATCGCGTTCTTTGCTACCCCTTTTGCCGTTCCCGCTGCTGCGCTCATACATTCAGCGCTTTCGTATATTCCTCGAAAGCGATCTCCGCGACTTCCGTTTCGGTGAATTCCCGCAGAACCTTTTCCCGACCGGCAGCGCCGATGCGTTCGCGGAGTTTCCCGTCCATCTTCAGCCTCGTAATAGCGACTGAAAGAGCCTCAGGATCGCCCGCCGCAACAAGCAATCCCGTATCGCCGTCGATAATAGCTTCCGGTATGGCGTTGACTCGCGTCGAGACCGTCGGAATTCCGAGCGACATCGCCTCAAGTATAGAGATCGGCAGCCCTTCGACATGACTCGGAAGCGCGAAGACGTCCGCAATTCGCAAGAATCGCATCAGGTCCAGATGATCGGGGCCGACGTCGGCCGATCTGACGATCCGGAATCGTCCGCCCAATCCATAGCTTTCAACCCTCAGACGGTCCGCTTCGTCCAAACCGGAGTTCGAAACCCAAAGAAACGAGACGTTCTCGCCTTTCCCGGCGAGGATCTTCGCCGCCTCAAGCGCGTCCCAACGTCCCTTTCGATCGATAAACTGTCCGACGGTAACCACGAGAAACGCGTCCTTCGAAACCCCGAACCGTTCCCTCGCCGCCTCCCGATCGAATTCTGAGGCCAGTGCGGCCGAAATCTCATCCGGGTCCACATTTGTGAAGGTCACACGCGTTCTTTCAAGGAATTCCGCGACGACGTACGGGCGCAGACTTTCCCTGGCATCGCGGTTCGACGGAAACATATGAAAACGCCGAAGCCTGCTGATCACTCCGAGTTTTAACCTCCAAAGCGCGTCCCGCCAGCGCGCGACCCGCGGAAGGCGGTTGTGCACCGTCGAGAATACCGGTCCCCGCCGACATAAGAACCAGAGCGCGGAAACCGACTGCCACGGCGAAAGCTCGATGTGGAAAACGGTTCCCTCAGACCTGCTCCGCGCGACCGCACGGACCAGCGCGATCTCTGCCCGGACCTTTCGAAAGTGCCGTGCGATCTTCCGCCCGATTCCCGCAGCCTCTCCGAGGTCGGCGTGACGATCGAGGTACTCAAAACCGAATCCGGCGTTTTTGCAGAAATCGACGAACTGCGGATCCGTCCCCGCGGGAAAGATAAAGCGCACTTCGCAGCGATCCATGATCCGCCGCGCGATCCCGAGAAAGTACATCTGCGCCCCGCCCCATTCCAGGCAATTCCAGGCGAAGATAACGCGTCGAAGCGGGCTTTCGGAAGACTTATTCGAGCTCAAGTGTTTTCTCATCTGTCGGCGCGGCGACAGTTAAAGCGATGCCTTAACTTTTCGGAGTAAATCGAAGTGAGATTTTAACAGAATCTCTCAAGCGTGTCTTCCTTCCCCCGCTAACTTGTTGATTTTATTTGTACATACCCGAAACTTGTCGCGCCCTCGCAAAATGTGTATCGTTAGAAAAGTATGAAAAGGATCCTCGTTACCGGTGGCTCCGGCCTTGTCGGACGGCATCTCAGGGAAATTCTGCCGCAAGCAACTTATATTTCGTCGTCGGATTACGACCTTCGATCGGAGGCGGACGTTCAAAGGCTTTGCGCGCAAGGCTGGGATCATATCGTCCACCTCGCCGCACGCGTCGGCGGGATCATCGAAAACATCAAGTTTCCGGCGGAATTCATCGAGCAAAATCTGCTCATGAACACGCTTCTCCTGAAATACGCGCGGCTCGGCGAAGTTCCCCGCCTGACTGCGGTGCTTTCGACATGCATCTATCCCGACGTTTTTCCGACGTACCCGCTGCGGGAAGAGGATTTACACAAGGGCGAACCGCAGAAGACGAACTTCCCGTACGCCATCGCAAAGCGCTCCCTTGCCGTCCAGATCGACGCCTACGCAACCCAGTACGGCCTGAAATACAATTACCTGATCCCGTGCAATCTTTACGGGGAATATGACAAAGTGGATGAACAACGAAGTCATTACCTGACAGCGCTTTTAGGGAAGATAATTAAGGCAGAACGTGAGGGAGGGAACGTGATCAGGCTTCTCGGCACGGGGACGCCGCTTCGTCAATTTATGTACGGAGGCGATCTTGCTCGGGCAATCAAGTATTGTATTGACAACGAGTTACACGATTCATTCAATGTTGCGGTTGATGAAAACCGAAGCATCCGGGAAATCGCCGAGATCGCACTTGAGGCCTGCGGAAAGACGGACTTTCGGCTCGAGTTTGACCAGACGTCGCCCGACGGACAGTTTCGCAAGGACGTTTCGAACGCGCGAATGCGGTCTTTAACGCACAACTTTAAGTTTACCGATCTACGTGATGGTATCGCAAAGGTTTACGCCTACTACAAGGCGAACAACATCATATGAAGAAAGCGCTGATCACAGGAATCAACGGCCAGGACGGAAGTTATCTCTCGGAGTTTTTGCTCGAGAAAGGCTACGACGTTCACGGCATCTTGAAACGCAACTCGGTCGCCGAGACGCAAACAACGCGCATCGAGCACATTCGCGACCGAATCAGTTTGTACTACGCCGACATAACCGACCTCTCTTCGCTGATATACGTCATCAAGGAGATACAGCCGGACGAACTCTATCATCTGGCGGCGCAATCGCACGTCCGCATCTCGTTCGACCAGCCGATCTATACCGCCAACGCGACCGGAATCGGCACGATCAACGTGCTTGAGGCGGTGCGGTTGATGAAACCGGACATCAGGGTCTACCAGGCATCATCGTCGGAGATGTTCGGGAACTCCGTCGATGACGACGGCTTTCAGCGCGAGAACACCCCGATGAACCCGGTTTCGCCTTACGGCTGCGCAAAGGTCTTCTCGTACCATCTCGCGCGGAACTACCGCAACGCCTACGATCTTTTCGTTTCCAACGGAATTCTCTTCAATCACGAGAGCCCCCGGCGGGGCACGAACTTTGTGACCAACAAGGTCTGCAAAGAAGCGGTCCGCATATTCTATGGTCAGACGGAGCGCCTCGAACTCGGAAATCTCCAGGCGACACGCGATTGGGGGCACGCAAAAGACTACGTCAAGGCTATGTGGCAGATCCTTCAGCTTGAAGCGCCCGACGACTTCGTCTGCGCGACCGGCGTTTCGAAAAGCGTTCAGGACCTGGTCGAATACGTATTCGGTAAGCTTGACCTAGACTGGCATTCGCTGGTGTTCGTCAACCAGCGCTTTATGAGGCCGGAGGAACTCCACAACCTGAAAGGCGATTCGTCAAAAATGCGCCGGCGTACGGGTTGGAAACCCGAGTACACTTTCGAGACGATGCTTGACGAGATGATCGAATACTGGCTGAAAGAGTTAAAGTAAAACCTTAACCCACGATCCTGTGGGCATATGTTTCAGAGATCGGAGGCTCAGGAATCGTTTCCGCATAACTTCCCTCGACGTTTTTCCCGATAGCCCAGCGAATAAAGAAAACCGGAAATGCGATCAGCGCTTCAAACCGGTTCGGCGCGCCGTACCAGTTGGCGAGGAAGCGGCGGCGAAGGCTGTGAGTGTTGCCGAGATCGATGAACAATGTCCGGAAGAGTTTCCTGATACCCATATTCCGGACTCGCGGAGGCAGGTTGTTAGGCTGGCAAAAGACGCGGGCCCGCGGCTCTATCAGCAGGGTCCAGCCGTTTCGGCGCATCCGCGGCGTGTATTCCGCGTCGCCGAAATGCGGGAATCGCTTTTCGTTCATCAACCCGTTCTCGCGGATCGCCCCGACCGGAAAAAGGACACAGTTGCCGACGATCAGTTCAACCGTCCAGGGTTTTTCCGGAACCGTCCAGACCGTCTGTTTTACCCAATGCCGAAAGCCGCCGGAAAGAGTCTCCCAGCGCGGTGCGACCTGAAAGACCCGATGGGGTTCGTCCCACAGCAGCAGCAAGGCGCCGACGACCGCGCGCGGATTTTCCCGGGCGGTGGCGATCATCCGCTGCAGGAACTCGGAATCGAAAACCTCATCGTCATTGATCGTCAAAACGTAGTCCGGCTCGTGCCTCAGCGCCGCCTCGATGCCGCGGTTCATCCCCGCCGTAAACCAGAGGTTCCCGTCGCCGGCAACGATCTCAACCTCAGGATAGGCGGCGCGAACCGCCTCGGACGTGCCGTCGGTCGAACCGTCGTCAACAATGACGATATGAACCTCGAGTCCGTCCCTATTGATCCGCGAAAGACTTTTCAGACACTGCAAAGTAAGATCACGCCGGTTATGCACCGGCGTGACGATTTCGACGCGAATCGGTTTTTCGTCAGACATCATTGGCCTTCGTCATCGTGACGATAGTAATCGCGCTGATAATAGGTCTGGTAATAGTAGTAGTCGTTCTGCGACCGAAGATTGACGTTATTGAGAACGACACCCAGAACCTTCGCGCCGACGTCCTGAAGGAATTGCCGCGCGCGGCGGACGACCTGTCGCGAACTCTTGCCTGAGTGAACGACAAGGATCACCCCGTCGACCATCGAGGCGATCAGGACGCCGTCCGTAAACGACGCGATCGGCGGCGAATCGACGACGACGTGCGTGAAGTTATCCTGCATCACCTTGAGAAAGTTCGTCATCTGTTCGGATCCGATGAGTTCCGCCGGGTTCGGCGGGATCGGTCCGGACGGCAGAAGATGGAGTTTCGCGTCTTCTTCATACTGCACGGTGGCCAGTATTTCCGCCTCGTTCATCGCACTCGAAAGTATCGTGCTCAAACCCTGCGCGTTGCTGATGCCGAAAACGCTGTGCAACCGCGGGCGACGCATGTCGGCATCGATGACCAGAACTTTCGCGCCCGTCTGCGCCAGACTGATCGCCGTGTTGACGGCCGTTGTCGTTTTGCCTTCGGCGGGCAAGCTGGAGGTCACAAGCAGCGATTTCGGCGCGTGCCCGGCGGTTGAAAGCAGGATCGACGTGCGCAGCTGACGGTATGCCTCGGCCAGCGAAGAACGCGGATCGTTGTTGATCAAAAGTTCCGTGTTTCCCTTTGGCTCCTGTTCCTCGCCGGTGTTGCCGACCAGAAGCAAACGACGCTTCGGCATCGAATCGATCGTCGGGATCGCGGCCAAGGCAGGCAGTTGGAGCAGACTTTCAACCTCTTCGGTGGAATGGATCGTGTCGTCGAGATATTCGAGGAACAGCGCAAGCCCCGCTCCGAAAAGCGTTGAAAGAAGAAGCGCCGCGAAGACCGTCATCAGGCGCCGCGGGGCGATCGGAATTTCGGGCGGGATCGCGATCTCGGCGATGCTGATATTGTTATCGGACCCTTGGGAGACGATGATGTTCGAGCTCTGCTGTTGGTTAAGGTCCTTGAGAAATCCCTTGTTGGCGTCGAGGTTTTGTTCGAGGAGCCGAATGTTGATCGCCGCGCCGTTCTGGGATTGCGCCTGATTATACTGCTCGTTGAACGCGCTCCGGACCTTGTCCTCCTGTCCTTTGGACTGAACATATTTCGTTCGAAGATTGTCCAGAATGGTCTGCGAAGCCCGCGTCCGAAACTCCTTCAGGTCCTTTTCGTTCTTGTCCTGAATCTCCTTGAGGCCGTTGTTGAGCGTCTCGATCTTTTTGTCGACCTCCTGGACCTCCGCCGACGTGCTTTGAAACTCCACGAGCAGCTTTTCCCGCTCGGCGCGCAGCTGGGTCACTTGTTCGGTGACCCGCGTGCGGAGCGAACGCATATCGTTCTCGCGCTCAGTGGTAAAGCGAATCACTTCAGCCTCGGCAAGCGAGTTCAGCTGATCGGGCGAATTCCGGACTGCGTTAAACTGCGCTTCCGCGTTCTTTCGCGAATTTTCGGAATCGAGAAGCTGTTTGTTCAGCCCCTCGAGCCGCTGAAGAACGATCGTCGACTGTTCGTCGAGATTGATGATGCCCGAACTTCGCTTGAGTTCCGCGAGCTTGATCTCGTCGCTTTTGATCTGCGACTGCAGGTCCGCGATGCGCTCATCGAGAAAATCACTCGTCTTCTTGCTCGTGCCGGAACGCTTTTCCTGATTCTGTTTCGTGAATACCTCGGCGATACCGTTCACAACCGATGCCGCAAGCTCGGAATTCGAATGCCGGAACGAGACGTTGATGAGCCGTGTGTCCTTGACCGTCGCGCGCGATTCGCGGACCGGTTCGACCGTCAGGTTCTTCCGGATTATTTCGATGAATGGCGCGAGCCTGATGGCTTCCGCAAGTTCTTCGCCGGCGGTCGATGATCCGCTGTCGCCGAGGGTTTTCTCTTCTTTCTTTTTGACCTCGCTGGCGAGGCCGATCGTCTTGAGGAGCGAGCGCCAAGCGGATGTCGATTCCTCGGCCTTTGCCAACTGAAAATCCTTGTTGCTGTCCAGATTCAGTTCTTTCACGGCCCGGCGAAGGAGCGTTTCGCTCGTCAAGAGCTGCAGTTGGGTGTTGAAGTAGGCCGGATCCGGGTTAGTGACGCTGACCCGGCGTTCGCTCGTCACGAGGTCCGGGTTCGTTTGTTCGAGATCGACCTGAACCGTCGCCGTCGCCTGGTAGATGTTCGGCCGGCGAGCCATATAAATCGCCGTCAAAGTCGTGATCAGAACGGTCAGGCCGATGACGAGCCAGAGACGTTTCCGAATCGCGCGCCAATAATCGCCGAGCTGCATGCCTTCCTGCGCATACAACTCGCGGTATCCGCCGTATCCGCCCGGTTGCGCCGGTATGTCGATGTTGTAGGGACGTTCGATTTCCGTCCTCTCGGTCATCGGTTTCTTGATGATCTCACGACTTTCTTTCATAAAATTCGTTAACCGGCTACTTGATCAGGATCGGCAAATTGCTGAATCCGCCGGTCACGCCGTCGGTAACTTTCTTCAGGATCGCGGCAAACTTGTCTTCCGAGACCGCGACGATGTCGCTCGGCAAAAGGAACGGATCGGCAACTTTGCCCTTCTCGATATCCTTGATGTTGTAAACAAATTCTTCCCAGTCGAGACTGTCCGCCTTTTGCCTGAAAACGCGGACGCGGTCCTTTTGCGCCGACGGCGCAAAACCTTCCGCGGAGGATATGATCTGCCGCAGCGTGCGGGGTTCCTTGACCTTCACCTCTCCCTGTTTGTTGACGTTGCCGTAAACAAATATCGAATCGGCCTCGAGAACGGAAACGACGTCGCCCGGTTCCA
The DNA here is from genome assembly GCA_041752475.1 of Pyrinomonadaceae bacterium. Classification (GTDB taxonomy): domain Bacteria; phylum Acidobacteriota; class Blastocatellia; order Pyrinomonadales; family Pyrinomonadaceae; genus JAFDVJ01. The sequence continues at coordinate 42,655 of JBGSWK010000035.1, read as the reverse complement.
TCATCAGGTTGCGCTTTCCTTCAAGCACTTCCTTAAGTTTGAAGTTGATCAGCCCGAAATTCTCCGGGTTGAGCGGCACCTCGATGTTCTGGCGGCAGGCCGCCGTGCTTCCGAGCCGGGCGACGATCAGCCTTGAACCGGCCTCTTTGTTGGGGCCGCCCGCGAACGACAGCAGTTCGAGCAGAGGTATCCTGCGGCTGACAAAGAAGTTGCCGGGCTTTTCGACCGCTCCCATCACGCCGAACGACTGCGAACGCTGTTCCGCCACGACAACGTTGACGTACGGATTGCGAAGAAAGCTGCGATATTCTTCCTCGATTATCGCCTTCAGTTCGCGCTCCGTCTTGCAGTACGCAACGATCGGCTTCGTCGCCCGCGGAAGAATTATGGTTCCGTCAGGATTTATGCCGACGCGGGTGTTCAGCTCGGAATGCTTGAAAACCGTAACATCAAGCACGTCCTGGTATCCGATCCGGTATCGTTCGTCACGCGATCCGGGAGTTTGAACCGCCTCCGCACCCTGCCCCCAAACGACCGTCGTTCCAAGCCAGACAGCAAGCGAAACTGAAAAAATAAATCGTAACGCGTTCATAAAATCCTCTCTCAACTTATTTGTCTTCTGGAACCTTTGGATTCTGGCTTTTTTCGATTGGTTTGTTGCGATTACCGCGTCGGCTGACATTAACCCAAAATAACCTCTAAAGTAACTTAAGAAAGAGTATTTTAGCAAATTCGCCAATTAATGGACAATCGCCGGATAAGGCCGTTTAGTTTTGACCGTGATTTGGGTTAGACTTTTCGAAACCGAACGACAGAGATGGAAAACGCGACGCCGATGTACCGGCAATACCTCGAGATCAAAAAACAGTATCCCGGAACGATCCTATTCTTCCGGCTGGGCGATTTCTACGAGATGTTCAACGAGGACGCGATAAACGGCTCCCGTGAACTCGAAATTACGCTCACGGCGCGTCAGAAGGACTCTCCGAATCCGATCCCGATGTGCGGTATTCCGCATCACGCCGCCGCGACCTACATCGCGCGCCTCGTCCGCAAGGGCTATCGCGTCGCCATCTGCGACCAGACCGAAGAGGCCGGAAAGGGCGTGAAGCTCGTAAAACGCGAGGTCGTGCGCGTCATCACGCCCGGAACCGCCATTGACCCGCAGCTTCTCGAAGCAAAGGAATCGGTCTATTTGGCGGCCGTCGCCGGATCGGGCGAGACGTTCGGTCTCGCGTTTCTCGAGCTTTCGACCGGCGAATTCCTGACGACCGAACACCGCGGCGGGAATTCGTGGTCAAAGGCGTGCGCCGAGATCGAGAGCTTTGCCCCGCGCGAAATTCTCTATCCGGAGAGTCTCGCCGCACTCGTCGAATCGGCCTTCGGCGGCGGTCCGCGGATGTTATCGGACGCGGCGGCGGATGATCGCTCGCTTTCGATGCGTTTTTCGGCGACTTTGACGGCGCTCGAAGACCGGTTGTTTCACCCTTCGGATGCCGAGGCGTTACTTAAGGAACAACTTAAGGTTGGGACGCTTAACTCGTTTGGATTACAGGACAAAACAGAAGCGTTGCGTGCCGCCGGCGCGTGCCTGCGTTATGCCCGCGACACCCAAAAGGCGGCCGCCGAACATATCTCGGAAATAAGATTTGTCGAAAGCCACGACCATATGGTGCTCGACGCCGTAACCGTCAGGAACCTCGAGATCGTTGAATCACGCGGAGAAAGCAACCGCCGGACACTGCTCGGCGTTATCGACGAGAGCGTCACCGGAATGGGTGCGCGACTCCTTCGCGCCTGGCTGCTGCGGCCGGCCGTCAGGCGCTCGGAAATAGAGTCCCGACTCGCTTCGGTAAACGAACTCACCAATTCGTTTCTGCGCGATCAGATACGATATCTCCTGAAAGAGGTTGCGGACCTCGAACGACTTGTCGGCCGCTTGAATCTGGGAACGGCGACGGCCCGCGACCTGCTGGCGCTGAACCGCTCCCTTTCTCAAGCTCCGCGCATACGCGCCGCGCTTTCGGATGCAGACAGTCTCCTCCTGCAGGTGCTTGCCGAAAAAATACACGAACTGCCGGAGGTCACCGATCTTATCGCCCGCGCGATAGCGGACGAACCGCCGCTCAATTTCAGCGACGGCGGGGTGATCCGCGACGGCTTCAGCGCCGAACTGGACGAGTTAAGGGACATCAGCCGATCTGGAAAGCAGATCATCGCTGGCTTTGAAGAAGATGAGCGCGTCCGGACCGGAATCGGAAATCTCAAGATCAAGTTCAACAATGTCTTCGGCTATTTCATCGAAGTTTCGAAAGGAAACGTCGCACGAGTTCCGGATGACTATGAGCGGAGACAGACGCTCGCGAATGCCGAGCGGTACACGACTCCGCAACTGAAGGAATGGGAACAAAAGGTTCTCGGTGCCGAAGACAGGATCGTCAGGCTCGAAACCGAGATCTTTCAGGACGTGCGCTCGCGAGTGCGCGAGGAGACACCGAAACTTCAGTCGACGGCGCGCGCTTTGGCGACGCTCGACGCGCTCGCCGCGCTCGCCGAAACCGCGGTCCGCCGAAACTATGTTGCGCCGACGCTCCACGACGGCGACGAGATCGCGGTCAGCGGCGGCCGGCATCCGATCGTCGAGGCCTTCCTTCCCGGGACATTCATCCCGAACGACGTCTATCTCAACAACTCGACGGACCGTCTGCTGATCATAACCGGTCCGAACATGGGCGGAAAATCGACGCTCCTGCGGCAGATAGCGATCATTCAGATCCTCGCGCAGATCGGCTCGTTCGTTCCGGCGCGGGCGGCGCGTCTGCCGATGATCGACCGCGTCTGGACGCGCGTCGGGGCGTCGGACGATCTCGCCGGCGGGCGCTCGACGTTTATGGTCGAAATGACCGAGACGGCGACGATCCTTCACAACGCGACGCCGCGAAGCCTGATACTGCTTGACGAGATCGGCCGCGGAACCTCGACCTTCGACGGACTCTCGATCGCCTGGGCGGTTGCCGAATACCTGCACAACTCACCCGAACATTCGGCAAAAACGATGTTCGCCACTCACTATCACGAATTGACGGAACTCGCGGAGAATCTCCCGGGTGCCAGGAATTTTCAGGTCACGGCCAGCGAAAAAGACGGCGATGTCGTCTTTTTGCACAAGCTTCAGAAGGGCAAGGCCTCGAAATCTTACGGGATCGCGGTCGCGAAACTCGCGGGCCTTCCGCAGTCTGTCATCGAGCGCGCGAAAAGCGTCCTCGGCAAACTTGAAAAATACGAGCTCGCGGTCTTTCGCGAGAATCCGGCCGACGCCGCGGCCGAAGCCAATGCCGTCGGCCGCGCCGGTGCTGCCCGTGCCGCGGCCCAGATATCGCTCTTCGCCATTTCGAACGAGTCGCTGATCGATGAGTTGCGGGATATCGACATCGAGCGGATCTCGGACCGTGAGGCGAAAGAGATCCTTGCCGATCTCAAGAAACGCGTTATCTGAACCTCAAAGCTCGATCGTCTGCGTGCGGCCGTTGGGCCTGGCGGTCAGCGAAAGCGCCTTGTCGGCGCCGATCTTCATCTCAAACGTCTTGTTCTCAATGTTTACAGTCTGCGGAACGCCCGGGTTCCGGATCAGTTTCCGCAACGAATCATTGAACGACTTGTCACGCCCGAACCAATCCGGCGCGATATTCGCCAAAAATTTCGTGATCGTATCGCGGCTGTCAGGATTCACTTGCGACCGCGGGCCGAGTTTGGCAGCGATACCGACCGCCGTCTCGGCGATGTCGGATTCCCGGCCGTAGATCTCAAGCCTGATCGATCTGTCCGCAGACAGCCCGATCCATTTCTGCGATTCTCCGACCGATGATTCTTTTTCGATCGCGAGTTTGCCCGTCAAACCTTCGACGAGTTTCTCGTAGGTGACCCCGAGGCCCTTGATCTCGCGGCCGAGGTTGACTCCGCCGCCGCGCGGAGCGCCGAACCGGATCGAGGCCCAATCGCCGCGGATGGCAATGCCGAACGCATCGAATCCGATCGACTTCCAGGAACAAAGTTCAGGGCGCCCGAGACCGCAACGGCCGGCAGCTTGTTCTGCCCCCGGTACTCGTTGATCAGGCGGATCAATTCCCTTTCGTCCTCGCTGAGGTCGTCCCCCGCACATATTCGCCGTTGAAAAACATCCGCCCCGGAACAGTCCGACTGCGCCGCGCACGCGAGGACTCCGAAGATCAAAATGAGCCATAGCCAAACCAATCTCATACTCGATCTCTCACTTAATGTAAATTCTCAGGGTCAAGCATCTTTTTTACGGCAATCCGGGCTTGAGATCAAATAACTCCGAAGCGCTGAGATTTCGCTTGAAGTGTCGACGGGCCGACACTTTATAAACTGCTTTAAGTTTTGTTACAATTGGCGCGAGTTTATGGAAACGATCCTGTCTCTGCCGCTTGAGAAAAAAATCGGACAACTCTTCTTCATCGGGATTCCGGGACCGGAGTTTGATGAGGCGACGCGCGACCTGCTCGCGCATGTGTCGCCCGGCGGGGTTTGTCTGTTCACGCGCAATATACGCGCCGCGTCGGACACGCGGCAACTGCTTGACTCGATTCGGGATTTTCTCCCGGCGGAACCTTTTCTGAGCATCGACCAGGAAGGCGGACTTGTTGATCGTTTGCGTCGCGTCGCCGAGCCGATGCCCGCCGCCGATTCCCTTCGCGAGCCGTCAGATGCGGCCGAACTGGCGCGGATAACTGCCGAACTCCTGCAGATCCTCGGTTTCAATATGAATTTCGCACCGGTCGTCGATGTCATCACACCGGCGCGGAGGCAATTTTCAAACGGCCTGTTTTCGAGGACCTTTGGCGAATCCAAGGAAGATGCCGCGGCGTTTGCCGGGGCGTATCTCGACGAACTCCAGCGATCAGGAGTTATCGGGTGCCTGAAACACTTCCCCGGGCTCGGTGCGACCGAGATCGATTCTCACGAGGACCTTCCGCAGGTAAAGATCTCGTTTGAGGAGTTCGCCGATACGGACCTTTCTCCTTATCGGACGCAATTGGCCGGCGGCGGAGTCAACGCTGTGATGATCGCGCACGCGGCCTTTCCGGCGCTAGACTTGCAGGAACTTGACGCGGGTGGCAAACTTCTACCGTCTTCTCTTAGCTTTAACTTCGTCACAAAACTTTTGCGCGCCGAACTAGGCTTTGAAGGCGTGTCCATCACGGACGATCTTGAAATGGGCGCGATCCTCAAGAATTACGGCATCGGATCTGCTTCTAAAATGGCGCTCGGCGCGGGCGTCGATATGCTCGCCGTCTGCAATGATCCGGGACGCATCCGCGAGGCGTTCGATGCGGTCGTGAGTGCGGTCCGAACCGGGGAGATCTCCGAAGCCAGAATTGACGAATCGGTGAAACGGATCGCCTCTCTCAAGAAACTGCTCAGCCCCCCGGCGGTGTTTGACGAGAAGCGGATCGGAGAACTTTCCGCCGCGATCAAGTCGCTTAAAGAGCGACTCACAATTGGAGGATGAATACTATGCGAGTTTCCGGATACTACTGCTTTTTTATTTTGATGATACTGGTGGCCGTTTCCGGAAGCGGCTGCCGCGACCGATCCGGAAATGCGGTGACGATCGCTCTGTCCGAAAAATTCGGCAGCCTCGACACGCTGACCGGCGCGGCGACGACCGCCGCCGATGACCGTGTGCGGACGTTGATCTTCAATTCACTGATCCGGAAGAACGAAAGATTCGAATACGTCGGCGAGATCGGCGACTACAAGATCGGTGACGACGGTCTGACGATCACATACACTCTGCGCGACGGGATCAAATTTCATAACGGCAGCCCGCTGACGTCGGCTGATGTCAAGTACAGCTTCGACACGATGTTTGCCTCGACCGGCTCGAAACGCGGAAGCTTTTTCGAAAAGGTCCCGGATGAATCCGATCCCGAAAAGAAGGCGACGAAGACCGTCTCGCATTTCACCGCGATCGAGACTCCGGACCCTAAGACCATTGTTTTCAAGGTTTCGCGTCCGGCGTTGATCAATCAAACGCTGTCGAACCTGGTCACCATCCCGATCATCCCGGAAGGAACCGGCGAAACCCAGAAAACCTCCCCGATCGGGAGCGGACCGTTCAAGTTCGTCAATTACGACTCCGTCAACAGCATCGTCCGGCTTGAAGCGTATGCCCAGTACTGGGAAGGCGCGCCGAAGATCCCGAACCTGGTTGTGAAGACGATCCCCGATGCCAGCGCGCTTCAAAACGAACTGCTCAGCGGCGGCGTCGATATCGCACCGAATCCGACGAATCTTTCGCCCGATTCACTCAAGATCCTCAGCGAATCGCCGTCGCTGAAGGTTGATCGAGCCAACGGCTCGAACATTCAATACATCGGATTCAACACGCAAAGCACTCCGTTCAACGATGTCCGGATCCGGCAGGCGGTGGCCTACGCGATCGATCGGGAGAAGATCATCAAGGATCTGTTCAACGGTCAGGCGAAACTGGCGCATTCGATCCTGCCCGAGGAATCCTGGGCATATTCGCCGGGCACGAAGTACTCATACGATCCGGCAAAGGCGAAAAAATTGCTTCAGGACGCCGGCTACAAGGGCGAATTGGTCAAATTCAAGTATGTTTCGGGAAATTCAGCGGTCAGCCAGTATTCGCAAGTCATACAGAGTTCCCTGCGTGAGGTTGGCTTGAACGTCGAACTTGAGTCGTTTGAGCTTCAAACACTTGTCGATGAGTTGAAAAAAGGTCAGTTTCAGATCAATACGGCGATCTGGATCGGTGGCAACCAGGATCCGATCTTCCTCCGCGACCTGTTCGCCTCGACCGAGTTCCCCGACCGCAAGGACAACGGCCGCAACCGCGCCCGCTATTCGAATCCGGAGTTTGACAAGATCATCGAGGAGGCGGTCAACACGGTCGACAAGGAAAAGGCGAAGCAATTGTATTTCCGCGCCCAGGAGATCGTCAGCAACGAGCTCCCGCTGCTGCCCCTGTGGTACCCGTCGAGCACGGTCATCGCCAACAAGAACATCGGCAACATCAAGATCAACGCCAGCGGCGACTGGAGTTTCGTCAAAGACATCACGGTGGGACTCTGAGAGACAAGCGATTCAGGGGCAATGTTCTCAATGGACAATGTTCTCAATGGACAATGTTTTCAATGGACAATGTTCTCAATGGACAATGTTCTCAATGGACAATGTTTTCAATGGACAATGGACAATGGACAATGGACAATGGACAATGGACAATGGACAACGATTAGGTGTTGACGGTGTGCCTATAATAAGCCTAACGAAAGAACATGCCCGCAAGGTCAATTGTCCATTGATAACATTGTCCATTGTCCATTGAGAACATTGTCCACTGTCCATTGAGAACATTGTCCATTGTCCATTGTCCATTGTCCATTGTCCATTGTCCATTTAAGACATTGTCCATTGTCCACTGAGAACATTGTCCGCTGTCTATTGTCCCCTGCTTGACAAATAAATCTCGTTCGCTAAAATTATGATTTGCGCAAGCGGGAGTAGCTCAGTGGTAGAGCGCGACCTTGCCAAGGTCGAAGTCGCGAGTTCAAGTCTCGTCTCCCGCTCCAACATTCAGAAGCGACGCCGCCGGTTATCACCAAACGCGTCGCTTCAATTGCTTGCAAAAGCGAGAAAGTTCTTTTCAGTCAAATGGGGACCCGGATTCGGCAAATCCAAAATCCAAAATCCCCGATCTAAAATCCCAGGGCGGCGTAGCCAAGTGGTAAGGCAGAGGTCTGCAAAACCTTTATTCATCGGTTCGATTCCGATCGCCGCCTCCAACTAACTCTATTTATTTCAGTCGTTACAGGTATTTGCCAGTCGGCCATGGCGTGACCTTTCTATTTGGTGTGCCCAAAAGTGTGCGGGCTTTTTGCGGACAGGACCCTGTAATCGTCCCTTTGTTAATGCCGTGCGGGTAGGCGGGAAACAGATGATCATCGGAGCAAGATAACCATGCGAGCATCTTGCTCCGAGCGTTTTGATGGTTACCTCACCTCTGACCAAGAAAAAGCCGGGACCAAGCCCGGCAATCCTTGCGCATTATATTGATGGTCAAACCTTACGCGGCCTTGAAGAATTTCTCGGCAACCGCAACGATCCGAGTGCTTTCACTGTCGCATCGTCTGTGTAGCATCAATCATCAACTTGACCGTGGCCGATTTAGGAGAGACTTAAAACGGATTTCAGTTGCGCTTTTGCTTAAAGTACTGCTTGCAACTCAAAGCGGGTTTCGACAATATATTTTAGCAATTTTGGCGGCACAAAATAGCGTCCGGATAATCTGAATTTAGGATTCTAGCTGGACAGCACAATCACACCGCTGAGTCAGTTTTACCGCCGCTTCTGTAATCAGCTGCGACCGGTTTGTCGCCTTCCGGGCGGGAACCGAAATCGCAAAACCAGCCATGCGATTTCGGTTCCATTCACAGCGTGAATCACCATCTGCCTGAATTGCAAGCACATTTGGATTGTAAAGCGAATCACCTTACGAACGCGTTTGGAATTGGAATGTCATTCGTGATTCCGAAGGTAATTGCTGTGAATCCCGACGTGGATCGCTGCAGATACCAAGTATTCGTTGACGGTCGGACGATCGCAAAGTCTGATTTTCCATCGCCGTCGTAGTCTCCCGGTGCCGCAATGTCTCCGGCTGCTCCGAATAGTGCCGAATAGTATGAATTGTCTTCGCTTCGCAGCACAAACCATTCTCTCGTCGAAGGTCTAAAGATTGCGACATCCGCTTTGCCGTCACCTGTGTAATCGGCTTGCACAGTTTTGTCCGTTGATATTCCGAATGTATTTACGGTCAGTCCCGCCTGACTTCTACTGAGCCACCATTGTCCGTTCGACGGGCGATAGATTCCAATGTCTGCCTTCCCATCACCGTCATAGTCTGCCGCAACAGGTAAATCTCCGGCAATGCCGAATGTCGTAATGGTCGTGCCGCCCGAGGATCTTGAGATATACCAAGTCTGATTTGATGGTCTAAAGACGGCGGGATCAGCTTTGCCGTCGCCATCAAAATCAGCCGGGGTCGGAACATCGCCTGAAATTCCGAATGGGAACGAATAAAAAGAACCATCCTCGCTTCGTAAAATGAACCACTCTCCGGTAGACGGTCTGAAGAAAGCAACATCGGCTTTGCCGTCGCCTGTGTAATCAGCAGCAACGATCTTATCCGTGGACTGACCAAACTGAGCCGCTCGATTGCCGCCGTCTAAACTTCGCAAATACCACCATTCGCCGGGGGCGGGACGGAAGATCGAAATATCGGTTTTGCCGTCGCCGTCAAAATCAGCAAATTGATGTGCCAAAACGTCATTCAATCGGCGTTCATACGCGCCAATGTCCGAACGCGCTCCGCCTGTGCCGTCGCCGTCCTGCGGGCGCGAGATGCCGCGCTGGTCGGTTGCCGAAAAGACGGTCGGGTCGCCCGTATCAATTGCCGGACTGCCCGAAAGCAAACCGTGGGTCCTGGTCGCGCCGCCGTTAAAACTCAAAGGTCCGAGTAGCGGATCAACGCCCGTGATGTTGCCGGTCGTCGTGCCGGTGATCGTCGTGCCGGTGGTGTTTTTGATCAGATTGTAGCCCTGTGAGACGATTGGATTTAACACATCCTGCGCCGTGCCGCCGCTGGCGGTGTTATTGGCGACAATCGTGTTGTAGAGGCTGGTCGGAGTATCACCTACGGAATTTGATGAACGGATTCCACCGCCGTTGCGCGTCGCGCGGTTGTTGACAACCGTCGAGCCATTAAGGACAACCCGGCTGTTTATGCTGCCGGGAAAAGTGTCAAAGATGCCGCCGCCGTCTAATTCGGCGACGTTACCGCTAATCGTTGTGTTTTCTAATGTTATTTGCTGAACGGCATAAACGCCGCCGCCGTTGCCGTTGGTCGTTCCGCCGGAAATCGCCGTATTGCCGCTAATGGTCGAACCGGAGATGTTGACCAGCACCGTGCCGCCGCCGTTGGTCGTATACATACCGCCGCCGTCGCCCGTCGTGTTACTGTCCGAGTTAGAAGTGTTGTTCGAAATGGTAGAATTCGAGACGTTCATCAACGCGCCGTCGGCGTTCGGCTGAAAATAAATGCCGCCGCCGTGACTAGCCGCCGAATTTCCGGTAATGACCGAGTTAGCAATCGTGACTTGTCCGCCGCCTTGATTGCTGATCGCGCCGCCGGTGCCCACCTGAACGGATCCGCCGCCAACCGCGCTGTTATTTGTAAAATTACAACCGCTGATGCTGATTACGTCAGTATTATGCACCGCGCCACCGCCCGGCACTGCTGAGTTGCCCGTAAAATTCGAGTTGGTGATGGTCATCGATCCGGATCGGTTGCGAATCGCGCCGCCGCCGCCTTGGGAGCCGCCTACCGTATTGCCGGTAAATGTCGAATCCGTAATTGTGGCAGTTGCCGTTATCAGATTGCTGCTGCTGTAAATTGCGCCGCCGCCGAGTCCGGTCGCACTGCCGTTCGTACTGACGTTGTTCGTGAACGTGCAGCCCGTAACATTCAGCACTCCGCCGCTGCTGATGGCTCCGCCCGAACCCGCCGTGTTTGAACTAAAGGTCGAGTTCGTGATCGTCGCTGTCCCGTCGCTGGAAATTGCACCGCCGAAACCGCTGCTACCTCCGTTAAAAGCGGAGTTGGAAACGGTCAAAACGCTGGTGGCGATGGCGTTGGCAATCGCTCGGCCGCTCGCCGTCGTTGCATTATTCCCGCTAAAGACGCAGTTATTAACGGTCAGATTAGCAAAGTTATTGATCGGTCCTTGCGTAGCGATAGCGCTTTGCACGAAGTTGATTCCGCTGATTGTCAGCAAATCTTGGGTCGGGTCATTTGCGCCGTTCTGAAAAATCCGGTTGTTATTGTTGGTGATCGTCAAAAGATTCGCGCCCGGTCCGGTGATCGTCAAAGTGTCCACGCCCGCCGCCGGACTGATGTTGATCACCGTCGCCACCGTAATCATTTTCGGCACGTTAAATGACGCATCAAAGACAATCGTGTCAGCGGTCGCCGCCGCGTTCGCGTCCAAAACCGCCTGCCGCAAGCTGCCCGCGCCGCTGTCGTTGGTATTGCTGACAATGAATGTAGCTGCCGCTGCATTGATCGCCGAGATTGTTAAAATCGTAACGGCAATCGTCAAAGTATATGTGAATAAATTTCTCATCGGTTGCGTATCCTCCATAGCTAAAAGCAAGTAACTTTTTTTGATCTCACTTGTATGTGCGTAAAATCTTTGAAAGGTCAGCCAAAAAACTTTTTTACCTTAAAAATGAAAAAGCAAACCAGCGGTTTGCTTTTTCGGTATTTAATTGACTAATCAAGCCACACTTACATCAATTGTTTGCGGCGTTAATCTTTTCCAGGTTCAAGTCTGAAAAAGCTTTTTTTCCAGTGATTATCGCTGTTGCATATTGTAATCCTAAATGTGAGTGCCAACCTTCCAGAACAACTCCTCCGAAAGCCGCCACTGCGCCGCCAATACTCGGATCTGAAACAAAGGGTCTTCCGACTTTATTGCATGCTCCGAGAGTCCCCGAGGTTTCGGCACCGGCACCGGTTGAACCGATATAGTGAGTGATTGAAACAGGGTCTGACGCATTTCACAGATTTGTTATTATTCGACGTGGTTGCCGCAACTTTGCCTTTAACGATAAAATGGTTTGAACGTCACGCTGTTTTATCTTGTCGTTGCACCGGTTGACCGAATTATGTTCCCGATGTCTTTTGAAACCTCGATTTCGCCCCGATGAACTATTCTGGTCGTTTCGGTATTGATTTGCAGTTCGGTGCGATATTTGGAATTGAAATCCGAACCGAAAGGTATTTGCGGGCATAGAATAAAGGCACCTGCCGGCGTTCCCGGATTTATCATTACTAGTGCCATTCCTGAAAGACACTTTATCGTATCGCCAATACTTAGATCCAAATCTTGGGTGCGTGAAATAATCAATCTTTTCGTTCCTTCAATTCCTCTTTTATGTAAACCGAGAACTACCATTGAACCCATCGCGGGTGTTTTTCCCGTTTTGTTTCCACCGTTGCTTGGCGGATCAAACGCCATAATTCTGCATATTACCGACATTGTTTTTTTCCTCCGCAAAATTTATCGAAAGTCTATGCTCGATTTTTTCCGTCACTTGTATATGCGTAAAACTTTGAAAAAATCAGCCAAGAATTTTCATAACAAGTTTCCTTTCCCTGGAAAATGAGCTACGATTCGCCGAAGTTATTCGACAGACATTACTTATGAGCGAAAAACCACCTTCCGAGATTACCCAAATCTTGCTTGATTGGAACGACGGAAATGCCGATGCAAAAGATCGCTTGTTACCGTTTGTTTATGACGAATTGAGGCGGCAGGCACGTTCTTTGATGTCTAGGGAACTTGCAAATCACACGTTGCAGCCAACTGCGCTGGTTCACGAAGCGTTTATAAGGTTGTCTGAACAATCCGGCGTTGATTGGCAAAATCGAAGTCATTTTTACGGCATCGCATCGCGTTTGATGAGGCAGATTTTGGTTGACCACGCCCGTTCACATGCGGCGGCGAAACGCGGCAGCAATCCGATTCATTTTTCGCTCGACGACGTGCAGATTCCGATCGAAGAACGCGCGGGTTCGATTCTGGCGGTTGACGAAGTTCTCGAGCGGCTTGCCGCGCTTGATGAAAGACAAGCGAAGATCGTTGAAATGCAATTTTTTGGTGGTATGAATCACAAAGAGATCGCCGAATCGCTCGAAATTTCCGAAAGAACCGTCGGACGCGAATGGCAATCCGCCAAACTTTGGCTTTTCATAGAATTAAATAGAAAGTAATAAGTTCAGAGTAACGCATTTGTGCGTGAGAACCCGCCGCGCTTTGCTGCGGGTTCACGGCTAAAGCCGTTACTTCGGAACAAATTTGGCAGACTTTTTCCTTAGATTACGCATAGTAAAGGTAAGAACTTTTTATCTATAAATTTATGCAAGCGGAAAACTGGAAAAAAGCAAAACTATTATTGGACGAAGTTTTGTCGCTCGATGCTTCCGAGCGCCAGGACTTTTTGGATAAATCCGGCGCAAACGCGGAAGTCCGTGCCGAAGTCGAATCTTTGTTGATTTATGAAGAAGAATCGGAAGATTTGATGCGTCTTTCGGCGGTCGAATTTTCAAAGGATTTTTTAAGCGGCGAAGAAAACGTTTTGGTCGGGCAGCAAATAGGTATTTACAAAATCGTCGGTGAACTCGGATACGGCGGAATGGGCGCGGTTTATCTTGCCGTAAGAACCGACGGAAAATTTGACCAAAAAGTCGCGCTAAAACTGCTCAAACGCGAGATGAATACTTCGGCGCTGCGCCGTCGATTTCAGCAGGAGCAAGCGATTCTTGCCAGTTTGGGGCATCAGAACATTGCCCGACTGCTCGATGCCGGAACCACCGATGACAAAATTCCGTTCCTGGCAATGGAATATGTCGAAGGATTGCCGATTGATGATTACTGCAACAAAAACAATTTGGATCTCAATCAGCGGCTCGATCTGTTTCGCAAAGTTTGTTCGGCAGTCAATTTCGCTCATCGCAATTTGATCGTTCACCGCGATTTGAAGCCATCGAACATTCTCGTGAACGAAGAAGGTGTGCCGAAATTACTGGATTTCGGCATATCGAAGATCCTTTCCGCCGAATTTGAACAAATACATTCCGCGACCGTTACCAAACTCGGCGTGATGACACCGGGTTATGCTTCACCGGAACAGATAAGTAACGAAAGCGTTACAACCGCGACAGATATTTACAGTTTAGGCATAATTTTATACGAATTGTTAAGCGGTCATCGTCCGTTTGAAACGAAAGAAGGAGATCTCAAGGAAATCTACAAAGCCGTTCTCGAAACCGAACCTGTGCCGCCATCCGCCTTGGTTGAAACAATTACGAGCGAGTTTATCGAAAAGACTTCAGCGAAAATCGAATTATTCCAAGCTGAAAGTGAAAAGTCTTCATCAAACACCGGCTCAATCAGAAATCGTTTTACGAACCCGAATAAGGTCAGCATCAATTCAAACAGCTTGCGCGGAGATTTGGATAATATCGTCCTGAAATCACTTCGCAAAGAACCAGAAAGACGTTATTCGTCTGCCGAAAATTTCGCCGAAGACATTCACCGGCATCAGCGCGGTCTGCCCGTAACGGCGCGTCCGAACACATTTGCGTATCGCGCCGAAAAGTTTTTCAAACGAAATAAAGCCGGAGTTATCGGCGGCGTTTTGATCATGCTGGCAATCATCGGCGGAATTATCACCACACTTTGGCAAGCGCGTGTCGCACAAACCGAAAGAATAAAAGCTGAAAAGCGTTTTAATGACGTTCGCGCGTTGGCGAATTCGTTTCTTTTCGAGTTCAGTCCGAAAATCGAAAATCTTTCCGGTTCTATGCCGGCACGTCAACTGCTTGTAACGCGGGCGTTGGAGTATCTCGATAATCTGTCGCAGGAATCAACAAGTGATTTGCAGTTGCAGAGCGAATTGGCGAAGGCTTACGAAAAAGTCGGCGACGTACAGGGAAATCCGCAAACTCCAAACATCGGCGATTTGAAAGGTGCGTTGGTAAGTTACGAAAAAGCCCAGATAATTCGCCGCACATTGTTGGAAACCGATCTCGAAAACGCCGAAAAACAAGCAGATTTGGCGGGAAATCTCGAAGTTACGGCGAGCATCAATCTAAACGGTGGCGAGATTGACAAAGCCGGAGGAAGTTTAGCCGAAGCAGTCGCTTTGCGCGAAAAAGTTTTGGCACAAAATCCGCGGGATTTTGTCGCTCGCACCAAGTTGGCAGATGCTCTGCGGACAAGCGGTTTTGTGCCTTTTTACAACAGCGAAATTGAAAAATCAATGGAGTTTTACCGGCGTTCGCTGGCAATTTTCGCCGAGTTATCAAAAGAATCTCTTGACGATGCGTTTGTTAATATGCAGGAGGCCAACCTTTACCTGGACATCGGTGAAAATTTCGGATATTTGAACGATATGGCGCAGGCACAGGAAAAATCTCAGAAAGGAATGGAGATGCTCGCCGCCGTTTACGAAAAAAATCCGAATAACAACCGTGTGCGCCGTGCTTTCTTTATTTCCCTTTTGAAACAAGGCGAACTTTACAGAGATGATGGAGATTTGAAGAAAAGTCTGGTCAAATACGACCGCGCCCTCGATCTTGCTCAAACCGCTTTACAAAGCGAATCCGGAAGTTTTCAATCCAAACGCGATGTCGTGATTGTTATCAAACAACGTGCCGTAACGCTCAAATTGGCAAAGCGACTGAAGGAATCCATCGAAAGTTTTGCGCGGGCAATCGACATTTCTGAGCAACTTAGAAAAGATGACCCGAACAACATTCTCATTGTTTATGACATCGCCGGCTCGTATCACGATATGAGCGAACTCTATTACGATTTTAGGGATTTTCAGGAAGCGCTCAAAGCCGCTGAAGAAGCACAGAGAAATTGCCGCGAAGTGCTGGCAAAAAATCCCGCGCATACGCAGTCGAAAATCGTTTTGGCACGTTCAAAAAACATCGTCGGCAAAGTTTTTGCGGCGTTCGCCGAACAAGACGGTCAAATTGATTCGTGGCGGAAGGCACTCGAAAACTTCCGCGCAGGTTTGGATATTTACAATAATCTCAAAACCGACGGCACACTCTCCGCGCTTGAAATCAAAAAAGTCACCGATTTGGAATCGGCTATCAAGAAAGCCGAAAGCAATATCGGTAAAAGATAAATGAAATATGGATAAGATATTTCAGCTAATTGGGAAGATTGAAGTGATCCCCATCGTCCAGTCGCCAAACTGCCTCATTTAAGGTGGATCGCCGCCGGGGTTTTGTAGCCCAGTGTGGCCGCGTTCGTAGTTGTAGAACCCATGCGATTCGAGTCGCTTGGTGTTTTTTTGAGTCGCTCCTTTGCTCGGCGATGAATCGGGCTGACTGATGCCGTATATCCGCCCGTCGGTTTCAACCTCAAGCGGCGCCGAATCGGTCTCTTTGAGAGACAAGAGGATAACGAAGCCAGTTGGGACGCAGCGTCCCGGCAGCGGCATGCGGGGCTGCGGAAACGCAGACGATCGGAATGCGGGAGCAATCGGGACCGCCTTTCAAACGCCGCACGATTTCGGGGCAAAAGGAAACCCGATAACGCAAAAGGCGGAAACCCGGTTGGGTTTCCGCCTCTTTCCAATTGTCGGCCGCTTTATGGAAGCGCGACCAGATTCGCACCGGTTACGTTGGCGGAAACGTCGATTGCCAGCGGATTTCCGGGCCGTTCAACGTTACCCGGACACGCTGGCTGGTCATTTTGAGACACCTTCGAGCGTCCGACAAGTTTCGTACAATCAGAAGACCCGTCGCCGCGACGAACGTCCATTTATCCCAAATCGCGCGATAGAGAAATTCTGCCCGCGAATTTCCGCGAATACGCGTGAATGGAGATCTGGTTCAAAGCGCTGCGAAAGAAGCGGGTTTTGAAATTGGGCCATGGGCCAAAGTGTTGAAAAGCGGTTTGCCCGTGCGGATTCGGATCTTATTCGAGCGGATTCGCGAAGATTCGCGGGCGATCTTTCCGTTGCCGAATCCGGGTTTATTTTTATTCGCCGGACCGGCGGTCCGTCCGCCGTCGGAACAATCGACAACCACCCGGCGCGTCCCTCTCTTCACGGTAATCACACGCGACCGCTTTTCCGTAAAACGAAACCGACCGAATGCGGCAGCTGCGTTTCTTGACCTTGATCGGACCGCCGCCGGCGATCGGTGTCTTCCGCAGACGTCGCGACTGTTCGGGGCCCTCTCCAAGCCAATCTTGAAGGACGGGGGTTACGGAATTGCCGCGGGACCGGCACCCCGAATCGACCGCGGACGCCGTGGTCGCTGATGGCACACTGCGAAGAATCACGCGCGGCGAAACCAAAACCGCGAAGCCACGCGCAACGATACGCGTTTCCTCTCGCGAAACCGCGAGAATTTAGGCTGGCACGATGATTGCACCTTGGAATATGCGCTTTTGCGGATAAATCGCGCCGGTCGCGCATCCATCGAAGGGGACAACATTCGGGCTTCCGGTTCAGAAACGCCGGACAAAGTGAATTGAGTTTTCGGAATCGTTCCACAAGGCACGATGGAGTTTGAACGATCAAAGAGGTAACACGCCAATGCAGGCTTTTCATTCAGATTTCGAGATAGTCGCCCGCGAGGACTATTCGGACGTCACATATATGCTCGAGGTCCGGCATCCGCTGATGGCCCGCGCCGCGCGGCCCGGGCAATTCGTGATCGTGATGTCGCACGCGGAGGGCGAGCGGATCCCTTTGACCATCGCCGACTTCGACGCCGAAAAAGGCACGATCACTCTCGTCATCCAGGCCGTCGGCAAGACCACGCTCGAAATGCAGAAGACCTGCGTCGTCGGCACGAGACTTCACGGGCTGGCCGGTCCGATGGGGATCCCGAGCCACGTCGGCGATGCCAAGAAGGTCGTTTGCGTCGGCGGCGGACTCGGCGTCGCGCCCGTTTTTCCGCAGGCCCGGGCGATGAAGGAGGGCGGCGCCTACGTCATCGGCGTGCTCGGATTTCGAAACAAGGAACTGGTTTTTTGGGAAGACAAATTCAGGACGATCTGCGACGAATTGATCATCTGCACCGACGACGGCTCGGCCGGGATCAAGGGCTTCGTCACCGACGGCATCAAAGCAGCGATGGCAAAACACGACGACATCGACGAGGTCGTCGCGATCGGACCGCCGGTGATGATGAAAGCCAGCGCCGAGGCGACGCGCGCGGCCGGCATAAAGACGATGGTCAGTCTCAACCCGATAATGGTCGACGGCACCGGAATGTGCGGCGGCTGCCGCGTAAAGGTCGGCGAGGTCGTCAAATTCGCCTGCGTCGACGGCCCCGATTTCGACGGCCATCAGGTAGATTTCGACGACCTGATGATCCGCCTGCGGCGCTATAAAGAAGAAGAGGCAGCCGCGACAAAGCGTTGGAGTGAAAGCTGCCGTATGAAAGGACTTTAGATTTTGGATTTTGGATTTTGGATTTTGGATTTTGGATTTTGGATTTTGGATTTTGAATCCTTCGGATCTTGATTCTTGAATTTTGATTTTTGAACTATGCACTTTGCACTATGCACTATGAACTGCACCGTGCACTCTTAACTGCACTTTGAACTGATATGAAACCCGCGAAAAAACGAACAGTCCGAAGCATCCCGCAAACGCGGACGCCGGTCCGGGAATTGGAACCGGCGGTCCGCATCACCAATTTTCAAGAGGTCAACTGCGGCTACACCGAAAGCGACGCGCTTATCGAATCGCAGCGCTGCCTGTTCTGCCCGGAGCCGAAATGCATCGCCGGATGCCCCGTGAACATCGACATTCCGGCCTTTATTCAGAAGATCGGCGAGAAGAATTTCCGCGGCGCTTATGACGTTATTACCGGCACGAACCTGCTGCCGGCGGTCTGCGGGCGCGTTTGTCCGCAGGAAAACCAATGCGAGGGCGTCTGCGTCGTCGGCGAATCGCTCGAACCCGTCGCGATCGGGCGTTTGGAACGATTTGTCGGAGACCTGGCGATCGAGAATGAATGGGTCAACGTCCCGTACATTGAGCCGACGCGGTTTCAGGTCGGCATCGTCGGCTCCGGTCCGGCCGGAATGGCGTGCGCCGCGGATATGGCGAAGGCCGGGTGCGACGTCACCGTCTTTGAAGCGTTTCACGAAGCGGGCGGCGTTCTCCGCTACGGGATCCCGGACTTTCGTCTGCCGAACGCGGTGGTCGATGCGGAGATCGGCAAACTCAAGCAACTAGGCGTCAAATTCGAGTGCAATACGCTCGTCGGACGGCTCTTCACGATCGAACAGATGATCGAGGAACTCGGGTTCCACGCCGTCTTTATCGGAACCGGAGCCGGTTACCCGACGATGCTCGGCATTCCCGGCGATTCGTTAAACGGCGTCCTCTCGGCAAACGAACTGCTGACGCGCTGCAATCTGATGCAGGCGCGTAACTTCCCTGACGTCGATACGCCTTTACCGCTCGGCAAACACGTCGTCGTCGTCGGCGCGGGCAACACGGCGATGGACGCGCTGCGCGTCACGAAACGCCTCGGGGCCGAATCGGTCGCCTGCGTTTACCGCCGTTCGAAGACCGAATGCCCGGCGCGCGCCGAGGAAGTCCATCACGCCGAACAGGAAGGGATCGAGTTTCACTGGCTGACGAATCCGGTCGCCGTCCTCGACGACGGCGAAGGTTCGGTCGCCGGCATCCGCTGCATCCAAATGCAGCTCGGCGAACCGGACGATTCGGGCCGACGGCGTCCGGTGCCGGTCGAAGGCACCGAGTTTGAGATCGAAACCGACCAGGTCGTCTTCGCGATCGGCACCAACGCCAATCCGATCATCGGCCAGACCTCAAAACTGAAACTGAACAAACGCGGCTATATCGAGACCGACGCAAATCTAATGACATCGATCGCGGGAGTCTTTGCCGGCGGCGACATCGTCACCGGCGCGGCGACCGTCATCGAGGCGATGGGCGCAGGCAGACGCGCCGCCCGCGGAATGAAGAGCTATCTCGGCATTCGGGATGCAAATCCGACTGCGGCGGTTAGTGAAACAATCTTCGGATTCGACGCCCCCGAACATAATTTCGTCCGTGTGAGGCTACCGTAAACTATGGCACCGAAAGACGATACCGGAACAAGCAAAAATAATGACGTTCAACCGCCGCGCCGGGTTTCGGCGCGTTTGACCGAACACATCGTTGAGATCATCTCGGACTCGGGCGAGGGCGCACAGAAATGCGGCCAGTCGTTCGGTTCGATCGTCGCGCAGATGGGGCACGGCGTGTGGACCGTCGAGATCATCCCGGCGGAGATCCGCCCGCCGGCGCGGAGCGTCGCCGGCGCCAGCGGCAACCGGATCCGAATGGCGTCTGGACCCGTGACCAACGGCGGCAACGAGACCGATCTCGTCGTCGCGTTCAACGAGCAAGTGCTGCTCGGACGCGTCCGGTCGCGTGAACTCAAGCCGGGATGCACGATCCTGCTGGAATCGATGTGGCGCGAGAGCAAGGATCCCCGAATCGCGAAGTCTTATATTGAAACTTGCGAACAACTCGTCGCCGCCGGCTATCGGGTTTACGAGATCCCAATGGAAGACGAGTGTTTGAAGCACGTTCCGGACCCGCGCAGGGGAAAGAATATGTTCGCGCTCGGAATCCTGGTTTCGTCTTACACGCTCGATCTTCAGGTTGCGCGCGAACAGGTTCGCCTGACGTTCGGGAAGAAATCGGAACAAGTCGTCCGGAAGAACATCGAACTGCTCGAGGCCGGCTTTGAGTGGGCCGAGAGCAATCTCGACTTCCGTTACGAGATTCCATCCGAACCGCCTGCCGAACCGCAGATCGTGGTCAACGGCAATACGGCGCTGGCGCTCGGCGTGCTGGCTTCAGGGATGGAGATCTGCGCGATGTATCCGATCACGCCGGCGACCTCGGCGTCGCATTACCTGAGCGACGCGTTCGAGAAGATCGGCGGCGTCGTTCATCAGGCTGAGGACGAGATCTCGGCCTGCGCTTTCGCGATCGGCGCATCTTACGCCGGAAAATGCACGGTGACGATCACTTCCGGTCCTGGTTATTCGCTCAAGCAGGAAGCGATCGGGCTTGCCGTGATGGGCGAGATCCCGCTCGTCGTCGTCAACGTTATGCGCGGCGGACCGAGCACGGGACAGCCGACGAAGACCGAACAGGGCGATCTGATGACGACCATTTTCGGCAGTCACGGCGACGCTCCGAAGGTCGTCATCGCACCCGGAACGATCGAGGACTGTTTCTACTCGGTGATCACCGCGCGGAAGATCGCCGAAACCTTCAATATGGTCGTCGTCATCTTATCGGACGCGAATCTGGCGACATCGCAGCAGCCGTTCAGAAGGCCGAACTTTGACGAGGCCTGGCTCGCGCCGCCGATCGACCAGAGCGCCATACCTCCCGGCGCCAAACCCTACGACTGGGACCCGAAGACCGGTCTCGCACGGCGCTTCATCCCCGGCCAGCCCGGCGGGATGCACACGCTGACCGGACTCGCGCACGACGTCAACAGCCACGTCGCGTACGACGCGGAGATCAACCAGCAGGGGATGCGCGCGCGCAGCCTGAAACTTGCGACGCTTCAAAAGACGCTCAAACCGCCGACGGTCTTTGGCGAACCGACGGGCGATCTGCTTGTCGTCTGCTGGGGCAGCACAAAGGGCGCGGTCGAGGAGGCGATCGAGGAACTCCGCGACGAGGGACTCGCCGTCTCTTCGCTTCATCTGACCTTCATCCAGCCGATGCCGCCGGGTATAAAAGAGATCCTGCAGGGGTTCAAAAAGGTCATTGCGATCGAAAACAACTGGAGCGACGACCCGGCCGACGAAATGATCGACGAGACCAACCGACGATACTCGGCCCTCGCGATGCTCCTTCGTTCGCGATACTTGGTCGATGTCGATTGCTGGAGCGAATGCCGCGGCACGCCGCTCAAACCGAATACCGTCCGCAACGTCATCCTGGAGAAACTGAAATGAGAACCGGAACCGAAACGGCAACCGCAAACGAGTGCCTGCTTCGTCTTTACGACGAGCACCACGAGATCGAGGATTATCAGAAAGGCGTTCCGCGATGGTGCAGCGGCTGCGGCGACAACGCCATCCTCGCCGCCGTCCAGCGTTTGTGCCGCGACGAAAAGCTGGCGCCCGAAAAGACCGTTTTCGTGTCGGGCATCGGATGCTCCAGCCGTCTGCCGCACTATATGAACACTTACGGATTTCACGGCATCCACGGCCGCGCGCTCCCCGTTGCCGAGGGAGTCAAACTGGCGCGTCCCGATCTGACCGTGTTCGTGAACACCGGCGACGGCGATTGCTGCAGCATCGGCGCGGCGCACTGGATCCACGCCGTCCGCTACAATATGGATCTGACGATGATGCTTCACGACAATCAGATCTACGGACTCACCAAGAAACAAGCATCGCCGACTTCCCCTATCGGTCTGAAATCGAACACTACGCCCCGTGGCACAATTCTCGAAGCGCTTAATCCGTTGACCGTAACCCTTGGAATCGCCAACGTCTCGTTCGTCGCGCAGGTCGTTGACTGGATTCCGGAACTGCTTTTTCAAACAATTTCGGCCGCGTACCATCACAAGGGATTCTCGTTCGTGCGCATCATCCAGCGCTGCCCCGAATGGCTCCCGAAACTGATGGATCCGTGGCTTCACGATCCCGAACGAGTGCTGCTGCTGCATCACGACGACGGCCTCAAGATCAGTTCCGAACTGACGCGGACCTATCGGAAACTCGAAGAGCACGATCCGTCCGATATGAACCGGGCGCGCGAGGTCGCATCGTCGGTCGATCCGATTCCGGTCGGGATCCTGTATCGCGACGAGAACGTCCCTTGCTACGAGGATCTGCGTCACGATACACGGCTCAGAACAACGGATCTCGTGCAACGCGGACTCGAGGCCGAATTCGACAAATTTACCGTTTGGCCGCAGTCGGCACATGCCTAGAGGAACAGAGAAATGGACGTTAAGCTCCAACAGCAGATCGCCTTTTACCTGACCGGCCGCCGCGGCGGGTCGGACTACGCGCCCGTTGACCGATCGTTTCGCCCGGCGCTGTTCGCCCGCTATCGCGATCTTTCGGAACTTCGATACGACTTTCCGCTCGTCATCAACCGCGGTGCTTCGCCCGACCGGACGGTGCTTTCGCTCAGCCGGTTGGTGGACGAAGCCGCGGCGCATATTCCCGAAGGCGTCGAACGCGACCGGGCCACACGGCACGGGCACCGGATCGAATCGCAGCTGCGACGCGAACTCGCAGCGAACGGACCGGGCGATTTCGCAACGATGTGGCATACCGCCGCCGATTCGGTGGCTTGCGACGACGACACCGTCCGCGAATCCGCGATGCGGCTCTGGAGGGCCTTTTCGGCCGAGGGCGATCTGATCGATGCCGACCGCGGACTGCCGGCCCGCGTCGTGCGTGCGGCGTGGGATGCGGTTCAGCGAACGAAGTCGGCGGAGTTCGGAAGGCGGACCGCGCGGCTGCTGCTTAAACTTCGCGGAATCCTTGCCGCTGAGATGAATGACTCCGCGGCGGGCCGGGCTCCGGAACGGCTGCGCGCCGGAGTCGGCTCGTCATTTGCCGGCGCATTCGATTTCGATGCGATGTCGCGGATCCTGGTCGAATCGAAACCCGGTATTCAGCTTTCCGAAAGCCGCCGCGAGCGGATCCGCGCGCTGATTGACGTGCTTGAACGACAGCGGTTCTTTGCAATTGCCGAAGCTTGGCCGCGTCCGTTTGAGTTCTTCTTCGACCATTGCGCCGACGCGATCCGGGCTTATAACGAACGGCGGGCCGATGCCGTCGCCCTGATCAAGTCGCTGGCGATAGCCGAGCTCGAGGCCGCCGGCGATTACCGAGAAGCGGTCCACGATCGGCTCTTTGAAGATTTCGGAGCGAACGGCCTGACAACCGACGAACTCGGGCAGCTTCCGGACTATCTGATCTGCACCGACGGCCGCACGATCGACGCGGCCGAAACGGCGGAGATCGTCGAAGTTCTGGCCGCGGGTCTGCCGTTCAACGTCCTCGTCAGGACGGACGATGTGCTCGAATCGTCGGCGGTGGCCGAGGGACATATCGCGCTCGGTCTGCGAGCCCGCCAACTCGTCAATACGGCGCTCGGACTGACCGACGTCTTTGTTTTTCAGGCGTGCGCCTCTTCCCTTTTCGAAAAGCGCGAGTCGGTGCTGCGCGGCCTCGCCTACGACGGGCCGTCGCTGCTAAGCATATTTTCGGGGGCGAATGATCATACGGGAGACGTCCCGGCATATCTTGTGGCGGCCGCGGCGACCGAATCGAGAGTCTTCCCGTCGATCGTCTACGACCCTTCGGCCGGTTCGGACTGGGCTTCGCGCCTGAGCGTCGCCGGCAATCCGGATCCTGAAGAGGACTGGCCGGTTCATCGTTTGCATTTTGAGGATGCCGATCTCCAGGCACGAGTTGAGGACTCTGCGTTCACCGCGGCGGACTTTATGGCACTGGACGATCGGTTTTCGCAGCATTACGCGATCATCCCGAAAAGCCAGTGGACCGATGCGCTGATCTCCGTTCAGGAGGCGCTCGCGGCGGAGACTTTGGCGGACGAGGTCCCGGTCGTCACCGTCGTCGACGAGAACAGTCGCCTGCAGCGCGCCATCGTCGACAATCGACTGCTGCTCGAAGCGCGCCGGTGCCGGTCGATGTGGCACAGTCTTCAGGAACTCGCCGGAATCCACAACTCGCACGCAGAGCGGCTCCTGGCCGAAGAACGCCGGAACCGCGAGTCATTACCCGACTTGACCCAACCGATCGCGGAATCAGCGCCGCCGGCAGAGGCGGCCGCATCGGAACCAGAGGTCGAACCCGATCGCGGAGACGATCCTTACATCGAAACGTCTCGCTGCACGACCTGCAACGAGTGCACTCACGTTAATTCGAAGATGTTTGTTTACACTGAGAACAAGCAGGCCTACATCGCCGATCCGGCTGCCGGCACTTACCGCCAATTGGTCGAGGCCGCCGAAGGCTGCCAGGTCGGAATCATTCATCCGGGAAAACCGAGAAATCCGAAAGAGCCGGGGCTCGACGACCTTATTGCCAGGGCTGCGGCGTTCAATTGATCGCCGGACGGGGTGGGCCGCGACCGCACGAATGATCACTTTACCGTGCAAGGATCCGGGATCGACCCTACATCCGCGACCCGGAAACCTTCGACCCGCCATCCATATCCTTCACGATGTGCGATGAACCGCCAATAACGGTCGCTGTCAGGTCCGATCGCAATGTTGGCATTCGTGACGTTGGTCGCGCGCGGCACCAGCGTGACGATCGCCGCGTAACCGCCGGGCTCGGTGCGTCCGGCGAACGATGTTGAATAGCAGTTGAAATAGGCCGAATCCTCGATCTGGCGCGTCGATAACCGATCCAGGTTCGCCCGAATCTCCGCTTCAAGCCCCGCAGGCGCCAAAATGCTCTCTCCGTGCTTCGGATTGAGATAAATGAAGAGCCCGATCAAACCGGCGCCGATCGCCGCGAGCAAGAGCAGGACGATCGGCCATTTTCCAACCGCGCCGAAGATCCCGAATACCCGGTCGCGCATATAGGCACGCTCGCTCGCCCTGCGCGCCGTTCCGCACTCGCCGCAGCTCGTCGACGTTTCCGAATTCGACTTCCAGCATTCGTGACATCGCCATCCCGATTCCCTGTCCGAGGCCCGAACGGGTTTCTGCGCGGCCTTTGGTGTCGACGATCCCGTCTCCTTAGGAACCTCAACGAGATCAACTGCCGGCGCCGGGACGCTCGGGGACTCTTTGGCGCCGACGAGCGCGGGTGAACCCGGCTTCGGACTTCCGCAACCGAAACAGAACTTGAAAGTCGGTTTGTTTTCCGAGCCGCATTCGTCGCAGGTCCAACTCATCGTGATTTCCTCCCCGCTTACCCGCAAAATATCACGATTCGATAAGGAAGTCATCGGCACTTGACGAAGCGAAGTGCGGAAAACGCCGCGACCCGTCCGGGGCGCGGCGTTGCGGGCGACATGATCGGTCTGCCGCCTTTATCCTTCCGGGCTCGGGCACGCCGAATACCCGCACGTGCCGGTCCTCCGGCCTCGGGAGCCGCACTTCCCGCAACATTGCAGCGCCGACGGACATCAGGCGACTGTTGTCCGTTTCTGCCGTTCTGCCTGCTAAGGGCATCACCCGATCTTACGCAAACGCCAACTCGTCGAACTCGCTCTCGCAATCGAGGCAGACGAACCGGTTGTCCAGGTCTTCTTCGATCGCGCGCCGGTATGTATCGAATGTCGATTGATCGACAAACTGCATTCGGCCGCACATCGAACAGTCCAGTTCGAAACGGTTGATGTCATTTTCGATGTCCGTCGGAAGATTCCGTTCGATCCGATCGCCGTCAAATTCGCTTCGTACTCGCATCGTTAACCCCCGGGGCGATTTGGGATTGGGGATTTCGGATTTCGGATTTCGGATTTCGGATTTCGGAACTGGGATTTGGACTCCGGAATCCCAGATTCCCTCCTACCAAATTTCCAATTCACAAATCCCAATTCACAAATCCGAAATCTCAAATCCCAAAATCGCCAATCGAAAATCGCCAATCCCCAATCCAAAATCGCTAGTCTCTATGCCAATAGACCCGTGCCAATTTGTTCTCGTGCGAAAAATCATAACGGACGTCGCCGTCGAACGCGCGCTGGAGCGTGCGCCCGAGATGTTGCGCCAGATGCTCGGTCGTCGTCGTCACCATCATCCGGCGGTTCGTTGCGTGCCAGTTCATTATTCTCGCAAGAGGATTCGATTCCATCGACTTCGCGTTTTCGTTCAAAAGCAGGCTCTTGATCTCTTCGCTGTGCCCCCGAAAGAAATCGCCGTCAAGGAAGACGAAGCCTGCCGGTTCCCCCGTTTTCATCTGCTGGCAAGCCGGGCAGACGACCTGCGTCGGCTCCTTGCCCTTGAAGCGATCTGAACCGAGAACCAGTTTGTCGAATGTCCAGTGACCGCGCTGATAGATCGCGCCGCAGTCTCTGCAGACCGCCGGTTCGCTCATATGCTTGTCGCAAATGTGTCCCGGCTCATGGTCGACTCGTTTGGTGAAAGTGAGATTCGTGTACCGTTTGCTGCTGTTCATCATTCACCTCCCTCAACGGTATTGATCGGTGGGACGCCGCGATCTGTCGCTGCGACGCCCCCACTTTGGCCTGAGTTTCCTTACTTTGCTTCCTTGATCTCGAGCCGGCGAGCCGCGCCTTTGAGCTTCGGCATTTCGAGCCGCACTTCGAGGACCCCGTTATTGAAGAGCGCTTCGGCCTTGTCGGTCTTGGCATCTTCCGGAAGCCGGATCACGCGGTGAAACGTGCCGTACACCCTCTCGCTGTGATAGTAGCCCACTTTCTTCTCCTCAAGGTCGTGCTTTCTTTCACCGTCGATCATCAGCCGGTGACCGTCGATCTCGACTTTGACGTCTTCCATGTTGACGCCGGGGAGATCGAGCCGGACGAGCAGTTCATTGTCCAACCGGGTCATCTCGACCGGCGGCGACCATTGGTTTGCCATCTCGGCGAGATCGTTCCACAGCGGCATTTCGCGGAACATACGCAGGGCGGGCCGAAACAGATCCGGCGTCATCGTCGTCGGCATAAAGCGGTTGAAAAGGCTGTATTCAGCCATCGCCCGCTCCACATCGTCCATCCAGTTCCGCATCATCGTCATCGGATTCGTCCAGGTCATTTCGAATCCCGTGTCCGCTTTCTTCATGTGTGTCTCATGTTTCGCGGCTTCGATATGCTTTTCCGGGGACTTGGCTGCCACGTTTTCGACGTATTTCGCCGAAACTTCAGCCTTGACCGTTTCCTTCGGCGGCACTTCCTTCTTCATTTGTGCTTTCATAATCGTTAACCTCCAGTTTCATCGCCATAATCGGGCGACGCGACATGTCCGGGCGGACGCGAATATCCCGCGTTTCCGCACGGTCACAATCGGATGAAACGCAAGGTGCGTGCCTTCAGATAACGGAGTGTTTATAAGGAGTTTACCGAGATAGTTTTTGGGCGTCGGGGAGTGTCACCCGCGGGGCGCTGCAAAACGGGTAATTTCACTGATCTTGATCGATTGAGAACCTGCCGCGGAAATTCCTCGAAACCGGTTCGGAGAACTGATCGGATTGCTTCGATACGGCTTGTTTGCGATCCGGAGGCTCGCAATTATCCATTCACCATCAGCGATTTGCCAACGCCGTGAATCTCCTGAAGGCTTCGGACCGAAACCCGTTCCTGAGATTTTTTGGTATTGATCGCTTCGATAAGCGCGTCCGCGCCGGTGATCGTTGTGACGCACGGAACGTTGAACTGGAGCGCGGCCTTGCGGATCGCCTGTTCGTCGTAATGCGACGTTTGACCCAGCGGCGTGTTGATGATCAGCGATATCTCGCCCTGTTTGATGAGGTCGGCGATATTCGGCCGGCCCTCGTTCACTTTGAACACCGATTCGCACCGAAGTCCGACCTCGCGAAGGCGCTGCGCCGTGCCGTAGGTCGCGATCAGATCGAACCCGAGTTTATTCAAACGCCGGGCGAGCACGACCGCCTGTCCCTTATCCGCGTCGTTGACCGAAATGAAAGCCTTGCCCGAAAGCGGCAGGACCAGTCCGGCGCCTTCCATCGCCTTCCCGTAAGCTTCGCCAAATGTCTCGCCGACACCCATAACTTCGCCCGTCGAGTGCATTTCCGGCCCGAGGACGGGATCGACTCCCGCGAATTTCTTGAAGGGGAAAACCGGCGACTTGACGAACACCTTTGGAACCGACAAAACTGCCGGCAAATCGAAATCCGCCAGTTTCTTGTGGCCGGCCATCACGAGCGACGCGATCTTCGCCAGCGGTATGCCCGTCGCCTTGGCGACGAACGGAACCGTCCGCGAAGCGCGCGGATTGACCTCGATGACGTAAACGCGGTCGTCCTTGATCGCGAGCTGCAGGTTCATCAATCCGACGACCTTGAGCGCTTTCGCGAGATTTTCGGTGTAGTGCCGGATCGTTTCAAGATGCTCGACCGCGATCCGTTGCGCCGGCAGAACGCTCGACGAATCTCCCGAATGAATCCCGGCTTCTTCGATATGTTCCTGGATCCCGCAAATGACCGTTGCGGTTTCATCGGCAAGCGCATCGACGTCGATCTCGACCGCACGCTCGAGAAACTTATCGACGAGGATCGGCTTCTCCGGCGACGCGTCGACCGCCGAACGCATATATTCGTCAAGCGTCGCCTCGTCATAAACGATCGCCATCGCGCGTCCGCCAAGGACAAAGCTCGGGCGGACGACGACCGGATAGCCGATCTCGGCGGCAACTGCCTTTGCCTCCTCGGGCGAGACCGCGGTGCCGTTCGCCGGCTGCGGAATCTCGAGTTTCCGGAGCAACGCCGAGAACCTTTTGCGGTCTTCCGCGAGATCGATCGAATCAGGCGACGTGCCGATGATCGGAACCCCCGCGGCGTGAAGCCGATCGGCAAGATTGAGCGGCGTCTGGCCGCCGAACTGGACGATCACCCCTTCCGGTCTTTCGGTTTCGACGATGTTCATCACGTCTTCAAAGGTCAACGGTTCGAAGTACAAACGGTCCGAAGTGTCGTAGTCGGTCGAGACGGTCTCCGGGTTGCAATTGACCATGATCGTTTCGAAATCGGCGTCGCGCAGCGCAAAACTCGCGTGGCAACAGCAGTAATCGAACTCGATTCCCTGTCCGATGCGGTTCGGGCCCGAGCCGAGGATCATTATCTTCCGCCGTCCGGTCGGTTCCGCCTCGCATTCTTCCTCGTATGTCGAATAAAGATACGGGGTGTGCGATTCGAATTCCGCGCCGCAGGTATCGACCCGCTTGTAAACGGGAACGATATCAAGATCTTTTCGTCGCTTGCGTACGTCGGCCTCGGTCGAACTCGTCAAATACGAAACGCGCCGGTCCGACAGCGCGTATTCTTTCGCCGTTCTCAGGATCTCGCTCGGAACATCGTCCAGATCGCGGCCGTCGATGCGCGCCTGAAGCACCATAACCTCTTGCAGCTGCTCAAGAAACCACGGATCGATCTTCGTCAGACGATGTATTTCGTCGATGGTGTAGCCGCTTCTGAGCGCGTAGGTCAGATACGAAAATCGCTGCGAGTTGGGCCGCGCGAGCTTGCGCTGCAGAACCGGGTCGGGAACATCTTCGAGCCGTAGTGGCTTGACCGCTTCGAGCGAGCGCAGCCCTTTGAACAGCGATTCCTTGAAAGTCCGGCCGATGGCCATCACCTCGCCCACCGATTTCATCTGCGTTCCGAGAACGTCTTCGGCACCCGGAAACTTCTCGAACGCCCATTTCGGGATCTTCGTGACGACGTAGTCGATAGTCGGCTCGAAACTCGCCGGCGTTTTCTTCGTGATATCGTTCGGAATCTCGTCAAGCGTGTAGCCGACCGCAAGTTTGGCGGCGATCTTCGCGATCGGAAAGCCCGTCGCTTTTGACGCCAGCGCCGACGAACGCGAGACCCGCGGATTCATTTCGATGATGCGGACGTCGCCGTTTTCCGGGTTGACGGCGAACTGGATGTTCGATCCGCCCGTTTCGACTCCGACCTTGCGAATGCAGGCGATCGACATATCGCGCAGCCGCTGGTATTCGACGTCGGACAGCGTCTGGGCCGGCGCGACGGTGATCGAATCGCCGGTGTGCACGCCCATCGGGTCGAAATTCTCGATCGAGCAGATGATGACGACGTTGTCGTTGAGATCGCGCATCACTTCGAGTTCGAATTCCTTCCAGCCGAGGATCGATTCCTCGATCAAGACCTGCGAGATCGGCGACGCCGCGAGCCCGCCTTCGACGATCTCTTCGAACTCTTCAGGATTGTACGCAGTTCCGCCGCCCGTTCCGCCGAGCGTGAACGCCGGCCGGATGATCGCCGGATAGCCGGTCGTCTCGACGATCCGCTTCGCCTCGTCCCAGTTATGCGCGAAACCTCCCTTGGCGCTTGGAATCCCGATCTCGTCCATCGCTTTTTTGAAAAGTTCGCGATCCTCGCCGACCTTGATCGAATCGATGTTCGCGCCGATCAGTTTGACCCCGAATTTTTCGAGAATCCCCTCTTCGTAGAGCGCGACCGAAAGATTCAGACCCGTTTGCCCGCCAACCGTGGGAAGCAGCGCGTCCGGACGCTCGGTCTCGATGATCGCCGCAACAGTTTCGACCGTCAGCGGCTCGACATAAGTCTTGTCCGCGATCTCGGGATCGGTCATGATCGTCGCCGGATTTGAATTGACGAGCACGACCTCGAAGCCTTCCTGTTTCAGCGCCCGGCACGCTTGTGTGCCGGAATAATCGAATTCGCAGGCCTGTCCGATGACGATCGGCCCGGACCCGATGATCAGTATCTTTTTGATATCAGTGCGTTTCGGCATAAATCCCAAGAATTATACAAAAATAATCGCCGCGCCGATAACCGCGCAACCGTTTTGCAAAAACGTTTCCCGACTTCTTTTCACGACCTCGGTCAGGTTTTTTTCTTAAGGATTTCCGGTTCCCGGTTCGACAAGTCATTTCCTACTTGGAGAAAGCGGTTTGGATCGGCGAATTTCCGATCCGGATGCCCCGGCGCCGGACCGAAAACGGCTCCCATCATCTTGCCGCCAGAATTAACCCGAAACCCAAGTTTTATAAGGAAATTACAAAATGAACAATGGAAAGGACTGGACCATAATGGTCTACATGGCCGGCGACAACAATCTCAGCGCGGATATGGCGCGGGCCATCCAATCACTCAAAGATCAAGCGGAGATCGGCAGCAACGTCAATCTCCTCGTCTATTTTGACGGCTCGGCGCCGGATGTGCCGACGGTTTACTGCGACCTTTCGACCGATGCGCCCGAAGTTTTTCACGTTTCGGCTGACGTCAGTCCGAAGCTTTACGCCTCGGACGAGGGCGTGAAGGAGAATTCCGCAAACGCCGGCGCCGTCGTAAACTTCGTCGACTGGTGCGTCAATCGCGTCACATACCTCGACGGCGGCCGGATCGTTCGCGGACGGAAAGCCGACCGCTATGCGCTTATTTTTTCGGGGCACAGCGCCGGCTTCCACGATCTCGGCCTGATGACGGACGACAGCGCCAAGGGGAGTTTGACCATTCCGCGGATGGCGTGGGCGCTCGAACGGATCACCCAAACCGGCCCGGAACTTTCCGTCGCCGTTGATGAGGAAAAGGCGCTTCGCCGACGACGGAACTGGGCCGAACTGAGGCCCTCGGAGATCGCCCGCGACACCGAGGTCGTCCTCGGTCAGAAACTGTCCATCCTCGGTTTTGACAGCTGTTTGATGGGAATGCTCGAAGTCGCCCAGGAATTTGCTCCGTGCGCCGAAACGATGATCGCGTCCGAGGGCCGAACACCGAACGCCGGCTGGAGCTATGCACGTCTTCTCGGCAATTTGGCAAGCGCCAACGGCAAACAAGCGACGGCCGCGATCGCCGAGAATTTCGTCCTCGATTTCGTGCGGTCGCAAAGCGCGCTCGGACTTGGCGGCGTCTCGGTCGATCTGTCCGCGATCGACCTCAATGCACTCGGCGCCCTTGACCGAGAATTCTCCCGCCTCGCATCGCACCTGCTTCAAGTCATTCAAGACGACGGCGTCGCGGCGAACCGGATGCTCCGCGACGCGATCGTCCAGGCCCACTGGCGTTGTCAGTCGTACTTCTCCGAGCAGAACGTCGATCTCGCCGATTTTTGCCGGGAACTGAGGACGGAAGTCAGGTCCAAGTCGGACGAAACAGGGACTGAGCCGATTCCGGCGCTCGCCAAAATCGTCGAACTTTGCCGGTCCACCGAAAAGGCCGTTCGGGATGCCGTTATCATCAGCGGCTTCAGCGGCGGCGAATACCAGTACTCGAACGGGATCGCCGTTTTCTTTCCGTGGTCTGCCGAGTCGTATCGCGCCGCGCGGCCGAGTTTCGAAACTCTGCGATTCGTCAGGAAAACCGCTTCCGGACGCGAGTGGAAGAATTTCCTCGAATTTTACCTCGAGACATTCACCCGTCGAATCGGTCGGCGGGCGACGGATGCAAGACTCGAACCCGCGTTCTACGCGGGACAAGCGCCCGCGTATCAGACAAGGATCCCGATAAATCCCGCTTTTCGGTCTTCGTCCGGCAACCTCGCGCCGATGAGTCAGGACGCGCCCGAAACTCGCGTTCCGACCAACCCATACTTTCGCGGAGGCTTGCGGTACGAGCGTGTCCTCAGCGGTCCGGAAAAATTCCGCAACGTCGAAAGTCCGTGGAATATCACCGGATTTACGCGGCGCGGCAACCCGGCCGAGTCGGATTCAACTGACGCCGGCGGTGACGGTCCGCCGGCAACATCTAAAATGCCGGATTAGCGGTCACGCTGCCGATCGGCCGATTGCGAAAGTTGTTAATCGGCCGAAAATGAACGACAATAGTCGGCGTTTCAAGCCGTGTACTTCCGTCATTCAATAATCTTTCACAGATATGCCCCGCTCTTCGCGCTGCTTTTTGCGTTCGCGTTTTGCGGGGCGGCGCACGCGGGCGAGACCTCGGCCGCCGACCTCGAATCACGCGCCGAAACTCTCCGCCGTGCCTGGGACAAGGAATCGGCACGGGCCGCGATCGAAGCGTTCGATTCGGCCGCCGAAGCCTGGGAACGCGACGGCAATCCGGTTCGGGCGGCGGCCTGTCTCCGCCGATCCGGTCAGATCCGCAAGTGGTTCGGAGAGTTCGACGCCGCTTTCAAATCTTTGCGCAGCGCACTTGAACGCGCGAAGTCGTCATCCGACGCGACAGCCGAAGCCGGCGTACTGGCCGAATTGGTCCGGATGTCAGTCGCGGCGGGCGATTATGCGGGAGCGTCGAAGTACTCAAAAGCGGCAAGCGACGCCGCGGCGCGGTCGGGATCGGAAACCGCCCGCGCGGACGTCCTGCTCGCTTCGGGCGAATTCAACTACTGGTTTGGACGTCCCGCCGACGCTGTCCGCGACCTTGCCGAAGCGGCGAGGCTCGCCGACGAGATCGGAATGCGGGAAACCGGCAATCGGGCCCTCGTTCTCCTCGCGTACGCATATATGCGGAGCGACGATCCGGTGACCGCCCTGCAAACGGCGCAGAATGCGCTCGAACGGTGCGAGGCCGACGGCGATCGGCGCGGGACCGCGCTCGCGCTTTACGCCGTCTCGTTCATCTACGGACTTACGGGCGAAACTTCGAAATCGCTAGATCATCTCAAGCGGATGGAAAAACTCCTCCCCGACGGCCTCGACTTTTACGTACATGCCCAACTCTCGATCGCGCTCGCGACGATCTACAGGCAATACGGCGACGCCGTGCTCGATGAAACCTATCTGATGCGGGCGCTGGGGTTTTACGAAGAGGCCAATTCGCCGCCCGGAAGGCTGACGACGATGATCACGGTCGCGTTGGTCCTTTCGCGAAAGGGCGATCGCGCCGGGCGCGAGGAAATGATCGCCAAGGCCGAACGTCTCGCGCGCGAGACGAACGATTCGTTCCATCAGGCGATGATCGCCGATACGCTGGCAGAATTTGCGATGGCTGAAGGTCGTTTCGATATCGCGATCGGTCATCTCGAACGGGCAGAATCGATCCTTCGCCCGAGAAAGATCAGAATGACCAAAATCGAGAACGCGCTCGGACTCGCTTATTTTGAGAGCGGCGACCGCAAGCGCGCCCGCAGGTTCATCGAAACCGCGCTCGCGACAAACCGCCGGATCAAGGATTCGTCGAATGCCGCCGTCAATCTCTTCTACCTCGCGAAGATCGCCAAGGCCGAGGGCGACGTCGACGGCGCGCTCGCCTCTATCCGCGAATCGCTCGGGCTGAGCGAAGCCGCTTATTCAAACGTCGTCAACGGCGGGATGCGCAGCAATTATCTTTCGGCGGTCTATGAGCGATACGAACTGGGTGTTGAACTCTTGATGGAAAAGTCGCGGCGATCCGGAGATCGATCATTCGCCGTTGAAGCGCTTCGGCTGACCGAAATGTCGCGCGCCCGCGGACTGGTCGAAACACTGCGCGCCGCCGAAGCTGATCTTTCGAAGGCCGCCGATCCGGCTCTTCTCAAGAAACAGAAGGAACTCAAGACTTTGCTCGCGTTCAAAAGCGATTCGCTGACCGATCTTCTGGCCAACGGCGCCCCGGCCGGCGAGATCGAAACGATGGACCGGCAGATCGCGGATCTGAACCACGAACTGGACGAGGTCCGGGCGACGCTCAAAGAGGCGAGTCCCGGATATTCGTCGATCGTCGATCCCGAGGCGTTCGATATCGCGGCATTCCAAAAGCGATATTTGGCCGACGGCTCGCTGCTGCTCGAGTTTGCGCTCGGTACCGAGCGGAGCTACTTGTGGGCGGTCGACAGTGACGGGATCGCTACCTACGAACTCCCTCCGCGCGCCGAGATCGAGTCCGCGGTCGGCCGGCTTCGCGTCCTTTTGGCGACGCAGGGGACGACCGAAGGTCTCTCGATCGAAGAGTATCGACAAAAGGTCGCAGACGCGGAACGCGAGTTCGACGCGGGTTCCGCGGAACTTTCCAAGATGCTCTTCAGCAATGTAAAAGAATTGACCCCGGGGCGCCGACTGATCGTTGTACCGGACGGCAAATTGCAGTACTTTCCGCTTTCAGCGCTGCCCGCGCCGAGCGCCGCCGACGGCGAACCGCTTCTCGTTTCAAACCAGATCAGTTATCAACCGTCCGCCCAAACGCTTCAGCGTCTTTCCCGCAGCGCAACCGGATCCGACCGCGGTCCCGGCGAGATTCTGGTCATTGCAGACCCCGTATTCAATAAGTCGGACCCGCGTTTGTCGGCAGTTGTTGAGCGGTCGGAGAATCGCGGTTCACCCGATCGTTTTCGCTTCGCCGAATCGCTTGCCGAACTCGTCCGACTTCCGGCGTCCGAGACGGAGGGGCGGGAGATCGTCGAGCAATTCGGGAGCCGCAATTCGACTCTCCTAAGCGGCTTTGAGGCGAGCCGGGCGAACCTCCTGCGTCAGGAAATGTCGCGCTATCGCATCATCCATTTTTCCACCCACGCGATAATCAACGAACTGCGGCCTGAACTTTCGGGCATCGCGCTTGCGGGGTTCAAATCTGATGGCACGCCGGTGAACCAGTTGGTACGGCTTCAGGATATTTACGACCTCGGGTTGGACGCTGACCTTGTCGTCTTGAGCGCCTGCGAAACGGCGGTCGGGAAAGACGTCCGCGGCGAGGGACTTCGGAGTCTGAATACGGCGTTTCTTTCGGCCGGCGCAAAAACCGTCGTCGCCAGCCTCTGGAAGGTGGAAGACACGGCAACGCTCAAGCTGATGGGATATTTTTACGATTCTCTCGGACGAAACGCCGGATCGACGTCTCAGGCACTGCGTGACGCACAGCTCGCGCTCCGTCAAAACGAGCGCTTTCGGTCCCCGTTTTATTGGGCCTCGTTCACGGTCGTCGGGGATTACGAGACGGTTCCGCGGATCAGGCACGGAATTTCCGGAATGCAGCTGATCGTCGGAGCGGTCGCCGCGGCCTCCGTGATCGGTTTGATTCTCTTCATCGGCGCCCGCCGCCGCCGAGGCCGACCGTAGTTCGGTTCACGACAACGCCGAAGTCAGCCGTCACAAACGAGTTGACCCGCACGGCTGCGACATGCCGACGAATCCAATAGACCCGGATTACGCGATAGGGAAATCTTGCCCGCGAATTTCCGCGAATCCGCATGAATGGAAATCTGGACCAAAGCGCTGCGACAGAAACGGGGTCTTGAAATCGGGTCAAATGTCGAAAAACGCTTTATCGGTGCGGGTTCGGATAGGGTCTTATTCGCGCGGATTCGCGGAAATTCGTCGGCAGTCTTTCCATTGCGGATTCCGGGATAGATGAAAATGGCCGCCGGAAACTCACGTCGCCGGTCAGCCAAAGTTCTTTCCCCGGATTGCTCTCAGGGAATTTCTTTCCCGCGAAACAAACGAAAAACTGTCGAAAAATAAAGCTCTTTCGCGTTTTTCGCGGGCAATCAGCTTTCTATCGCCTAATTTGCGTTTACTTGCAAATGTTCGCCTTTCCGGCGGCGTTTGGTGCGAAGACCTTCGTCACGGTCGTCCATTTCTTGGTCCCGAAGTTCCATTCCTCGAGATAACCGCCATCGCGGTCGTACTTCATCTCCTGACCGGGAGCGAGCCGATACTCGCGCTTGTCAGAACTTCCACTTTTCCGCATCCAAACGCTGCGGCCGCAATTATTGACCAGCGTTACGACGCTCTTTCCGCCGACGACTCCAAGTGCCGCGTCGCGTTCGCTGACGACGACCGCGGTCACTCCGCGTTGGCTGAGCGCCGTGTAGGAGTCCTTTTCATTCGCCTTATACCAAGCGCGCGCTCCGGCATCCGTGACCAGCGTGAATTTACCGGACGCCATCACCTCGCCCGCGTCTTTATAGTTGTAAGACTTGAGTTTGAACTCGATCTCATGGGTTCCGGCCGGCAGATCCGCAAGTACAGCCGGCAGGCGGAAAGCAAAAAGGTTCTTGCCCCAGGTCGGGACGTCGCCGGCCGGATCCGAAATGACGGGAATCACGAGTTTGTCGATTTTGGAAGATTTCACCTTGTCCACGTCAAAGCCGAACATCTCTTCTTCCAGGAGTTTGCCGTCTTTGTAAAACTCGGTCGCGAAGGTCACCGGCCGGTCATTGAGCGTCAGCGAAGACACGACCGGCTGTTTGAATTGGACGTGCGCAAAAATATATTCTCCCGATTTGAATTCGGTCGAACCGTCTGCGCTTTTCGACAATTTGGAAAACTGAACCTCGCCAAGCTGGGCCAACGCCGGCACCGCAAGGCACAGAAATAGCACGGAAATAAATAGGGGTCTTATTTTCATAGCGTTTGGAATAAAGTTATCGAGAAAAGGACTTTGCCATTATAGACGAATCGCAACCGAATTTGGAAGCGGACCTGTTTTTGAGTATTTGGCCGAGTTCTGCAATCATTCATTCATATGACCGAAGAAAAGACAACATCTGAATCGGGTTACGACATCACCCATCTGTCGGAAGACGAACGCGCGCGACTCGCCGCGCAACTTGACCCGGAATCGTACCGCGTTTTGATCGATCACGGAACCGAGCCCGCGTTTTGCGGAAACTTGACGGACAACAAGACCGACGGGGTCTACGAATGCAAACTCTGCGGCCTGCCGTTGTTCCGTTCCGACGAAAAGTTCAACTCCGGCACCGGATGGGCTTCATTTTACGCGCCGTTCGACAAGGAACACCTGAAATACGTCCGGGACACCAAGTTCGGGATGATCCGCATCGAGATCCGCTGCGCGCGCTGCGACGGTCACCAGGGACATGTTTTCACCGACGGCCCGCCGCCGACCGGTGACCGCTACTGCCTGAATTCGGCGTCGCTGAATTTTGTCGAGAATTGAACCGGGTTTCCGGAATAGTTGAGAACGGATAGGTGAAAGCTGATAACTGACGTGCACTGAAGAGGCCGTCTTAGGAGTCTTCTCAG
Source organism: Pyrinomonadaceae bacterium (assembly GCA_041752475.1). Lineage (GTDB taxonomy): Bacteria > Acidobacteriota > Blastocatellia > Pyrinomonadales > Pyrinomonadaceae > JAFDVJ01. The sequence continues at coordinate 4,410 of JBGSWK010000035.1, read as the reverse complement.
CGTGCGTAGCATGCGCAAGGACGAAAGCACCATGCGTAGCGAAAGCGGAGCGTGGTGTGGTTCGCGATATAAGAACGGAGCGTGTGAAACACGCGTAACATTCTGCAAAAAGCGATAGTTACGCGTGTTTCACACGCTCTATTCCGGTTTTCGGTCCACCACGTTTCGCTTCGCTTCACGTGGTGTTATCGTCCTTGCGCGTGTTACACACGCTGACGATCCCAATCTTGATCTCCAAATGATGAAGGTCAGACTTCGCAGTCAACCCCTACGTCTTTTCCCGTTCGCCTTTACTTGATCCGGTCCTTGAACCGCTCGAACAGTTCCGTATGACGGCTCGTAAGCGGGATCATCCGTCCATTGATGAAAAGATATTTCACGTTCGTCCGCGCCTCGAGCAGGTCGCCGTCGGTGACGACGAGGTTTGCGATCTTGCCGATGTCTATCGATCCCAGTTTGTCGTCGATCCCAAGGATACGCGCCGGAAAGAGCGTGACGGCTTTCAGCGCGTCGTCTTTTGACAATCCATACGCCGCCGCGAGTCCGGCGTGATACGGCAGATCGCGAACTTCGCCGCCGGCGTTGCCGGTCGAAATCGCAAACTTGACACCGGCTCCGGCGAGTTTTGCCGGCGCCCGGAAGAATTCGTCGTAGGCGTCGTCATCGCGCACCGGCAGATCGTAGATGTTCGTGTAGATCACCGCGATGTTGTTCTTCTTCAAGCCATCGGCGGCCTTCCACGCCTCCTGGCCGCCCCAGATGATCGCTTTTGCTTTGGTCTCTTCGACGAATTTGATGACCGCTTTGATATCCGTTTCGCGCTCGGCGGTGAAAATGATCGGCTTCTCGCCGCGTACATACGGGATCATCGCCTCGAGTCCGAGATCGGTCGTGGGCGCCGGAAGCGATTTATCCTTGTCGTAGGCATCGCGGACGCGCGCGTAAACCTCGGCGTCTTTGAACATCCGCCTGAGTTGTTCGAGCCGCGTATCGCGACGCCGGACGGCCTCGTTGAAGTCGATCTCTCCGCGACCGAAGCCGCCGAAAGTTGAAACTCTAGGAAAGTTGACGACCAAAGCGAATTGCGGAACAACCGCCATTTCCGCCTGTGTCGAGCCCCAAAGATTGATGATCGCCGACTGGCCGGCGATGATGCCGCCGGTCGGTGCCGACAGCACCGTCGTAATGCCGTTGACCCGGGTTACATTGATGTGCGAACTGTACGGGTTGATCCCGGTGATCGCCTTGGCATTCGCGTTCATCTCGCCGACTTCCGCGACATCAACCGTCGCGTTCCCGCCGAGCGGAACCTCCGCAAGTCCCATATTCGTGCCGGCATCGATCATTCCCGGATAGACCGAAAGGCCCTTTCCGTCGATTTTCTCGGCGCCCGAAGGGACGGCGACGTTCTGACCGAACTCCGCGATCTTGCCGTCACGGATAACGATCGTCCCGCTTTCGATGACCGCGCCGGAAACCGTGACGATCCTCGCGCCGACGATGGCGAATGTGCCGGTCTTGCCCAGAACATTCTGCTGCGACCCGTCGGACTGCGCCGTTGCGGCGACCGAGCAAACGACGAGGAGCGCGGCGCACGCCAACGTCCGAAACCTAAATTCCCAATTCCCAAACTTCATTAGTTGTCTCCAATTCGTTCCTGATCCGCTTCGTCGCGATCCTTGATCCGGCGTTCGGAAGGCACCCGCGGTTGCGTCGTGCCGCTTCCCGGCGCCTTGTTGACGTCGAGCGTCTCAAGTTCCTTCCGCTCCTTATCCAGTTCGGCGCGGCGCTCGATGTCCTTCGACCGGTCGAAATAAACCTCGCCCTCGATCATCGTCATTTCCGGTCGTGAGTAAACACTGAACGGATGAGCATTCCAGATCACGAGATCGGCGTCCTTTCCGACCTCGATCGAGCCGGTGCGCTTGTCGATCCCGAGCTGTTTCGCCGGATTGAGCGTGATCATCTTGAGCGCGTCTTCTTCGGGGACGCCGCCGTACTTCATCACTTTCGCCGCATCGAGGTTCAACCGCCGCATGCGTTCGTCGGAGTCCGAGTTGATCGAAACGACGACGCCGGCCTTCCACAAGATATAAGCGTTGTAAGGAATCGCGTCGTAAGCCTCGAACTTGTAAGACCAGCTGTCGGTGAAGATCGAAACGCCGGCGCCGTGTTTGGCGATCTCCGGGGCGATCTTGTAGGCCTCAAGCCCGTGCTGGAGAGTTCCAATGCGAAACCCGAACTCATCGGCGATGCGCAGAAGATTCAAGTGTTCGTCCGAACGGTAGCCGTGGGCGTGAACGAGCCTTTTGCCTTCGAGGATCTCGACGATGGGTTCAAGTTCCAGATCGCGGCGCGGTTCGGTCTTGGTCTTGCCCGATTTGAAGTCGGTCCATGCTTGCCGGTAATCGCGTGCCCTGACAAACGCGTCGCGGATCGTCTCCATCACGCCCATTCTCGTCCGCGGATAGCGCGGCGTCTGGCCCGGTTGGACCGTGACGTGCGTCCGTTTCGGATTCTCTCCAAGCGCGAACTTGATGCCCTTCGGCGCGTCGGGGATCAAATAGTCCGCCGCCGGCTTGCCCCATTTGAATTTGACCGTCGAGCTTTGACCGCCGATCGAATTTGCCGACCCGTGAAGCAGATTAGCTGACGTAACGCCGCCGGCGAGCGCCCGGTAGATCGCGATGTCGTTCGGATTAAGGACATCACTGACGTCGGTCATCGAGGTCACCGAAAATGAAAACTCGTTGATCGCGTCGAGCATCGAGTGCGAGTGGCAGTCGATGATGCCGGGTGAAACAAACTTGCCGGTCGCGTCGATGATCTCGGCGTTCGCCCCGGCCTTGAGGTTCTTGCCGATCTTCGCGATCTTCCCGTTTTGTATCAGGATATCGGTATTCTCGAGCGTTCCGCGGACTGCCGTCAGGACGGTCGCGTTCCGGATCAAAACATCCTTTCCGGTCTGCGCCGCGACGAACGCCGGCGAGACAAGCCCGATCGAGATGATCAATAATAAAACTATCGCCTTTTTCATTTTTCTTCCTTGTTGCTATTCCTGAGGGACCTTGGTTCCGCTGAACGGGATCGCGCCCTGCGGCGAGTCGATCGTTCCCGAGATCTGATTTCCCGTGACACGGCCCGTGACCGATAGATCGAAAGTGGAACCGCCGAACGTCACGGTCGTCGTGAAACTGATGCTCCCCGACGCGATCCTTCCGTCCCTGATCGGCGAACTGCCGGTCGCATCCGTTTGCAGCGTCCCCGTCAAGTTTGTTCCTTCCTGTTTCAGGTCAAGACTGCCTTCCAGTTGCTGCCCCGGAACCTCGACGGTAATTCGCCACGCTCCGGCGACTGCCGCCGACGATGTCGGTGTCGGCCGATTCGAGTTCGCGGCAGGCTTCGGGCGTTGTTCGAACAGCCGGCCGTCGACAAAGACATGCGTCACTACGCGGTCCTTTGTCAGAATGTCGCCGCGCGTCACCAAAAGATTCGCGATCTTACCGGCTTCGATGCTCCCGAGACGGTTATCGACGCCGAGGATCTCCGCGGCGGCCAATGTCATCGCCCGAAGCGCGGCGTCCTTCGAGAGTCCGCTTTCGGTGGTTTTCGCGGCGTTCGTGAAAAAGTCGGCCGGCGACGAGAGTCCGCCGGACTGAAATGCGAACTTCACTCCCTTTTGATAAAGCACACCGGCGCCCTTCGGCGCGTTGGCGCGAAGCCTGAGAACCTCGAGACTTTCGGGGTCCGCATCCGGCGACGCCGCTGCCGTACGTTTTGGAAAATTCAACGAAAGCAGGACCGGCACGTTCTGTGCCTTCAAACGGTCGGCCTGCTTCCAGGCTTCCAGCCCGCCGCCGATGATCGCCTTGATACCGAGTTCCTTCGCGAGGTCGAGAGATCGGACGATCTCGTTTTCGGTATTGGCGTTGAAGATCACCGGGACCGATCCGTTGATGACCGGGTAGAGAGCCTCGAGCGATCGGTCGCTTTCGGGACGCTTCATTCCGCGCGGGTTGGCCGCATATGCCGCCTCAAGTCTTTGAAGGCGGCGCGCATCGAGGATCATTTGCCTGAACGCCGAAAACGTACCGAGAAGCGACGCCGGATAGCCGCCGGGAATCGTCCGGAAACTGAAGTGCTGCCCGAATCCGTCTTTTATCACGAGCGCCGAAACCGTTTCACCGGCGAGGTTGATGACCGCCGATTGACCGTTGAAAACGCCGTCGCGCCCGACCGTCAGCGCCGTCGTAAATCCCGCATTGCGAACGCTTTCGAACTGCGAATCTCCGCCGCGGAGATCATCGACGACGTTCTTTTCAGGCTGCATCCCGACCGGGTAATTCGAACTCGACGGCGCCGGAGTCTGGGCCGCGGCCTGCGGTCCGCCGCCCGGCGTCCGCGCGGCTT